>NZ_NFJF01000003.1 GCF_002159735.1 Olsenella sp. An270
CCCTGGTCCAAGGGGGCGCGGCCCTCATGCTCAAACTGCTCATTTTTCGGTGCACGCGTTGCTCAGAAACCGGTGCTCATTCGGACCATTTCTTATTGCACATCAACATGCGTGCTCCAGGGGAGCGGATGGGTGGAGGTCTGCCTCGTCTCCGAGGGCGGCGACGGCGAGGGGAGCTCGGTCGTCACGTGGCACATGCTCGCCTCCGACCTCGTCGGCCTGTCGGGGGAGTAGGGGGCTGTCGCGGACAGTCGACGGTCGAGTACCTGCTCGTGCTCGCGGCGTTCGTCGCGGCGATAGGGGCCCTCGGCCTGCTCTGGCACGCGGGGAGGGACGGGGTGCTGGTGGGGCTCGCGACGGCGAGCGCGTCCCACGGGACCGGACAGGGGACCGTCGCCCTGCTCAAGGACGTCCTGGGGTACTGAGATGGGTCGAGCCGCGGACCGGTCCGGCCAGATGAGCGTCGAGGCCGCCCTGCTCCTCCCGGTCGTCCTCGCCCTGGTCGCCCTTCTCGCCCAGCCGGCGTGCGTTCTCTACACGCGGGCGGTGATGGCCGCGACGGCGGGGGAGCTCGCCCGGCTCGCCCTGACGGACCGAGGGTCGGGCGACGAGCTGAGGGACTACGCGCTGCGCCGTCTGCGTGCCGTTCCCGACCTCGCGGTCTTTCACGAGGGAGGGGAGAGGGACTGGGAGGTCGAGGTGACGGGTCCCGACGAGGCGGGCGTGGTGACGGTCGCCCTGTCGGGGCGCGTCCGTCCCCTTCCCCTGCTCGGGTCGTTGGTCGCCGCCCTCGGTACGTCGGGGGATGGCACGGTGGAGCTCGGGGTGGAGACATCCGGACGCCTTCGCGCGGAGTGGATCGGAGGGAGCTATGACGACTGGGTCGAGATGTGGGGCTAGCGTGGGGCGTCCCGTGACCGTGCTGTCCGCCTTCCGCGACGACGAGGGCGGCTTCACGACGGTCGCCGTGGCGGTGGCGCTCCTCCTGAGCCTGACGCTCGTCTTCGCAGCGGCGTCGGCGGGATGGGTCGCCTCGCGCTCCTCCGAGGTCCAGGACGTCGCCGACGCCGCCGCGCTCGCGGGCGCCAACTCGGTCGCCTCGTTCGCGACGGTCGCGCAGGTGCTCGACGCCTGCGTTCTGAGCCTGGGGCTCACGGGCATGGTCGTCTACGGGGCCGGGCTCGTCGCCTCGTGCGTCCCGGGCCTCACGACGGTCGGGGCGCGGATGTGCGCCGCAGGCGGACAGATCCTCGAGGCTCGGCGAGGTCTCGCGCGGACGGCAGCGAGCGGGCTCGAGAGGCTTGAGGCGGCGCTGCCGGCGCTCGTCGTGGCCAACTCGGCGTCGTGCGTCGCGGCGAACGAGGGGGAGGGGCTCTCCTACTCGGGCTGCGCGCTGCCCGTGCCCGCGACGTCCCAATCGGACTTCTCGGCGCTGCTGGCCGACGTGGACGACGAGCCGCTGGACGATCTCTCGGAGCAGATGCGGGCCGTCTCGCTGGAGGCAGAGGAGGCGCGCGAGCGCGCGGACGAGGCACTCGAGCGGGGGTGGATGGCGGACTGCGGCTCCAAGCCCTACTCGCTGTTCGAGCGCGCGGGCACGCTCGCGGGACTGTCGGGCGCGGAGAACCCCTACCATGCCTCTCCCGAGACATGGAGCTTCGGGGTCCCGCTCATGAGGGCGCGCGCCTACTACGCCGCGCGACTCTCTGCGGAGGACGTGGCGGGACCCACGGCGGAGGAGCTCACGGACGCTGCATGCCGGAGGGCGTTCTACGAGTATGCGCTGGGGGAGGTGCGCGCAGGGTCCTGGACGGAGCGGCAGGACGGGACGGTCGAGGCCGACCTCCCCAGCCTGCCGAGAAATGCGGCCGAGACCCGCGCCTGCGCGCTCTATACGCAGACCCTGTGGCCGTGCACGGACGAGGAGGGCGGCAGGACGCTACACTCCTCGGCCGACTGTCCGGGCGCGACCGGCGCTCCCTCCGGCTCTGCCACGCTCGCGCAGCTGGACAGCGGTTCGGTCGCCCCGTGCCCCGAGTGTCGGATGGACGTCGGCGAGATGGGGCGGGTGGCCGCCGCCTCGACCTCGATCGAGAACGGGTTCGAGCACCACTGGCGCATCATCGTCGAGGCGTCCGAGGACTACGAGGCGGCGCGCGACGACCTCGCCGCCGCGGAGGCTCGCACCCGCGAGCTCGCGGAGGAGGGCGAGCGCGCGTTCGAGGATGCTCTGGGGCAGCTCTCCGCCGAGCGCCCCGTGCTGTGCCCGCCGGGCGCGTGGGGCTGCGTCGCCGTCGTCTCCCGCGCGGAGGGGACGGTTGTCCCGACCGAGCTCACGGCGTCGTTTCTCTCCTCCGCCGAGCTGCCCGCGGGCGCGGCCGTCTCGGCGGCGGTCCTCGCTCCCGACGAGGCGACGTCCGAGAACAACGTCCTGGCGAGCTTCTTCGACTCCCTCTCCGTGTCCGATTCGGCGCTCGGAGGGGCGCTCGACGGCGTCATGGGTCTCTGGGGCTCGCTTCTCGTTGGCTACGGGTCGGCCTACGGCAGGGTGGCGGAGGTCGGGGGAGGCTTCCTCGACCGGCTTGACGGCGTGTTGGGCGGCTCCGTGGGGGCGTGGCTGAGAGACCAGCTCAAGGGCGTCATGCACGACCTCGGGCTCGAGCCGGTCGATATGCGCCTGAGAAAGCCGGTCCTGACGAACACCCAGGATGTGCTCGACCGGGGTGGCTACGACCAGGTCTCGACGGTTCGCGAGCTGGTGGCGCGACTCCCCGACTCCGGGTCTGCGGCGGACCTGGCCCGTGCCCTGGGCGTCGAGCTGGGGGATGCGATCGGCGCCGGCTCGCTCACGGTGGCCGAGCTGCCGATTCCTGGGACCGACCTCACGATTCCCCTCACCGTGGAGCTCTCGGCCGCGGGAGGCTCGCCATGAGGGCCGCCGCAAGGGCGCTGCGCTCGAGGGACGCGCAGATGACCGTGGAGCTCGCCGTGGTGGCCCCCGTCGTCATCGCCGTCGCCCTCGTCATCCTCAACCTCATGGGCTTTGTGGAGGCGTGCGCGGCGTTCGACCAGGCGGCGCGGGATGCGGTGCTCACCCAGGGCGTGTCTCCTGCCGGCGAGCAGGGCGCGGCGGCGGTCGACGAGGTCCGCGCTGCCATCGCCGACCTCGTCGGAAGGGAGGACCGCTGCGAGGTGGAGGTGCGCTCGGAGGGCGTGTCGTGGGGAGACGGCGGCACGTTCGCGGTGTCACCGCTGCTCACGCGCTACGTATGCACGCTGACGTACCGGCCGTGGCCTCGCCTGCTGCGCCTTCCGGGCGTCACCTACGAGGCGCCGCTCGCGCTCACCCACGAGTGCGAGCTCGTGGTGGACCGTCACCGACCCGGGGTGGTGATCTGAGATGGGGCTTGCGCGACTGTCGTCCGACGAGCGGCCGGAACGCGTGCTCGAGCTCAGGGTCCTCACCACGTGGGCGGAACGGCTGCGCGGCCTCTTGGGCACGGGCCCGGAAGCGGCCCCCGTCATGCTCGCGCGCTGCCCGTCGATACACACGTTTGGCATGCGCTACCCGCTGGACGTGGCGCTGGTGGGGGAACTGGGCGAGGTCCTGCTCGTCCGCAGGGGGCTGCCCCCGCGCGAGTTTCTCGCCCATCCGGACGCCTGCTGCGCCATCGAGCGCCCTGCGGCGGAGGGGGAGTGGATCGAGGAGGGGGAGCACCTGTGGGTCGTGGCGGTCGGACCCGATGCAATGGGTCGCTGAGAGAGGGAGAGGGATATGACGGCTTTCACGAAGGGTGTCACCGGAGGGTACGAGACGAGGGTCTGCCCGCGCTGCGGCGCGGAGCTCTACGCGGACATGAGCGTGTGCTACGGGTGCCTGTACGACTTCGCGCGGGATGCGGCGCGCCCGCGCCTGCCCGAGCCGCCGGGAATCCCACCGGAGCCGCCGGCGGGAGGTCCCGACGAGACGCTCGACCTCGCCGACGGCGAGGCCTGCTCCACACGTGAGGTGGGGATGCTGGTGAGGACGCCGTCGGTGGACGTGTGGGTGAGCGTCCCCTCCCGGGGCGTGACGGTGGGACGGGACGACGGCAACGACGTCGTGCTCCACTCCCGCGCGGTATCCCGCAGGCACCTGAGGCTGGCCCCCACCCCTGACGGCATGGAGGCGAGCGACCTGGGCGCGACGAACCCTACCCGCTATCGGGGACGTGACGTGCGCGGGTCCGTCATCGTCCCCTACGGCGACTCCGTCGACGTATGCGGCTGCGTCCTCACCATGACCGGTCCTTCTCTGCAGGAGCCCTGCCGAGAGACATGACACGGCGCCCGGCCCGCCCCGAGAAAAAGTCTTTGACACGATGGGCGAGTTTGGTATAGTAATTCCCGCACCAAATGGCTGGGTAGCTCAGTTGGTAGAGCAGGGGACTGAAAATCCCCGTGTCAGGGGTTCGACTCCCTTCCCCGCCACCAGAACTTTCGCAGGTCGGAGGCCATGTGTCTCCGACCTGCTTTGTTTTTCTCGGCGCACCGCCCTAGTAGCGGACCTCGAAGCCCCGCTCGCCCGGTACCACGGCTATCTCGTCGCGCTGGTCAATCGTGTAGCTCGAGCGCACACCGCGCACCCCCATCTCCTCGAGCATGCGCGAGAAGAACGCGCCCAGGTGCGAGGGCTCGCCCTGGACCTCGGCCGTGACCGAGCCGTCGGGCTCGTTTCTCACCCAGCCGGTGACGGAGAGCCCGCGCGCGACCGTCGCGGCCGTCCAGCGGAACCCCACGCCCTGCACGCGCCCGACGAAGCGCACGCGCAGCCGTCGGGCGTTCTCGGGCGTGGGGACGTCGGGCTCGGGCCTCCCTCTCCAGAACGGCGACATGCTGCCTCCCCTCGGGCGGACGTCAAGAATGTGGTGGTCGCATGGGCGACGGGCGCCCCTGCGGCCCGTTGCTACAATGGTACCCGTGCCTTCACGCTGTAATCCGAGGAGGGGCCATGGGCTGCACAAGAAGAGAGTTCCTCGCCCTCGCGTCCATGGGGACGATCGCCGGCGCCGTGGGCTGCACGCCGACGCAGCGGGTCCCCGAGACGCAGACGGGCGACGCCGCGCCCGAGCCCGAGGTGGACGCCTCCGAGTTCGAGGGCCTCGCGCTCGACACGTCCGCATGGCGCTTCGACAGCGAGAACAACGTCTACTACCAGCTCGGCCTCACCTACTGCCTGAATCCCGCGACCGAGACCTACGAGTCGCTTGCCATCTTCGTCCCCGGCGCCTACTTCAACGCCGAGAAGAACGGTGACACCTACACCTGCACCGTCAACGAGAAGGCCGTCGTCGGCAGCTTCACGCCGGCGACCGCCCCGATTCTCATGCCCGTGAACTCCGGGACCCTCGCCGCCCAGGAGAGCCCCACCGCCTACGGGTACGAGGGCCTCGCCCCCTATCTGGGCGAGGGCTGCGTCTACGTCTATGCCGGGTTCCGCGGCCGTTCCGCCGCCGTCGACACCGCGACCGGATCGAGCGAGCTCATCCCCGGCGGGTCCCCCTGGCCGGCCGTGGACCTCAAGGCGGCGATCCGCTACCTGCGCTACAACGCGGCGTGCCTGCCCTGCGACGCGCGTCGCACCTTCGTCTTTGGGTTCGGCGCGGGCGGAGGCCTCTCCGCGGTCCTCGGCGCCTCGGGCGACTCGCCCCTCTTCGAGCCGTACCTTGCCGAGATCGGCGCCGTCACCCATGACGCCGCGGGCGCCGCCGTGTCCGATGCCATCGCCGGCAGTGCCTCATGGTGTCCCGTCACCTCCTACGACATGGCCGACGCCGCCTACGAGTGGTGCCAGGGCCAGTACGGCGCCGACCCCTCGCGCGCCGACGGCACCTGGACGCAGCTGCTCTCGCGCGACCTGGCGGGTGCGTACGGCGCCTGGATCAACGAGATGGACCTGCGTGACGCCGACGACGTCCAGCTCACGCTCGACGAGACGGAGGCGGGCGTCTACGCGATGGGCTCCTACGCCCAGGCGCTCCTCGACGAGGTCGACGAGGCTGCGACCCACTTCGTCCAGAACACCGCGTTCCCCTACACCTACACCCCGCAGAGGCTCGAGGACCCCACCTTCCCCGGCGACCCCAACCTCGCGAGCTCGCGCGCGGCGGACGCGACGCCCCAGGGCGAGGCGACTGCCGACGGGACCGGGGAGCGGGAGCCCGGGTCGGCGGACGCCTCGGGGCAGATTGCGGGCGTGGCCCAGGTGCAGTCCACGATCTACGACTCCGCCCAGAGCTACTTTGCCGCGCTCAACGACTCCGCCCTGTGGATCAACTACAACCACCGCTCGGGGGCCGTCTCGGTTTCGAGCCTTCGCGACTTCGTCATGCACCTGCGTCCCGCCCGCCTCGAGGCGGCGCCGTTCGACCGTCCCGACCGCAGCTCGAGGGCAAACCAGCTCTTTGGCGTGGGCGAGGAGTCGACCCTGCACTTCTCGGCCCGCGTCGCCGAGACGGTGGCGGCGCATGCCGACGAGTACGCCGACTGCGACGACTGGAGCCTCGCGTATGAGACGGCGTGGGCGGACGACCTGGAGAAGGTCGACGCGCTCGGGACCCCCATGTCGGAGCGAGTCGCCCTGATGAACCCGCTCACCTGGCTGAGCGGCCACTACGAGGGCTACGGCCAGTCCGAGGTCGCGCCCCACTGGCGCGTCAACGAGGGCCTCTTCGATACCGACACCTCGCTGGCCACCGCGGCGAACATCGTCTTCGCCCTGCGCAAGTACGACGGCGTCGCCGACGTCGCCCACACCCCGGTCTGGGGCCAGGGTCACGTGCTGGCGGAACGCTCCGGAACGGCGACGTCCAACCTGCTCGACTGGGTCGTCGCCTGCTGCGCGTCGTAGGGGCTCGGCATGGGTGCGGACGCGCAGGGGGAGGCGGCGCTCTCCCCGAGGCAGTCGCTCTTCGTGGGGGTGACGCTCTTCTCGATGTTCTTCGGCGCGGGCAACCTGATCCTGCCGCCGCTCCTGGGCGTCCAGGCAGGCAATGACGTCGTGCCGGCGCTCCTGGGCTTTCTCGTTGCCGGCGTGGGGCTTCCGGTGCTCGGCATCGTCGCGGTGGCGCTCTCGGGCACGCTGCGCGACCTGGCGTCTCGCGTGCACCCCGCGTTCGCGCGCGTCTTTGTCGCCCTCGTCTACCTTGCCATCGGTCCGTGCCTGGCCATCCCGCGCACGGCCTCGACGGCCTTCGAGATGCTTGCGCCGCTGCTCCCCGACTCGTGGCCGACCGAGGTCGCCCGTCTTGCGTTCTCCGTCCTCTTCTTCGTCGCGGCGTACGTTCTCGCCCTGCGCCCGGGACGCCTCACGCGCCTGCTCGGCAGGCTGACGGGACCCTCCCTCATTCTGCTCATCGTGCTCGTCGTGGGGGCCTCCGTCGCCTCCCTCGCCGGCGCGCCCGCGCTCCCGGCCGCCGAGCCCGTCGCCCCCTATGACGCGCTGGCTCCCGTCCAGGGCTTCCTCACGGGCTACCAGACAATGGACCTGCTCGCCTCGCTCACCTTTGGCATCGTCATCGCCAAGAACGTGCGCAACCTCGGCGTGGCCGGGGAGCGCGGCGTCATGCGCGAGGTCTGTCGGGCCGGCGTCGTCGCGGGGGTGCTCCTGGTCGCGGTCTACGGCGGCCTGGCGGTGGTCGGCTTCGAGCAGTGCGAGGCGCTCGCCGGGGCGACCAACGGCGCAGCCGTCATCACTGCCTCGGCGACCGCGCACTTTGGGGTCGCGGGGACCGTGGTCGTGGCCGTCATCTTCCTGCTCGCCTGCCTCAACGTCTGCATCGGCCTCATCAGCTGCTGCGGCACGTACTTCGCCGGCGAGCTTCCGCGCGTGAGCTACCGTGGCTGCGCGCTCGTGTTCGCCGCCTTCTCGTGCGCGGCGGCCAACCTCGGCCTCGATGCCATCCTCGACCTCTCAGCGACGCTGCTCTCCGCGATGTATCCCGTCGCCATCGTGCTCGTGGCCCTTGGGATGGCGCGACGTCTCGCCGACCGCTCCCCGCGCGTCTGGCGCTGGACCGTCGCGGTTGCCGCCGTCGTGAGCGTCGCGGACGCGGCCCGCTCCGCCCTCGGCCTCCCGCCGGGTCCCCTTCCCCTTGCCGGCCTCGGCCTCGGGTGGGTGTGCCCCACCCTCGTCGCGGCGCTTCTCGCCCTCCTCCTGCCCTCCTTCGTCCGAAGGGAGCTCTCATGACCCTCACGAGAAGGGGGACCTTCCCCCTCGTCCTTCTCGCCCTGCTCGTCGCTGCGATCGGCCTGGTGGGCTGTGCCGGCGGTGTGCGGTCCCAGTCCGTCACCGACGACGACGGGCAGGCTCAGGTCCGGCAGACCGCGGACCCGGACGACGCCTACGCCACCGGGATCCACCACGCGCGCATCGACGTGGAGGGCTATGGCTCGATCGAGGTGACGCTCAACGCCAACGCGGCGCCGATCACGGTCTCCAACTTCTGCCACCTGGCCGAGGAGGGCTTCTACGACGGCCTCACGTTCCACCGCGTGGTCCCCGGCTTCATGATCCAGGGCGGCGACCCCGCCGGCGACGGGACGGGCGGCTCGGACCAGGCCATCAAGGGGGAGTTCTCCGCCAACGGGGTGGCAAACAGCATCCCGCACACCCGCGGGACCATCTCGATGGCGCGCGCGAGCGACCCCGACTCCGCGAGCTCGCAGTTCTTCATCATGCAGGAGACCACGCCCTCGCTCGACGGACAGTACGCCGCCTTTGGGACCGTGACCTCGGGAATGGAGGTCGTCGACGCCATCTGCGAGAAGGTGCCGGTCGCTGACGAGGCGAGCGGGCTGGTGGCGCCCGAGGACCAGCCTGTCATCTCCACGATCGAGGTCATCGACTGATGGCCTGGGCTCTGCGTGGCTGGCAGCCTATGTAAAGGTAAACGCAAAAACTTACTCATATGTGGAGTTCTTGACAATACCCTTTCCGCAAACGGCGCTAAATCCACTTTTTGCGTGGTATACTCAACCCACGTGAAAGGAGCGGGTCATGTATTCCGTGGGAGACTATCTCGTTCATCCGGGCCAGGGCGTGTGTCAGGTGAAGGATGTGACGGACGGTCCCCAGGCGGTCTACCAGCTGCTTCCCATCGGGAAGCGCCATCCGATCCACATCAGCTTCCCCGTTGCCAACGAGCGGCGCCTTCGTCCCGTGCTCTCGCGTGCCGAGGCCGAGCAGATCATCGAGGACTATCCCACCATCGAGGTCGAGAGCTTCCAGGCGCGCAACAACTCCCTCGAGGAGGAGCACTACCGCAACGAGATGCGCCAGGGCTCGTGCCGGGACTCCGTGCGCATCGTGAAGACGTTCCGCATCCGCATCGCCGAGCTGGCGGCCCGCAACAAGCGCCCGCCGGTCGCCTACGAGCGCATCCTCAAGGAGGCGCGCGAACGCTCCAGCGTGGAGCTTGCCGTCGCCCTCGACTCCACGCCCGAGGACGTCGCGCTGCTGCTCCAGAGCAGGCTGGACGAGGCCGCCGAGCAGAACTAGCGTCTCGGCCCGGTCCCGCGCGGGTCCCTCACGGTTACCGTTTGCGCTCCGTCTCGTGTGGGGGCTGTGAGTTTTTGTCTCCAGCCCGTACAATGGTGCGCACGCAACGGACCCGTCACAGGGAGGAATCACGATGACGTCCGATCAGGAGGCCCGCGGGAGCAGGGCCGTCATCACCGTGCTGGGCAGCGACCGTCCGGGCATCGTCGCCGCGGTGGCGGGCGCGCTCAGCGAGCGCCAGGCCAACATCCTGGACATCTCTCAGACCATCCTGCAGGGCATCTTCACGATGACCATGCTGGTCGACCTTGCCGAGGCCGACTTCTCCGAGCTCAAGGCCCGTCTCGACGAGCTCGCGGAGAGCCTAGGCGTGCAGATCATGCTGCAGCGCGAGGACGTCTTCCGGTACATGTACCGCCTCTAGCGCCGCTCGAGCGGGCCGGAGTCCCGGCCCCGGGAGGAGGTTCCCATGATTCACCTGCCCAAGGGTGGCGGGAGGCCCATTCTTACCCCGCGAGACACCCCCGCCTTCGACCACGTGGCCGACGCCTACCCCATGCCGTCGGTGGGCCTGGGGCTCCCTCCCGTCTCGGACGGCCTCTACCACGGGTACGAGGACGTGGACGTGGTGCCCTCCGAGCTCTATGCCAAGTACGACGTCAAGCGGGGCCTGCGCAACGCCGACGGCTCGGGCGTGCTCGTGGGCCTCACCACTATCTCCAACGTCCACGGCTACAACAAGACCGACCACGGCGTCGAGCCCGACGAGGGCGACCTGATCTACCGCGGCTACCGCGTGGCCGACCTCATCGGCGCCTCTCAGGCCGAGGACCGCTTTGGCTACGAGGAGGTCGCCTACCTGCTCATCGCCGGCAAGCTGCCCACACGCGAGGAGCTTGACGACTTCCGCGCCCGCGTCGACGCCCGCAAGCAGCTCCCCGAGGGCTACTTCGGGATCTTCCCGCGCGCCACCTACAGCCACAACATCATGAACGTGCTGCAGCGCGCGACGCTTCTTCTCTACGCCTTCGACCCCAACCCCGACGACACCTCGCCCACGCACGAGATCGACGTGGCGCTCTCCCTGCTCGGCCGCTGGCCGCGCACCGCGGCCGTGGCGCACGCTGCCCACAAGGCGGAGATCGCGGACGAGAAGCTCGTGGTGCCTCCGATCCGCGAGGGATACTCCATGGCCGAGACCGTCCTCGACGTCCTGCGCAGCGACGACGGCTTCACGCACGACGAGGCGATGCTGCTCGACGTCATGCTCATCCTGCACGCCGAGCACGGTGGCGGCAACAACTCCACGTTCACCACGCGCGTCCTGTCGTCGTCCGGCACCGACGCCTACTCCGCGTACGCCGCGGCGATCGGCTCGCTCAAGGGCCCCAAGCACGGCGGCGCCAACTTCAAGGTGAGCGGCATGATCGACGACGTGGCCTCCCACGTGCGCCACTGGGACTCCGAGGACGAGGTGGCGAGCTACCTCGCCAAGATCGTCCGCAAGGAGGCCTTCGACAAGACCGGCCTCATCTATGGGCTGGGACATGCGGTCTACACGCTCTCCGACCCGCGCGCCCAGATCGTGAAGACCTACGCACGCAAGGTCGCGGCCGAGAAGGGCCTGCTCGAGCGCTTTGACCTCATCGAGAGCATCGAGCGTCTGGGACCGCAGGTCATGCGTGACGTCAAGGGCTCGGGCAAGGCCATCTGCGCCAACATCGACCTCTACACGGGCTTCATCTATTCGATGCTGGGGATCGAGCCGGACCTCTACACGGCGATCTTCGCGATGGCGCGTCTCGCCGGCTGGACCGCGCACCGCATGGAGGAGCTCTACGGCGCCGGTCGCATCATCCGTCCGGCCTACAACTCCGTCATGCCTCACGGCGGCGACTACGTGCCCCTTGACGAGCGGTAGTGGGGTCGCATCGGCGACGCGCCGTTACCCGGCGATCGGGTGCCGGTTCAGGTGAGGCGCGCCTGTCGACGCCTGGCCTCGGCCGCGCGCCCCTTGAGGTAGCGCTTGAGCTCCCAACTCAGCCCGTGCGTCGACACGCGCGCCCAGCCGGCCAGATCGTCGAGGAGCGAGAGGTGCTCCTTGACCGCCTCCGGCACGGAGGCGTAGAGATCGTAGAGGGGCTCCACCTTGAGGCCGATGGTCAGTGCGGTGTCCGTGTCCTTGCGGAGCTTGGCGTACAGGACCGTGCGCGAGCCCAGCTCGAGCTCGTAGCGACGAATGCGCCCCTCCTCGGGAAGGCGATCCGCGATCGCCTCGCAGTCGTCCACCACCTGTGCGGCGGTGCACGGCTTGACATGGTCCAGCAGGCGTCCGTCGCAGTAGGTGCTGGCGAGCTGCTCCAGGAGGCCCAGCGTCATCGGTACCCTCTGCCGCGCCTGCTCGGGAGGCTGGCCGCAGATCACCCTCCGCATGTCCCCGATGGCCGCGAGGAGCAGCAGCTCGACCTGCGACCTGTCCGCGTCGGCCACCGGCTCGAACGTCCGCGCGAGGTTGCCCAGCAGCGCCGCCCTGTTCCCGGGCTCGTCTGCCCCCAGGCGCTCGTAGTCGCCGAGCGCGGCGTTGAACCTCGAGCGAGCCTCGTCGCGCCTGCCCAGAGCCAGGCAGAGCGTCCCCGCGTTCGAGCGTGCCCGGAGGAGCTCCCACCCGAGCTGGTCCCGCTCCTCCTCTACCCCCGTAGCCGTCCCCGACCCCAGCCATGCGTCGGTAAGGGAGAGGGCGTCGTCCAGGGTCGCGAGCGCGCCCGTCCGGTCTCCGTTGGCCTCGAGCCATGTCGCGTACACTACCGACAGGCGCACGAGGTTCAGGTAGCTGTTGTAGGTGGGTGCCTGCGCCCGGAGCGCGTCGAGAGTCTCGCGCAGCTCCCTCCAGGCCACCCGCACGCCGTCCTGGTCCTTCTCGGCGGCGCGCTGGTTGAGCAGGCGGACTCGGCGGACGAGAAGGTCCATGGGGTTGCCCGTCTGCTCCGCCGCCCCGCCGGCGGAGCGCGAGGTAGCCTGTCGGTCGAGTGCGGCGAGGCGCTCGCCGGGCAGGGAGATCACGTCCCCGAGACGTCCCAGCGAGAAGTCGGCCGTCGCGTCGATCGGCTGGTCGAGCAGCCGGCGGTCGAGCAGGATTCGCGTGACGTCCCGCTCGTGCTGGGCGAGGAATGCCCGGCCCTCGGGGTCGTCGGCAAGGCGGCGGCATGCGGCGGCGAACCCCTTGGCGATGTTGGGGTCAACGGGGGCCGTGCTGGACGCCTGTACGAGCAGGGTGAGGGTGGTGATGAGCTCCTCGTCGGCCGGCCGGGCATCGTTCGCGCCGCCCAGTGCCTCCATGCAGCGCGCCGTCGTGACTAGCAGGAGGCAGAGGCTCTGGATGAAGAGGAAGCTCGTGCCCATTGCCTCGCGCGCACCGTTCAGCAAGTCGGACATCTCGCGGGTCTGGAGCAGGGCAGCGTGCGTATCTCCCGCAGAAAGGGCGTCGTCTGCCGCGTTGAAGCGCATTCCCACCAGACCGCCGAGCGTATCGGGGCAGGGTTTCCTCTGGTAGGCGGACCGCATGGCGTCGATGGCGGTGCCGTAGGCGCGCGCGGCCGCCGCATGGTCGCCCGCTCGCGCGCTCAGGGCCGCCAGCGTGACGCTCATGTTGGTGAGGGAGATGGTGAGCTCGTCGCCCCCGACCTGCTCACCGGTTGCCGTGTCGGGTTTGAGGGCGCGTTGGAGCCGCTCGGACGCCCTCTCCATGAGCGCGAGGCCCCGCTCCACGTCGTCCTGGCGTTGCGCCACAATCCTCAGCACCTCCGCCTCGCGTACGAGGGCGAGGGGGGTCTGTCGCGCGGCCTCGAGGGCAGTGAGCAGCCGCCCCATGATCTCACTGGCAAACGACTCCGTGTGCGCCTCGTACAGGGTGCGATGCGTGGAGACGACCATGAGGGCGGAAAGGCGCATGAGCGCATCGGGGCCCTGGTCCAACGACGCGTCGATCACAGGCCACAGGAAGCTGTCCTGCGGCCGCGTCGCGCGCTCCTCGCGGACGGCGCGGGCGAGCTCAGCGGCTGCGACCTCGCTGTTCATGTGGATGAGGGCCACCGGGACGTCCACGTGGCGCCGGGCGGCCACGAGCAGGCGCAGCACCTCGCGATTAGCCTCCCACACCAGGGGAGAGGACAACGTCTCCGACGTGGCGCCCCGGAGCCTCCTCAGGAAGTGGCCGGCAAGGATTGTGCTGACGACCACACGGTCCTTCTCGCTGAGCCAGCCCATGATAGCCGTGCGGAACACCCTCTCGGAGAGGTCCCACTTGCCGCTCTCGCGCTGCACGAGGACGGGGCCCATGAGGCGCCGGAACCACGTGAGGTCGGGCATGGTGAGTCCCTGCGGGCCAAACAGGGCGAGGAGGTCCTCGTCGCGCAGCCCGAATCGCGTGACCGCGAGGTAGACGAGAACCGTGTAGAGGGCTTCCTCCCGGAGGCCGGTGACTGTGGAGGCGCGCTCGAGCAGGGTCAGCAGGAGCTCCTCGTCGTGGGAGGGGAGGTCGGCGAGGCGCCCTCGCAGGAGCTCGGTGAGCGCGCCCATGGCGGTGTCCCCGCGCGCCGCGCGCTCGTCCGCCCAAGCGTAGTCGCGCTCGTCCAGGGCGAGAAGAACCTGGAGGCAGAGCGCGAGGTGCAGCGGCGTGAGCGCCTGACCGCTGGCAAGGGCGGCCACGTCGTCGAGGACGGCCTCGGGAAGCGTCTTGTGGGCCTCGCGCGCCAGCCCGCGAGCGACCTCACGGGCGGATTGTGCGTCGAGAGGCGTCAGGGGCAGGGTCGTGCCGCCGAGCCGGTACAGAGAGGCGAGCCCGTGCTCGGTCTCAGCCGAGCAGACGACGCGGCACCCGTCGGGGAGGTCCGGCAGCCACGCGAGGGGATCGTCGCCGATCGTCTCGAGCTCGTCGACGGCGTCGACCACCAGGATGACGGGGCGTCGCTGGCAGACGAGACCCAGAATCCTCGCGAACCTGTCGCGGCTGGCGTCGAGGGGCGTGACCCCTGTGTTCCGCAGGAGTCCGTCGTAGTCAAGCGAGCCGGTCACGTCTGGGTTCTCATCGTAGAGGGCCCGCGAGAAGAAGTGTGTGACCCCGCCGACGCTGGAGCTCTGATACGTGCGACCGCAGAGGGCGGCCACCACGCAGGCGTCGGCTCGGCTCCTCCTCAGCTCAAGGGCCGCACGGGCGAGCAGCGTCGTCTTGCCCATGCCCGACGCCCCGGTGACGAGCAGCACGGGGTCGCCCTGCGCGGTCTCCCTGTCGCAGAAGGCAAGGATACGCCGCAGCTCCTCCTCGCGCGCGATGCAGAGACGGCCACCCTCCTCGATGAGGCGCCCCTGGGTCCCCCGCTCCACGCCATCGTCGGTGGGATCCTCGGGCGCTGGGCCCCAGAGCTCGCCGAGCCGCTGCGTGATGACCTCGGTGAGCATCGAGCAGAACGCGTCGAGGTCGTAGCTTCCGTCACCGCGCACGCTGATCTGGTACTCGCGGACGCGATCCGGCCTCTGCCGGACGCGGGATCGCAGCTCCTCCTGGCGGCGCAGGTCCTCGCCCGTGCTCAGGAAGCGCTCTCGCTGGGCGTCGGTGAGCGCGCTGATGTTGGAGATGGTCCGGACGCAGCACAGGGTGAGTCCGTCCTTCTCCGACTGTTCGAGGCCGTAGGCGATCTCCAGCTCGGTCATGCTGCGGCCCGTTGGGAGTCCGGGGTAGTCATATGAGAGCTCACAGAGGCCGTTGGCGTCGGGCACGTAGCCGTAGCGTTGTCCCACGAGGGCTAGGAAGAAGGGACGGCAGCGCCTGATCTCGTCAAGGCAGGTGTGCATGACCCTGCGCTCCTGCCCCGCCTCGTCAATGCCGGTCGTGTCGATGCCCCAGCGCAGGTCGACGATCGAGACGGTGGTCCCGTGGCGCGCGGCGAGCTCCTCCAGGCGCGGCAGAACATGGTCTCGGATGGCGTCTCGCTCGAGCTGCATGTCGCGAAACGTGCTCGAGACGAAGATTGAGACCGGTGCGGGTGGGCGCCACGTGCTCGAGGACACCGCGATCACCTCCGTGGGACGGCGCGACAGCCGGTCCTTCTCGCCGTCCTAGTCCTTCTCGTCCTCCTCGGCGAGACCCTACTCCTCGCCCTCCTGGGTGACTTCTGTGTCCTCGTCGTCCTCCTCGTCGATGACGAGCGGGCGGAACGTGGCGGTGTCGCCGCCCACGAGGCCGCGCATGGCCTCCTCGGCCTGGGCCTCGCGCTCGTCCCTCATGTGGACGGAGAAGATGTCATCGTCGTCCTCGGAGCTCTCGTGAGCCTCGGCCTGCTTGGCGGCGACCTGCGGCGCCACCTCCTCGAGCGGGCGGCGCGTGAGCTTGTGCTGGCGCTTGGTCTTGGAGAAGAGCGGCACGTACTCAAAGATGACGCTCGAGTTCTCCAGTCCGTACCAGCGCGCGGGCGATCCGCAGAAGCTGCGGATGAGGTACTTGAGCTCGATGAGGCGCTGGTCGAAGCCCGAGATGTCGGTCTCGGGGGAGATCATCTTGCGGATGAGGCAGAAGCGGAAGTCGCCCACCGTGCTGTGCTCGCGGTAGATCGAGTACTTGTGGTTCTGCGGGGCGAGCTGACCGCGCTCCATGAGGTCGGCCACGATCTGGTAGAGGTAGGTGTTGATGCGCTGGTTCACCTTGAAGCCCAGGCGCAGCTGCACCTTGAAGAGGAAGTCGGTGTCAAAGTCGTTGACGATGAACTCGTGGGTGTGCGGCTCGTCGGTGACCTGGACGTTGAGGAAGTAGTACGCCTTGGCGCGCTTGGGGCGCTTGTCCAGGATCGAGTAGAGGATGTCGCGGTCGAGCTTGTCGAACGACGAGTCGTTGGTGAGGAAGACCAGGTTGTCGGCAAGCAGCGGGTAGTCGTCGTCGTGGGAGAGGTCGAAGATCTGGTCCAGGTACTCGCGAACGGGCAGGTAGACCGTCTGCGTGCGCTCGACGGCCGTGCCGCGGCGCCACACGTACATGACCACGAAGATCAGGAAGCTCATGATCACGGTGACGTAGCCGCCGTGGAAGAACTTCGTGAGGCTCGAGAAGAAGAACATGAACTCGATGGCGCCGAAGAAGATCGCGAAGGGCACGGCCAGTGCGGTCTTGTGCTGCACGCGGGAGAGGTACATCGTGAGCAGGATCGTGGTCATGAGCATCGTGACCGTGATGGCCAGGCCATAGGCGGCCTCCATGTGCGCCGAGGTCTGGAACAGCAGCACCACGCAGATGCAGCCGATCCACATGATGCTGTTGACCAGCGGGATGTAGATCTGGCCCTTGGTCTCGGAGGGGTAGTTGATGCGCATGTGGGGCATGAGGTCCAGGCGCACCGCCTCGGAGACGATGGAGTAGGAGCCGGTGATGAGCGCCTGGGAGGCGATGATCGCGGCGAAGGTGGAGAGCAGGACGGCGAAGACGCGGATCTGCTCGGGGAGCATCTGGAAGAACGGGTTGAGGTCGCTGACGGAGGCAAGGTCGGCGTTGCCGGCGTTGGCGATGATCCAGGCGCCCTGGCCCAGGTAGTTGAGGATTAGGCAGACCTTCACGAACGGCCAGGTGGCGTAGATGTTGGGCTTGCCCACGTGGCCCATGTCGGAGTAGAGGGCCTCGGCGCCGGTGGTGCAGAGGAACACGTTGCCCAGGACCATGAGGCCGGCGGCGTTGAGGTTGCCGTCAAAGAGGAACGTGATGCCGCGCAGCGGGTTGAAGGCGCGCAGGACGTTGAGGTCGAGGCCGATGTTCATGAGGCCGGCGGCAGCGAGGAAGACGAACCACAGCGTCATGACCGGGCCGAAGAGCTTGCCGATCGTGGAGGTGCCCGCCTTCTGCAGGAAGAAGAGCACGCAGAGGATGCAGATCACGATGGCGACGACGATGCCCTGGTTGTCGCCGATGACGGAGTAGATGAAGTCGACGGTGCGCAGGCCCTCGATGGCGGTGGTGACGGTGACGGCCGGGGTGAGGATGCCGTCCGCCAGAAGCGCGGCGCCACCGATCATGGCGGGGATGATGAGCCAGCGCCCGCAGCGCTTGACCAGGCTGTAGAGCGCGAAGATGCCGCCCTCGTTGTGGTTGTCGGCCTTCATGGCCACGAGCACGTACTTGACCGTGGTGATGAGGGTGAGCGTCCAGATGATGAGCGAGAGGGCGCCCAGCACCACGTCCTGGGACATGGTGGGCAGGCCGCCGTTTCCGGAGATGATCGCCTTCAGGGTGTACATCGGGCTCGTGCCGATGTCTCCGTACACGACGCCCAGGGTGACGAGGATCATCGCCGCGGAGAGGGGGATGCCCGTGTAGCGGGCCTTGCGCGCGGCGGGCGCGAGATTCGTGGCCATGGAACTCCAAACTCGGGGCTACTAAAGACGCGTCAAGTGTAGCGTTTCTCGCCACGTTCCGCCGTTCTTCTCGCCGAGTAGCGGCCCTTCTCGCCCGGCGTCAACCGCTTGCTGCGGCACTCGGCGTCGAGTGTACGAGATAGACGTTCCTGTGGCACATTGGGCTAACTTTTATCTGGGGAAACGTTGGGTCCGTGTCTCGAAATAACGGGTGCCGGAGCGCTAACTCGTACACTCGGCGCGGGATGCGCTCGCCCGTCGCGAAACGGGCGCGGGCGAGAAGAACGCCGGCTCGCCGTTCGTGCGAGAATGGCGGGGTAGGTTGCGACGGGCGAAAGGTGACCCGATGGAGTTTGTGGCGACGTGCCCCAAGGGCTTTGAGCGACTGCTGGCGGACGAGCTTGCCGCGCTGGGAGCGCCGCAGGTGAGGCCGCTGGCGGGACAGGTGAGCTTTGGCGGCGGGCTGGAGGACGCGTATCGGGCGTGCCTGTGGTCGAGGCTGGCGTCACGCGTGCTGCTCGTGCTCGCGCGCGTGGGCGCCGCCGATGCCGACGAGCTCTACGAGGGGGTCTCGGCGATTGCCTGGGAGGACCACCTCGCGCCCGGGGCGACCTTTGCCGTTGACGCCCACGGCACCAACGCCCAGCTTCGCAACACGCAGTTCGTGGCCCTGCGCACCAAGGACGCCGTCGTGGACCGTCTGGTCTCCGTGCGCGGCGCGCGACCGATGGTGGACACGGCGCGCGCGGACGTGACCGTGTCCGTCCGTCTCTCCGGCCAGCGTGCCACGCTGGCGATCGACCTCGCCGGCGAGCCGCTCTTCCG
Organism: Olsenella sp. An270; assembly: GCF_002159735.1. Taxonomy (GTDB): domain Bacteria; phylum Actinomycetota; class Coriobacteriia; order Coriobacteriales; family Atopobiaceae; genus Thermophilibacter. The sequence continues at coordinate 18,752 of NZ_NFJF01000003.1, forward strand.
ACGCGGCTACGCCACGCGCGGCGACGCGCGCCTGAGCTCGCTGCGGCCCGACTACGCCGCCGCGCTGCTCGCCGCCGGCGGGTGGGACGAGGCTGTCCGCTCCGGCTCGCCCGCGCTCGCGGCGCTCTGGCCGGGGCAGGGGAGCGTGCTCGTGGAGGCTGCGGGCGTCGCGCTGGACCGCGCGCCGGGTCTGCTGCGCTCGCGCTGGGGCTTCGCCGGCTGGGCGGGGCATGACGCGGACGCCTGGCAGGCGCTTCTCGCCGAGGCGGAGGCGCGCTCGGCCGCGGGCGAGAAGAACCCCTGCTCGCTGCTCGTGCTGGATGGCCGGTCGGGCACGCTCTCGGCCTGTCGCCAGGCCCTGCGCGGCGCCGGGATCGCCCTGGAGCCGCAAGGGTGTGAGCAGGTGCCCCCCTCGTGTTGTCTTGCGGCGGCGGACCTGTCGTGGGTCGGGGAGACCGCCCTCGCGACGGAGGCCGCCGTGCTCTCCGAGCTCGCGTCGCATGCGGGGCGACGGCTCGTCGTCCTCTCCCGTGACGAGGCGCCGGACGCGGCCCTGCGCTCCGAGCCCGCGTCCGTGACCGAGGTCATCGTCGGGCGCGACCCGGCGACCATCCGCGTCTACGAGCAGAGCGACTCTGTGGCACCTGCGCCCTCGGTTGAGCTTCCGGGCGGCGGGCGCGCGAGCGTGCTCGTGCCCGCCTCCGACCAGTTTGCCCGCCGGCTCGCGAAGGTGGCGCGCCTCCGCGCCAAGTGGGCGCGTCGCGAGGACGTGACCTGCTACCGCGTCTATGACGCCGACCTGCCCGACTACGCCGTCGCCATCGAGCTCTACGAGGGCTCCGAGACCCCGGGTCGCTGGCTCCAGGTCTCCGAGTACGCCGCCCCGCGTGGGGTGGACCCCGAGCTCGCGCGCAGGCGCCTGCTCGACGTGCTGACGATCGCACCCCGGGTGCTCGGGGTCGACCCGGCGGACGTGAGCGTGCGCGTGAGGACACGAGCGCGCGGCGGCTCGCAGTACGCCGACGAGGCGCGCGTGCCCGAGCGTGGAGCCCGTGGACGGGACCGCTCTTCTCGCCGACAGGGTGTGGAGCTGCCGGCGGGGTCGCATCTGGTGGACGAGGGCGGCCTCACCTTCGAGGTGAACTTCGACGCGCGCCACGACTGCGGCATCTTCCTGGACCACCGGGAGACGCGCTCCCGCATCCGCGAGATGATGAAGCAGACCAAGGGGTCAAAGCGCTTCCTCAACCTCTTTGCGTACACGGGTACCGCGACCTGCTACGCGGCGGACGGCGGCGCAAAGCACACCACGACGGTCGACCTCTCGCGCCCGAGCCTGGACTGGGCGCGCCGCAACATGGCCCGCAACGGCTTTGACGGCCCGGAGCACGAGTTCGTTCAGGCGGACGTGCTCGCGTGGGTCTCCGAGCAGAGGCATACGCGTAACCGATGGGACCTGATCTTCTGCGACGTGCCCACGTTCTCCAACTCGGCGCGCATGCGCAAGAGCTCCTTCGACGTGCAGCGCGACCATGCCGAGCTGATCATCGGCGTGTCGCGTCTGCTCGTGCGGGGCGGATGCGCGATCTTCTCGTGCAACCTGCGCAGCTTCAGGCCGGATGCGGAGAAGCTCGAGCGCGCCGGCGTGCGCCTCACCGACATCACCGACGAGACCATTCCCGAGGACTTCTCTCGCAACCGCAAGATTCACCACGCCTATCTCGTGGAGCGCGCATAGGACCCTCCCTCCGTCCGCCGACGCAGGGCGCCCATCGGACAAGGCGATGCCAGCGGGCGACCGCTCGGCGACTACTATTGCTTCATACGTGCGGATTCGGCGCGGGACGTCCCGCGCCCCGAGCAAATGGGGGAACACCATGGACGCAAGCATCGAGGCCAAGGTCAGCGCCTGGCAGGACAACGTCACCGAGCCCGATCTCGTGATCGAGCTGGACGACCTCTGCCGCGAGGGCAACGAGGAGAAGCTCTTTGACGCCTTCTATCGTGACCTCGCCTTTGGCACCGCCGGTCTTCGCGGCACGCTTGGCGTGGGCACCAATCGCATGAACGTCTACGTGGTCGCGCAGGCCACCCAGGGTGTCGCGGACTACCTGAACGCCCACTACGACAGCCCCACGCTCGCGCTCGCGCGCGACTCGCGCAACAAGGGCGAGGACTTCCAGCGCGTGGCCGCCGGCGTCCTGGCCGCCAACGGCATCCACGTCTACGTGTACCCGCGCATCGAGCCGGTCCCGACGCTCTCCTTTGCGGTGCGCTACCTCGGCACCTCCGCGGGCATCGTGCTCACGGCCTCCCACAACCCGGCGCCCTACAACGGCTACAAGGTCTACAACGACAACGGCGGCCAGATCACCGACGAGGCCGCGGCGGAGATCTCGGCCAACATCGCCAAGGTCGACCCGTTCACCGTCGACATCATGGACTTCGAAGAGGGCATCGAGAAGGGCCTGATCGAGTGGACGCCCGAGGAGGTCCTCGACAGCTTCATCGAGAACATCAAGAAGGTCTCCGTCCCGGGCTTCAAGGCCTCTGACGACTACTCCGTGGTCTACACGCCGCTCAACGGCACTGGCATGGAGCTCGTGACCCGCATCCTCAAGGAGATCGGCGTCGAGAAGGTTTCCGTCGTCCCCGAGCAGGCGGAGCCCGACGGCAACTTCCCCACGTGCACCTATCCCAACCCCGAGTTCCGCGAGGCGCTCGAGCTGGCGCTGGGTCTCGCCGAGGAGGTCAAGCCCAACCTCGTCGTGGCCACCGACCCCGACGCCGACCGCATGGGCACCGCAATCCCGCACGACGGCGACTACGTGCTGCTCTCCGGCAACGAGATGGGCGTCCTGCTCATGGACTGGCTCGCCACGATGGCCAAGGACCGCGGCGAGGACGTGGCGGCTAAGGTCGCCGTCTCCACGATCGTCTCGTCCTCCATGCCCGACGCCCTCGCGCGTGACTGGGGCTTTGAGATGAGGCGTGTGCTCACCGGCTTCAAGTACATCGGCGACCAGATTGACCAGCTCAAGGACGAGGGCGAGGAGGACCGATTCCTCATGGGCTTCGAGGAGTCCTACGGTTACCTCGTCGGCACGCACGCCCGCGACAAGGACGCCATCGTCGCCACGATGCTCTGCGTCGAGATGGCCAGCTACTACGCCGAGAAGGGTATGGACCTGTACGAGGCAATGGACGCCCTCTACCAGAAGTACGGCTACTACCTCAACGGTACCGTCAACGCGAGCTTCCCGGGTGCGGCGGGCGCCGACAAGATGGCCGGCATCATGGACGGCCTGCGCAAGAACCCGCCCACTGAGATCGCCGGCTACAAGGTCCTCGGCATGACCGACTACGCCACCGGCCCCGAGATGCCGCGCGTCTCCGGTCTGCAGAAGGAGGCCGCGCAGGTGCTGCCGCCGGCCAACGTCATCGAGTTCCGTCTTGAGGACGACAACAAGGTCATCTTCCGTCCGTCCGGAACCGAGCCCAAGGTCAAGGCGTACCTCTTCTCCAAGGGTGCCACGCGTGCCGAGTCCGAGGCCGTCCGTGCCAAGCTCGAGGCCGCTTCCAAGGAGATCCTGTCGTAGGAATCCCTTCTCAAAGGCGGAGCCCCGCCTCCCCGATCGGGGAGGCGGGGCTTTTTGCATGCGAACTTGGCTCAAGCGTGCATAAAACGGTCCCTCGTGCTACATAAAAGGGCTCCGGAAGGTCAAAAAGGGGATTCGTGTAGCGTAGTTTTAGCCAAATTGCTCAAACAAGTTTCTTTATATATGTAGTTATCTGGCCTTTTGTAACGAGCCTACTCACAGAACCCTGGAAAAGACGCTACACGAATCGACGTTTTATGCAGCGAAGAGGCCCGAATGTAGCACGAGACGCGGTTTTATGCGTCCAATCCTTTGGTGGCAGCCCCTTGAGCGCTATTCCGCCGTGTCGTCGGCCTCTGCGGCGCTGATCGCATAAAGGGTGTCGCCGACGCCCGCGATGGTGGCAGGGTCCCAGGTGTGGGAGCTGACCTCGGGGGAGGTGGGGTCGTAGACGACCAGCGAGCCGTCGGAGTCCTCGGTGACGAGGACGATCCAGTGCGCGGAGTCGGTGAGGGTGTCAGCCGCGGCCTCGACGAGCAGGTAGGTGCCCGTGTCGAGGACCTGCACGAGGTTCTCCTCGTTGGAGGTGTAGGTCGAGCAGGTGAGCCCGTAGTCCTTCAGTGAGTCGCCGAGGAAGGACCCCGACATGAGGGAGTCCCCACTCGCCATCTCGGCGTCGGTGATCGCTTGGGCAAAGTCGGCGGGCGTGCGGTCGCCCTTGCCCGTCAGGGCCATGTATGCCATCGAGAGGCTGGTGGGCCCGGACCCGGTGAGCGCGAGCGGCGAGCCGGCGTAGTCGACGTTGCCCCAGCGCTCGTCCCAGCAGTAGAGCTGGGGAACGGTTCCCTCGCTCACCTCGTCGTCGTAGGGCTGGGCGGTCTTCTCCGCCTCGGGATAGGCCGCGACGAAGTCGATGGCGTCGGGCTGCGCGAGAGCGAGCTCGAGCAGGCCCTGGTTCTCGTACTCGTTCGCGTGCGCGGCGATCGACGCGAGCTTCTCGTCCCGGTCGAGCTCCGACGCGAACCGCTTGGTCAGGTCTTCGTCCACGCCGGCGGCGACACGGGCGTCGACGGGGTTGGCTTCGGTGGTCTGCTGCTCCGAGCTGCATCCGCGGACGCAGCTCGAGATTCCCACGATCAGCAGGATGAGGATGATGAGCGCAAGGGCGGCGAGGATCAGCAGGCGGCGGTTCGTGCTGAGCCTCCGCGCGCGGCCACTCTGGAAGTTGATGCTGCGTGCCCGGAGCGGGTAGCCCGGGCCGGAGGACAGGCGCGAGGAGGAGGGGCGCTGACGGGTGCCGCGGGGGCCGTGGTAGGTGCCCTGCGAGGGGACGCGCCCGCGCGAGCCCTGGGAGTGGGGGCGAGACGAGCCCGTGCGCTGGCCCGAGCCCTGACGATAGCGTGCGTCGCGATCGTTGTACGTCATGCGTCCTCCGTGACGAGCTTGGTACAGAAAATCTCTTATCGCATGATACGGCAGTGAGATGGGAAAAGAGAGCGGGCGCCGCCCCAATCGGGGAGCGGCGCCCGCTCGATGGGCCTATTGCGCGGGAGCCGGGTCGGATGAACCCTGGTTCTCGCCACCGGGCTGCGGGTCTTCTCCGGTATCCGGCCCGGCGGGCTCCTCGGGCGTGGGATCGGGCTCCTCGCTCGGGGTCTCCTCGACCGGTTCGGTGGGCTCGGTCGGCTCGGTGGGGGTCGTGGGCTCGGTGGTCTCGGGGGCCTCCTCCTCCGGGGTCTCCTGCACGACGGGCTGCGAGCTCCAGCCCTTCGTGTTCACCGAGGTGCTGGTTCCGATGAAGTCCCAGGAGTCGTTGGGCTTGTACTGGGCCTCGTGGTCTGAGGTCGGGAACTCCGCGCGAGCCACGCCGTCGAGCGCCGAGTTCATGTAGGTGCCCCAGATGGGGATCGGGAGGGTGGCGGTCCTGCCGGTCGCGCCCTGGTAATACACGCGCTGGTTGCTGCTCTCGATGCAGCCGACCCACACCGCGGTCGTGAGCTGGGGCGTGTAGCCGCAGAACCAGAGGTTGTTGTAGTTGTCGGTCGTTCCGGTCTTGCCCGCGACGGGCTGGTTCTGGCGGAAGTAGCTCCTCAGGTTGGTGGCGCTGCCCTCGGTGATGACCGTCTCGAGGATGTTGGTCGCCTCCTCGACGATGGCGGAGTCGACAACCTGCTCCGGGTCGTCCTCGTGCTCGTAGACCACGTTGCCGTTGCGGTCCTCGATCCGAGTGATCGCGACGGGGTTGCGGTGGACGCCCCCGTTGGCGAGGGTCGAGAAGGCCTCGGCCATCTCGAGCGGGGAGACCGGCGAGGTGCCGAGCGCGGAGGCGAGGCCGGGCTCGATCGTCGACTCGATGCCGAGGCGCGCCGCCATGTCGGCGACCTTGTCCATGCCGATGGCCTCGGCGACCTGGACGTAGCCGGTGTTGGAGGAGACGGCGGTCGCGCGCTGCAGCGTGCAGATGCCGTAGTTAGCGTGGTCGATGTTGCTCGGGGCCCACGTGGGCGTGACCTGGATCGTGGGCTGGCAGTTGATGCGCACCGTGGGGCTCATGCCCGCCTCGAGCGCGGCGGTGAGCACGACGGCCTTGAAGCTCGAGCCCGTCTGCCGCGGCGAGGTCGCCATGTTGATGGAGCTCTGGCCGGCCTCGGTGTCGTTGCCGTAGTTCTGGCCGCCCACCATGGCGACGATGTGACCGTTGGAGTTGTCGATCGAGACGAGCGCGGCCGACGCGTCGGGGTCGCCGCCGGCTGCCAGGCGGTCACTGCAGGCCTGCTCGGCCGCCGCCTGCTTCGCGGGCTCGATGGTGGTGTAGACCTTCAGGCCGCCCTGGGCGATTGTGTCGGACGAGAAGTCCTGGAGCAGCAGGTTGCGCACGTAGTCGGTGAAGAAGGGATAGGTGCTGTCGGAGTCGGTGAGCTCGCCGGGGTTGAGCGGGATCTCCTCGGCGACGGTCGCGTCGTACTCCTCCTGCGAGATGTCGCCCGCCTCGAGCATGCGCGAGAGGACGAGGTTGCGACGGCTCTTGCAGTTCTCGTAGTTCACGAAGGGGTCGTAGTAGGTGGGGGAGTTGGGGATGCCCACGAGCGTGGCCGCCTCGTTGAGCGTGAGGTCGGCGGCGCTCTTGTTGAAGTAGGTGATGGCCGCCGCCTCGATGCCGTAGGCACCGTTGCCGTAGAAGATGGTGTTGAGGTACATGTTGAGGATCTGTTCCTTCGTGTACGTCTTCTCCATCTGGATGGCGATGTACGCCTCGCGGACCTTGCGCCGCAGCGAGTTCTCGAACTGCTCGTCGGAGAGGACCGTCCAGCGGACGAGCTGCTGGGTGATCGTGGAGCCGCCGCCCTGCTCGCCGCCGCCAAAGACCTGGCCCACCGCCGCGCGCAGAATGCCCTCGGGGTCAACGCCGTTGTGCTGGTAGAAGCGCTTGTCCTCGGTGTCGATGGTGCCCTGGATGACGTAATCGGAGACCTGGTCCAGCGTCACCGAGCGACGGTTCTGCAGATAGTAGGCAACGATCTCGTTGCCGTCCGCGTCGTAGACGCGGGTGGGCTCGGCCACGAGGAAGGCGTCGGCGGAGGTGTAGTCGGGCAGGTCCTCGAGCCAGGTGGACACCACCGCTCCCAGTGAGAGTGCGAGCGTCACGCAGAGAAGCGCGATGAAGCCGAGCACTCCGGCGAGGCCAAAGCCCACGAAGTGCGTCTTCGAGTGCGCGCGTGCCCGACGCGTTCTGATTCCCATGAGCCCTCCTGAAACGGGATGTAACGCCACAATCGCATCACATTATACTATGCTAGTTTGCTATGCCGCCGCCCGTGGGCGGTTCAGAGAGACGTAGACCTTATGGAGGACAGCGCAATGCTCCCAGTCGACGAGCAACTCAAGGTGATCACCTCCGGCACGATGCAGATCGTGCCGCTCGACGAGCTCAAGAAGAAGCTCGAGAAGGGCACGCCGCTCAACATCAAGCTGGGCGTGGACCCCACCTCTCCCGACCTGCACCTCGGCCACGCCGTGCCCCTGCGCAAGATGCGCCAGTTCCAGGACCTGGGCCACAACGTGACGCTCATCATCGGCAACGGCACCGCCCTCATCGGCGACCCGTCCGGCCGCGACTCCACCCGCCCGCCCCTCACCGAGGAGCAGGTCGAGGCCAACGCCAAGACCTACGTCGAGCAGGCCATGAAGGTGCTCGACCCCGAGAAGACCCAGATCGTCCACAACGGCGACTGGCTGAAGGGCCTGAACCTCGCCGAGATGCTCAAGCTCATGAGCCAGTTCAACGTGGCCCGCATCCTCGAGCGCGAGGACTTCCACAACCGCTACACCGAGGGCAAGTCCATCGCCCTGCACGAGTTCATCTACCCGGTGCTGCAGGCCTACGACTCCGTCGTGGTGAAGGCGGACCTCGAGATGGGCGGCAACGACCAGATCTTTAACCTGCTCGCCGGCCGCGACCTCATGCGCGCCATGGGCATGGAGCCGCAGGTGGCCCTCACGATGCCGCTTCTGGTGGGCACCGACGGCCACAAGAAGATGTCCAAGAGCTACGGCAACTACGTGGGCCTCACCGACGAGCCGGCCGACATGTACGGCAAGGTCATGTCCATCACCGACGAGCTGGTGCCGCTCTACTGGCGCCTCTGCTCCACGGCCGACATGGACAAGCTCGACGCCATCGACGCCGCCTTCGCGGACGGCACCGCCGACCCGTACGCGCTCAAGCGCGAGCTGGCTGCCAACATCGTGGACCTCTACCACGGAGAGGGCGCCGGCGCCGCGGCGAGCGCCGCCTTCGACGCGCAGTTCAAGCGCGCCGAGGCCCCCGAGGACATGCCGGAGTTCCCCGTGAGCGTGGTCGAGGTCAACGACGAGGGCAAGGTCTACCTGGGCAAGCTCCTCGTCGAGGTGGGCATCGCCAAGTCCGCCGGCGAGGCACGTCGCCTCGTGGACGGCGGCGGCGTCAAGATCAACGGCGAGGCCGTGGCGCCCAAGTGCTACAACGTCGAGGCGTCGCTCTTCTCGGCTGGTACGACGGTCCAGTCCGGCAAGAAGCGCTGGGCGCGCCTGGTCTAGCCCCCTCTTCCCCGGTTTGGGTTCACGGCATGCGGCCCGCGCGTCGCATCGGTGAGCACCACCTGGGGATTTGCGAGGAGGCGGCGCCGCGTGACCCTTTTGGTGAACCCAAACCACTTTTCGGTTTGGGTTCACTGCTGTTATAGGGGAGTTCGGGGACCTGCGGTTTTGTCGCGATATACTTCGCAGGGAGCAAAACCGTGAACCCAAACCGTTCTGGCGGGAAGGAAGAGATGGCGAGAAGAACCACGTTCCTGGAGGCGCACGGCGTTCCGGAGCTGCTGGCGCCTGCCGGCGGCCCGGAGCCGTTCAACGCGGCGCTCGCCGCGGGCGCCGACGCCATCTACTGCGGCCTGGGCAACGACTTCAACGCCCGTCGCGGCGCCAAGAACTTCGACGACGAGTCCTTCGCGGCGGCATGTCGCCGCGCGCACCTCGCGGGCGCGCGCGTCTACGTGACCGTCAACGTGGCCATCTCGACCGAAGAGCTACCGCGCGTGCTGGAGCTGGTACGCCGTGCGTGGCGGCTGGGGGCCGACGCCTTCATCATCCAGGACTGGGGCCTCATGGCCGAGGTCCGCCGCCGGTGGCCGGAGGTGGAGACGCACGTCTCAACGCAGGCCAACGTCCACGACGCGCGCGGCGTGGCGTGGTGCCGCGACGTCTGGGGCGTGGACCGCGTGACGCTCTCGCGCGAACTCTCGCTGGCAGAGATCTCCCGCATCGCCGAGGAGGGCGTGGAGCTGGAGTGCTTCGGCCACGGCGCGCTCTGCTTCTGCTACTCGGGCGTGTGCCTCATGAGCTCGATGAACGGCGGGCGCTCGGCCAACCGCGGCCTCTGTGCGCAGCCGTGCCGGCTGCCCTACGACCTCGTCGACGAGGACGGCAACGTGATGGAGATCCCCGGCGTGGCAACGCAGGGGATCCCCGAGACGAGCCGCGGCGTGGGCGGGACGCGCCTGCTCTGCCCCAAGGACTACCGCACGGTCGATCGCGTGCGCGAGATGCACGACGCGGGCGTGGGCTCCCTCAAGGTCGAGGGCCGCATGAAGGCCCCCGACTACGTGTTCTCCGTCGTGGCGGCCTACCGCGACGCCCTCGACGCGCTGCGCGACGGCAGCGACGACGACGCCGCGCGCGCGAGGCGGGATCGACGCCTGCGCCGCGCGTTCAACCGCGACTTCACCGAGAGCTACCTCTGGGGCGGCTCCGACAACGACATGATGAGCTACGAACGCTCCAACAACCGCGGTGAGCTAGTCGGACGCGTCACGGGCTCGCGAGCCCTCGAGGACGCGGTCGTGCGGCGCGGCGGCGGCAACGGCGGCCGCGAACGCATGCGGCGCCTCACCCGCGCCGACGTGGAGGTTCTTCTCGACCAGCCGGTGGGTGCCGGCGACCTGCTGGAGATCCGCCCGCCCTCCGACCCCTCCCAGTTCCTGACCGCCCACGCCGAGGCGGACGCCGCGGCGGGGGAGACCATCACCTGCCGGACGTCGCGTCCCATGGAGGAGGGGTCGCTCGTGCGCGTGATCCGCTCGCAGGCGGCGCTCGACGAGGCGGCGCGGGTGGCCGACAAGGACGTGGTGCGTCGGCGTCCGGTGCGGGTGCGCGTGACGGCTCGCCTGGGGGAGCCGTTCTCGGTTGAGCTCGAGACCCTCGACGGCGCCGCGGCGGCGCGTGCCGAGGGCTTCGTCGTGGAGGCCGCGCGCACGCGTCCGGTCACCGAGGAGGACCTCGTCGAGCACGTGGGACGCATGGGCCAGAGCCCGTTTGCTCCCATGGAGTGGGACGTCGCGCTGGACGCAGGCTGCGGCATGTCCTTCTCGGCCGTGCACAAGGTGCGCGCCGAGGCGTGCCGTCTCCTGGAGGAGTCCCTGCTCGCGCCCTATGCCGACCGTGAGCTCTCTGCTGGGGAGCCCGACCATACACACCTGTCGGTTTTCACCCCAAACGACCCCCAAAACACCCAGGTGTGCGTGGTCGTGACGACGCCGGCGTGCGCCGAGGCCGCGCTCGCCGCCGGCGCGACGCGCATCTACGCCTCCGCCGACGACCTCGCTCGGGGCTCGTGGCCGTCCGGCGTGATCCCCTGGCTCGACGAGGTCTGCCGCGAGGCCGACCACGCCCGCCTGGACCCGTGGGTGCGCGCCGGCGAGCCCGTGGCGGTGGGCAACGTCTCCGAGCTCGCCCTCGCCGTCAGCCGCGGCGCGGCCCCCGAGGTCCGCTCCTGCGTCCCGGTTCACAACGCGTCCGCCCTCGCGGCGCTGACCGAGGCGGGCGCGGCCGGCGTCTGGCTCTCGCCGGAGCTCACGCTCGAGGAGGTCTGTGCCCTCGCCCGCACGTCCCGCGTGCCCGTGGGCCTCTCGGTCCTGGGTCGCGAGCGCGTGATGACGAGCGAGCACTGCGTCCTGCAGGCGCTCGGCCGCTGCCGCCACGACTGCGCCCGCTGCCCCGAGCGCGCCCGCGCCCTCTCCCTACGCGACATCGACGGCAACCTCCTGCCCGTCCGCACGGACGTCAACGGCCGCTCGCGCATCTGGTGCGCCCGCCCGCTCGACGCGACGCCGCAGGTCGGTGAGCTGGTCGAGGCCGGAGTGACCCGCCTGCTCGTGGACGGCCAGCTCATGACCGCCCCCGAGGTCGGCGAGGCCGTGACCCGCGTGGTCCGGGCCCTCGAGGCCGTCCGCGACGGCCGCCGCCCTGCGCCGCGCATGAAGGGGGCCACGTCGGGTCATCTCTTCTCGCCCATTGGGTAAGATGTCTCTCGGAACCATTCCAGCCTAGCGAAAGGAACACCATGGCTGTTGACCGCGCACTCCTCGACGCCACCCTCGACGTCATCCGCCAGAGCCTCCAGGCCGACGGCGGCGACGTCGCCCTCATCGACGTGACCGACGACGGCGTCGTGACCCTCGAGATGCAGGGCGCCTGCGCCGGCTGCCCGCTCTCCTCCCTCGACATGTCCGAGGGCATCGAGCGCATCCTCATGGAGCACGTCCCCGGCGTGACGCGCGTCCAGCCGGCCGCCTTCTAGCGCGGGCGAGAAGAACGTGTTCCTCGACGAGATCTATCACGCGCTCGACCCGGTGGCCATCTCGATAGGCCCCGTCTCGATTCGCTGGTACGCGCTGGCCTACCTGGCCGGCTTCGTCTGCGCCGGCGTGGTGCTGTGGCGCACGCAGCGCCGCTGGGGCCTGGGCATCTCCCTCGACGACGTGCTCTCGATCATGATCGGCATCGTCTTTGGCATCATCGTCGGCGCGCGCCTGTTCTACGTGCTCTTCTACGGCGCGGGGTACTACCTCGAGAACCCGATGGAGATCTTCATGCTCAACCACGGCGGCATGAGCTTCCACGGCGGACTCGTGGGCGCCGTCGTGGGGGGCTCGCTCGTGTGCTGGCGTCTCGGCATCTCGATTCCCACGGTCTGCGACATGGGCGTCATCGGCGCGCCAATCGGCCTGTTCTTCGGTCGCTGCGCCAACTTCGTGAACGGCGAGCTCTGGGGCAAGGAGACCGACCTGCCCTGGGGCGTCATGTTCGAGACGGGCGGCGCGGTCTACCGCCATCCCTCGCAGCTCTACGAGGCCGTGCTCGAGGGCATCGTGATCTTCGTGGTGCTCTACGCGCTGTCGCGCCGCGTGCCGCCACGCCCGCAGGGCACCTTCATGGGCGTGTTCCTCGCGCTCTACGGCATCTTCCGCTTCCTGGTCGAGTTCGTTCGCGTGCCGGACGCCCAGCTCGGCTACCTCTTTGGCCCCATCACGATGGGCCAGCTGCTGAGCCTGCCGCTCGTTCTTCTCGGCATCGCGATCCTAGTGGGGGCGCACCAGCTCAACCGACCGCAGCGCGGCTACCTCGGCTAGGGGAGGCGCCGCGCCCGCACCCTACGCGCGGGCGGAGTCCTCAGGCGTGATCGTCATGGACTGGAAGCGGTGCGCCATGTAGGCGTCGTCGTAGTGCTCGGCGTAGAACTCCTCGACCGGCGAGGTGGGCGGAAGGCCGCTCTCGCGCTGGTACCAGCACTCCAGCGACTGCAGCGTCATGACGCCGTTCACCAGCATCAGGATGGCGCAGAGGGTGGTGAACGAGTAGCGCGCCTGCCAGGGGATGAGGTTGATCAGCTTGAGCAGCCACGGCAGGCAGACCTTGATCCAGACAAAGCCCAGCGCACCCCACATGCACATGAAGAGCGTGGACGTGCGTCCCTGGAAGAGCACGGCGATCGGGTCGGGGAAGAGGCCAAAGATCGTGGAGCCGGAGTAGTCCCAGGCCACGGCGCCAAAGCCGACCTGCATGAACCAGGAGACCGCCGCCTCGAAGAGGCCGCCGATTACGGCGGATACCAGGAAGATGACCACGGGGTTCGCGCGGTAGAAGCGGTTGAGCGCCACGGTCATGAGCACGGCGCCAAAGCCGTAGATCGGCGAGAAGGGCCCATAGAGCATGCCGGCGCGGTCCTGGTAGACGCCCGGGTCCACGACGACCATGTGGTAGACGGTCTCAATCACGAGGCCCAGGACGCAGCAGACCACGAAGACCCAGAACAGGTTGAAAAAGTCCAGCTCGATGAAGCCGCGGTCGCCCTTGGCGCGGCCGAGCGTGCCGGCCTCGGCCTCCTCCTCGGTCTCCATGTCGCGCAGCTTGCGCTGGAGCTGGCGCTCCGAGATCAGCGTGGGGTCGACGGTCACGGAGATGACGAGGAGGACGGCGAGGCGCACCCCGTCGTAGATGAGGTTGTCGCCAAAGCCGTTGAGCATGATCTCCAGGATCAGGTTGACGACGCCCACGCCGAGCAGCGCGTAGGCGATCTGCGCCACGTGTCGGCGGCGGTTCTTGAGCACGAGCACGCCGAAGGCGACGTAGCCGACCGACGCCAGGAACATCGTGACGAGCTGGACGGCGACGAGCGTCATCGTGAGCGTAACGTCGTGACGCTCGCGGAAGAGGTCCGCGCCGTACTGGAGGAGCGGGATCGCGATGAGCGCGATCAGCGCGAGCACAGCAGCCGCTGTCACTAGGCAGTAGACGCCGTAGACCTTGAGAAGGACAGAGATCTTGCGGCTCTCTGCGGGCGCGGGTGCTTCGCGGTTGCTCATGGGGCTCCTTCGGGGTGGGTGCACTGGCTCCATCGTACCCGTGTATGCGGCCAAACATTCCTGATAGGGGGTAAGCGGTGCCCGCCCGTTTGGCGCACGGGCATTGCTCGCGGTCAATTTTGAGGAGAGCTGCCTTCAAAACCGACTTGTGAATAGATTTTGGGAGTGAAGGGATTCCGCGCGGTCTCTCGGCGCAAGAAGTCCCAGTTGAAATTCGTCAGGCGGGGCCTCCTTGTGGCAGGCCAAACGGAAAACTGTTCATAAGTCGGTCTAGAAGGCAGAAGTCTTTGCAAATGGCGCGCCCTCGCGAAGGAACGTCTCGATTGACATTACAGAATATGTAACGTACTATAGCGTGCAACGATAAGAGAAGGAGGTCCCATGGCCAAGAAGACGCTGGACATCACGACGCGCGAGCAGCTGGACGTCTACATGAACCCGCAGCGCCAGCGCCTGCTGCACGAAATGCAGGTCCTCGCGCGGCCGGTCACGTGCAAGCAGCTGGCCGACGCCATGGGCATCTCCGCCTCGTCGGTCACGCACCACATGAAGAAGCTCGAGTCGCTGGGCCTGGTGGAGCTCGACCACACCGAGGTCATCCGCGGCATAACCGCTCGCTACTGGCGGGCCGTGCCCACGGACGTGTCGCTGCGCGCCAACGAGGGCGGGGACCTCCAGGAGGAGAAGATGTTCCTCGTGGACTACCTCAACCAGCAGGTCTTTGCGGGGCTGCGCACCTACGCGGCGTCGGACGCGGTGGAGCGCGAGAAGGAGCTGGGCCTTGCCCACGGCGAGCTGCTCAGCGGCGTGATGTACCTCACGGAGGACGCGGCGCGGGAGTTCCAGGACGTGGTGCGCGCGTTTGTCGAGAAGTACGACCAGCCGCAGGAGGGCGCGGTGCCCTGGGAGTTCAGCGTGGCCTGCTACCCGCACAGGAGCTTCCCGGCGTAGGCGCCAAGTTATCCGAACAACCTAACTCGTAGAAGGCCCGACAGGGGAGGGGTTCGTCATGGAGAAGAACCGCGTTCTGCCCGTCTCTCACGCGCTCGTGTTCCTGCTGATCCACCTGGGGACGGGCCTCGCGGCGCCCGTGCTCTCGCTCATGCTGCTCGCCCGCGGCGCCACGCTGATGACGCTGCCGCTCGTGGTGGGCGTGACGACCGTGGTCACGTGTCTCTGCGAGGTGCCGAGCGGCATCGCCGCGGACGTGCTGGGGCGCCGGCGGGTCTTCGCGCTCTCGATGGCGCTGCAGGTGGCGACCTACGTGGTGCTGCTCGCGACCCCGAGCCTCGCCGTGGTGGCGGTCTCCGGCGTCCTGCGCGGCCTTGCACTCGCGGCACGCACGGGGACGCTCGAGGCGGTCGAGCTGGACCGCGTGGTGGCGGAGCACCCGGAAGCCGCGGAGCGCCTCGCAGCGCTCGACGCACTCAACGGGAGGCTCGTGCTGCTGGAGTCCGCGGGCATGGGGGCAGGTGCCATCGCCGGCGGCGTGCTGGCGACGCTCGACCCCAGCTACGTGCTGCTCATTGGCTGCATCATCGCGTCCGGGGCCGCTGCGCTGGCGGGCGGCCTGGCGCTCTTCCCGCCGGACGGACGCTCGGGCGTCCCGGTGTGCGAGCGGCTGCGTTCCACCCTCGCCGACATGCGCGCGACGCTCGCCCGGCCGGGCGACATCCGCCTGGTGCTCGCGGCCTCCGCCTCGGCCGGCGTGGTGATGGTCGCCGTGGAGACGTACTGGCAGCTCGCCTTCGAGAGCCTCGTGGGCGCGGGCGGCACGTGGCTGCTCGGCTTTGTCAACTGCGCGGGCATGGGCGCGGCGGCGCTCGGCAGCGCGGCGGCGATGCGCTGGGGGAGCGCGGCGTCCGGTACGCGCGGGCGACGCGGGCTCTACCTGGCGCTGCAGGCGGTGGCGATCGTCTGCCTGGCGCTCTTCTCGGCTGCGGCGAGCGTGCCCGTGTCCGTGGCCGTCTACGTGGCGCTCTACCTCGCCCTCGGCGCGCGCGGCGTAATCGAGCAGACCGTGCTCCACAACGCCGTTCCCTCGCGCGAGCGCTCCGGCATGGCGTCCGTGCAGTCGATCGCCCTGCGCGCCGGCGGCCTTGCGGGCTCGGCGGCGAGCGGGCCGGCCGTGGCGGCGCTCACGCTCGCCGGCGCGTGGCCGGTCCTCGCGGCGCTTGCGGTCGCGCTTGCCGCGCTCGGGATCCGTCGTCGTTAGGTTGTGCGGAGGTCGTCAGCTCGTCAGTCAGCCGGCTCGACGCGGATCCACAGGTACGCCTCGGAGTGCTCGTCCCACTCGTCCAGCGGGTCGGTGAAGAAGTAGCATGCCACCTCGGCGCCGTCGACGAGCGCCGCCTCGCCGACGTCGTAGTGGTCGAGGGAGATGCTCTCGTACGGCGAGCCCGCAAGAAAGGCCTCGCGGAACTCCGGGAACAGCTCGTGCGCGGTGACGAGCCCGGGGACGAGGGCGGGCACGTCCGCCGCGGCGAGGGCACCGTGCAGGAGCTCCAGGTCCCTCTCGGCCTGTGCGAGGCTCTCCACCTGGCTCAGGGAGGGATCGACGGCGAGGTGGTATCCGGTCTCGATGACCTGCCCGTCGTTGTTGACGTCGACGCGGATGCTGCTCCCGGTCTCCTCGCCCGCCTCGTCCACGACGTCGCCGGTCACGTAATAGCTGACCTTATCGTGCCCCTTGGTCGGGTCAATGCAGAACGGGTCCAGCCCGGCGTCCGCAAAGGAGGCCACGAGTGCGCGGGTGGTCTGGGCGGCGGCCTCCATCTCCTGCCGCATGATCTGTACGCGCCCCACGAAGTGCGGCACGTACATGGCGGCGAGAAGGACGAGCGCGGCGGCGAGCACGCGGCGGGGGAAGCGACGGTGGTCGGGCAGCGAGATGCCGAGCGGCTCGGCGATCTTCCAGGACGCTCGCAGGAAGCCGCTTCTGTCCTCCCGTGCGGTGAAGGGCGCCGGAGCCTTTTCGCGGGAGGGGTCCTCGAGGCGCGCCGCCTGTGCCTTGGCGGCGACGGAGCCCCATGTCTTCTTGTTCAGGTTGTAGTTCGTGGCAAGGATGACATAGCTGATCGCGATCGTAAACGCGATCACGATGGCGAGCATGGTGAAGAGCCCGACGAGATACAGCCCGGGGTCGTGGAAGACGAGGTCGTCGAGCATGCTGAGGAAGAGGAACTCGCCCATGACGATGAGGATGTAGGTGAGGCCGCGTCGCGCGAGCGGGCCCATGACGTAGTACCAGCGGACGAGCAGCCGCTCCCAGCCTGTGACGTCTGCGTTCATGGGGCCCTCCCTGCGCGTAGGTTGGACAGATTATATCTCGCGAAGCGCTGAGCCGAGGAGCCTGAAAGTTATTTGAGGTTAACAGTTGCCCCAAAATAGTTTACTCTCTCTAACAGATAGAGACGGACGTGAGGGGCGACGACTCGTGATGATCGACAAGCGGCTCATCGGCATCGTGCCGGGGAGCATGAGATACGTGGGCGCGAGCGTGGCCCTGCAGTGGGCGTCGCTCGTGGCCAACATGGGCATGGTGCTCGTCATCTGTCGGACGCTCTCCGCGCTCTGTACGGGCGTGGCGGGCGAGAAGGACCTCGTGCTTCTCGCCGTCTGCGTGGTCGTGGCGGCCGCCGTGCGCGGGCTTGCAGCCGTGGGCTCCGCGCGCATGGGGTTTCTCGCCAGCCTCGAGGTCAAGCGCACGCTGCGCCATCGCATCTACGAGAAGCTCCTGCGCCTGGGGCCGAGCTACCGCGAGGACGTGCGCACCTCCGAGGTCGTGCAGGTGGCCGTGGAGGGGTGCGACCAGCTCGAGACCTACTTCGGCGCGTACCTGCCGCAGTTCTTCTACGCCATGCTCGCGCCGCTCACGCTCTTTGTGGCCCTGGCCTTTGTGAGCGTGCCGGCGGCCGTGGTGCTGCTCGTGTGCGTGCCACTCATTCCCGTGGCCATCGCCGCGGTGCAGACCTGGGCAAAGAAGCTGCTCGGCCGCTACTGGGGCCAGTATACCGAGCTCGGCGACACGTTCCTGGAGAACCTCCAGGGCCTCACCACCCTCAAGGTCTATCAGGCTGACGAGTTCAAACAGGCCGAGATGAACGAGCAGGCCGAGAAGTTCCGGCGCATTACCATGCGCGTGCTCACGATGCAGCTCAACTCCATCACGATCATGGACCTCGTGGCATACGGCGGGGCTGCCGCTGGCGTGGCGGTGGCGCTCACGCAGATGACGGCGGGTGCCGTGGGCCTGGGCGGGTGCCTCGCCATCATCCTGCTGGCGGCGGACTACTTCATTCCCATGCGCCAGCTGGGGTCGTTCTTCCACGTGGCCATGAACGGCATGGCGGCGAGCGAGAAGATCTTCCGCCTGCTGGAGCTGCCGGAGCCTCCGGCGGGTGGGAAGAGCTTTCCTGCGCGGTGCGACGTGTGCGCTCGCGACCTGCGTTTCTCCTACGACGGCGAGCGCGAGGTGCTGGACGGCGTTGATCTGGACGTGCCGGCCGGCGGCTTCGTTGCCGTGGTGGGCGAGTCCGGCTGCGGAAAGTCCACGCTCGCGGCGCTCCTGCTGGGGCGGCTGCGCGGATACCGCGGCTCGCTCACGGTGGGCGGCGTGGAGGTTAGCGCGCTCGACACAGCCGACCTGCTCGCCCACGTGACGTACGTGGGTCACGAGAGCTACCTCTTCAAGGGTACGGTGCGCGAGAACCTGCTGGTCGCGGCCCCGGGTGCGAGCGACGATGCGCTCTGGGTCGCACTCGAGGCCACGCGCCTGGCGCCCTTCCTTCGCGGCGAGGACGGGTTGGACACGATGCTCGCGGAGCGCGGCTCCAACCTCTCCGGTGGTCAGCGCCAGCGTCTGGCAATCGCCCGCGCCCTCTTGCATGAGACGCCGGTCTACGTCTTTGACGAGGCCACCTCCAACGTGGACGCGGAGAGCGAGGACGTCATCATGGACGCCGTTCGCGGGCTGGCTGGCCGCGTGACGGTGATCCTCATCTCGCACCGTCTGGCAAACGTGGTGGGGGCCGACGAGATCTTCGTGCTCGACGGCGGATGCGTGGTGGAGCACGGGCGCCACGACGAGCTGGTCACTGCAGGCGGTCGCTACGCAACACTCTGGCGCGCCCAGCGCGAGCTCGAGGAATTCGGCACGACGAAGGGGGTGGTCGCATGAGGGTGATGCGGCGGCTCGTGGGGCTGGTGCGCCCGCTCATGGGATTCATGGTGCTTGCCATCCTCATGGGGCTTCTCGGTCACGTCTGCGCGGCGGCGATCACGGTGTCCGGCGGTTACGGCGTGCTCGCGGTGCTTGCGGACGGCGCGGCGGCCCCGCTCGCCGGCCTCATCGCGGCGATGGCGGTCTGCGCCGTGGCGCGCGGGCTTTTGCGCTACGGCGAGCAGGCGTGCAACCACTTCATCGCGTTCAAGCTGCTCGCGCTCGTCCGCGACCGCGTGTTCCGGGCGCTGCGCCGGCTTGCCCCGGCCAAGCTCGAGGGGCGCGACCGTGGCGACCTCATCTCGCTCATCACCTCGGACATCGAGCTTCTCGAGGTCTTCTATGCGCACACCATCTCGCCGACGGCGATTGCGCTGCTCTTCTGCGCGGGTGCCTGCGCCTTCATCGGGAGCTTCCACCCCGCGCTCGCCGTTGTGGCCGCAGCGTCGTATCTCGCCGTGGGCGTGGCGTGCCCGCTGGTCGCGGCGCGCCTGGCCGGGGACGCCGGCGCGCGCTTCCGCGCCGGTGCGGGCGAGCTCTCGAGCTTCGTACTGGAGAGCCTGCGCGGCCTGGACGAGATCCTGCAGTACGGTGCGGGTGCGGAGCGCCTGTCCCAGATGGACGAGCGGTCCCGCGCGCTCGCCGCGGACGAGGAGTGCATGAAGCGCGCCACCGGTCGTGCGACGGCGCTCACCAACACGGTCATTCTTACCTGCGACCTGGTCATGCTTCTCGTGGTGGCGGCGCTTCACCGCGCCGGTGCCGTGGGCTTTGACGGGGTGCTCATCCCCGTGCTCGCGCTCATGAGCTCGTTCGGCCCGGTGGTGGCGCTCGCGAACCTGGGCTCCACGCTGCAGCCCACCCTCGCGGCGGGGGAGCGCGTGCTCGCCATCCTGGATGAGGAGCCGGTGACGCCGGAGGTCGCGGGTCAGGAGCACGTGGACTTTGACGGCGCCGCAGCCAGCCGCGTGAGCTTCTCCTACGGAGACGAGCGCGTGCTCACGGACGTCTCGCTCGAGGCTCCCGCCGGCAGAATCGTGGGCATCACCGGGCGCTCCGGCTCCGGCAAGTCCACCCTGCTGCGCCTCTTCATGCGGTTCTGGGACACGGGCGAGGGGAGCGTCTCCGTCTCCGGGCGCGACGTGCGGCGCGTGGACACGGCCAACCTGCGCGAGCTGGAGTCCCTCGTCACGCAGGAGACCCACCTCTTCCACGACAGCATCCGCAACAACCTGCGCATCGCGCGGCTCGACGCCACGGATGAAGAGATCGAGGCGGCATGCCGCAAGGCCTCGGTCCACGACTTTGTGATGGGCCTGCCCCAGGGCTACGACACGCCGGTCGGAGAGCTCGGCGACACCCTCTCCGGCGGCGAGCGCCAGCGCCTAGGGCTTGCGCGCGCCTTCCTGCATGACGCCCCGTTCATGCTGCTCGACGAGCCCACGAGCAACCTCGACAGCCTGAACGAGGCCGTCATCCTGCGCTCCATTGCCGAGGAGCGCGCCGGGCGGACGGTTCTTCTCGTCTCCCATAGGCCGTCCACGATGCGCATCGCCGACACCGTGGTCAGCGTTGAGAACGGGAGGGTCAGCTGATGGCGCGCACGCCCGACACCGCGCGCGTGGCGGCCAAGCGTGAGCGCGAGAAGCGCATGGTCTCCGAGATGATCGCGCTCTACTGCCGCAAGCGTCACGGCACGCGCGGCGGCGAGCTTTGCCCGGAGTGCGCCGAGCTCGCGGAGTACGCGCGGCAGCGCAGCGACCGCTGTCCCTTCATGGAGACCAAGACCTTCTGCTCCAACTGCCGCGTGCACTGCTACAAGCCTGAGATGCGCGAGAAGATCCGCGAGGTCATGCGCTTCTCGGGCCCGCGCATGATCTTCCATCACCCCGTGGCGGCGATTCGTCACGTTATCGAAACCAAGGCCGAGAAGAGGCGACTGTCCAGGGAGGACGCATGAAAGTGAAGAAGGTGCTGCTCGTTGCGCTAGGCTGCGTGGGACTTGCTCTGGGGGCTGTGGGAGCTGTGGTCCCGCTGCTGCCGGCGTTTCCGTTTCTGATGCTCGCGGCGTTCTGCTTTGCCAAGAGCTCCGAGCGGCTGCACGTGTGGTTCACGGGCACCAAGCTCTACAAGAAGAACCTCGAGAGCTACGTGAGCGGCCAGGGCATGGACTGGGCAACCAAGATCCGCGTGATGGTCACGGTGACCGTGCTCATGTCCATCGGCTTTGTCATGATGCGCGCGGTGCGCGTGGGCCAGATCGTCCTCGCGTGCGTGTGGGTGTTCCACATCCTGTACTTCTGCTTCGGCGTAAAGACCTGTCGCGTGCCGGCTGAGGTGTGAGCGACGGCGAGAAGAACGCGAGCTCGTAGGGAGGTTGCCATGATTAACGTCATTATCGTCCTGGCCGTGGTGGCGGTCGTCCTTCTCGCCGCCCGTCGCTACCTGCGGACGCTGCGCCGGGGCGGCTGCGGGTGCGGGTGCTCCGGCGGGGGAGAGTCCCACGTCGCGCGCCCGCAGGTCGCCGACACCAACGAGGCGCACTACCCCTACGCGGCAGACCTCACCGTCGAGGGGATGCACTGCGAGCACTGCCTCGCCGCCGTGGAGACCGCGCTCGACGGCATCGGCGGCGTGTGGGCGCGCGCGACCCTGCCCGACCGCGTGCGCGTGCTCTCCAAGGACCCGATCGATCGCGCCGCGCTCGCCGCCGCGGTGGAGTCTGCCGGCTACCGCGTGGTGGGTTAGGCATCGCCGACATCTGATCGTGTTATTTGCGAACGAGTTTTCGAGGGCTTGTTTCTATTGCTAAGGCATATTGAGTGTGCACCAATCGAGATCAATGACTCTTCAAAGCGCGGCTTTCTCGATTGGTGCACACTCGATGTCACGGATGTTGGAGGACGTGGCTTTAGGCCATTGCAAGCGCCTCGGAGTGCAGGCAGACGAGCATCGCGGCGAACATGATCGTGAAGACGAGGTTGCTCCACCCGCCAAAGAGGGCGCAGCGCGCCGGCTGCGGCACGCGCATCCACACGAGGCCGAGAAACGACGTGACCAGCGGCGTGAGGACGACAAACCATGTGGGAAAGACCGTCTGTCCCAACACTATGGCAACGCCGAGAACAACAAAGCCCAGGTACATGGGCACGGTGGCAAACCGCATGACAAACATGATGTTGTCCGCGACCTCGTCGTACAGTTCTTCTCGCTCTGCCTTGGCGATGACGGAGAGATAGACGTACTGGGCGTGGTAGGCGCCGCCGCAGATGAGGGCAAGGGCGAGCAGTGCCGCGGCAAGCCAGACGAGCCAGTCCATCTCGCCGCGCGCCGTGAGCGTAAGCCCCGCAAATCCGGGCACATAGAAGAACGCGGCGACCGGACCGAGCGCGCCCCCAACCCGTACGCGGCCGGAGGGCACGTCGCGCATGATGCGCATGTACGGCCTGAGCGTGCCGTCCATGTCGTAGGCGCCGGACGTGAAGTAGAGCAGCATGTCCCCGGCAAACATGAGAATCGAGCCCAGGAGCCCCAGGGCGAGAAGAACGAGTGTCAACGGCATGACGCCTCCCATCCAACGTGACAAAGGGACTGTCCCTTTGTCACATAGTCCAATCGGCGCTTTGGGTCTGCAGGTGGACCATGCGGGCGAAGAGGCCGCCCGCGGCGAGAAGCTCTTCCGGAGAGCCTTGCTCGGCCACGCGGCCGTCCTCGAGCACCACGATCTTGTCCGCACTCATCACGGTGCGCATGCGGTGGGCGATCACGATGACGGTCTTGCCGGCGAGCAGGCGCGAGAGCGCCTCCTGGACCTGCGTCTCGTTCTCCACGTCGAGCGACGCCGTGGCCTCGTCCAGGAGCACGACCGGCGCGTCCTTGAGCAGGGCGCGGGCGATGGAGATCCGCTGGCGCTCGCCGCCGGAGAGCCGCGCGCCGTTCTCGCCGATCATCGTGTCGTAGCCCTGCGGCAGGCGGCTCACGAACTCGTCGCAGTTGGCCGCGCGCGCCGCCGCGAGCACCTCCTCGTCGGTGGCGCCGCGCCGACCCAGGCGGATGTTGCCCATCACCGTGTCGTCAAAGAGCAGCACGTCCTGGAAGACCACGGAGAAGTCGCCGAGAAGGACCTCGGGGTCCACGGCTGCCACGTCCACGCCGCCCACGGTGACGTGCCCCGCGTCGGCGTCCCACAGGCGCGCGGCCAGCCTCGCGCATGTTGACTTGCCGGAGCCGGACGGCCCCACGAGCGCCGTGACCTCGCCCTCGCGTGCCGTGAACGTCACGCCGTCCAGGACCTTCTCGCCGCGATCGTAGGAGAAGGACACGTCCTCGAAGGCGACGTCATGCCCCACGGGCTCGTACTTCTCGCCGCCCTGCGCGAGCGGCTCCTCGTAGAAGCCCTTCATGCGCGCCGCAGCGGTCTTGGCCGAGAAGAGCTCGGCGATGAGCATGAGGCACTGGTCGAAGGGCGCGTAGATGCGGCTCACCACCACGAGGAAGGCGAAGAGCGTCATGAACGTGCAGGAGCCCTCCAGGATGAGCGCCGCGCCCACGAGCACCGTGGTGGCAAGGCCCAGGCGCAGCACGATCTGGGCGCCGTTGACGGCGATGCCGCAGGCGATCTCCGAGCGGGCGGCCTGGCGCTCCGCGGCGTCGACGTCCGCATGAATGTGCTCGAGGTAGCGCTCCTCCTGGTTGGTCGCGCGCACCTCGCGCACGCACTCGAGCGCCTCCTGGATGTCCTCCGAGGTGGCAAGGCCGCGCATGCGCGTGGCCTCCATCATGGGCTGGAGGGCGCGGCGCGCGCCGAAGAGAATCGCGAGCCCCACCGGGCAGCTCCAGAGCGACGCGAGCGCGAGCCGCCAGTCAAAGGAGAACAGGCAGACGGCCGCCACGGCGAGCGTGATGTAGGCGCCATAGAGCTCGGGCAGCACGTGGCTGTAGGCGTGCTCGGTGGTCTTGACGTCGGTCATGAGGGTCTCGGTGAGGTCGGCGAGGTCGCGGCGGCCGAAGAAGCCCAGGGGCAGCTTGCGCAGGCGCTCGGCGAGGCCGATGCGCTGACGACCGCTCTCCTTGTAGATGACGCCGTACTGGTAGTAGTAGGCCCAGTACTCCGCCACGAAGAGCGCGACCGCAAAGGCGGCGAGGCCCGCTGCGTACGGGAGGAGGTCCGGCAGCGGCGCGCCCTCGGTGAGGTGCGCCACGAGCTCGCCCATGAGCAGGTAGAGGGCACCCACGCCGCCAAAGACCACGAGGTTCGAGGCGGCCGTCCACACGGCGCCGAGCTTGACGTTGCGCATGCCCTCGTCGGTGAGGGCGTACTTCTCTTGGATGCTCATCTACTCCACCTCCGTGGCGCTCGTGATGCGCCAGCTCACGGACTTCTCGTAGTCGGCCCACATGCGGGCGTAGAGGCCGCCCGCCGCCAGCAGCTCGTCGTGCGTGCCCTGCTCGGCCACGCGTCCGGCGTCGAGCACCACGATCTTGTCGGCGTTTCGCACCGTGGAGAGGCGGTGCGCGATCATGAGGACGGTGCGCGCCGAGCCGTCGCGCCCGCGGGCGAGACGCTTGAAGGCCGCCTGGATCTTGACCTCGTTCTCGGGGTCGGCAAAGGCCGTCGCCTCGTCGAGCACCACCACCGGAGCATCCTTCAGAATCGCGCGGGCGATCATGAGGCGCTGCACCTCGCCGCCGGAGAGGTGGGTGCCGCCCGTCCCCACGAGCGTGTCGGCGCCTTGGGGCAGCTTCTCCAGGATGTCCGCGCACTGGGCGGCCTCAAGCGCGGCGAGCGCCTCCTCGCGGGTGGCCTCGGGGCGCGCGGCGCGCACGTTCTCCAGGATCGTCTGGCGGAAGGGGCGGTTGGCCTGGAAGACAAAGGCCACGCGGTCCATGAGGTCGTGCGGGTCCATCTCGCGCACGTCCACGCCGCCGAGCGTCACGCGTCCGGCGTCCACGTCCCAGAAGCGAGGTACGAGGCTCGCCGCCGTGGTCTTACCGCCGCCGGAGGGGCCCACGAGCGCCACCGTCGCGCCGGCCGGCACCTCAAAGCTCACGTGGTCGAGCGCCGGAGCGTCCGCGCCCTCGTAGGTAAAGCTCACGTCCTCGAAGCAGATGGCGTTGCCCGCGGGCGTGCGAGGTGCGGCGGGGGCGGAGATCACGGGCGCAGCCAGCACCTCCTCGACGCGCGAGACCGCGTCCGCAGCAGACTGGAACGCCTCGGACATGAACATCACGCGGGTCATGGCGGTGGGGATCACCGCCGAGAAGATCGCGTAGAACGCGAAGTTGGCCAGAAAGCGCGCGAAGTCCCCCTCTCCGGGCGCGACGAGGATCGCCGCCGGCACGAGGAAGATCGCGACGCCGTTGATGATGGTGAGCGAGAGCGACTGCGGCGTCTGGCACCACTTGACGGCGTAGTCCTGCGCGAGCCGTGTGAACTCCTCGATGGCGTCATGGAACGCGCGGAAGCTGTAGACCGTCTGCTGGAACACCTTGACCACAGGGATGCCACGCACGTACTCGGTGCCGGTCTTGTTCATCTTGACGAGCGACTCCATGTAGCGCGTCATGAAGTCCATGCCGCGCCCGCCCATCATCTTTATCAGGCAGAGAATGGAGATGACGACCGCCGCGAGGCACGCGAGACCGAGTCGCCAGTCAAAGACGAAGAACAGCACCAGCATGCCGACGATCATGGCAATGCTGCCTGCGGTGTCAGGGAGCTTATGTGCGAGAAGCCCCTCGGTCTCGGCGGCACAGCCGTCCACGACGCGGCGCAGTGCGCCGCTCGCGTGCGTGTCGAAGTAGCCGAGGCTCGCGTGCATGAGGTGGTCCGTGGTGCGCTTGCGCATGTTGGACGCACAACGGAAGGCCGCGAGGTGCGTGCACATGAGGCCGGCGAAGTAGATGAGGATGCTCGCGGCCGCAAGGCCGAACGCCCACCAGCCGTACGCGGCGATTCCGGTGGCCGCGCCCCAGTCGGGGGCCACGGCGATGAGGTCGCGCGCCACGAGCCAGATGCAGACGTACGGGCCAAAACTCACGAGCATAGAGACGGCCGAGAGCGTGCAGCCCAGGTACGTGAGCGCCTTGCGCGGACCGGCGAAGGCGAGCAGACGGCTCACGGCGCCCTTGCCGCGGGCGTCGCTCGCCCTGGTTGCTTGAGAGTCAGACATCGAAGCCTCCTTGCCCTCGTGTCTTGATTGGCATTCCGCCGCACCGTATCATGGGAGTCGTTACTTGTTAGCTACGGTTAACTAACCTTGGACGATTCCTCAAGGGAGATGGACGAACCCTCAAGATGACGGGCATGGGAGACATTCCCCGCGAGCTCGTTGCGCTCTTCGAGCCGCAGGTCGAGCAGCTTGGCGTGCGCCTCGAGCGTCGGGGCGGCATCTGGGTGGGCGAGACGCGCGGCTCCGTGGCGACAGGCTCGATGTGGCTTTGCGCACCGGTTTCGCACTGCCTCGTGCTCTGCCACGACGTCACTCCGCTTGAGGACATGCCGCTCTTCGAGGGGTCGCTCGGGCCGTATGCCTGCGCCTGCACGATGGGGGACGATGCGGTTTCGTGCTCGCGGGACTGCGGACTTCCGATCAGGTTCGTCGGCGCCGGGGGCGGCACGCGCCGTCCGCATGACGAAGTGGCCACGTTCGTCGAGCGCGGCCCCCGCTCGCTCTCAAGTCGCCTGCTCGCCGGCCACGTCTACCGCTCTCGCTCAGTCATCTGTCTGCCCGACTTCTTCGACGAGCTGGACCGTAGCTATCCGGGGGAGTTCAGCGGGCTCTTCTCGGCGTTTGACGGCTCCTGGGGTCCCAAGGCCAAGGGGGCGATTCGTCATGCGCTCGGCAACATACCCGCGAGTCCTCCGCTCGGCCCCGGTGGGTCGCTCGGGATTCTCTCGACCGTCACCTCTCTCATGGCGTCTCTGGTGGCAGACGGGAAAGGCGCCGGTCAAGACGAGGGCGCGCTGGTGAGTCACGCGAGGAGGCTCCTGTCGGCTGCCGTCGAGGAGGGCGGCGCGCCACCTTCCGTCGACGCGCTCGCAGGCAGGCTCTACGTGAGCCGGTCGCGGCTCTGTGACGCGTTCAGGCGCGAGACGGGGCAGAGCGTGGGCGCATATGCGCGCCAGCTGAGGATGGAGCACGCGTGCCGCCTCCTCGAGGACGGGGGTCGTACCGTCTCCGAGATTGCCGTCCTTCTCGGCTATCCAAGCCCCTCGGCCTTCTGCCACGCCTTCTCCGACTTCACGGGCATGTCCCCTCGTGCGTGGAGAGGGCGTGTAGCAGCTTGTTGAGCGCTATGGCATGCCTGCCCGGTCAGAAAACTCCTGTGTTGTTTGGTTATGACCAATATGTTGGTTATACTTGTCGCAACGAAGGAGGCGAGCCCGATGACAACGTTGACCATCGACCTTGAAGGCGCCGCGCGCATGGGCATTGCGGAGGCAAAGGCCCATCTCAGTAGCATCGTCGAGCGTGCCGAGAAGAACGGCGAGGCCGCGATTCTCGAACGCTATGGGCGGCCGGCGGCGCTTGTTGTGCCCCTGCCGCGTGCGACAGGGGCACAACACCGTGCACGAGGCATTCTGGCCGAATATGCCGATGAGTCCGCTCTCTGCCTCGAAGAGGGCGCCTTCGCTCGGGCAATGGAGGCAAAGCATGGAATCCCTGCTTGATGCCAACGCGGCGCTTCGCTACCTATTGGAGGACAATCAGGAGCAGGCCGAGGCGGTTGCTGAGGCTATTGCGCGGGGCGCTGAGGTCACCGTCGAGGTTCTCGCGGAGTGCGTCTATGTGCTCGCGGGCGTCTATCACGTACCGAGGTCGCGCATCGCGGAGAGCCTCGGAATCCTGCTTGACGAGGTCACGTGTCGGCGCAGGAACGTTGCGGCGGCTGCGCTCGGGCTCTACAGTGGCAGCTCGTTCGACTTCGTCGACTGCGTACTTGCCGCGGAGCGTCAGGAGCTCGGCCGCGACGTCATGACGTTCGATAAAAAGCTCATTGGCCTTCTTGGCAAAGTCGAGTGATTCAAAAGAGGACAGACCCCTTTTGAATCACTTACCCGAGCAGCGTCTCCATGAGCCATGCGACCCCGTAGCCGATGAAGAAGCTCACTGCCATCCCAAAGAGCGCCCAGCCTACGATGCGGATGACCTTCATCCAGCGGGGGATGAGACGCTCGCGGCGGCCGCGCTCGGTGTCGCGGTCCACGGGCTCACCGTTCCAGAAGGCGAGAACCTCCTGGTAGGTGACGAGGTCGTGCTCACGCTTGATGCGGTCGACCCACACCGAGGCAAACATCGCGATTCCCCAGAGCACGACCGCCAGCGCCGCGGTCGGCAGCGTCTGCACGATTGAGAGGTCCCACACGGTCATCTGTGCCACCCACCAGATCATGGCAAGCACCATCAGGGCGATGAAGCCCGTCATCGCGTAGCTCAGCCGCTTAAGCAGTTGCACGTCCTTCTCAATCGTTTCTTTCATGGCGTCTACGTCTCCTCTCACAAGCTCGTCGATGGTCGTGCCAAAGACCTGCGAGAGGAGCAGCAGGCTCTGGACGTCGGGGTAGGTCTTGTCGTTCTCCCAGCTTGAGATCGTCTGACGGCTTACGTAGATGCGCCCCGCCAGCTCGTCCTGCGAGATGCCGAGCTCCGCGCGCCGCGCCTTGATGTGACTTCCCAGCTCCATGCTGCCTCCTTCCTGCGTCTTGGCTCGACCCTTGTCGAGAGGAACGTGCCACTGCGGGGGAGAGCGTACCATCAAAGGTGGGCGACACCGGGCCCCGGGCGGCCACCTGCGGCTGTCAAAAGGTCTTGACGGTGTCGTTGAACTGGGAGTTTACAATTGCTCATCAAGAATGCCCGGAAAGGCATTGGCGGCGTAGAGCGGTACGTTTACCAGCCAGTCCTGCTCCTTCAGCCCGCGGAGCGAGAAGCGCACGGCACGCTCGAGCCCATAGTCGCGTACGAACGCGGCGAGACTTCCCCCGGCGATGTTCTCGTCTGCCTTGGCCTCAATGGGGATGGGGCGTCCCGCAACCTCGAGCAGGAAGTCGACCTCGCCCTTTTTCTGCTTGCCGTCTGCCGACCAGTAATACGGCACCAGGCCGCCCGCCACGAGCTGCTGGCACACGAACTGCTCGGCATAGACTCCCTTGTACTCGGTAAAGAGACGGTCCCCCTCCACGAGCACGCGTGGCTCAAGTCCTGTTGCCGCGCCCAAGAGCCCGACGTCGAGCAGGTAGAGCTTGAAGTACGTCTCGTCGGAGTACCCTTTGAGCGGGAGTCCAGGCTTGGTCACGCGAGGGACCTTTGTGACCAGGCCCGCATCGACAAGCCATGCGACGGCATCCCGATAGTCGCGTCCGCGCCCGCCCTCCCGGACGGAGGCGTAGCTGAACCGTCGAAGGTCGCTCTCCCGCGCAAGCTGGATGGGCACCGACCTCCACGTCTGGCGGATTCGCTCTACTTCCGCAGAGCTTTCAACGTGCTTGGAGAAGTCGTGCTCGTAGTCCGCGAGCAGCGCCCGCTGCACCGCCCGCGCCGCCGCAAAGTCCCCGGTCTCACTGTAGCGCTTCGCTGCCTCGGGCATGCCTCCCACGTAGTAATAGGCGCGCAGGAGATCGGTCAGGCGCTCGGAGAAGACGCTGATGAGATCGGCGTCGCCCTGGGAGAGCGCATCCGCAAGCGCCGGGTTGCCAACCTCGCGCACGAACTCGTCAAACGAGAGAGGGTGCAGGTCAAGATAGTCGACCTTCCCAACGGGCCATGACGTGCCGGTGCCGTCCCTCCCGCGTTTACGGCTGAGGGCCACGCCAAGAAGGGATCCCGCCGCGACCACGGGCACGTCGGGGCGCTGCTCGCAGAACATCTTGAGGGCGGTGATGGCGCGCGGGCACTCCTGGATCTCATCGAGGAATACCAGCGTCCTGCCGTCGCGGGGATTCGTCCCCGTTGCCGCGCCAATGATAGTGAGCAGGCGCTCCGAATCAAGGCTTCCCTCGAAGGCCCGCTTCATGTCCTCGTTGTCCAGGAACACGACATGGGCCACGGAATCGTAGCGGTCTTCTCCGAACGCGAGGACAAGCCACGTCTTTCCCACCTGACGGGCACCGTTGACGATGAGCGGCTTGCGACTGGGGCTGTCGCTCCACGAGAGGAGTTTTGCCATGGCGTTGCGATACATTCCCGACCTCATTTCTGGCGGAAACCGACTTCGGTATCGACCATATTTTGGCGGAAACCGATTTCGGCATCAACCATTTTATGGCGGAAACCGAAGTCGGCATCCGCCAACGATGATACGAAGGGACAGTCCCTTCGTATCATCTCGCAGAGTACGCGGACGAGGGGCTTGTTGGCCTCGAGGATGGCGCCTTTGCCCGGGCGATGGAGGTTAAGCATGGAAGCCCTGCTTGATGCCAACGCCGTGCTGCGCTACCTGCTTGACCAGGTCACGTGCCGACGCAAGAACGTGGCTGCGGCGGCGCTCGGGCTCTACAGCGGCGGCTCGTTCGACTTCGTCGACTGCGTGCTGGCCGCAGAGCGCCAGGAGCTCGGCCGCGACGTCGTGACGTTTGACAAGAGGTTCGTCGTGCTGCTGGGCAAGGTGGGGGACTAGCTGTTCAGTGCCAAGACGTTGTTTACGCCCCGAGGGTGACAAACAGGGAGGGCTCCCGCATGCTGTGGATTGCCTAGATCTGCAGCCGAGGGGAGCCCTCTCATGTCACAGCATCCTAACGCAAGGCTCACGCCCAGGGGGCGGGAGCTGCTCGCCTCCCGGGTCGCCGGGGGCGAGCGCGTGTCCGCCGTCGCCCGCCAGATGGGCGTGAGCAGGCAGACCGCGAGCAAGTGGCTCTCCGCGGCCGACGTGGCCCGGGCCGTGCTCCTCTCGGTCTTCGAGATCACCGTGCTGCGCTTCGTCCTCGACGTGACCCGCATGCGCGCGAGCCTCGTGCGCCGGGGCGCCCCGATGCACTGGGAGACCGTCACCCGCAAGAAGCTCTGACCCTGGGACACAGGGACGGAGGAGTTTGTCCCACCTGTGTCCCTGTGTCACATCGGGGCCTGCCCGTGCCTATGAGGGGGTACGCGTGCGACGGGGCGACGACCGACGTCTCGGAGGGCGACTCCGAGGCCTCCTCGGCCCTTCTCGGGATTGCCCGAGGGCGCCATAGGCTTCCGCTCGGGAGGCAATCGAGCCGAGTCTCCCGTGGGGCAGATTCGAGAGCCCTCTGTGGCAGATGAGGCCTCCGTTGTGTGCGTCTGGGAGGGTGAATTGGGGAGGGACCCCGTACGCGTGACCGAATCCTGCGGCTTTAGTTGCGTGAAAGGGGCGCTAAATCCCTCCTGCCACACAATGGAGCCGTTATCTGACACACGCGGCTCTGTCTGACGCCTCGCGTCCCAGGGGCCCGTTCGGCTGACCACTGGGCAAGGCAAAGGGGCCCTTTAGGCAGGGCGCTTGCGGCGAGCGAGGCTGGCGCGCCGCCGGGCACCTATAATGCTCTCGTTGCCGCGCGGCCGACCGAGGGGGTGCCATGACGTATACCGTGCTCTATGGGGAGGACGTCGACGTCCCCTTCCTCGACCGCCTCGTGGCCGTGGACCACGCCTGCTACGAGCCCGCCTACTGGGGCGACCCCGCCAACACGGTCGCCCGCTACGAGCGGAACCGCCGCTCGTTCGTGTTCGTCGTCGACGACGAGAGCGGGCGTCTCGCCGGCTACGTCAACTTCTTCCCCTGCGAGCTGGGCCTCCACCAGGACAACGTCTCGCGTAGCCCCGTCATCCGTGACGACGACATCGCCCCCGACGAGGTCGCGCAGTACCGTACCGACGAGAACCACCTCTTCGTGCTCTCCATCGCCGTCCACCCCGCCTATCAGGACGGGGAGGTCATCCGGCTGCTCACCGACGGCTTCGTCGGCTACCTGCGGCGCCTGCGCGACGAGGGCCTGCCCGTCACGAGCGTCGTCGCCACCGCCGTCTCGGGCGACGGCACGAAGGTCCTGCGCAGCCTCCTGTTCCACGAGCTCCGTCACCTGGAGGACGGCAACACGGTCTTCGTCTGCGACGGCCCGCGGCTCGACCGCCTGCTCGCGGGAAGGGCCCACTTCGCGACCTACCGCAGCGACCTCTGGCTGCTGCTCCCGCTCGCCGAGCACGAGGCGAACCTGCGCGTCGACAACCTGCTCGAGGACCGTGCCAGAGGCGTCCCCGCCGAGCCCGCCACCGCCGACGACCGCGCGCTCGCCGAGCACGTCATCTCGGAGCTCGTCGAGTACCTCTCCTACGAGTGCAGCAACGAGGTGGTGCGCGACCTCGAGCTCGCCCACCTCGGGAGCTTCGACTTCCTCCACACCACCGACGACTACCCGGCGCGCGATGCCGGCGAGGAGATCGTCATGGGCACCGCGCGCGGGCACGCCGTCCTCGTCTGCCACCGCCGGACGCACATGTTCGTGCTCGCCGTGCTCCTTTCGGCGTATCCCTTCTCCGTCACGCAGATGGAGGACCAGGTCTCCTACGACTACCTCAAGATACGCAGCCCGGAGGGCCCCGACCGCTTCGTCTCCCTCTACGACTACCTGCTCGAGACGTTCGGACTGCACCGCTGCGGGCGCGCGAAGTGCGCGCTGTTCCTCTCGGAGCGCCCGGACAACGACCGCGAGCTGCAGGACATGCTCGCCGCCGAGACGTACGACAACTACGGGCGCGAGTACCGCATCGACAGCACCGAGGTCCGCGCGATGAGCCTCGACAACCGCGCGCAGTTCGACGACTACGAGCTCTACCTCTCGAGCAGGGCCGTCGTCTACGTGGCGAAGAGCTTCCGCGACCTCCCCATGGACCGCGTGAGCGACTTCGCGAACTACCTCTTCATCGTGGTGCTCGTCCTTTTTCAGAACACCGCGCTCGAGAAGGTCAACACGCGCGTGACGAGGGTCCTCGAGGCGAACCACGACATCTCGCCGAAGGCCAAGCTCGCGATCGACCGGGAGTACGGCAGGACGGTGCGCTTCTGGGAGACGCAGAACTTCAAGTACCTCTCGTCCCAGATCGAGGCCACCTGCCTGCGCGAGGCGTTTCTCAACCAGGAGCTGCATGACGTCTACACCGAGCACCAGGAGTACCTCGAGCACCTCGTCTCGGTGAAGAGCGCCATCGTCGAGGGGCGCACGGGCATGGTCATCAACGTGGCCGCCGTCATCCTCGCGATCATCCAGCTGCAGCCCTTCTTCGCCGACCTCCTCCGGGACGTGTACGAGGGGCTCGGGATCGAGGCCACATACGCGGAGACCACCACGTACTGCGGCCTGTTCGGCGGGGTTGCCATTTACGTGCTCGTGGTTGTCATCAACCAGCGGCGTCGCCGGCACCAGCAGAGAAGCCGGATCTAGGGGGTGCGCATGGGAGGGCGAGGGTCCAAAGGGGGCGCGCGGGGCGACGGCCGCCGCGTCTATCGGCGTGAGCCGGGCGACTGGCTCTGGGCGAACCGCGCGTTCTGGACCGTCGCGCTTCTCGCCCTGTCCGTGCTGCTCTCGGCGTTTCGGTTCGTGACGCTTCCACAGGGCGGCTCGGTCACGTTCCTGAGCCTGCTGCCGCTGTGGCTCGTCACGTACTTCTACGGCCCGCGCCATGGCTGCGTGGCCGGCGCGGTCTTCGGGTTCACCCGACTTGCGGTCATCTTCGGCGTGGGCGAGTGGGTGAACTTCTCGCCGGGCGCCATCGTGCTCGAGTACCCGGTCGCGTGCGGGGCCGTGGCGGTGGGAGGCCTGCTCCTGCGCGGGTTCGGGCCGAGGCGCGGCCGCGAGTGCGGTTGCGGGCGCGGGGTGGGGCGTGGAAGCGGCGCCCGTGACGAGGGCGAGGAAGACGATGACGTTAGGGGCGACGTGCTCGTCCTTCGTGTGGGCTACCTCGTCGGCGTGCTCGCGATGGGGGTGTGCTACGTCGTCTCGGCGCTGCTCTTCTACCCGCCCGAGGCCGAGGGCCTGCTTCCCAACCTCCTCGCGTGCGTCGCGTACGACATGAGCTACCTCCTCATCGAGGCGGTGCTCACCGAGCTGCTCCTGTTGCTGCCGCCCATGCTTGACGCCATACTCTACCTGCGCTTTGTTGCCACCACCGAGAAGGGCGACCCCACCCTCCGCTCGTTCTGACTCGCGAGCGGCAGGCGTGTGACAAAGTGACAAAGGGGACGGAGGCTTTTGTCACACCGGAGGCGTGTGACAAAAGCCTCCGTCCCCTCTGTCACACGCCCCCGTCCTACGGGTTCGGCATCACATTCCGGCTTGGTCGAGGAAGCGCCGCACGAGGTAGGTCGTGATCGCCGAGCGGGAGGCGATTCCCACCACCTGGCCGTCGGAGACCACGGGGATCTTCTTCACGTCCGACTCGCTAAGGAGCCGGCAGATGTCCTCGAACGAGGTGCTGACCGGGATGGTGACGGGGTGGTCGGACCCCACGTCGAGGGCCAGCTGGTCCATGATTGACGTCAGCCTCGCCTCGAACTTCGAGCCGCTCTCGCGGAGGCAGTCCAACAGGAGTGCGGGCGCCCCGACCGCCGGCACGTTGTGCCCCACGGACCTCAGGTAGCGCATGACGTCCCCGTCGCTCAGGTAGCCCACGACGGCGCCCTCGGGGGAGACGATGGGCGCTCCGCTGATCTTCCTCTCTGCGAAGTACGCGAGGGCCTCGCGGACGGTCGCGTTTGCAGGCAGCATGAAGACGTCGCGCTCCATGTACTTGGCGAGGGACGCCTCGTCGGCGGGCGCCTCGTCGGCAAGGGCGCGCTGACGCTGGTAGTAGCCCTCGGTGTAGGCGACGTAGATGACGCCGCGGTGGGCGACACCGGGCCCCGCAGAGCCATGTCGTGCTGTCAAATGTTCCTTACATGGTTGCTGATCTGCGTATATGCACTGCAACGCATTGAACGCCGAATTAGCTCAGCGTCGTGCCGTGAGCTGGGTTTGCGACTGATTTTGGAATGACCTGCCTTCAAAACCGACTTCTGAATAGATTTCTGGAGCGAGAAAGCTCTGCGTGGCTCGTTGGCGAAAGAAGCCCCAGTTGAGATTCGTCTCATGGAGCCCCTTCGGGATATGCCGCGTAGAAAACTATTCAGAAGTCGGTCTAGAAGGCAGAAGTCCCTCTAGTTACTGCGTCGAACTTCGTTGACTGCGCGCTTTTGGGCAAGGCAGTGGGCTAGCTACCACGTGCGCATCCGCTACAATAGCTGGGCTCAAACGTCTGCAACGGAGGAAACGCATGCCAAGCCTTGAGGAGGAGATCTCTTCTCGCCGCACCTTTGCCATCATCTCGCACCCGGACGCGGGCAAGACCACGCTCACGGAGAAGCTCCTGCTCTACACCGGCACCATCCAGAGCGCCGGCTCGGTCAAGGGCAAGGCCAGCGCCAAGCACGCGGTCTCCGACTGGATGGACATCGAGAAGGCGCGCGGCATCTCCGTCACGTCCTCCGTGCTGCAGTTCACCTACGAGGGCCACTGCGTGAACATCCTGGACACCCCCGGCCACCAGGACTTCTCCGAGGACACCTACCGCACGCTCATGGCCGCGGACTCCGCCGTCATGGTGATCGACGGCGCCAAGGGCGTGGAGGCCCAGACCGTCAAGCTCTTCAAGGTGTGCGCGCTGCGCGGCATCCCTATCTTCACCTTTGTGAACAAGCTCGACCACGAGACGCGCGACCCCTTTGACCTCATGGAGGAGATCGAGAACGTCCTGGGCATCGGGACGTACCCCATGAACTGGCCCATCGGCAACGGGCGCACGTTCCGCGGCGTCTTTGACCGCGCGAGCCGCCACGTGCTCGCCTTCGAGGGCGACGGCCGCGCCAACGCCACCAAGCGCGTGGCCGAGGTGGAGGCGGAGCTCGGCGACGCCGCCCTCGACGAGCTCATCGGCGAGGAGAACCACCGCACCCTCATGGACGACATCGAGCTTCTCGACGGCGCGGACCACGAGTTCGACCTCGAGGCCGTGCGCACGGGCAAGCTCACGCCGGTCTTCTTTGGCTCGGCGCTCACCAACTTTGGCGTGGAGCCGTTCCTGCGCGACTTCCTGCGCATGGCGCCCGCTCCGGGCCCGCACACGGACGCCCTCACGGGCGAGGAGGTCCCCGCGACCGACCCGTCCTTCTCGGGCTTTGTCTTCAAGATCCAGGCCAACATGGACAAGAACCACCGCGACCGCGTGGCGTTTTTGCGCGTGTGCTCGGGGCGCTTCGAGCGCGGCATGGACGCCTACCACGTGCAGGGCGACCGCAAGATCAAGCTGGCCACGGGCACGGCGATGATGGCCGACGACCGCGCTACGGTGGACGAGGCGTGTGCCGGCGACATCGTGGGCCTCTTCGACCCGGGGATCTTCTCGATCGGCGACACGCTCTGCGTGCCCGGCCGGCGCGTGCGCTACGCCGGCATCCCCACCTTCGCGCCGGAGCACTTCGCGCGCGTCTCGCAGGTGGACACGCTCAAGCGCAAGCAGTTCGTGAAGGGCATGGAGGAGCTCGCCCAGGAGGGCGCCATCCAGATCTTCCGCGAGCTGGGCGCCGGCATGGAGAGCGTGATCGTGGGAGTGGTGGGCGTGCTGCAGTTCGAGGTGCTCGAGCAGCGCCTCAAGAGCGAGTACCACGTGGACGTCTACCGGCAGGCGCTGCCCTACACCGAGGTCCGCTGGATCGACAACTCGCCCGACGAGCTGGACGTGCGCTCGCTCAACCTCACACGCGACACCCTGCGCGTCGAGGACATGCGCGGCGGGCGCCTGCTCCTGTTCACGAGCCCGTGGAACCTGGACTGGGCCACGGAGCGCAACCCCGACCTGCGGCTCTCCGAGTTTGGCAACGTGACGTTCTAGGATGATACGAAGGGACAGTCCCTTCGTATCATTGTGCGGTAGGCGGCGGGTGTCATACCGTGGCTGTCACGAAAATGGGCGTAGAAGTTTGACCTGCCGCGGTATCCCAGTGCTCGAGCTATCTCAGAGATGGGCAGGTCGGTGTCGCGCAGCATTCGCGCGGCCTCGCGCATACAGGCGTCTCGGCACCAGACGGCGAGGCTCGTTCCCGTTCGTGTACGGAACACATCGCTCAGGTAGTTCCCGTTGTAGCTGAATACGCGCGAGAGTTCGTTGCGTGTGACCCGACGTCGCTGTGCAAGCACGTAGGAGACGATGTGCTCCATGAGGTCGTCCGAGCTGGCGCTGGAGAACCTCGTCTCGTCAAGCGTGCTGCCTCTCGGGTCTCCGAGGGTGCCCAGCAGTCGTTCGAGATAACCCTGCACGACGCTACGGTATCCGGGCAGTCGCTCTATCAGCTCCTGGATCACGTGGTTGGTAAGGAGCGAGAGCTCCCGTACCCTGTCTTCTCGGTCGCGAGGAGCTATGTCGACGTAGTCGACCTCACCAGTCGCGCGGACGTTGCGGGAGAGGAAAGCCGCGAGTGCGTCGCACCTGGAGTCACGGGAAATCAGCTCCTTGAGCAGGGAGGGCCTGATGCTAAAGTAGGCGGCGAGATACGAGGTGGACATTCCCTCTGCATGCCAGGCGTTCTGGTTGAGGATGCTGCAGTCCCCGGCGCGATAGCACCTCCGCCTGCCCTCTACGGTGAAGTCGAGCTCTCCGTCAAGAATGGCAACGAGCTCCAGGTAGTCGTGCTTGTGAGGGTTGGCAATCGGCTGGTCAGGCTGCGGCAGCAGGACACAGAGTGCGCTGCTTGGAGCAAACAGGAAGTACCTTCGCTCGCCCGGTTCGCACCAGTCAACAATAAGGAGAAAGTCGTCCTCGATAGTCTGGTGCCAGACTTCGCTCCCCTTTACTGAGCTGATGATCGGTGAGGTGCCTCCCGCCTCAAACTGGCCGCTCCGCGAGAGGTCAATGACCTGGTTGGCAGACAGCACATTGGTAAGCGTGCCAAACAGTCCTGCGTCCACGACCTTTCCTTCCGCTTGTCACGGCAGGCGAGAAGAACTGTGGAAACAGTACACCATTTGCCCGTATCACGCGAAAACAAAACGCGAAGACGACGGTTGCTCGACCTACTGTGAGCGTCAAGGTGAACGCGAGCAGATTGCATGCCTGCACGCGCATGTGGAAAGGGGACATCTATGAGAGACGAGCTTTGGAACGAAGGCTGGACGTTCTGGACAGACGGCGAAGGTGTGCGTCGCACAGTCCGCTTGCCGCACGACGCGATGCTCTATGCCCAGCGTGGTCCCGAGAGTCCCGCCAAGGACGCCGGTGGCTACTTCTACGGAGACGTCTATCACTATGAAAAGCGCTTCGTCCCTCGGGAGGCGTGGGCGGGCCAGGAGGTCGTGCTCGTTTTCGACGGCGTGTATCGCAATGCCACGGTGACACTCAACGGTACGCAGGTCGCATGGCACGCGTACGGGTACACGCCCTTCTCGGCTCGTCTTACCGAAGCCTTGCTTCCGGGGTGTGAGAACGTGTTGGAGGTCGTCGCGGACAACTCGGAGCTCCCCAATGCACGCTGGTACACGGGTGGCGGCATCTATCGTGACGTGCGTCTGCTCGTGGCGCCCATGCACCACATAACGTGGCAGGGTGTCCAAGTTGACACGGTTTCCACTGATCCGGCGGTCGTGCGGGTGAGAACTGAGCTCACGGGTCCTTCTGTTGTGGGGGAGCGCGTACGCGTGGAGATTCTTGACAAGGGGGAAGTTGTCGCTCGAGGCGAGGATGCTGACGCGACGCTTACGATTCCCGATGCCCGCCTCTGGAGCGCGGAGCGCCCGGAGCTCTACGTCTGTCGCGTGACGCTCGAGGACGCCACGAGTGCAGTGATCGATGTTGCGGAGACCACTTTTGGCGTTCGCACGCTGGCCTGGTCTGCCGAGAAGGGCTTCTTGGTGAACGGCGAGACGGTGCTTCTCCGTGGCGCGTGCGTACACCATGACAACGGGATGCTGGGTGCGGCGAGTTATGACGCATCCGAGGAACGCAAGGTCCGCATTCTCAAGGAGCAGGGCTTCAACGCGCTTCGCAGCTCGCACAACCCTGCGTCCCCGGCGCTGCTCGAAGCGTGCGACCGACTGGGCATGTATGTCATCGACGAGACGTTCGACATGTGGTTCCAGCACAAGAACCCCTATGACTACGCGAGCGACTTCGAGGCGTGCTACCTCGATGACGTGCGTGCCATGATCGAGCGCGACCGCAACCACCCCAGCGTCGTGATGTACTCCATCGGCAACGAGGTCTCCGAGCCGGTTAAGCCGCATGGTCTGGAGGTTGCGCAGAACATGATCGACCTCGCTCATCGCCTGGACCCGAGCCGTCCTGTGACGGCGGGCATCAACTTCATGGTGCTCATGATGGCGAGTTCCGGTAAGGGCCTCTACGACGAGGGCGGCCTGGCGAAGGACTATGCCGACGGGAACCGTGCCGAGAAGGACGGTGGTCGTCGCGCGGAGCGAAAGTCGGGCAGCCTGCTTTTCAACACGATGATGTCGGTCCTGGGCAAGGGCATCAACCGCATGGGAAACTCGAAGAAGGCTGACCGTGCCACAACGCCGGTGCTCGACCTGCTTGACGTGTGCGGGTACAACTACGCGAACGGGCGCTATGCCAAGGAGGGAAGCGTCCATCCGGGGCGCATCATCGTTGGCTCGGAGACCTACCCGCAAGACATTGCCGACAACTGGGCGAAGGTCGAGCGCCTTTCGTACGTGATCGGTGACTTCATGTGGACGGGCTGGGACTATCTGGGCGAGGCTGCCATTGGGTCGTGGAACTACGAGGGCGTGTCGATGGTGAACGTGCGCTATCCGTGGCTGCTCTCCGGGGCCGGGGTCGTCGACATCTGCGGGCGCCCGGACGCGCAGGCGGCATACGCAGCGACGGTTTGGGGTGCGCGCGAGAAGCCCTATCTGGGCGTGCGACCGGTGAATCACCCTGGCGTTCGCGTGACGAAGGCTGCGTGGCGCGGGACCAACGCGTTTGACAGTTGGTCATGGGCCTCGTGCGAAGGCAACAAAACCACGGTCGAGGTGTACGGACGAGGCGAGATCGCCGAGCTTCTCGTCAACGGGAGGAGCTGCGGCCGTAGGCGCCTCAAGAAGTTTAGGGCGCTGTTCCGTGTGCGCTATGAGCCCGGCACGCTCACGGCGGTGGTCTACGATCGAGCCGGGAAGGAGCTGGGTCGCAGCGAGCTCGTCTCGGCGACCGGGGCGGTGCGTCTGGACGTGCGGCCGGAGGTCTCGTGCGTGCGCGTCGGAGAGATTGCCTACGTTGCGATAGAGCTGAGAGGCGAGAACGACGTGTTGGAGTCCAACGCCGACCGACGGGTGACGCTCGAGGTGGAGGGCGGCGAGCTGCTCGGCTTTGGCAGCGCGCAGCCAAACCCGGAGGAGAGCTACCTCTCCAGCGAGTGCCAGACCTGGTACGGACGAGCCGTTGCCGTCGTGCGAGCAAGTGAGCGGGGGCAGGTCTCGATTACCGCCCGCGACGCCACCGGCCAGGTTGCCTCCGCTGCGATCGAGGTTGAGTAGACAGTCGCGGTCGTGACGGATCCCTTTCCTGCCGAGGCGGGGGCTGCGGAATAATCGGTCTCAAAGAGGGCCGTTATCCGAAAGTTCCCCGCCTCGGCGTGTGAGTGATCCCAAGGGATAGTTCCTTTGCTTCATTTGGCGGTGGCGCAGCCGATGGCGAGGCCGATCGCGGCGGGGATGAGGCCGTACAAGAAGACGGCCAGGTCAGCCGGTGCGATGTTGGTGAGGCCGAGGACGTTCGAGAGGCTGAACGTCGCCACGGTGTGGAGCACGTAGAGCGCGGCGATCACAACCGGCGCGGCGAGGCGCCGCCAGCCGAGCTCGGCCGCGCGGCCAATCAGAAACGCCGCCACGACGCCGGCAATCGGCAGGGCAATGCCGAGCGCCAGGATCACGTAGCCCATGATGCCGCCCCCGCCGAGGGTGCCCGTCGCAAGGAATCCCCAGTAGAACGCAAGACACGCGAGCCAGACTGCGCCGTAGACGAGCGCGGCCCTGACGAGACGCTTCTCCATGGGACACCTCCTCGGTCGTGCCGTTACCGTCAGTCTAACCAGGAGAAAGAAGTAATCTCTTCTCTGATGATGAATAGGGACTGTCCCTTTTCATCCAAGGGAAGGACATCTCATGGAGTATCGAATCATCGAGAAGGGCGAGTTTCGCCTTGCTGGCGTCGCGGCGCGTGTGCCGATGCAGTTCGAGGGCGAGAACCCCGCGATCGCGGAGCTTGCGCTAAGCATCACGGAGGCGCAGCGCGCCGAGATGCACCGCCTGATGGACACGGAGCCGCGTCGCGTGGTGAACGCCTCTTGGAACTCGGACACCAACTTCCAGGAGGAAGCGGGCGAGCTCACGCACCTCATCGGCGTGCCGACCATGGCACATGAGGCGGGGGAGAACCTCGCGCTCGTGGAGGTGCCGGCGCTCACCTGGGCGGTCTTCCCCAATGACGGTCCCCATCCGGAGACCATGCAGCAGACGACTGCCCGCATCTATGCCGAGTGGCTCGCCGAGGCACCCTACGAGCTTGACGGATTCCGCATGCTCTCGTTCAGTGACGTCCGCGACGACGGCACCGCCTACAGCGAGATCTGGGTGCCCGTACACTGCAAAGCGTGACACTGTCCTTCTCGCCCGCTCGCTGCGGCCAACCTCGCATCTACCTGCGGCGCGCAACCGGCGGGCGCCCTCTGGTTGCCGCGAAATCGGCCAAATTGCGCACCGTCGGTTGGTAGAATTGCGCCGTGCGCGCCCGCAGACTAGAGGTGCCGGCAGACAGAGTACACCCCCGACGAAGGGCAGATCATGAGCTTTCGCGACAACCTCCAGCACCTGCGCGCAGAGCGCAACATGACCCAGGAGCAGCTGGCCATGCTGCTCGGCGTCTCCCGCCAGAGCGTCACCAAGTGGGAGGCCGAGAAGAGCCAGCCGGAGATGGACAAGCTCCTCAAGATGTGCGAGATCTTTGACTGCACGCTCGACGAGCTCGTGACGGGCGACCTCACCGGTCGCGCCGCGCCCGCGACGGCCGCGCCCATCCCTGCCGGCCCGCCCACCGACGTCTGCGGCTACGAGGAGCATTGGCGCATGATGGCGCTCAAGGTCCCCACCGGCGTCGCCCTCATCCTTCTGGGCATCGCGCTCGGCCTTCTCTTTGAGGGATCGGTCGAGCTGGCGTCCTGGAACGGGCGCGACGGCCTCTTCGTGATCATCGTGCTCGTGGGCATCCTCGCGGGTCTCGCGTTTCTCGTGCCTGCGGGCATGGAGCACACGGCGTTCCAGAAGGCGCACCCCTACGTGGAGGACTTCTACACCGACGAGGATCGCGCCGCCGCCCGCCGGCAGTTCTCGACGGCGCTCATCGCCGGGCTCGCGCTCATCTTCGCGGGCATTGGCTGCCTGCTCATGCTCGAGAAGACCGCGGAGAACTGGGCGCTCTTCCTTCTCATGCTGTTCATCGCCCTGGGAGTGTGGTGGATCGTGCGCGGTGGCATGCTGCTCGGTCGCGTCAACGTCGAGGAGTACAACAAGTCCGTTGCCGAGGACCTCGAGGTGGAGGACATCGTGTCCGCAGAGCTCGACGAGGCCCGGCGCGAGGCCCTTCTCGCCCAGAAGAGGCACGGCAAGAAGCTCGGGGCGGTGTGCGGCGTCATCATGATCGTGGCCACGATTGTGGGCCTGGCGCTTCTCTTTGCGCCGGTGTTCTCGGCGCCAAGCATGGACTCTTGGACCCCGGAGGGCACCTCGGCCATGTGGTTCTGGGTGGCCTGGCCGGTGGGTGGCCTCGTCTGCGGCATCGTGACGCTGCTCTGGGAGGCGTTCAGCCGCGAGGAGTAGCGCTCCACTCTTTGTCCTGCGCCTCTGCTATTATGTAGACACGTCTACAAAGGAGGCTCGCATGGCAACAGCGGTGGTGTCGGGACGGGTGGACGAGAAGGTCCGCCAGCGCGCGGACGCCTACATCCGCGCAGCGGGGTCCACGCCGGCCGAGGTCATCAAGGTGGTCTGGGAGAACATCGCACGCACGGGCGAGGTGCCGGAGGAGGTGCCGGCAGAGGAGCCCCGCGGTACCTGGGAACGCTTCATGGAGTTCCGAGAGAGCCTTCCCAAGGCCGAGCCGTGGCTGGTGAACCTCACCGAGGAGCAGATGCGCGATATGATTGCGAGCCGCTATGCGTGACTTCAACAGCAGGAGGCTGCTCTTCGATACCGGCGTTCTTCTCGACGCGGTCTGCAAGGAGCGACCGCAGTCTGCGGAGGCATGCGAGGTCCTTCGCCGTTGCAACGGCGGGGGAGACCTGGGGCTTGTTGCCGTAGGGTCTCTCAAGGATGCGTATTACGTGCTTCAGCGCCAATACAATGAGGTGCAGGCGAGAAGATCGGTGGAATGGTTGCGCGAACTGCTCGTGATCGCGCCGATGGGCGCGGAGGAGTGCGAGCTCTCGCTCGGCTGCGGCGAACCGGATTTCGAGGACGGCCTCATCCGTGCCTGCGCCGAGCTCAACGACGTGGACGTCATCCTCACGCGCGACGTGGACGCGTTCAAGCGCTCCAAAGTGCGCGCCATGACC
The DNA here is from genome assembly GCF_002159735.1 of Olsenella sp. An270. Classification (GTDB taxonomy): domain Bacteria; phylum Actinomycetota; class Coriobacteriia; order Coriobacteriales; family Atopobiaceae; genus Thermophilibacter. The sequence goes on from NZ_NFJF01000003.1 coordinate 62,356, forward strand.
TGCGCGGAGTACCTCGAGACCTTTGGCTAGGGGGCGCCATGGATGAGCTGCTGTGCAACGACGCAAGCTACATGGAGACGCTCGAGCGCGTCAAGCAAGAGATTTCCGGATCGAGGGCGCGTGCCGTGCTTGCGGTCAACAGTGAAGTTGTCTGTATGTACTGAAGGATAGGTAAGCTCATCGACGAGCGCTCCGAGTGGGGCAATCGCTTCATCGACTCCCTGTCTGGCGACATCAGGCTTGCGTATCCGGGAATCAAAGGCTTCTCGGTTCGCAACCTCAAGTACATGCTTCGGCTTGCACGCGAATACGATCTCGAATTTGTGCAACAGGTTGTTGCACAAATACCATGGGGCCACACGACGCACCTGTTCGACAGGGTGGGCGGCCGAGTTGAGCGCGACTGGTATATGAGGAAGGCGGCAGAGCACGGCTGGAGCCGCGCGACGCTCATGCACCAGGTGTCTACCGGATTGTTCGAGCGCCAATCCGAGGTCCAGAAGGTGACTAACTTCGACCGCCTGCCCCCGCCGGCGGACAGCGAGATGGTGCGGCAGGCGCTTAAGGACCCCTACATCTTCGACTTCATAACCGCAGACGAGGGAGTCGAGGAGAAGACACTTGAGAATGAGATAGTCAGGAACATCACGGGGCTGCTCCTCGAGCTTGGCACCGGCTTCGCGTTCATGGGCAGACAGTACCAGCTGGTCGTCTCTGGCAGGGATTTCTACATTGACCTGCTCTTCTACAACACGAGGCTGTCGCGCTACTTTGTCATTGAGCTCAAGGCGTGCGAGTTCCGGCCGGAGTATACGGGAAAGCTCGGGTTCTACGTCGCCGCCGTGGACGACCTGCTCCGCAACGAGCATGACGGATCCACTGTCGGTCTCCTGCTCTGCAAGACGAAGGACAACACAATCGCCGAGTACTCACTGCGCAGTACGTCGGCCCCCATTGGCGTGAGCGAATTCAGAACCGCGGACGAGCTCCCCGAGGAGATGCGCGGAATCCTTCCGACGCCGGAGGACATCGCAAGCCGCGTCTGATGGGGCGACGTCTCACACTATTCGGACCTCTGAAAGAATGAAAGGCCGTTGAACGTTTCGTGAGGTTCGGCAACTACGAACAGAACCGCTCAATGAACGCCAGGTAGTCGGCCTCGTTCTGGTCGGCGTAGGCGCGGGCGAAGTCCCACATGGCGTCCTCGAAGGCGTGGCCGTCGTCGAGGTAGGCGGCGATGGCAACCTCGTCACCGGTGCGGGCGTGCGCGTGCGCGAGCGACCACGCGCAGAGCCGAGCGACGTTCTCGAGGCTCTCCGGGCCCACCGCGGCGAGATCGATCGAGCCCTTGCCGTTCCAGAGCTGGCGCACATAGTAGTCGCGGGTGCCGACGCTCGCCGTGGGCACGCTCGTCCAGCCCAGCAAAAAGTCGCTCGTGGACTGCGCGAGGCGCTGTCCCTCCACCACGCGCTCGCCATGGCTCGCAAAGCCGCTCGGTCGCCAGTAGCGCTCCACGACCGACTCCTCGGCCTCCTTGACCTGCAGGACCAGCGGGTCGTCCTCGTTGCGGCCCGTGAGCAGCGCGATCCAGGCGCGCCGTCCTACCGAGCCCACGCCCACCACCTTGCGCGCGGCGTCCTGCAGGCGATAGCGGCCGAGAAGAACGCGGCAGTCGCGAGGGAGGCTCTCGAAGTACGCGTCCAGAAGCTCGCGCAGCGCATGGGAGAGCTGCGCCGCGTCGTAGCCCTGAGCGGACGAGAGCTCCGCGAGTGGCACGAGCTCGGGCGGCCGTGTGTCAAAGCGGAGGCGCCCGTCGTCGTGCACGGTGAGGCGGTCAGCCGCGCGCACGCTGTCCTTCTCGCGCGCCTTCTCCACGACCTTACGGATGGTCCGGCCCGTCTTGCCGTCGAGCTCAAACTCGTCGAGCATGCGCTCGACGTCGAGGTGGGCGTGCCAGACGTCGAGCTCGCCCATCTCCGCGAAGCGCGCCATCGCGCGGCGGTACTGCCTGGCGCAGGCGCGCACGGCGTCGCGGCGGTCTGCCTTGGAGAAGCCGCGGTCACGCCCGCAGATCTCGATGCTCGCCACGAGGCGCATGACGTCCCACTCCCAGGGACCGGGCGCGGTCTCATCGAAGTCGTTGACGTCAAAGACGAGGTGACGCGTGTGGCTCATGAAGATGCCGAAGTTGCCCACGTGCGCGTCGCCGATGCACTGCACCTCGAGGCCGGTGACGGGCATGGTGGCAAGGTCAGCGGCCATGATGACGGCGCTGCCGCGGTAGAACGTGAACGGCGAGACACCCATGCGCTCGTAGCGCAGCGGCACGAGGCTCGGGTCGCGCGTGGCGGACTGCTGCTCGATGAGGCCGATTGCGGAATCGCTGGATGTGCGGGGCTCCCATGCGCCGAGCGAGGCGATCGGACACGCCTCGCGCGCGGCGAGGCCGGCGGCGCGGCGCTCCTCCACGGTGGGTGCCGGCCGGTAGAGCACCGCCTGCGAGCTGGGCGCGGCGTTCTTCTCTATCTCCTCGAGCTCGTCCATGCGAGTCCTTTCCTGTTGTGAAGGGCGGGTTCGATTGTCACACATTGAGTCGGCGACGGCTTGCTAGGGCGGTCGAACAAAGGTTGGGTACTTTTTTGCGCATGTCCCGAGTATTAGCCCCTATTCGATTCAGGTAACTGCTGGTAGATGCCTTGGGGAAAATGCACTATACTTTCGGTGGCCACGAAAAAGTACCCAACCTTTTCTGATTGCGATTCTGGAAGCGGATTACCCATGCAAAAAACCTCTTGGAAGCTCAAGCTCGCGTGCGTGTGGGGCGGCGAGCTGGTCTCCGTGCTCACGAGCTCCATCCTGCAGATGGGCTTCGTCTGGCACATCACGCTCACCACGAACTCTGCGAGCATGCTCTCGCTGGCGTCGCTCGCGGGGTTCCTGCCGCTGGCACTCTTCGGCACCTTCGCGGGGACCGTCGTGGACCGCTTGCCGCTCAGGGTCACGCTCGTGGGCGCCGACCTCTTCATCGCGGCGGTGAGCGCCGTCGTGGCGGTGGTCTCGCTCACGGGGACGCTGCCCGTGTGGGTGGTCATGGTGGCGCTCTTCGTGCGAGCTGTTGGCAGCGCCTTCCACACCCCGGCCTTCCAGGCGCTCACGCCGCTGGTGGCGCCGGCCGAGCACCTCACGCGCCTCGCCGGAGTGACGCAGGCCGTCCAGTCCGGCGGCTACATCCTCGGTACGGCAATCGCGGCGGTGATCTACCCGCTCTGGGGGCTCACGGCCATGATCGCGCTCGACGTTGCGGGCGCGCTCTTTGCCACGGTCGCGGTGCTCGCGGCGCGGCTCGACGTGGGCGGCTCCGGAGCGCAGGCAGGCGAGAAGAACCTCGGCCTTGTCGCCCAGGCCCGCGCCCTTGCGGGCGAAACCGCAGACGGCTACCGCGTCCTGCGCGGCTACCGCGGCCTCTTCGCGCTGCTATGGTGCGGCTTCGTCTTCACGCTGGTCTTCTCGCCCATATCGGCGCTCTTCCCGCTCATGACGCTCGACCACTTCGGCGGCACCACGGGTGACGCCGCCACGGCGGAGATCGTGTTCTCGGTGGGCATGATCGCGGGCTCCGCGCTGCTCGCCGCGTGGGGCGGCTTCAGGAACCGCGCGCTCACCGTCTGCTTTGCCACTGCGCTCTACGGCTTTGCGACGCTGGTCGCAGGCTGTGCGGGGCCCAACGCCGGCGGAATGCAGCTCTTCTTTGTGATGAGCTTCCTCATGGGCTTGAGCTCGCCGTTCTACTCCGGCCCGCAGACCGCTCTCATGCAGGAGAAGGTCCCGCCCGAGTACCTGGGTCGTGTCTTTGGCCTCTACGGCGCCATCATGTCCTGGGCGATGCCGCTGGGGCTGGCGTTCTCGTCGCTCTTCGCGGATGCCGTGGGCGCGTCGGCGTGGTTCGTGGGCGCCGGTGCTGCGATGGTCCTTCTCGCCTGTGTGACCTGGGCAATCCCCGCTATTCGCGGCATCGAGAAATCGTGACGAGGAAGACCGTTTTGCTGCCGGAACGAGCGTCGCGAAGAGCCGTTGTCGTCCCTAGTCGATGACGCCCATTGTCTGGGTACTTTTTTCGCTGCGTCAAAGTAGCATCGATATTCCGTCTTCTATAACTGCTGGTAGACGGCTCATAAGAAAAATCTATACTCCGGCCGAGGGCAAAAAAGTACCCAGACAACGAATTGCCGCCGGCTCACTCGCGATTGCTTGCGTCGGCATCGGTGCGTTTGCGGCTCTCAAAGGTGCCTCACTCAGGGTCACACCCCCAGGACTCGTTTACGATTCGCAGCGTGAGCTCGTCGCGGCTGCCGGCGTAGTACTTGTCCAGCACGGCACCGAAGACGGGGTCCACGTCCGCGAGCTCGAAGAGCGTCATCGACGAGCGGACCTTGAGCGCGTCGATGTCCCCCAGCACGGCCACGGGGTCGCTTCCCGGCAGGGCGAGAAGTGCGTGCGAGATCTCGAGCAGGCGCGCCCTGAGGAGGGGGTGGCTGACGTACGCGTCGAGCTCCGCACGGCTGGCGATGCCGTAGCGCTCCGCCATGGGGCTGCGCCCGAGCCCGCGTGCCTGCGGGAAGACAAACCAGATCCAGTGGCTCCGCTTGCGCCCCGAGCGAATCTCGGCGAGCGCCCGTTCGTAGACGTTGCCGTCCTGCGCTCGGACGAAGCGCTCTATGTCAAAGCTCTCGGTCATGTGATGCTCCTCCCCTTTGTCAGATAATAGACCCGGCAAGCCGAGAAGAGCGGAGGACCGCATGTCGTACTGCGACTGGGACACCACCGATGAGCTCTGCCTGCGCTACCACGACGAGGAGTGGGGCGTGCCCCTGCACGACGACCGCGGACAGCTTGAGTTCCTCTCGCTCGAGGTCATGCAGTGCGGGCTCAACTGGACCATGATGCTGCACAAGCGCGAGGTGTTCCGCGGGTGCTTTGCGGGCTTCGACTATGACGCCGTGGCGGCGTTTGGCCCGGACGACGTAGAACGAATCCTGGAGACGCCGGGGATGATCCGCTCCCGTCGCAAGGTTGAGGCCATCATCGGCAACGCGCGCTGCTTCCAGCAGGTGCGCGAGGAGTTTGGCAGCTTTGACGCGTACCTGTGGGGCTTCTCCGACGGTAAGACGATCCTCTACAACAAGCACGCCGATGGGTGGATTCCCGTGAGCAACGGCCTCTCGGCGCGCGTGGCTGCCGACCTGCGAAAGCGCGGCTTCAAGTACCTGGGTCCCACGACGGCCTACTCGCACCTCCAGGCCTGCGGAATCATTAACGACCATGGTCGCGACTGCCCGCGCTACGCTGCGATAAACGCCCTGGGCCCCACGATCGAGAAGCGCCGCTACCTCGAGAAGGGCGTCCGCCACTACGAGTAAGAGGAACGGGAATGACCAAGCTTCCGTATCTGGCGAGTGGCGCCTTACTGTGGAGGGGGTACGACTACTACACCGACCACAAGGTGCTCTCGTGGGAACCTACAGAGTCGGGCGAGCGCCCGCAGCAGTTCGACGGGGTCGTCTCAGGAAACGGTGATAAACCATACGAGGTGCACATCGATATAGCGCATCCGAAGAAGTCGACCTGTACCTGTCCCTTTGCGGAGGGTCGTCACGTCATCTGCAAGCATATGGTCGCACTCTACTTCTCCGTCTATCCCGCTGAGGTGGACGAGCTCCTGCATGCTGAGGAGCAGTGGGAGGCGGAGGAGGCCGCGCGCGAGGAGGCGCATCGAGCCGAGACCTGGCAGTACGTGAGGGGGCTCAAGAAGGTCGAGCTGCAGGAGGGGCTCTATCGAGCGCTACTCGAGATCGATGACCTTCGCAACAGGCGAGGCTGGTGGTAGAAATCCGTAAGAAACTCTGCGTTTCTAGCGAACAAATGTTCTAAACTGTGCTATACTCTCAGCAAGGTACGAGGGCGACGAGAGCGGCACGGAGGCCCCCCAATGGTACGTGTCGGCGGGTGACTAGGGGTAATAGGGACTGGTCACACTTGAAGCTCTCGGGCGGTCACGCGCCCCCGTCTTCCGGCACCCGCAAAGTCCGGAGCTCACAGTCTGTGCAGGTTTATTTGCCGTGAGTGAAACGGGGGCTCAACTATGGCCAAGAACTCCATAAAGCAGTTTGACGAGAAGAACGACGAGCGAGTCTACGTGTCCGTTCGCGAGACGTTGGAGTCCGTGCGCGGCAAGGTGGAGCGTGCCGTCAACAGCGCCATGGTCGAGGCGTACTGGGAGATCGGGCGTCAGATCGTGGAGGCGACGGGCGAGCGCGCGGAGTACGGGAAGCATCTTCTTCAGTACTTGTCCGAGAGGCTGACGGCGGAGTATGGGAAGGGATTTACGGAGAGGAACTTGCGCCAGATGCGTTCTTTCTATCTGGCGTTTCCAATTCGGCACACATTGTGTGCCGAATTGAGCTGGTCAATTTATCGGCGTCTAACGCGTATACCTGACCGAGAGCAGCGTGAGTTTTACATGCGTGCAGCGGCTGAGGAACATTGGACGGTCCGTCAGCTCGACCACCAGATCGCGACGTTCTATCGCGAGCGCCTGCTCTCCCCGCAGGGCGAGTTACTACGTTGACCTCGTCTTTTACAACATCAAGCTCAAGTGCTATGTGCTTATCGAGCTCAAGACTCGTCCGCTCAACGCCAAGGACGTGGGCCAGATGGACTTCTATGTCCGCCTGTTCAACGAGAAGCACGCGGGCCCTGACAACAACCCGACCATCGGTCTCATCCTCTGCTCGAGCTCCGATCGGACGGTAGCGAAGTACTCCGCTCTTGCCGACGGCAAGGGGCTCTTCGCATCGAGCTACGTCACGTGCCTGCCTACCGAGGAGGAGCTGACCGACGCCCTCGAGCCCACGCGCCGCGCGATCGCGGAGGCCCGGGCGGAGCGAGAGGAATGATTCATTCATTTGGATGCCAATGCTTCCTTCTGTCTTGAAACGGCCAAAGGAGATGATGAATGCTATGGGTAAACTAGTGGGAAGGAGACTGAGGGGGCTGGTTCAGGTGATGTGGAGCTATGTGCAACTCGCCGACGAGACACAGATTGCCTACTCCGACCTTCGCGAGGATGGCACGCTCGAGGTTGCCGTAGAGAGGCCCGTTGACATGGGCTTCGATTCCGCGCGATGCCTGTTGCCGGCTCATAGGTGGTTTGATGTATCGGGTTTTTCGGGTGAAGAGATGGCAGAGCTCGACTCTTTTGTCCGGAACAATGCGCCGTTTATCTTTGAGCTGGCAGAGCGTCGTGCCTCAGGGCAGGCGATTGCCTAATGCCGAAAATCCTGACGTTTGGGCAATACATCTTGTTCTTTTGGATTGCCGAGAACGGTGAGCCCGTTCATGTCCATGTTGCGGTCAGAAGGCCAAGCGAAGGTGCAACTAAGTTTTGGCTAACTGCGGCAGGAGGTTGCATTCTGGCGAGCAACGGGAGCGAAATTCCCGAAAAGGACCTTCGGGATATTGCAAAGCTGATAACGTTCAACCATGGCTACATCTGCAATCGTTGGCGCGAGGTCTTCGGAGAAGCTGACGTCACGTTCTATAGGTAGGGCGATTGTGAACTCAGCGCGTTCACAATTCAGATCCGGCACACGTAGCGTGTCGAATTGACGGGGCGCTACAGGTCGACCACGCGGACGTCGTGGCCGCGCTCGCGCAGTAGCGCGATCAGGTCCGACGTGGCGAGAAGAACGGTTGCGGTGTTGTCGCAGGGGTGAACGGTCAGGTGTCCAGCGTCGACGAGCGCCTGGTCGATCACGACCTCCACGCGTCGCTCGACGTCGTTGAGCGCGCCGAGCGGCGTGACGGCGCCCGGCACCAGGCCGAGCATCGATCGCAGGTCCTTCTCGCTCGCAAACGAGAGCCGCCGTGAGCCCAGGCGCTCCTGAACCTCACGCAGCGAGACGTTCTTCTCGTCCGGAAGGCAGACGAGGTAGTACGCGCGGTGCTTGTCGTCCCGCAGGAAGAGGTTCTTGGCGCCGAGCTCGCGATGGGGAATGCCCGCGGCTACGGCCTCCGCGACGGTGTAGACCGCCACGTGCTCGTAGAGCTCGTAGGCAATCTCCTCGCGGTCAAGCAGCACCAGCGTCTCGGCTTTTCCGTACATGCGGACCTCCCGCAGCGCTACCATGTGGCCAGGAACATGACGTCAGGAGACAGTATGGCAGACGAGCAGAGCGTCCAGCAGCAGGCAACCCAGGCGACGGACGAGGTGATCACGGCCCCGGCCGAGAAGCGCCTGGACCTCCCGGAGGCCGCGAGCAAGGACTTCACGTGGGAGGCAGACGGCCAGCGCATCGACTACACCGCCACGGCTGCCCACCTCGACGTCCGCGCGGACACCGGCTCGCTGATCGGCAAGATGTTCAGCCTCTCCTACGTGGCCAAGCCCGAGGGCGAGAGCGCCGACCGCCCCGTGACCTTCTGCTACAACGGCGGCCCGGGCAGCTCGTCGGTCCCCGTGAACCTCGGCGGCATCGGCCCGCGCCGCGTGGCCACCGACGGCACCGCGCATCTCTCGCTGCCCGCGCGCGTGGAGGACAACCCCCACACGCTGCTGCGCCAGAGCGACCTCGTCTTCCTGGACGCGCTCGGCACCGGCTACTCCGCCATCGCCGAGGGTGTGGACCCCAAGACCGTCTGGGGCGTGGACGGCGACGCGGACGCCTTCGCCCGCGCCATCGTCGCGTGGCTCACGGCCAACCACCGCTGGGGCTCGCCGGTCTACCTCTTTGGCGAGTCGTACGGCACAATCCGCAACGCCGTCCTCATGCGCGTGCTGGGCGAGAAGAACGTGCCCGTGCGCGGCGTCGTCATGCTCTCCGCGATCTTTGACTGGGTGCAGACCCTGCCCGGCGAGGACCTGTACTACCTGGGCATGCTTCCCACCTTCGCCGCGACGGCCCGCTACTTCGGCCGCGCCGGCAAGGGCTTCGACGAGCTCCAGTGGTTCGAGGACGCGATGGACTTCACCGAGCGCGTCTACGCCCCGGCGCTGCTGCGCGGCGACCGCCTGCCCGCGCGCGAGAGGGCTTCCGTGGCGCGGCGCATCTCCAAGCTGATCGGCCTTCCCGCCGAGCAGATCGAGCGCTGCAACCTGCGCGTGGACCTCGACACCTTCCGTCGCAGCCTGCTCGCAGACGAGGGCCTGGTCACCGGCCGCCTGGACACGCGCTTCACCTCGGCCGCGCCGCTGCCGGTCCAGGGCTCCACGGCCTTCTTCGCTGCCGAGGACCCGGCCGACGACGCGGTGGAGAGCGTCTGGCACGCCGCCTTCCGCGCGCACCTCGACGAGATCGGCTTTGCCGGCGCGCCCACCTACCTCGTGAGCAACTACGGCAAGGTGGGTGTGGCCTGGAACTGGACGCACGAGGAGCCCGGCACGGAGGAGCCCGCCACCGCGCCCAACGTCACCTACGACATCGCCGTGGCCATGAAGCGCAACCCCACGATGCGCCTGCTCATCCTCGGCGGCCGCTACGACGCGGCGACCACCTACTGGAACGTGGTGCACGACATGTCCTGCCTGTTCCTGCCGCCCGCCCTCAAGGAGCGCGTGAGCTACCGGCTCTACGGCTGCGGCCACATGGCCTACGTCGACGTGCCCACGCTCGAGGCCATGGGAGCCGACCTCGCGGAGTTCTACGCGCTCTAGCTAGCGCTCGAGCTTCTTGACGACCTCGATCGCGGGGTCCACCGCAGCGGCGAAGGCGTCGAAGTTGGCGTAGGTGCCGACGATGCTGCCGTAGTGGGTGGGCACCGCGGCGCGCGGCCGCAGCGCGTTCACGAAGGCCGCGGCCTGGCGCGGGTCGCAGGTGTAGGTGCCGCCGATCGGCACGAGCGCCACGTCGCAGCTCACGGTCTCGTTGTCGGCGTTCTGGTCCGTGTCGCCCGAGACGTAGTAGCGCGTGGGCTCGCCGTCGAGCGTCACCACGTAGCCGAGCCAGCCGTTCTCGCGCGGGTGCATCGCCAGGCGCTCCGGCTCCACGTTGTACGCGCCCACCGCCTCCACGGAGAGCCCCGGCAGCTCGATCTTCTCGCCCGCGCCCATGAGGTGCGTCGCGGCCGCGTCCAGCCCCGCGACCTCGCGCCCCGTGCCCGCCGGCGCTACGAGCACGGTCTTCTCGCCCGCCACACGCGCGTAGTCCTCGGGCGAGAGGTGGTCGTAGTGGGCGTGCGTGATCAGCACGTAGTCCGCGTCGTGCGCGGCCTCGGCGTCGGTCAGCGCAAAGGGGTCGAAATAGGCGACCGTGCCGCCCACGCCAACGATCCGGATGGCGCTCTGGGTGAACACGCGGACGTTCTCGAGGCTGCTCATGGCGGCTCCCCTCCTATAATCGGGTCAACCAGATTCTACGTTGAGCCGGAGGCAATCATGCGCGAGAAGATCGACGTCGCCGAGTACGCACCCACCATCCTGCGCGAGCTGCCGAGCGGCGTGCTGCTCACCGCGAGCGTGGACGGCCGCGCCAACCCCATGACCATCGGCTGGGGCACGTTGGGCATCGAGTGGGGCAGGGAGCTCTTCGTGGCGTACGTCCGCAGCAGCCGCTTCACGCACTGCCTCATCGAGGAGAGCGGCGAGTTCACGGTCAGCGTGCCCATGCGCACGGGCGAGAAGGACCACGATCAGCGTATCAACCAGATTCTGGCGGTCTGCGGCTCCAAGAGCGGCCGCGACATCGACAAGGTGGCCGAGCTCGGCCTCACGCTCGTGGACGGCGAGGAGGTGGCCGCGCCCGCCATCCAGGAGCTGCCGCTCACGCTGGAGTGCCGCGTGCTCCACAAGAGCGAGCAGGACGAGGCGCTCCTCCCGGACGACTTGCGCGAGCGCTACTACGCCGCCGACGCCCCGCACACCGCCTACTACGCCCAGATCGTCTCAGCCTACCTCCTGAGCTAACGAAAAGGGGCCGCCCCTCGTCGGGCGGCCCCTCCTCGCGGGTTCTTGTCGGCCTTCCTACTTCTTGCCGAAGAGGCCGCCGAGGCTGTCGGCGATGCCGCCGAGGGGGCTGTTCTCGAGCAGGCCGCCGAGGTTGCCGGCGATGCCGCCCAGGTCGAGGCCGCCGAGGTCGAGGCTGCCGTCGGCGATGCCGTTCTTCACGCCGTCGATAATCTGGGAGAGGTCGCCCTCGCCGAGCTCGAGACCGGTGATGCCCTCGATCGTGCCCTTGGGGTCGGAGATGAGCTCCCGGAGCTTCTCGGGGGCGTCCGCGAGGGCAGCGGAGACCTGCGCGATGATTGCCTGAACGTCCATGTGCTTCCTTTCGTCGTGCGCCGGTGCTCGGCGCGCTTGCCTCTCTAGGGTAGCGGGTCGCGGACCCGAGAAGGAGGGGTTCAAACAGCCGGAGAGGGCTGCGGGCCGCTGCCCATTCGTGCGCGCACGGCGGCGAGCAGCTCGGCGCAGCGTAGCGAGGTCGCGAGCGGCATGACGGGCGACTCCGTCTCGCCCGCGAGCAAAAGCCCCACAAAGTGCGCGACCTCGGCGTAGAGATCGTCCACGGGGTAGGGGACCTCCAGCTCTACGGGCTTCTCGCCCACGCGCTCAAGCCGGGCGCGCTGTGGCCGGTGCATTTCCTCGACGACGATGCGCCCCTCGGTTCCCACAAGGACGGCCTCGCGCGGGTTTCCCTGGTCGCAGGCGGTGACCAGGCGCGCGCTCACGTCGCCGGCGCGCAGCTCGGCGTCCGTGAACGTGTCCACGCCGCGCACCCAGCGCGCGCGGGCGCCGAGGACCTCGATCGGTTCCGTCAGGTAGTCGGTCAGCCAGGCGGCGCAGTATATTCCGGAGTCGAGCAGGTTGCCGCCGCCCACGGGGTCGGACATATAGTCCGCGCCGCTGGCCACGCGCTCACCCATGTCGCTGCAGAGCCCGGTCTCCACGCGCGTCAGCCGTCCGATCGCGCCGTTCTCCACGAGTTCGCGAACGCGCAGGTAAAGCGGCTCAAAGCGGGTCTTGGTGGCCTCCATGAGCAGCAGGTTCTCGGAGCGCGCCGCGCGGGCGAGAAGAACCGTCTCCTCGAGGCTCGCGCAGAGCGGCTTCTCGCAGAGCACGGCCTTGCCGGCGCGCAGGGCCGCGAGCGACCACTCGAGGTGCAGGGCGGGCGGCAGTGCCACGTAGACCGCGTCCACGTCCGGGCGGGCGAGAAGGGCGGCGTGCGCGGAGCCGGCCACGCTGCCGAGTCCCTCGTCGGAGAGGGTGCCGTCCTCGCCCACGCCGTACGCCGCCGCGGACGCGACGGCCTTTGCGGCGCTGCGGCAGCTGATTGCCACGATCTCGGAGCGCGGCTCGCGCGCGAGGCTGCGCGCGAAGCGCTGCGCGATCCTGCCCGCACCGACGATTCCCCAGCGCACGCTCTTCTCGGCGCATGCTCCACCAATGGGTGACATTGGTCTCCCTTGCCTGACAACTGTGGTGTCTGGCTGCTAATATACCTGAGTTTTCGCTGATAAAACCTGAAGGGAACACCGTGAAGAACTCTGAGATCTACCGCCGCACGCTGAAGTTCTCCGTCATGCGCCTCGTGCGGACCGTGCTGTGCCTCGTCCTGCTTGCCGCCCTGCCGCTCGTCGCGTTCGTTGCCACGGGCCTTGCCGGTCTGGACGAGACGGTGCAGCTTGCCGCGACGGGCGTTGCGTTCATTGTCGCGCTCGTCGTCTTCTACCTTGTCGCGCACTATGGCGGCTACCTGCTCACGGCTGGTCAGGTTGCCATGATCACCGAGGGCGTCGCCACCGGGCAGCTCCCCGCGGACACCTACGAGGCGGGCAAGCGCGCTGTGAGGAGCCGCTTTGCCACGGCGAGCGTCTACTACGGTCTGTGGAGCGTCACCAAGGCCATAACCAACGAGATCTCCTCCGGCATGAACGCAATCGCCCGCGGGATCGACGGTGACAACCAGAACGGCGCCGCCTCCGTCGTCGCTGGGATTATCTCGGCCGTCGTGGGCGTGGTGCTCGAGTACCTCAACTACTGCAGCCTGGGCTGGGTCTTCCTTCACGGTGAGCAGTCCGCGTTCAAGAGCACCTGCGACGGCGCCGTCGTCTACTTCCAGAACTGGAAGACCCTCATGAAGAACTCCGCCAAGGTAATCGCGATCACCCTCGTCTCGCTTGCGCTCATTGGCGGCGCATTCTTTGGCGTTGCGTACCTCGTGCTCGGCTCCATCGAGCCGCTCACGGCCGTCCTCTCTCAGATTGACGCCACCGCCACGCTCGAGGACGGTACCGCCGTGCCCGCCGGCACCTCGCTGATCGTGCTGTGCGCCGTGATTGCCCTCGTGCTCTGGAGCGGTATCCACGGCGCCTTTGTTAAGCCCTACCTTCTCGTCTCCGTTATGCGCCGCTACATAGAGGCCGGTCGTGCGGACACGCCGAAGGTCGACGTCTACGAGAAGCTCTCCGGCATGTCCAAGGGCTTCAAGAAGGCCCTCGACCGTGCCGGGGAGGAGGCTCCCTCGGCCGCGTAGCCGCACGCGCACGAGACAAAGGGGACAGGTTCGTTTGTCTCAGTAGCCCTCGGAGCTCAGGAGCCGTTTCAGGAGCGAGAACTCGTTCCTGCAGAACTGGTCGAGTCGCTCGACCTCAGGTCGTCGCGGTCCCTCGGGCAGCACGAGGCACACCGGGACCGTGGGCGCGTCGGCCGGGTCCAGGTCATGCATCGTGGCGAAGGGCAGAATGCTGAGTGCCTTGAGGTAGACGCCCATTATGTAGCCGTCCCGGCTCTCGAGGAAGTCGACGACTCCCTCGTTGGTGTCAACGTTTACGAGCGGGGAGGCCAGCCCGGCTTTCCGGCAGGTGACGAGCACCGTCTCGTTGAAGCCGTCGATTCTGTCGTTCCAGAGCACGGGATAGGGCTCAAGGTCGGCAAAGGACAGCCGCCGCTTGCCGCGCAGCGGGTGCCGGCGACCCAGAAAGATGCCGGGTGCAACCGTCCCGATCTGGGCGCACGTGCACCCGGGGGCGTCCAGCCGACCAATCGTGAACAGGGCGTCGAGCGCGCCGGCTCGCAGGCTTGCGAGCGCGTCGTCCCCCACGCGGACGGAGAGGCTCGTCTCGACCCCGAGGGAGTGCGCCATGAGGTGCGCCACGATGCCGCAAATGAACTCGTGCTTGGAGAAGGGCGGCGTGACAAGGGCCAGCCTGAGGTCCCCCCTGGTCGCGGGGCCGTCCTGCCACGAGGAGGCAATCTGCTCGATCGAAGTGACCCCCTCGGTCACCCTGCGCGCGGGCTCGAGCAGCGTCTCCCCCAGGGGCGTGAGACGCATGCCCCGCCCCTCGCGGACGAACAGCGCCCCGCCAAGCTCCTCCTCGAGCTCGTGCATGGACTTCGAGACGGCCTGGACCGTGACGCCTTCGGCTCGCGCGGTAGCGGAGAAGTTTCCCGTGCGCGCCGCCCGATAGAAGAACTGAAGCTGCCGAATGTTCATGAGTGTGAGTGTCCTTGTGGGACGAGTGTGGGTTCAGGAGCAGTGTAGGACGGAACCGCGGGAGTGCCCCGTGGCGAGAAGGACGTGCGCTCGAAATATCAACCATCGCTTGACTATTCGGAAAATGCAAGCGCTGCGGCCTTAAGGTCTCCTTCAGTCAGGTATCGTCTACTCCGTATGCCTGTATGTGTGTCACCTTTCAAGGAGCTCGCATGACCCCAGAGACACAAGCCGAACCCAAGAACGCCAAGCAGAAAATGCCGCTCGCCTACCGGCTCTACGGCCTGTTCTGCATTCTGCTCGGCGCGTACACGCTCTTTGCCGTGGTTATGTTTGCGGCACTCATGACCTGGGCGCTCCAGACCGACCCGTCGATGATCATCGTTGGCACCGACCCCACGCTGCCCGTGGTCCTTCTCGTCATCTCGTACCTGATCACCTTCGCGGACGGCATCGCACTCATCGTCTTTGGCCGCATGCTGCGCAAGGGCAGCCGGCGCAACGCCGTGCTCATCTCCCACGTGCTCATCGCGACGTCCGTGGTGCAGATCCTGTTCAAGCTGATGCTGCAGGGCGTCGACCTCTCGCTTATCCCCGACGCCATCCAGCTCTTCCTGCTGATCGCGGTCTCGGTCACCGTTGACCCGTCGCTCAAGCAGGAGCGTGCGCTCCAGCGCCGCGTGCGCGACATGGTGGAGCGCGAGGCCGCCGAGGAGGGCATGCTCGGCCGCGACTACGAGGGCAAGGGCTACATCGAGCTCAACTTCTTCAACCTGTTCTGGGTCTTTGTGATCTGCTGCTTCCTCGGCCTCATAATCGAGACCGTCTACCACTTTGCCGTCGTGGTTCCCGGTGAGATCCAGGACCGCGCCGGCCTGCTCTTTGGCCCGTTCTCGCCCATCTACGGCTTTGGCGCCGTGCTCATGACCGTGGCGCTCAACCGTTTCTACAAGGCCAATCCGGTGATCATCTTCGTGGTCTCCGCCGTGATCGGCGGCCTGTTCGAGGCAGCGACCTCGCTCTTCATGGAGCTTGGCTTTGGCGCCGTGGCCTGGGACTACTCCGGCTCCACGATCTTCGGGCTCTTCCCCGATCCGATTGCGGTCATCTTTGCCGGCCGCACCTCCACGCTCTTCATGTGCATGTGGGGCGTGCTCGGCTTTGTGTGGATCAAGCTCTGCCTGCCGTGGATGCTCAAGCTCATCAACCTCATCCCGTGGAAGGTCCGCTACTCGTTCACCACGCTCTGCGCCGTCCTCATGCTCGTGAACGGCGTCATGACGCTCGAGGCGCTGGACTGCTGGTTCGAGCGCCTCTCGGGCATCCCGCAGACCACGCCCATCGAGCAGTTCTACGCCGAGCACTACGACAACGACTACATGGCGCACCGCTTCGAGTCCATGACCATCACGCCGGACGACTCCGCCCGTGTGGACGGCGCCGGGCGCACCGACGCGGCCGAGGCCGACGAGTCCGTGATCGAGAAGGACGCCGACGAGACGTTCGAGGACGTCGCGTGATATAGGCAAGCAAGAGGAGTCTGGTAAACGTTGGCGCCGCGTGCGCCCGGAGGGAGTTTCCATGTCCGCAGAGTGCAAGATCGTCAAGGGCCTCAGCTGGCTCATCATGCTCATCGGCCTCGCCGCCGTTGCCATGGGCGTCGTCATGTTCATGAGCGCGGGCGACGTCGCCGCGCAGATGGAGGGTGGTCCGATCAGTGCCCAGACCGCCGCCGTCATCATGATCGTGGCCGGCGTCTTTGAGTTCGTGACCGGCGTGCTCGGCGCCCGCGGCGCGAACAATCCCGCCCACCTCGGCGGCTTTATTGTCTTTGCCAGCATCATCGCAATCGTGAACGTTGCCGAGATCGTCCTGATCGTCACGGG
The DNA here is from genome assembly GCF_002159735.1 of Olsenella sp. An270. Taxonomy (GTDB): domain Bacteria; phylum Actinomycetota; class Coriobacteriia; order Coriobacteriales; family Atopobiaceae; genus Thermophilibacter. The sequence goes on from NZ_NFJF01000003.1 coordinate 78,725, forward strand.
CGGCCAGGGCACGGTCTGGATGAACGCCATCTACGTCGCTGCCGCGCTCACCGCGGTGGTCAACGCCTCGCGTGCCAAGAAGGCCGCGCTGGACCGCTAATGGCGGCTGAGGACAAGAACACGGGGGACGAGAAGGACTTCGCGCCGGAGGCCCGTCGCCGTCCGCGCTGGGGGCTGCGCGTCCTTCTCGGCCTGCTCGTCCTTCTCGTCGTGGCGGGCATCGCGCTGTTCGTGGCGGTGCAGCACCGGCTCGACCAGCGCAGCCGCGGCGAGGGCGTGGTCCAGGCCCCGAGCGAGTTCGCTGCGCTGGAGAACTCGACCGGCCGCACCGGTGCCTTCACCGCGAGCATCGACTTCACGAGCATGGCAACGGGCGCCGAGACCATCTCCACCGAGGTAGCCTGGGACGACGAGTGGTTCTTCCAGGACCCCACGGTCTACAACCACGAGCTCGCCACCACGTGCTCGGTGCTCTCGGCCGTGGCCAACTCGGAGTCCGCGTACTACCAGGCGGGCTCGAGCTCGCCGGCGTACATGGAGCAGGCGCTCGCCGAGCTGGGCTTCGAGGAGATTTCCACGGCCTCCTACCAGTATCGCAGCGAGATCTTCGACGAGGTCGTGGACTTCATCACCGGCACGGACGACGTCGTCGCCTACTCGGTGGCCACCAAGCGCGTGACCAGCGCGGACGGGGCCGAGAAGACCCTCTTTTTGGTGTCGATCCGCGGCAGCTACGGCTCCGAGTGGCTGAGCGACCTCAACATGGGCAGCGCTGCGACCTACGACATGGAGGAGATCACGCACGAGGGCTTCTCTGAGGCCGCGCGCGAGATCGTGGACGAGCTCGCGGCGCGCATCACCGAGGAGGCGGGCCTCGACGGCACCGATGACATCTGCCTGCTCTTCACCGGGCATTCCCGCGGTGCGGCCACGGCCAACATCGCCGCGGCGTATGCCGACGAGATGAGCCAGGGCATGCGCGTGCTCGCGCCGCTCTCGAGCATCTACTGCTACACCTTCGCCACGCCCACGGTTACGACCTTCGACACCGCGCACGACGCGCTCTACGACAACATCTTCAACGTCATGAACCCGAGCGACCTGGTGCCGCGCCTGCCGCTCACGGCCTGGGGCTACGAACGCTACGGCAACGACCTGTGGCTGCCTGGCTACGGAGACGAGGGATTCGACGAGGCGCACGAGGCCATGTGCGAGGTCTTCGAGGCCAACACGGGCGTGGAGAGCCCCTACGTCCCCGAGGATCGCGAGCGCGTGGACAAGCTCGTGGAGAACTTGGGACGCGAGATCCCCACGGCCGACGACCTCGCGACGCTCGGTGGAGGCGCCACCGTCGTGAAGGACCTTCTCGCCGACGTGAACCCCATGCAGGTCCTCTACGGCCACTATCCGAGTGTCTACATCGCCTGGATGCAGTCGCTGGACACCCTCGGCTAACGCTGCGGCGCGTCGTCGCGCACGGGGATTCCGGCCGTGCGCGCGGCGTCGAGCAGCTCGGCGTTGCGGGCGTTCATCGTGTGGAACTCGCGTATGCAGCAGATGACCTCGCGGCAGGTGAGGAGGAGCTCGCGGGCGCGGGCCACGGACTCGGCGCTCACGGGCTCGAAGTCGCGCTCGAAGACCGCCCGGCTCGCGAGGCTGCGCGCGAGCAGGCCGTCCGCGTCGTGCTCATGGAGCACGCCCGTGGCGAACGGGACGCACTCGCGCGCCAGACGCCGAAAGCAGGACGCGCCCGTCCCGCCGCCCGCGATGACGAAGACCTCGGGATCGCCCTCGGGCCGAGCGAGCTCGACGCTGCCAAACGCCGGATCGTAGGCGCCCGGCGCCAGGTCGTAGAGCTCGGCGACGCGCTCGGCGGTGAAGACCTCGTCCGGCGTCCCCTGACACATGACGCATCCGTCCTTGATGCAGATCACGTGGTCGGCGGCCTTCTGTGCGAGGTCGACCTCGTGCAGCGACGCCACCACGGCGATGCCGCGCTCGCGCGCCTCCCGGCGCAGGAGACGCAGCACGTCGAGCTGCGATCGGACGTCCAGGTACGACGTGGGCTCGTCGAGCAGCAGCACCCGCGGCTCCTGGCAGAGGGCGCGGGCGAGAAGGACGCGTTGCCGCTGCCCGTCGCTCACGTGCGCAAAGTCGCGCTCCGCGAGTGCGAGCACGCCCGTGGCCCTCATGGCGGCGGTGACGGCCGCCTCGTCCTTCTCGCCCAGCACGCCGAGCCGACCGGTGAACGGGTGGCGTCCCGCCTCCACGACGTCGCGGCAGGTGAGGAGCTCGGTCTGGGGGCGTCCGGTGAGCATGACGGACATGGTGCGGGCGCGCTCGGTCGCCGGGACGTCGGGCAGGTCGCGACCGAGCAGCTCCACGGTTCCCCCGAGGGCGCGCAGCTGGCCTGCCACGGTGCGCAGGATCGTGGTCTTGCCGGAGCCGTTGGGGCCGATCAGCGCTACGACCTGGCCGGGGCGCACCGCGAGGCAGACGTCGCGCACGAGCGCGCGCCGACCGTGCCCCACGTCGAGCCCTCGCAGCTCCAGCAGGCTGTCCCTCTCGCTCATCGGGGCCTCCCGCGGAGCATGAGGGCGATCACGACCGGCGCGCCAAAGACGGCGGTGACGGCGCTCACGGAGAGCTCGACCGGTGAGAAGAGCGTGCGCGCGACGAGGTCGCACCCGCAGCAGAACGCGGCGCCCGTGAGGAAGCACGCCGGCGTCACGAGGAGCGGCCGCGACGAGCCTGCGCCGCGCCGTGCGAGATGGGGGGCGGCGATGCCCACGAACGAGACGGGCCCGGCAAAGGCCGCCACGCACGCGGAGAGCAGGCTGGACACGAGCACGATGAGCATGCGCAGCGCGCCCACGTTCACGCCCACGCTCTGCGCGTAGGGCTCGCCCAGCTGGTAGGCCCCGAGCGGCTTGGAGAGCGCGAAGACCGCCGCGCCGGCGACGAGCACGACCACGGCGACGATCCCCACGTCGGCCCACGTGGCGCCCGAGAAGCTCCCGCGCGACCAGTTGTCCAGGTTCACGATGGACTGGTCGTCGGCAAAGGCGACGAGGAAGTTGGTGGCAGCCGAGCAGATGTAGCCCACCATCACGCCTGCCACGATGAGCGTGCCCTGCGAGCGCACGCGCCTCGAGATGAGCAGCACGAACCCCATCGTGGCGAGCGAGCCGGCGAGCGCCGCCGCGACGGACGCCGCCGGGCTCATGACCTGCCCCGCCCCCAGCACCACGACCATCACCACGGCCACCACGAGCTTGGCGCCCGACGAGACGCCCAGCACGAACGGGTCGGCGATGGGGTTGGCGAAGAAGGTCTGCAGCAGGAAGCCCGAGAGCGAGAGCGCCCCGCCCAGGAGCACCGCCTCGACGACGCGCGGCAGGCGGATCTGCCAGATGACCTGCGTTGCGGTAGAGGCGTCGCCGGGACCGGCAACGAGGGTGCCGAGCACCTCCGCGGGCGTGGTCTCCACGCTGCCCAGGCACAGGCTCGCCACGAAGAGGGCCGCCAGGCCGAGAAGGACCGCGAGGTCGAACGCGACCGCCCGACGCACCCGCGAGTCCTTGTCGCCGACCGCCCGCGCCATGCTAGGCAAGCCTCCAGACGAAGGTCGTGGGCTCGTCCGTCCCGGCGAGCGCGACGCGCAGGTCGTAAATGATGTCAGCCATGCTCGTCATCTGCTGGTAGAGGTTGGAGTCGCAGGTCCAGACGTTGCCCTCGCGCACGGCGCGGAAGTCGGCGAGCAGGGAGTTCTTCTCGACCAGCGCCTCGAGGCTGGTCACGCCCTCGTCGATCGTGCCGTTGTAGACGATGAGGTCGGTGTCGCGCGCCCCCTCGTAGAAGCGCTCCATCTCCACGGTGATCGTGGTGGGGGAGGAGTCTGTGGCCCCCTCCTCGGCAAAGCTCACGTACTCGCCGCCCGCCGCCTCGATCATCTGGCAGAAGTAGTCGCCGTCGCGGCGCGTCACAGCGGCGCCGTCCTCGTTGATGTAGAAGAAGGCTACGGTCCTGCCGAGCGGGCCCTCGGCCGCAGCCTCCTCCACGCGCTCCGCGACGTCGTCAAAGACCTCGGCGGCCTCGTCCTCGCGACCAAAGAACGCGCCCATGAGCTTGATCCACTCCAGGCGCCCGAGCATGTCCTCCTCGCGGCTGGACTGCTCCATGAGTACGGTTACGCCCAGCTCCTCGAGCTTGGCGCGGACCTCGGGCACGTGGTCGATGTTGGTGTTCTCGATCGCGAGCGGACAGCCGGTGGCGGCGATGAGCTCGTAGTCGGGCTCGCGGTAGAGGCCGCCGTAGGCAACGGTGCCGTCCTCCAGGCGCTCGGTGAAGGCCTCGACCGGGGAGTCCTCGGCACGCACGGAGGAGACGCCCACGGCGTCGAGCGCGCCGATCGCGTCCACGAGGCAGATCATGCCGGTGGAGACCAGGTAGACGTTCGAGAGCGGCTGCCGGATCACGGCGACGTCGTCGGGGAGCCCTGCCGGGGGCTCGGCGCCCTCGGGGACGACGAGGAGGCGGTCGCCGCTCGCGAGGGTCGCGAGTCGGTAGCCGCCCTCGTAGGCGTCGAGCGTGAACTGCGTGGCATGGGAGAGGGCCACGGGGGTGGGCTTCCCGAGCGCGGCGAGGCCAGCGCCGTCGCCCTCGTCGGTGGAGCAGCCCGCCAGTGCCAGCGGCGCGAGGAGCCCGAGGGCCACGGCGGATCTGCGGGTGAGTGACATGGCCCTCCAGTCGGACGAACGTGCGTCCCACCATGATACGTCTCGGGCGACCATACACACCTATCCAAAAATGGGTCCCGAGGGGTGAAAAACAGGTAGGTGTGTATGGTCGGCCAAAGTAGAGGCCGACTACCGTCCGCAGAGCGCCTGGCGGATGAGCTGCGAGAACGCCGTCATGCCCGCCTCGGTGAGGTGCACCCCGTCATCAACCAGGTACTCGCTGTGCCCCTCGCTGGCCCCGCACCAGTCGATGATCCCCACGTTGTCGTTTTGGGCCGCGTAGCGCCGCAGGATCTCGTTGTTGAGGTCCTGCAGCGGGTAGGGGCTGCGGATGGTGACGAAGTACACGGGCTTGCCGCCCACGGCGTCGATCAGCGCCTGAACCGTGGACTCGTCGCGGATAAGGCTGTTGCCGCCCAGCGCGAAGACGACGGCGTCCGGGTCGTACCCGCTTGCGACGTCAGCGGCGTAGACGTCCTGGCCCACGTAGAGCTGACGGCTCACCGCACCGTCGACGAGCGCCTCGGGCAGCGTCGCGCGCAGCGTGGGCGCCGCGCCCTCGGTCACGGAGTCGCCGATGATGAGCACGCGCGCGTCGCAGGTCCCGCTTGCCTCGTCGTAGGTCCACGACTCCCAGGGGAGGTTGGCGGGCATCTTCTCGGCGATGGGTCCCTCCTGCGCGGGCTCCTCCTCAGCCGGCTCCGGCTCCTGCTGGGGCGCCGCGAGCTCGGGTCGCAGCGCCACGGCCCTCGCATCGGCGAGGGCCTGCCAGTCGACGGGGGCGACCGCAAGCGCCCCGACCGCCCCCGCGCCGAGCACCGCGAGGCAGACGGGCACGGCGACGGGCGCCGTCCCTCGCGCCCTGCGCCGCGATGCCCCCTTCCGGCCGAGGCGCGCGCACGGCGCTTCCACGAGCCGGTAGAAAATCTCGGCGACGACCAGCGTCAGCGCGACCTGCAGCGCCTGCTCCCACCAGGCCGGCGACGTCGTGCGCGTGGCGGGGTTCATGAGGATGAGTATCGGGTAGTGGACCAGGTAGACCGAGAAGGACCTCGTGCCGAGCCAGCGCAGCGGCGCCGCGGAGAGCACGCGGCCGAGCGGGCACCCGACCACCTGGACGCAGGCGAGAAGGGCCGCGGTCGCGAGCGCCGCCGCGAGGTAGCCGCCGCGGTACATGAGCGGGTCCTCGCCGTTCGCCAGCACGAATGCGGCGCCGAGCGCGGCGAGGCAGACGAGCCCCGTGAGCGTGGCAGCGATGACCGCCCCCGTGCCCGGACGGCCCTCCCCGTCCCTCGCCTGAGGCAGCGCGAGGGCAACGACCGCGCCGGCCAGGAGCTCCGCCGCGCGGGCGTCGGTGCCGTAGTAGACGCGCGCCGTGTCCCCGGAGGGGTCGAAGAGCAGGGCCATCAGCGCGAACGAGACGACCATGAGGGCGCAGGAGGTCGCGAGCGCGCGACGCCGGCGGCGCGAGCCCGCGCTACGCCACACCACCATGAGCACGAGGGGCCACACCACGTAGAACTGCATGACCACGCCGAGATACCACAGGTGCGTGAGCGGAGAGGGGAGGCCCGCCGCCTGGAAGTACGACACCTGGCGGAAGACGTAGGACCAGTTGCCGAGGAAGAGCGCCGACGGCAGGGCGTCCGCCTGCACCTTGGGCAGCAGGCTCGGGCTCACGAGGTAGGTCGCGAGGGCCGTGAGCGCGATGGTCACGAGCACGGGCGGTAGCAGGCGTGCCCCGCGGCGCAGCAGGTAGCGGCCGTAGCCAAAGTCACCGCGCTCCAGCGCGCCTGTCACCGACCGCGTGGCGAGGAAGCCCGTGATGACGAGAAACACCGTGACGCCGAGAAATCCCCCCTGCAGGGCGGACGGCCGAAGGTGGTAGAGCACCACGCCCGCGATCGCGAGGGCGCGCAGGCCGTCGATGGTGCCGATGCGGCGCGTGGGGGCCGCGGGCGCGGGTCCCTTCTCTGCCCCCTGGCGGGGCGTCGGTGGGGCCGCGACGGGCGCGAGGTGCGAGGCGTCCCTCGGGGTGGGCCTCCTGACGGTCCTGGGCGTGGGGGCGTGGTCGGTCATGAGCTCTCCTTTCCGCCCGTCATTGTAGACGCTGGGAGACACGGCCGCCGCACGCTTCCCGTATGATGGTTGAAACCTCAACCACCAGCGAGGAGGCGTCATGCGCATAGAGAAAATCGAGCTGCCCGCGTCCGGCTACGGGACCAAGGTTGCCACGCTCACCGCCTACGTCCAGGACAACCTGAAGGACCAGGCGCAGCGCCGCCGCCCGGCCGTCGTGGTCTGCCCCGGAGGCTGCTACGAGCTCTGCTCCGACCGCGAGTCGGAGCCGATCGCGCTCGCCCTCGTCGCGCGCGGCCTCCAGGCCTTCGTGCTCGACTACGCGGTGCTCGAGCCGGGTGCCACCGCGCCGCTGCTGCCCGCGCCGCAGGTCGACCTCGCCCATGCGGTCGCGACGGTCCGCGCGCACGCGGACGCGTGGCACGTGGACGAGGGGAGCGTCGGGCTTCTCGGCTGCTCGGCCGGGGCGCACCTCAGCGCCACGTACGTCGCGCTGATGCGCGACGAGGCGTTCCTCGCCCGTTCGGGCGTCGCCGCCGGGGAGGCGCGGGCGGACTGGCAGGTCCTCTGCTACCCAGCGATCGACCTCGACCTGGGCTGGCTGTCAGACCCGTCTGACGTCGACCGCCTCTGCCCCGAGGACTCGCCGCTGCGCCGTGCGCAGGACCTCGTGAGCGCGGCCACGCCGCCCACGTTCCTCTGGCACACCGCCCCGGACGCCACGGTCCCGGTGCGCAACTCCTACCTCTACGCGGGCGCGCTCGCCGAGCACGGCGTGGACCACGAGTGTCACGTCTTCCACGCCGGGCGTCACGGCCTCTCGCTGGCGACGCGCGAGAGCGAGCACTATCCCGGCGACGTGGTCCCGCACGTGGCCCACTGGCTCGACCTCGCGGTCGAGTGGCTGAAGGATATGCGTCGCGATTGTACGCGGACATCTCATTAGGGCTCATCTGAGGACAAAACTACGCCTGCGCACAATCGGGAAAGTGGACGGCCCCCAATGCCCGAGTCGCCGGACAGTTAGGGGCCCGACCTACAGCCTTGGCATGGGCTCCTTTGTGAGGTCGCGCCCCACGCGCTCGAGGCGCGTGACGTCGGTCTCGGCCTGCCCCTCGTGCCAGTCGGCGCGCTTGGCGTGGTCGGGGTCGGCGGGGTCGTTCCACAGGCGCTCCGCCACCGGCGCCCACGCCGCGGCGGCAGGCGCGGTCTTCTCGCGCAGCTCCTCCGGGGACTCCTGCTCCACGAGGTCCGTGCAGCGCGCGCCCGTCTGAGCCACCATGCGCGGCAGGTCGTCAGGGTTCTCCAACATGGGGCAGGGGCGCAGGTGGTTGGTGTTGAACGGCTGGCCCTCGTAGTACTTCATGAAGAGCGGGGAGCGCAGCGCGTCGAGCAGGCTGTCCTCGTGGATGTTGGCGTTGGCGTAGTGGATGAAGACGCACGGCTCCACGTCGCCCGCGGCGTTGATGTGCAGGTAGCGACGGCCGCCGGCGATGCAGCCGCCCACGTACTCGCCGTCGTTCTGGAAGTCCAGCGTGAAGAGCGGCTTCTCGCCACGCATCCGGCGAACAAAGCGGTACATGCGCTCGCGCTGCTCGGGCGTGGGCATGAGGTCGGCGCTCGCCGCGCGACCCACGGGCATGAAGTGGAAGTACCAACAGAAGAGCGCGCCCTTCTCGATCATCCAGTCCATGTTCTCCTCGGTGGCGATGGCGTCGGCGTTGGCGCGCGTCCAGCAAGCAGAGATGCCGAAGGGCAGGCCGTGCTCGCGCAGGAGGACCATCGCCTGCTCGATCTTGGCGTAGGTGCCGTTGCCGCGGCGGGCGTCTGTGGTGTGCTCGTTGCCCTCTGCGCTGATGGCGGGCACAAAGTTGGCCACGCGAATCATCTCCTGGCAGAAGGCCTCGTCGATGAGGGTGGCGTTGGTGAAGCAGAGGAAGGCGCAGTCGGGGTACTTCTCGCAGATGCGGATGAGGTCGTCCTTGCGCACGAGGGGCTCGCCGCCGGTGTAGATGTAGATGTGCACGCCCAGCTCGCGGCCTTGGTCGATGATCGAGCAGATGTCCTCGTAGGAGAGGTTGAGCGCGTGGCCGTACTCCGCCGCCCAGCAGCCGGTGCAGCGCAGGTTGCAGGCGCTCGTGGGATCCAGGAGGACCGCCCACGGGATGTTGCACTGGTACTTCTCGCGAGACTTCTCCTGAACGGGCCACGCAAGGATGTTGGCGTCCACCAGGAAGCACTTGATGAGGCGCCGCCGCACCTCGGGGTTCAGGCGGAAGACGCGCAGCATGAGCTCGTACCAGTTGCTCTGGCTGTCGATGGCGTGGCGGAACGCCGCGCGCTGCGTCGGGAATACGTCCGCAGGGACGTACCGGTCGACCGTGTCCATGAGCTTGGGGATGCGGGCCTCGGGGTTCTCGTCAACGTAGTCGATGAGCTTGTAGAGCGCGGTGCGCTCCGCCGCCTGGGTCAGCGACATCTTTGATCCTTTCACTGGTTTGTAAGGGCTTTCTGTTTATACCCAGTTATGTGTAAACCAACAAATGTGGAATAATAAGGATGTCTCTTCCGTGAAAGGGGAGAAGGCGATGCCTATTCCACAGAAAGGCGGGGTGTGAGGAATATGTCCCAGGGCGAGAAGAACCGGCGGTCCGAGAGGGACGGCGGGCGCGTTGACCGGCGCGTACGCCGCAGCCGCCGAGCCATCATCGAGGCCTTCGACCGGCTGATTATTGACAAGCCGATAGACCGGATCTCCGTGAGTCTGATCGCGCGCGAGGCCGACGTCGACCGCAAGACCTTCTACCAGCATTTTGGTTCTATCGACGGGTTGCTCGACGCAATCGCCGAGGACGTGGTCTCCGAGCTGCTAGACAAGGTCGAGCTTGTCACGCGGGCAAGCTCGGGCGGTCCCGCCGATCGCCCCCTACACGCCTTCTTCGCGGCCCTTACCGAGCATCTGGGCAAGAACCTCCTGCTGCAGCAGCGCTACTGCGAGCATGTGCCCTCCGAGCTGCTCCTGGAGCATCTTGCCCGCCCGCTCGTACGCCAGTGCGTGGAGAGGGGGTTCGTGAGCGGGGGCATCCCGGACGACGAGCTGGAGATGCTGCTTGCCTTTGGGCTCGGCGGGCTCTTCTCGCTGTATCGCTGGTGGCTGCTCTCAGACCGAAGGCTGACGATTGCCGAGATGACGCAGCTGGCCTGCCAGCTTGTCGAGGGTGGCGTGCCGTCGTTTATGGAAGGGGGTGCGCGTCCCGGCAGCCTATGACGGCCACGCGCACGCCCGTCGGCGTGAGGCCCACCTGCCTGAGATGTGTGGCGGATGGGCCTCGGGCGAGTCTGTTGCGCCAGCTACTTGACCGTGAGCACCGGCACGTCAACGGAGCGCAGCACGCCAAAGCTCACGCTGCCGATCATGCCGCGCAGCGCGCCGAGGCCGCGGCGACCCATGACCACGAGGTCGATGTCATGGCTCCTCACGTAGTCGGCGATGCCCTCGACCGGCGAGGTCGCTATCACGGCGTCGGCCACGACCTGGCATTGGGCGTCGTCGCGGGTCTCGTCGATGAGCCGCTGCGCGTCGGTGCAGGCGTTCTCGGCGACGGACCTCATGATGCGCTCGTAGCTCTCGGGGTCCGGCATCGCGTAGGGCGTCTCGAGCGCGTTGGCCATCAGCGTGGGGTCGGGCAGGCTCGAGGAGGGGATGACGGTCATCACGTGCACCTTCGCCTCGGGATAGGGGCCCGCCAGGCCGAGCGCGATGTGCAGGGCGCTCTTCGCGTGCTCGGACTCGTCGTAGGGAACCAGGATGTTCTTGAAGTACATGGTTGCCTCCCTCGTCTCGAAGAAGCCGTCTACCTGCGTTATACCCCTCGTTCGGCGAGAAGGGCGTGCGCTCGGTGAGCGTTGGCGAAAACTTGCCTAAAGGGGCGTCGCCCGGGAGAATCGGAGGTCGCCATGCGCGTCACGGTACTGATGGAGAACGGCACGCCGTCGAGCCGCCTCGCTGCGCGGCACGGGCTCAGCCTGTGGTTGGAGCTCGGGGACGGTCGACGCGTCCTCTTTGACATGGGGCCCGACGACGCGTTTCTCGCCAACGCCCGCACGCTGGGCGTGGACGTGACGACGGCGGACCTGGCGGTGCTCAGCCACGGGCACTACGACCACGGTGGCGGGCTGCCTGCGTTTCTCGCCGCCTGCGACGCCGCGGGGCGAGAAGTGCCCGTCTACGTGCGCGAGCACGCCTTCGAGCAGCACGTCTCGGGAACGCCGGAGCGTCACCACGCGATCGGGCTGGACCCCGCCCTGGCTGCGGACCCGCGCGTCCGCATGGTGGGCGAGCGTTACGACCTGGGCGGCGGGCTCACGCTCCTCTCGACCACGCGCCGCGGCCACCCCGTCGCGCGCTCCAACGCGCGCCTGCTCATGCGGGGCGTCGACGGCTCTCTCACACCGGACTCCTTCGCGCACGAGCAGAGCCTCCTGGTGGAGGAGAGCGGCCGTTGCGTCCTGGTCTCCGGCTGCTCGCACGGCGGGATCCTCAACCTCATGGACGCGGCGGAGGAGGCCTGCGGCGCACCGCTCGACGCGGTGGTGGCCGGGTTTCACCTCATGGACCCCAGCGGTGGCACCGTGGAGGACGCGGGGCTCACGCGCGGGCTCGCCCGGAAGCTGGCGTCGCGCCGGGCGACCTACCTCACGTTCCACTGCACCGGCATCGACGCCTTCGCGGTCCTGCGCGACGAGCTCGGCGAGCGTGTGCGCTACCTGCACGTGGGCAGCCGCGCCGAGGTGTGACGCGTCGACGGGGTACAATTGCCCCAGTCGTCCCGGGAGGTCCCATGCAGATCATCAGTGCGCTCTTCGCGCTGCTCATCGTCGCGTTTGTCGTCTCGCTCGTCATCTCGTTTTTGGTGAACATCGTCGCCGGAGCGCTCTCCATGCTGCCCGCTATCTTCGTGATCGTGGCCATCTGGTTCTTCGTGCGCGGCGGCAAGATCCACGTCGAGTTCCCCGACCGTCGCGACCGCGACGACCGCTACTAGGGGGCGAGAGGGACATGGCGACGCCCGAGTTCATCCTTCGCCTGCGCGAGAAGATCGGCCACGACCTGCTGTGGCTCATCGGCGTGAGCGCCTACGTGGAGGACGGCGAGGGCCGCGTGCTCCTGGGCCGGCGCGCCGACACGGGGGAGTGGGCGCTCGTCTACGGCATCAACGAGCCGGGCGAGGAGCCGGCGGACACCGTTGCCCGCGAGGTCGCCGAGGAGACGGGCGTGGACGTGGTGCCCACGGACCTGGTGCGCGTGAGCGCCCAGCACTACGAGACCGTCTACGCCAACGGGGACCGGACGCAGTACCTGGACCTCATGTTCGTCTGCCGGCTCGCCGAGGGCGGGCGCTCCGTGCCGAGCGTGGCTGACGACGAGAGCCTCGAGGTGGGCTGGTTCGCGCCCGACGCGCTGCCGGAGCCGCTCGCGGCGTCGACGGTCGAGCGCCTCGCCGCGCTCGCCGCATGGCACGAGGCGGGCGCGAGCAGGGCGCTCTTCTCGTTTGGGGAGTAGTCCGGGGCGCTACGCTACCAGCGGATCGTGTAGGGGTCCTTGGTGAACGAGCAGAACGTGGCGGTCACGTTCTCCAGCGCGAAGACCTCGCAGTTGCCGTCGTCCGCGGCATACATGGGCTGCAGCTCGGGGTACTCCGCGAGCACGGCCTCGCGAGCCTCCAGGCGGTCGTCGAGCACGGCGTCGGCCTCGACGCGCAGCCACGAGCCGTCGGCGCCCGTCGCGCAGATCGCCACGCGCGGGTGGGCGAGCATCTGGTCGGAGACGGCCTTGGCCTTGCCGGTCTGGATGTAGAGCCTGCCCTCGAACTTGGCGATGGTGCCAAAGGGGCGCACCTGCGGATCGCCCTTCTCGTCCACGGTCGCCAGGAAGTACGTGGGATTGGCCTTGAGGTAGGCGAGAACCTCGTCCATGGGTGCTCCTTTCGCACGGGAACGGCTGTTGGCGCTACTTTACTCCGCTGCGGGAGCGGCGAGGCGCTGCTTGTAGTAGATCTTCACGGCGAGCAGGACGAGCGCGAGAAATACCAGCGTGGCCGCCACGGAGACCATGGACTCAAAGCCCACGAGCGCCCCGACGAAGACGGCCACCATGGCGAGCGCTGGTAGCAGCTGGACGTAGGCGCGCGCGACCTCGCGCTCGAGGTGGGCCTGGAGCTCGTCGTTCTCGCGGGCGAGGAAGCGTCGCAGCTCGGTCTCGTCTTGGAGGGCGCGGCGCAGGTTGAGGACCTGTCGTGCGGTGATGCCGGCGGCGACAGTAAACATGCCCACCATGAACCCCGAGAGAAAGCCTGAGGCGCGCACGTCTCCGCGCAGGGCGGGGAGCGCGTCGGTCGTGATGAGCGCGACCAGGGATACCCATGCGACGAACATGACGGCGAGCAGGATTCTCTCGCGACGCAGGCGGCGGCGGATGGTGGTGCGCAGCGCTTCGGCGGTGTTCTTCATGGTGATCACAGCTCCTCGTCTATCTCGGAAAAGTCAAAGACGTCCTCGATCGTGAGGCCAAAGTGCCGGGCGATCTTGTAGGCGAGCGGCAGGGAGGCGGTGTATTTGCCCACCTCGATGGACGTGATGGTCTGCCGCGTGGTGCCCACGGCGTCGGCGAGCTCGGCCTGGCTCATCTTGCGCGCGCGGCGCAGCTCCTTGATGCGCGTTCGCATGGGCCTCCTCTCGTGCCGGAGTTATGCAAAGCTTGCTTTGCAATATAAGCATAGTACGCTTTGCAAGAAATGACAAGCAGGCTTTGCAAAGAGTCGGTAAGGTCACGCATGGGGCCGCTGGGCGAGAAGTACCTGGTGCCGGAATTGGGACGTATGCGTGTGCGCGGCACGCATACGTCCCAATTCCGGCACCATTCGCACGCATATGAGGCTATTTCGGCACTGCGGCACGCAGATGCCAGAAATCAGGCGCCAGGGGTTTTCTCGCACGGGGCCCAGGCCCCGGGTTCTTCTCGACAGCGTGCTACCGTGCGTAGTGCCCGAGGCACATCCCTATGAAGTCGCGCATCTCGGCGCGGAAGTCCGTCTCGGCGCGCTCGATCTCAAGGCGTCTCAGCGCCTCGGCGATGAGCGGGTTGCTCCAGCAGGAGCTGACGAGGCCCGTAGCGTGGTAGTAGACGGCCATGAGCAGCGGCTCCACGCGCCCGGGCGCGACGCCCGTGACCTGCGGCAGGCGCTCGCGCATCTCGTCCACGTGCGCGTAGTAGCCGCGCTTGAAGTCCATGAGGCGCTCGACGGTGACGTTGGTCTCAACGATGGTAGTGAGCAGGTCGCCCAGACGGAAGTACTCCTGGTGGGCGGCAGCGACGTCTGCCCAGGCATCGGCGGCCTCGGCGGGGGCGAGCTCTGCGTCCTCGGGCAGGGCGGCGAGAAGGGCCTCGAAGTAGGCGTCGCACTCGTCGGCCGTGAGCAGGAGGAAGATCTCCTCCTTGGTGGTCACGTACTTGTAGAGGTTGGCGCGCGACCAGCCGAGCTCCTCGGCGATCGTGGTGAGCGTGATCTCGTGATAGGGGCGCACCGCGAACTGACGGCGGACGGCGCCCTTGATCTCGTCGAGACGCTGCTCCTTCTGCTCGGGGCTCCTCGCCCTGATGAACTCGGCCATGACTCCTCCGTACGGTCGCTGCGCAAAGTATACCGCAGCCAAACCACAAATAAGCGAAATCGCGTCACTTATATCTTTACAAGTGACGTGACGTCACTTATGATGAGGCCAACCTACGAGGAAGGGAGCGGACATGCTCGGCAACTTCACCTATCACAACCCCACCAAGCTCATCTTTGGCAAGGACGCCATGGATGCCCTCGCGACGGAGCTCGCGGCCTATGGCCCCACGGTCCAGCTCGTCTACGGCGGCGGCTCCATCAAGAAGAACGGCATCTACGACCAGGTGGTCGCGGCGCTCGCGGCGGCGGGCAAGACCGTCGTCGAGGACGCGGGCGTCATGCCCAACCCCACGGTCGAGAAGCTCTACGAGGGCGTGGCCATCGCGCGCGAGAACCACGTCGATCTCATCCTCGCGGTGGGCGGCGGCTCCTGCATCGACTACGCCAAGGGCGTGGCCGTCTCGGCCAACCTGCCGGCGGACGTGGACCCCTGGCAGAAGTACTGGGTGGACTTTGACGAGCCGGCGGCCGACCTCGACGTCATCCCCGTGGGCTCGGTCCTCACGATGGTGGGCACGGGCTCGGAGATGAACTGCGGCTCGGTCATCACCAACCACGAGACCAAGATGAAGGTCGGTCACGTCTTTGCCGACGAGCGCGTGTTCCCGCGCTTTGCCGTGCTGAACCCCGAGTTCACCTACTCGCTGCCCACGTACCAGATGGTCGCCGGCATCTTTGACATCATGAACCACATCACCGAGCAGTACTTCTCGGGCACCGACGACAACACCTCCGACTATCTCTCCGAGGGCCTCATGCGGTCGCTCGTGACCGCCAGCCGCGCCGCCGTGGCCAACCCGGAGGACTACGAGGCCCGCTCCAACATCATGTGGTGCGCCACCTGGGCGCTCAACACGCTCGTCTCGCGCGGCAAGTCCACGGACTGGGAGGTCCACATGCTCGGCCAGGCCGTGGGCGCCCACACCGACGCCACGCACGGCATGACGCTCGCCGCCGTGGCGCTGCCGTACTATCGCCTGGTCATGCCCTATGGCATGGAGAAGTTCGCGCGGTTTGCGACCAACGTGTGGGGCATCTCGCCCGAGGGACGCACGACCGAGGAGCTCGCTGCCGCCGGCCTCGACGCCATGGAGGCCTGGATGCACGAGATCGGCTGCGTCATGAGCATCTCCGAGCTCGGTGCCACCGAGGACATGATTGAACCCATCGCCGACTCCACCCTCGTCATGCAGGGTGGCTACCACGTGCTCTCCCGCGACGAGATCGTGGCGGTGCTGCGAGCGAGCCTGTAGGCCAAAGGGGTTAGGCCCCTTTGGCCCCTTCGCCCGCTTGCACGGGCTCGCCGAAATAACATGCAGAATCCGACTTTCTCCAAACTTTGTCCTGCAAATATATGAAGTGAAATTGGATTATGCGTGTTAATTGACTCAAGGGAAAGGATGGGAGCGGAGAAGAACATGCTGACGAGAAGGAGCTTCCTAGCGGTTGCGGCAGGGGCAGCCAGCCTGTTTGCAGCCGGTTGCGCTGGCGAGAAGGGCGAGGTGCTCGAAGAGGCTGCCGCACCGGCGGGCAACGTGCTCGTGGCGTACTTCTCGGCGACGGGCAACACGGAGGCCGCGGCCACCGCGAGCGTCGAGCGCGCGGACGGGATCAATCCCGAGCTTACGCAGGTCACGCCCGACGGCTGGGCAGACTACGCATCCGGTCTGGAGCTATAGGAGAGGATCATGAACATCGTCATTCTGCAGGGGAGCCCCAACCGCGACGGCTCCACCGCCATCCTCTGCGAGGAGTTCGCGCGCGGCGCTCGCCAGGCGGGGCATGACGTTGAGCGCATCGACGTGGCGCAGGCGGACGTGCACCCCTGCACGGGCTGCGTGGCCTGCGGCTATGGTGCGCGTCCGTGCGTCCAGCGTGATGGCATGGCCGCGATCCTGGAGAAGGTCCTCGCGGCCGACGTGCTTGTCCTGGCGACGCCGCTCTACTACTACGGTATGTCCGCCCAGCTCAAGGCTGTGATCGACCGCTTCTGCTCCGAGAACCCCGCCATCACGGCGCGGCGGCTGCGCTCCGTCCTTCTCGCCGATGCGTGGAACGCGGACAGCTGGACCTTCGAAGCTCTGGAGGCGCACTACGACACGCTCGTCCGCTACCTCGACCTGCGCGACTGCGGGCGCGTGCTCGGCTACGGCTGCGGCACGCCGTCCATGACGCGTGCCACGGACGCCCCGCAGCGCGCCTTCGAGCTGGGGCGCTCGCTGCGGTAGCGTCCACGATCTCCCGCACGGCCGTGTCGTGTGCTACAACGGTGCTCGTTGGACGGCAGACGAGGGAGGCGCGACGTGTGGCTCTGCTGGCGGCGTGCGGTTCGGCGCTCTTTGCGGGCGCGACGGCGGTTCTCGCCAAGCTCGGCGTGCGCGAGACGGACTCCGACCTAGTGACGGCGCTGGTGCTGCGCGAGCGGCTGGGCCGCCGCGATCTGGGCGGCCTTGCGCTCCTGGTGGCGGGCACGCTCGCAATCGCCGCCGCGTGAGGGAGAGGCGAAGGCGAGAAGAACCTCGTGGGTCGTCCCTACGCCCAGCCGCGTGTCCGGAGCTCGGCGACCAGCGGCTCGAGGTGACTGCGCTCGCAGCCATCGTAGCCCTCGCGCATTTGGGCGAGGGCTGTGGCCGAGCGCTGGTCCCCCTTGCGCACCTCGCTCTCGAGCATCTTGAAGTAGACGCGCATCATGACCTTGTCAACCGCGCCGAGCCGTTCGAAGTGAAAGCCGCCCTGGCAGTAGCACCACGGCAGGTCCGGGTAGGCCCCTGCGGGGAAGGAGCGACGGAACGCCTCCTCGTGCTCGCCTGCGGGCCAGAGCTCGCAGGGCATGGGCGTGGCGCCCACGGCAACCACGGCATAGTGCTTCTCACCGTGAGCCGCCATATAGGTCTGGAACCGTTTTGCCCCCTTGAGTGATGCCGCGTGGAACCAGCTGCAGAGGATCACGAGGTCCGCGTCTGCGGCGGTGGCCTCGATTCTTTCAAGCGGGACTGCCTGGCATCCGAGTTCCTCCGCGAGCCAGTCGGCGTATCTCTTGGCAGAGCCCGTCTGTGAGCAGAAGGCAACGACCGCGCTCATGGCGACCCCTTTCGGCGGCTGGCGAATTCCACGTTCTTCTCGCCAGTCTACGGAGTCGACGTCAGCTCTTGGTAAGCCGCTGGCGAGATGCAGTGCTTGGAGGGCTCTGGCCGCCGGCGCGGCAGTCCCTACCGTATGAAGTTCGTCTGCTGGCCGGCTTCCTGCGCGGGCAGCGGCACGCCCGCCGCGCGGCCCGCCTCCAGGCACTTGAGCATCCAGGCCATGTTGCGGCCGAGCTGGCGCATGGTCCAGAGGCCCTCGGCGTCTGCTTCGGTCTCCTCGGCCACGTTGCCGTGCACGTTGTTCCAGTAGCGCGAGCTCACGACCGGCATCTGTGCGATGGTGAAGAACTTGTTGATGTCGTCGAAGGCCGAGGTGGTGCCGCCGCGCCGCGCGCTCGCGACTGCCGCCGCCGGCTTGTACGCGAGCACGTTGGGCGCCCCCGCGCGACCGTTGCTGTAGAAGAGGCGGTCCATGAAGCCCAGAAGCGACGCCGCGGCGTGCGCGTAGTGCACCGGCGCGCCAAAGATAAAGCCGTCGGCCTTTGCGGCCTTGGGGCGGAACTCGTTCACCACGTCATCGAACGCGCAGCGGCCGAGCTTGGCGCAGCCTCCGCAGGCCACGCAGCCACCCACGGGCCGAGCACCGATCCAGAAGATCTCCGCCTCGATGCCCTCGGTCTCCAGCGTGCGCGCCACCTCCTCGAGTGCGCGGTTGGTGCTCCCCGCCTTGTGCGGGCTTCCGTTCACGAGCATGACCTTCATGGGCTTCTCCTATCGTGTTGCGCTGGGAGTGCAATTTACCTCAATAATGCGCCGAAATTGAGCGTTGTCTGAGAGGGTTTTCATTGGTCCCGTTGTCACACCCCGATGGGAGTCCTCGTCTGTTGCGGTAAGGTGGGAGGGGCAGGGCCGTTCGATAGTTTGAGAGGCGGGATAGATGATCACCGGGGCCACAAAAGCCAAGGTAGACGATATTTGGCAGAAGATGTGGGAGGGTGGCATCACCAATCCGCTTGAAGTCATCACGCAGCTCACTTATCTGATGTTCATTCGCTCGCTCGACGCGCGGGAGTTTGACGCCGAGCGCATGGAGATACTCACGGGCGAACCCCAGAAGCACGTCTTCCCCCAGACTCCCGAGGGCAAGCGCATGCGCTGGAATGTCTTCAAGGACTTCGAGGCAGAGGCCATGCACAGCGTGATCGCCAATGAGGTCTTCCCGTTCATCAAGACGCTGAATGACGGCACGCCGTTTGCCCAGTGCATGAAGGATGCAACATTCGGCATCCAAAACCCCAAGACGCTGCAGCGCGCGGTCTCCGGCATCGAAGAGCTCATGAGAGATTTCGACGATCATATTGGTGACCTCGGCGATCTATACGAGTACATGCTGAGCAAGCTCTCTACTGCCGGCGCTAACGGACAGTTCCGCACGCCTCAGCACATTCGTGAGATGATGGTGGAGCTGGTGAAGCCGAAGCCCAGCGAGCTCATCTGTGACCCGGCATGCGGAACGGCGGGCTTCCTCATCTCGGCTGCCGAGTACATTCGGTCGCACTTTGGCGACGCTATGACCGAGGACGATTGGTCGGTGTTCAGCGGCGAGAAGGACGGGCGTAGGCAGTTCAGTGGCTTCGAGACCGACCAGACCATGCTGCGCATCAGTACCATGAACATGCTGCTTCACTCCGTCGAGCTGCCCGACATCCATTACATGGACTCAGTGAGCAAGAACAACACCATTCACGGCAAGTTTGATCTCATCCTGGCCAATCCTCCGTTCACCGGCAACGTTGACGCGGAGGATATTGCCCCTGAGCTCAAGGCAATCTGCAACACCAAGCAAACCGAGCTGCTGTTTGTTGCCCTGTTCCTGCGAATGCTCAAGCGAGGCGGTCGTTGCGCGTGCATCGTTCCCAACGGAGTACTCTTTCGCAGCAACTCAAAGGCATACGGACAGCTTCGCCGTGAACTGGTGGAGAACCAAAAGCTCAATGCCGTCATTCACATGCCGAGTGGCGTGTTCAAGCCATATTCTGGCGTGAGCACGGCGGTGCTGGTGTTCACCAAGACCGACGCCGGCGGCACGGACAACGTGTGGATGTACAACATGAAGAGCGACGGCTATACGCTTGACGACAAGCGCGATCGTGACGAGAAGCACGATGACGTACCTGACGTAATCGCCCGCTTTTCCAACCTTGAGGGCGAGAAGGACCGAGCACGCACCGAGAAGAGCTTCTTGGTGCCCAAGCAGGAGATCGTAGACAACGACTACGACTTTAGCTTCAACAAGTACACCGAGATCGTGTACGAGAAGAAGGAGTACCCTCCCACCAGCGAGATTCTGGCGGAGCTAGAGGACCTGAACCGACAGATGGCCGAGGGCTTGGAGGAGCTCAAGAGGATGCTCGGCGGTGATTCAGAATGACCGCAAGCAGCAAACCCCCCTTTGCGGGGGAGCGGGTTCCTTTCTCGAAGGCTTTTGCCGAAGTGTCAAAAGGGGTCTCAAGGATAAAGCAGAGGGACTACCTCCCTGCTGGCGATTACCCGGTCGTTGACCAGGGGCAGGAGTTGTTTGCGGGGTATTCCAATAGAGATGACGGCCTCTTCTCCGATATCCCGGTGATTGTGTTCGGGGATCACACAAGGCACGTTAAGTACGTCGATCGGCCGTTCTTTGTCGGTGCTGACGGGGTGAAGATACTCAAGCCGCGTCTGTCTAATAACGTTCGCTACTGGTATCACGCGCTGAGGAACACACATCTGGAAAACCTCGGGTACAGCAGGCACTTTAAGCTTCTCAAGCAAGCGACGTTTTGTGTTCCTGATGAGGAGGCTCAGCGAATGGTTTGCGACGAGCTTGATGGGATCTTTGAGCTCATCAAGCTCGCTCGCCGCCAGCTCTCCCTCCTGGACGAACTGGTCAAATCCCGCTTTGTCGAGATGTTTGAATCGACGGAATGGCCTACGTTTCCTGCGGGTTCTGTGCTTTTAAAAATGAGAAACGGAGTCTCACCTTCGAAAGAAGGGCTGTGTCACGCAAGGGTTCTCACGCTTTCCGCCATTACCCAAGGATCCTTCGACGCGGAGTCTTGGAAAGAGGGCGCTTACCCCTCTGACCCTCCGTGTGAGAAGCGAGTCTCTGCCGGAGAGTTCTATATCTGCCGAGGAAATGGAAACAGAGACTTGGTAGGCGCGGGGGAGTATTCAGATACCGATTTGCCAGATCTCGTTTTCCCAGACACGATGATTGCTGCCCGTATCAATTTCGACTTGATTAGCGCTGCTTACCTTCGATATGCGTGGGGTCGTCCCGCAATACGCAGGCAGATAGAGTCTCGGGCAAGAACAACCAATGGCACGTTCAAGATTAATCAGCGCATGCTCTCTGAGGTGTTGCTACCGCTTCCGCCCCTCTCCCTCCAGAAGGAGTTCGCCGCCTTCGCCGCCGAGGTCGCCAAATCGCAAGTTGCAGTGCGGCAACAGATCGAGAAGCTCCGGACTCTTTATGACAGCCTTGCGCAAGACTACTTTGGCTAGGTGTCACCATGGATGAGCCGCCGTGCAACGGTGCCGGCTGCATGGAGACGCTCGGGCGAGTCAAGCGAGAGATTTCCGGGTCGAGTCGCGCGCCGTGCTTGCGGTCAACAGTGAGGTCATCTGCTTGTACTGGAGGATCGGCAAGCTCATCGACGAGCGCTCCGAGTGGGGCAAGCGCTTCATCGACTCGCTGCCTGGCGACATCAGGCTTGCGTATCCGGGCATCAGGGGCTTCTCGGTTCGCAACCTCAAGTTCATGCTGCGGCTTGCGAGCGAGTCGACCTCGAATTTGTGCAGCAGGTTGTTGCACAAATTCGCCGAACGCCCGCTGCGCAGTACGTCGGCCCCCATTGGCGTGAGCGAGTACAGAACCGCGGACGAGCTCCCCGAGGAGATGCGCGGGATCCTTCCGACGCCGGAGGACATCGCAAGCCGCATCTGATGGAGCGACCCTCGCGCTATTCTGGCCTCCCGACAGAATGGAGGCCAGAGATGATGTCCACGAGTGATGCGATTCGTCAGGTTGAGAGAATGATGGTGACGGCGCTGGACGGCACTCAGATGCGTCGCCTGCATGATGCTCTTGTCGAGTGCTTTGTCGAGCAGACCGTCGAGCGTCACAAGAGAATCGGCAATGCCGAGCTCCTTGAGGCGTTTCTCGACGCCAAGCGCCTTGAGGGCTGTTCCGGGCGATCTCTCAAGTACTACCGCAGCACGCTCGTAAGGTTTCTGGGGTCACTCGACGGGTCTCTCGCGCTGGTCACGACCGAGCAGATTCGCTCGTATCTGGGTGGATATGGTCAGGAAAACAACGCCGGCAACGTGACGATCGATAATGTGAGGCGCATCATTTCGAGCTTCTTCTCGTGGCTCGAGACGGAGGACTACATCTACAAGAGCCCGGCTCGCCGCATCAAGAAGATTCGCACGGTCAAGACTGTGAAGGAGACTTACTCGGACGAGATGATCGAGCTCATGCGGGATGGCTGCACAACCAAGCGCGATCTTGCCATCGTTGACCTGCTGTCCTCGACGGGGATTCGCGTTGGGGAGTTGGTGAACCTAGAGCGCGAGGACATAGACTTTGAGGCGCGGGAGTGCGTTGTGCTGGGGAAAGGCGGGAAAGAGCGGCGGGTCTACTTCGATGCTCGTACAAAGCTCCATTTGCTTGAGTACCTGGAGGAGCGCTCGGATGACAACCCGGCGCTGTTTGTCTCGCTGTGCAACCCTCGCAAGAGGCTACAGATTAGCGGGGTTGAGATACGGCTACGCGAGCTGGGACGACGTCTAGGAGTGTGCCGAGTTCACCCGCACAAGTTCAGAAGGACGCTCGCTACGCGTGCTATCGACAAGGGCATGCCCATAGAGCAGGTGCAGGTGCTGCTTGGGCATCAGAAAATCGATACGACTCTCAAGTATGCGATGGTTGATCAGCGCAACGTTCGACACTCGCATCGGAAGTACATCGCGTAAGCAAACCCCCCTTTGCGGGGGAGGTGCGCCGCGTCCGGCTGGGAGAGCTGATCTCAAAAGCTAAGGTTGAGAGATGCGGAGACAGGGATTTCCCCGTACTCTCGATGACGATGCACGACGGAATTGTGAGGCAGACTGACCGATTCAAGAAAGCCATCGCATCCAAAGATGTCAGCCTGTACAAAGTCGTGCGCCCCAATCAGCTCGTGGTGGGTTTTCCGATAGACGAGGGCGTGATTTATGTTCAGGGCTACGATTGCCCGGGCATTATGAGTCCTGCGTATAACGTATGGGATATAGATTCTGACAGAATCGTTCCTGCATACCTCGAGTTAGCTTTGCATTCTCCGAGAAGCATGGCGTACTATGCCGAGAGAATGCGGGGAACCACCGCACGACGACGTAGCATTACTTCCGAGAATCTGACTGCGATGCAGGTTCCCCTGCCGAGCTTGGACGAGCAGCTGAACGTCATCTCTACTCTGGGGAGCGTTGAGAAGCTTGCATCGGATTGCTCCCGCACACTCTCCCTCCTCGACGACCTGGTCAAATCCCGCTTTGTCGAGATGTTCGGGGATCCGTGTGATCCTTTGACGAGGTATCCGAAGGCAAAGATTGGCGAGCTTGCCAGAGTGAGCTCAGGAGCTACTCCGAGTCGCAAGCATCCGGAATATTACGAAGGAACAATTCCGTGGGTGAAGACTGGCGAAGTTGCTTCGGGGAATATCATTGAGACGGAGGAGCATATTACAGAGGAGGCTCTTCAGGAGACTTCCTGTCGTATTTTGGGCGTTGGCACCGTCCTTGTCGCAATGTATGGACAGGGCGACACGCGAGGTAGGGCCGCCTTGCTCACAATTGAGGCGGCAACAAATCAAGCCTGTGCTGCTCTGGAATTTGGCAATCAAATTGATTCGCAATTTGCTTTGGCGTACTTGCAGCACAGCTATCAGGATTTGCGGGAGCTTAGTTATGGCGGCAATCAAAAGAATCTGAGCCTGCGCGTATTGAAGGAGTATCCCATGATGGTTCCACCCCTCTCCCTCCAGAAGGAGTTCGCCGCCTTCGCCGCCGAGGTCGCCAAATCGCAATTTGTTGGCAGAGCAGTGAGAGACGTCCTTTATTGCTACGTTCGGGAGACGAGTTCGACAGCTGAGAGGGAAGATCTCCGTGCTTCTCTTCAAACAGACTAAAGTAGAGGAAAGGACGCCAGCACTCTCCGTCTCACACATCCGTTCCGCATCCAGAGGAGGGCCATGAACTTCGACTTTCTCAAGACGCGCGCGGAGTATGCCATGTTTGCTCCGGCATGCGCCGAGGCCGAGAGAACGCTCTCCACTAGCCCCGCGATGTGTGCCGTTGGTTGTCGCAAGGCGTTTGAGCTGGCAGTGAAATGGGTGTATGCGGCTGATTCCTCCCTGACCATGCCCTATAAGGACAACCTGTCCTCGCTTATCCACGAGGCGTCGTTCCAACGTGTCGTTGATCGAGTTACGTGGAGGACGCTGCCGTTTATCGTCAAGCTGGGCAACAAGTCGGTTCACACAGACCGTAGGGTCTCCCCACAGGACGCTCTCCTTGCGCTCAAGGCTCTGTTTGGATTCGTTCAGTGGATTGACTACTGCTACGGTGGAGACGCTTATGAGGAGCGCGTCTTCGACGAGCACAAGGTTCCGCTCGTCAAGCTAGCGCTGGATGTTCAGGCAATCAAACAGCGAGAGGCTCTTCTCGCTCAGAAAGAAGATGTCATCCGGCGCCAAGAAGAGGAGATCAAGCAGCTGCGTTCGCAGTTTGCTGCAGCTAAGGCTCAGGCCATTGTCGAAGACGACTTCAATCCCGATACCATTTCGGAACGCGAGACACGCAGGCGCTACATCGACCTTGACATCGAGTATGCGGGCTGGGATCTTGAGCGCAACGTGGAGACGGAGGTCGAGGTCCAGGGAATGCCCAACTCCCGGGGCGTTGGGTACATCGATTACGTCCTTAACGGAGCGGACGGAAAGCCGCTTGCCATCGTTGAGGCAAAGCGCACCATGCATGACACCAAGAAAGGCCTCCAGCAAGCTCGTCTTTACGCACAGTGTCTTGAGATGCGCTACGGTTACGCTCCTTTCATCTTTCTGAGCAATGGGTTCGAGACGTACTTTTGCGACGACATCTCCGGATCCGAAAGGCCTTGCTCCGGGGTCTTCTCGCCCGAGGACCTCCAGCGGCTCACGAACCGTCGTGGAATTGCTCTGCCGCTTTCGTCCATGCGGGTTAACCAGGACATTGCTGGCAGGTATTACCAGATTGAGGCAATTCGTGCGATATGCGCAAACATGGAGGAGGGCCACCGCCGAAACCTGCTCGTCATGGCAACGGGGACAGGTAAGACCAGGACGGCTGCGGGACTGGTAGATGTGCTCACTCGCGCGAACTGGGCGTCAAACGTCCTCTTTTTGGCTGATCGAGTGGCCTTGGTCAGCCAGGCGAAAGCGGCTTTTCAGGAGTATCTGCCCAATCTGAGCCTTTGCAATCTGTGCAGCACCAAAGACCGAATGGAGAACAGCTCTGCCCGAATGGTCTTCTCTACATATCCGAGCATCCTCAATGCCATCGACACCGTGAAGATGGGCGACGGTCGTCGCATCTTCACCCCGGCCCACTTCGACCTCATCATCGTTGACGAGGCTCATAGGTCCATCTTCAAGAAATACCGCGCCATCTTCGACTACTTTGACGCTCAGGTGCTGGGGCTCACCGCCACGCCCAAAGACGAGGTCGACCGCAACACGTACGACTTCTTTGAGGTGGAGCGCGGTGTGCCGACCTATGTGTACGAGTACGACACCGCAGTGAAACAGGATCACTATCTGGTCCCGTACTACAACATCGAAGTGGCGACCAAGTTCCTCGACGAGGGAATCTCCTATGACGATCTCACGGAAGAGGATCGGGAACGTCTCGACGACGACTGGGAGGAAGCCTACGGCGAGGACGTCGCAGCTCCGGAGTTTATGCCATCTTCTGCGCTCAACAGCTGGGTTTTTAACGAGAAGACCGTTGATACGGTGCTCCAGGACCTTATGGAGAACGGTGCAAAGGTGGCTGGCGGAGAGCGCTTGGGAAAGACGATCATCTTCGCCAAAAACAAGAAGCATGCTCAGTTTGTAGTGGACAGGTTCAACGCCCTCTATCCCAAGAGGGGAGGGTTTGCCCGACGTGTTGTTCATGGTGATGACTACTCCGATACCATCATCGAGGACTTTAAGTTCAAAGAGATGCCGGTCATTGCCGTCTCCGTTGACAAGATGGATACGGGGATTGACGTTCCGCAGGTGCTCAATCTCGTGTTCTTTAAGCAGGTGCACTCAAAGACAAAGTTCTGGCAGATGATTGGCCGTGGCACACGGCTGTGCCCCGACCTTATGGTTACGGACTGCTTGGACGGGGAGTACTTGGGCAAGCGACGCTTCTTCATCTTTGACTACTGTGGAAACTTCGAGTTCTTCCGTCAGGGGAAGGACGTTGCGGAAGGCAAGAATCCCGAGTCGCTTTCGGAGCGGGTGTTCAAGAGAAAGGTCGCAATCGTTGAGGCTCTCCAGAACCCTGCGTTCTCGTCGGGCGACTACCAGACATGGCGAGGCGAGCTGATCGGAGAGATTGTCCGGGCCGTGGGCGAGCTCCGCGCGGAACCTCTCAAAGTGGCGGTGAAGCTCCATCTTCACGCGATTGAGAGGTTCTCGAGCGAATCTGCCTTCTTGAGTCTGAACAAAGGGGACGTGGGTGAGCTGGAGCGAGAGGTTGCCCCTCTGATTGTGCTTGACGAATCGGACCAGTATGCCCTTCGCTTTGACGCGCTGATGTATGGGTACATGGTCGCGGTTCTTCTCGGCGAGTCTGTTGATGCGTATCGTCGCAGGGTGGTTGACCTTGCCTTCCGTCTGCAGCACAAGATGACCATTCCACAGGTTAAGGAGAGGAAGCGGACCATTGCCCTTGTGGTCGAAGAGGATTATCTCGAACACGCCGACGCTCTGATGCTCGAGGGGGTTAGAACAGAACTGCGCTCACTCATCAAGTTCTTGATTGACGGAAGCGAGCTTCCCGCTCTTGTGACGAGCCTGACCGATCCTGTCATCTCAAGGCGCGAGGGCGAAGAGATTAGTCCCGGGGAGGACTTCGCTGACTACCGGCTCAAGGTCAATCGATACGTTATCGACCATGGGGATATGACCGTCATACATAAGCTGCGAAATAACATACCAATGACGGAGCTTGAGTATCGGGAGCTTGAGCGTGTGTTTATGGAAGAGCTCGGCTCCGAGGCTGACTATCGCAGGACGTACGGCGAGACGCCTCTTGGATTGCTCGTGAGAAGGATCGCAAAGCTTGATCACGACGCTGCCATGGAAGCGTTTGCGGAGTTTATCAATGACGAGTCCCTGAGCCAGCAGCAGATGGCCTTCGTGCATCGCGTGGTGGACTACGTTGAGCAGAACGGCTACATGGACCCGTCCGCCTTGATGAAGACGCCATTTGACAGGCCTGTTTCATTCTTCCGGCTGTTTGACGATGGCCGACAAAAACGGCTGGTTCAGATTATCAACCAAGTGAGGGAGAACGCCTTGACGCCGGTGGCGTAGCAAGTCATACGTTTTGCCGTCAGCTATTCTGGATAACTCTGTTGGTGGGTGTTTTCTGGCTGAAGTCTACTCGGGGCGGACGAGCTCCAGGAACCGACGCGCGGCGTCGCCGAGGGGGACGTTGCGCTTCCAGGCGAGGTCAATGACCGAGACGAGCGGCGGGAAGAGCAGGCGAAACTCCAGTCCCGTGCCCGGGCCCACGGTCGTGAGTCCGTCGAAGGAGATCATGCGGCCCACGCCCTCGCGAACGAGCAGGGCGCCGTTGTAGGAGAGGTTATAGGTCGCCGCGATGTCGGCCTCGCCAGCGCGCTCGCCAAACCACGTGGCGAGAAGCCAAGTGAGCTTGTCGCCCTTGGCGTGGCGCTCTGGCACGACGAGCGGCTCGCCGAGAAGGTCGGCGGGGCTCACGGCCTCGCGCGTGACCAGCGGGTCGTCGTCGCGCATGAGCACGCCCCAGGCGTCGGTGGGGGAGAGGCGCAGGTGTGCGTAGCGGTCCACGTCGGGGTAGCTCATAAGCACGGAGAAGTCGTCGACGCCGTGCTCCAGGCGCTCGGTAAGGTCCGGCGCGTTGCCGCTGTGCAGGTGGAAGCGCACACCGGGGTACTTCTCGCGAAAGGCGCGCACGTGGCGAGCAATCACACGCAGGCCCTCGGACTCGCCGGCGCCGATGAAGACGTCGCCCTCTACGATGTCCTCTCCGTGAGTGAGGTCAGAGGTGGTCTGGTCCGCGAGGCCGACGATCTCCTGCGCACGGCGTCGCAGGTAGAGACCCTGCTCGGTGGGCGTGACACTGCGGCTGTGGCGTTCGAGGAGTGGGGTGCCGAGCTCGCGCTCCAGCGCCGCGATCTGCCGGGAGAGCGCGGGCTGCGTCACGTGCAACGCCTCGGCGGCGCGCGACATCGTGCCGTGCTCGCAGACGGCGAGGAAGTAGCGCAGCGTGCGGAGTTCCATGAGCACCTCATTATATTTAGTAATACCACAGTATTAATTATAAGCAATTGTGCCTCATTCAGCTTCGTCCGAGAATGTGGAAAAGAGACAGTCCCTTTTCCACAGGGGAGGCGAACGTGAGGGTTGAGCTGCGGATAGGCGAGGTCGTGCTGCCGGTGGAGCTGAACGGGTCCACAGCCGCCCAGACCTTTGCCGCCCACCTGCCGCAGACGCTCCGCATGAGCGTCTCGAGCGTGGGGTGCTGCGGGCAGCCGGGCTTCTCGCTGCCGTGCGACGCGACCGACGTCCACCCTGGCTGGTCCGACGGCGACCTCAACTACAAGCCCGAGGGCGACTGGCTCGCGCTCTTCTTTGACGACGAGCGCAACTCCGCACGCTACGGCGGCCAGGTCACGTTGGGCCACGCGGTGGGTCCGCTCGACGCGTTGCGTGAGCTCGAGGGGTTCCACGACGCATTCATTGCCATCTCGGAACAGGGGAGGTAGACCATGCAGTACACGACGCTCGGACACTCTGGAATCACCATCCCGCGCCTCTGCCTCGGCGGCATGAGCTTTGGCGCGCCCTCGGCGGACTTCCACCAGTGGACGATTGGCCCGGACGAGACGCGCGCGGTGATCAAGCGAGCGCTCGAACTAGGCGTGAACTTCATCGACACGGCTAACTGCTACGCGCACGGCACGAGCGAGGAGTATATCGGCGCCGCCCTGCGCGAGCTGGGCGTGCCGCGCGACCAGGTGGTTCTCGCCAGCAAGGTCTTCTTCAACGAGGGCGGCCTCTCTCGCGAGGCGATCAACCGCGAGATCGACGGCACGCTCCGGCGCCTCCAGACCGACTACCTGGACCTCTACATCATCCACCGCTTCGACTACGAGACGCCCGTCGAGGAGACCATGGAGGCGCTCGACGCCCTCGTGCGCGCGGGCAAGGTGCGCGCCCTCGGCGCGAGCGCGATGTACGCCTACCAGCTGCACAACATGCAGAACGTAGCCGCCCAGAACGGGTGGACGCCCTTCTCGTCCATGCAGTGCCACTACAACCTGCTCTACCGCGAGGACGAGCGCGAGATGATTCCCGTGTGCCGCCAGTTTGGCATGGCGCTCACGCCGTACAGCCCGCTCGCGTCCGGGCACCTGTGCCGACCGACCTGGGATTCCGCGTCCAAGCGCTCGACGACCGACGCCACGATGCGCAACAAGTACGATGCGGACCGCGAGCGCGACATGCCCATCGTCGCGCGCGTGTCCGAGCTGGCCGAGAAGCACGACGTGCCCATGTCGCGCATCGCGCTCGCCTGGCACTGGGCACGTGGCGTGGAGGCGCCCATCGTGGGCTGCTCCAAGCCCGAGCGCGTGGACGACGCGGCGGCCGCGCTCGACGTGGCGCTCACGTCCGAGGAGATCGCCTACCTCGAGGAGCCTTACGTGGCGCATGAGCTTGTGGGCCCGGCGGCTCGTCCCGGCGAGAAGCCCCTTGCGGGCACCACGAACCCAAACGCGAAGAACTAACCAAAACGGGCGCCCGCCTGGGCACTCAGAGGAAAGGAGAACAACATGGCAGTGAAGCAGACGGCGGGTCGGGACCAGCTGGGAGAGCTCGCCCCCAAGTTCGCGCAGCTCAACGACGACGTGCTCTTTGGCGAGGTGTGGAGCCGCGAGGAAGCGCTCAGCCTCAAGATGCGCTCGATCGTGACCGTGGTGACGCTCGTGGCCAAGGGCATGGTGGACAGCTCGTTCGAGTACCACATGGCCACGGCGCGCAAAAACGGCGTCACGCGTGAGGAGATGGCGGAGATCCTCACCCACGAGGCGTTCTACGCGGGCTGGCCCAACGCGTGGGCGGCCTTCCGCGTGGCCCTCAAGGTCTACGGGGACGAGGCAGACGCTGGCGAGGGGACGTCCTTCTCGCCCATGTTCGGCCTGGGCGCACCCAACGACGCATATGCCCAGTACTTCATTGGCAACTCGTACCTCAACCCGCTGACCAGCGCCGCGGAGTGCGGCGTCGGCCTCGCCAACGTCACCTTTGAGCCGGGCTGCCGCAACAACTGGCACGTTCACCACGCCGACAAGGGCGGCGGACAGATCCTCGTCTGCACCGACGGTCGCGGCTGGTACCAGGAGTGGGGCAAGGACCCGCAGGAGCTCACGCCGGGCACTGTCGTGGTGATCCCTGAGGGCGTGAAGCATTGGCACGGTGCCGCGCGCGACAGCTGGTTCTCCCACATCGCCTTCGAGGCGCCGGGCGAGAACTGCACGAACGAGTGGCTCGAGCCCGTCGCGGACGAGGACTACCCCGCGTAGACTGCCTCCGAAGGATGCCGAGAAGGACCGCGTCGTCCGCAGGCCCGCGCGCTAGAATGCTGTCGTTTTGCCGGGCGGCACGGGGGCGCAATGCAACATCGGACGCGTGCGGGCGCGGGTCGTATCGCGCTCTTCGACAACATCAAGGGACTGCTCATCATCCTCGTGGTGGTGGGCCATGTGGCGCATCCCGTCCACAACGACAATGAGGCCATAAGCTGCCTCTTCGACGTCATCTACCTCTTCCACATGCCGCTGTTCGTCTTTGTCTCGGGCCTCTTTGCCAAACACGCGAAAAACGAACGGGGGGGGTTAACCCAAACCGCATCCTCTCGTTTGCCCTTCTCGCCGCGCTCTACCAGCTTGCGCTCATGCTGATCAACGGGGCCAGCCTCACCCTGGGGCGCTTCCTGCAGTTCACGTCCGCCCCGTGGTACCTGCTCGCGATGGCGTACTGGTACGCGGCGGCACCTCTGCTCGCGCGGCTCGGCTGGAAGCGGGGCATGGCGCTTGCCCTGGTGCTCTCGTACGCGAGCGGCTTTGTCGACCTCTCTGACGGCCTGCTGGCGATCAGCCGCTCGCTCGCGTTCCTGCCGTGGTTCGCCGCCGGTCTCTACTGCCCCGTCGAGCGCGTCGTCGTCCTCAAGGAGAGTCGCTCGCGCGCCGTCCGTGCGGCCCTCGCCGCCGCCGTGGCCCTCGCCGCGGCCATCGCCCTCGCACGCGTGCTGGACGAACACGCCTACGACTGGTTCTTCCAGATGGTCTACGGCGACAACCCCTACCGCGCGCTGCCGCTCGACCTCCTCGGCAAGGCGGTGGCGACCGCGATCGCGCTCGTCTTCTCCGCCGCGGTCCTGCGGCTCGTCCCGTCGCGCCGCAGCCGGCTCACCGTGCTCGGAGAGCGCACGCTGGGCATCTACGTGGGGCACCGGCTCGTCCGCGCGTGGCTCACGTTCCGGACGCCCCTCTACGAGCAGCCCGTCCTTCTCGACCCGCTCTGGGGCACCCTCATCGTCCTGGGCCTCTCTGCCGTCATCGTCGCGGCGTGCAGCGTGCCCGCCCTGACGGCCGGGCTCAACCGGATCCTGCGTCGCCGCTGGCTGCCCGAGGGCGGCGCGGGCCGCGGCTAGGCCAGAAGGCCGGCGTGCTCCGGGTGCTTCTCGAACCACTTCACGGCGTAGGAGCACGTGGGGCGCACGTAGTAGCCGCTCGCGGCGATGCTCGCCACGGCACGGCCCATGAGCTGGCCCGCGACGCCCTGCCCGCGCAGACTCTCGTCCACGAAGGTGCGGTTGATCTCAACGACGCCGGGCTCCACCACGGGGAAGGTCACCTCGGCCAGCACGTTCCAGCTGTCGTCCAGGTACTGAATGCGGTCGCGCTCCATCACAAGGTCCATGACGTCTCCTTATGCCAGTGGTCCAACACGGCTATTGTCTCACACCACAACGGGTAGAACCTCCAACGAGGGCGCATTGGCGTCGGCGGGCGGAGGCATACCATGGCACGGGCTTGGCACATCGCAAACGGGCATCTCGCGACGGGCGAGAAGGACGGCGGGCACGTCGCCACCCTCCTGCGCCTGGAGGAGGCGCAGGCGCGCCCGCTCTCCCACACGCAGCGCGAGGTCCTCGAGCAGCTCGAGCACGCCGCGATGCCCTTTCTGGAGCGCACGTCCACCGGGGCGGCGGGACTTGTGGTCACGCCGAGCGGACGGAGGCGCTTCGGCTTCATCCTCACCCCCGCCGAGCTGGTGCTCATTGACGACGGGGACGTCTGTGCCACAGCGCTCGGCCGCGCCGTGGAGGATAGGACACACGTCGAGGGGCCTGCCGGCGCCCTCTGCGCGCTTCTCCGCGAGCTGCTGCGCGATCACCCGGTGCGTCTCTCTCGCATGCGCGAGGACTTCGAGCTGATGGAGCAGCAGGTCCTGGAGGGCCGCGAGCGCCCGGATAGGCGCAAGATGATGGAGGACTCGCGCCGCATGCTCGGGCTCGACACGTTCTACCAGGGCATGTCCGACCTCGCCTCGGAGCTTGCCGAGGACGACTCCGGCCTCGTGGCGCCGGCGGACCGCGCGCGGCTCCGCTCGCTCGGGCGCCTGCTGGGCCGGCTTGCCACGCGCCTGGAGTCGCTGCAGGACTACAGCCTGCAGGTGCACAGTCTCTACCAGGAGTCCATCGACGTGCGGCAGAACAACGTCATGCAGTGGCTCACGGTGGTGACCACGATCGTGATGCCGCTCACCTTTGTCACCGGGTGGTACGGCATGAACTTCCCGCACATGGCGCTCTTTGACGTGCCGTGGGGCTACGTCGCGGTGATCGCGGTGTGCGTGGTGATCGTGGCCGTCGAGGTGGCGTTCTTCTGGCACCATGGCTGGCTGAGCTTTGGCGAGCGGCGCCACGGGGGCGGCGAGCGGCGAGGTTGATAAGCGCCCACAGGAGGGGTATAACAGCGCGCATCAGGTTCGTCTGAGGAGGCTCGCATGGCTGGCTTGGACTACACGACGCGCGACAAGGCCCTGTGGGGCGCGCTGGCCGCCCTGTGCCTGGCAAGCGCGGCTGCCTACGTCCTCTGGGCGCTCCCCGCGATGCCGGAGACGGTGCCCACGCACTGGGGCGTGGACGGCACGGCTGACGGCTGGGACAGCAAGGGTTCCACGATTCTCATGGGCGCTCTCATGCCGCTTTTGATCCTGGCGCTGCTCTTCGCGGTCCCTCACCTCGACCCGCGCGGCGCGAGCTTCAACCGCTTCAAGGGCGTCTACCAGGGATTCTCGGCTGCTTTCACGGTGTTCATGGTCGTCGTGGCGTGGATCACACCGCTCTCGGCGCTCGGCGTCCTCCCGACGACGGGCGGCTCAGTCGTCAACATCATCGTCTTTGGCTTCCTGGGCCTCCTGTTCGTGGGCCTCGGCGTGGTGATGCCGCGCATCGAGCCCAACTACACCTTCGGCGTGCGCCTGCCCTGGACGCTCGCGGACCCGGAGAACTGGCGTCGCACGCATCGCTTCGCGG
The DNA here is from genome assembly GCF_002159735.1 of Olsenella sp. An270. Lineage (GTDB taxonomy): Bacteria > Actinomycetota > Coriobacteriia > Coriobacteriales > Atopobiaceae > Thermophilibacter. The sequence goes on from NZ_NFJF01000003.1 coordinate 112,280, forward strand.
GCCCGGTCTTCGTGGTCATGGGCGTGGTCACGGTCGTCTCGGCCCTTCTCGCCTCTGCGGCGCCCGAGCTCACGCTGGTCGTGCTGCTCGCGGCCCTTCTCGGCGGCGTGGCGCTCGTCGCGCTCTACAGCTTCCTGCTCTGGAAGGGCGTCGTCCGCTAGGCGCTCACACCTCCCGCACGCGCCCGTCACGAACCTCCCAGGTTCGACCCGTGCAGGCATCGAGAAACCGCCGGTCGTGGCTCACCAGCACGAGCGCGCCGGGGTAGGCGGCGAGCGCGCGCTCGAGTGCCTCGGTCGAGTGCAGGTCCAGGTGGTTGGTGGGCTCGTCCATGACGATGAGCGCGGGGTGGCGCAGGATGCCCTCCGCCAGCATGAGCTTGCGCAGCTCGCCGGGGCTCGTGCGGCCGCCCTCGAGGATGCGGTCCGGGTCGGAGTTGAGCTGCGCCACCGTGGAGAGCACGCGCCCGCGGTCGGCCGAGCTCAGCGCGGCCACGCGCCCCACCATGGCCTCGCGCGCCTCCGCCGGTAGCTCCTGCGGGATGTCCAGCACCTCCACGCCCTGTCCCGCGTCCTCCGCCTGGGCGAGAAGAACCCGCAGGTGTGCGAGGAGCGTGGACTTGCCGGCGCCGTTGGGCCCGATGACGCCCACGTGGTCGCGACTCCCCACCCAGAGCTCGGGGACCTGGAGCGCGCCCTCCGGGCCGCAGGGGATGGTTGCGGCGGGGACGTGCAGCACGGTGCGGCGGCGCGAGGGCTCGGCGTCGACCCAGAGGTCGCCGTCGTAGCGCTTGGCCACGCGCGCGGCTGCCAGGCGCTCCCGCGCGGCGGCCACCCGAGCGTCCATCTGCGAGGAGAGGCGTCCCGCCTGCCCGTCCTTGCCGGTGTAGACCGCGAGGTCGATCTTGCCGCGCGCGTCGCGGTCGCGCGGGTCCAGTCCGCGCTTGCTGCGCCGCGCGTCGGCGCGCGCCGCCTCGTGGGCCCGCGCGTCCTTCTCGGCGGAGAGGCGGGCCAGCTCGCGCTTGGCGCTCGCCCGCTCCGCCACGGCCGTCGCGCGCTCGAGCTCGGCCTGGCCGTGCGCCGCGCTGTAGCCGCCCGGCCGCACGACGATGCCCCCGGGCTCGAAGGACGCGCAGCGCTCGGCGAGAAGGTCCACGAGGTCGCGGTCGTGGCTCACGAGGATCCCGATGCCGCGGAAGCGCCCGAGCGCCGCACCCAGCTGCGCGCGGGCGTCCGCGTCCAGGTGGTTGGTCGGCTCGTCGGCCACGAGCACGTCTGGGCGGCCCCAGAGGGCAACCGCCACCTGCAGCTTCTTGCGCTCGCCAAAGGAGAGCTCGTCAAAGCGCCAGGGCATGTCGTCCTCTATGCGGAAGGCCTCGCGCAGCTCGCGGGCCTCGCGGCCGTAGTCCAGCGCAAAGTCGGCGAGCCCCTCGGGCGGCTCGTCGGCGTCCTGGGCCACGTAGGCGCAGACCAGCCCGCGCGTGACGGAGCCCGCGTCCGGCTCAATGAGGCCGCAGGCGATCTTGGCCAGCGTGGTCTTGCCGCAGCCGTTGTCGCCCAGAAGCGCGGTCCAGCCGGCGGGGAAGGTGATGGTGACGTTGTTGGGCACGGCCTCGCGGGCCGCGGGATAGGCGTAGCGCACGCCGGAGAGCACAAGCTGCATAGACATCTCTTCTCTGGCGAGGTGCCGGGTGGGCGTTCTTCTCGCCATCAGGGGTTTCTTGGCCGAGGATGTCTAGCGGATGCGCACGGCTCCGGGTCCTTTCGACGGGGCTACGACGCCGCCAGTATACCCTATGATGAGACGGGTTCATTGGTTGTAGCCAGAGGGGGAGGTCGCGTGAGACAGGCTGTCGTGGGGCTCCTGGCGCATGTCGATGCGGGCAAGACGACGCTCGCGGAGGCCATGCTCGCGGCGGCCGGGGCCATCCGCAACCCCGGGCGCGTGGACAGCGGCACCACCCACCTGGACACCGACGCCATGGAGCGCGACCGCGGCATCACGATCTTCTCGTCGAGCGCGTCGCTCGACTGGGCGGGCGCCCACCTCATGCTCGTCGACGCGCCCGGCCACGTTGACTTCTCCGCGGAGGCCGAGCGAACGCTCGCGGCCCTCGACTACGCCATTCTGGTGGTGGGCGCAAACGACGGCGTGCAGGGCCATACCGAGACCCTGTGGGATCTGCTCGCGCGTCACGAGGTGCCCACCTTCGTCTTTGTGAACAAGTGCGACCTGGAAAACCCGGGGCGAGAAGAACTTCTCGCCGAGCTCGCCTCACGGCTCTCACCGGGCTGCGTGGACGTGTCCGCCCTGCTCGCGGGCGACGCGGGCGCGCTGGAGGACACGGCCGCGACGGACGAGGCCGCCCTCGAGGAGTACCTGGAGACCGGCTCGCTCTCGTCGGGCACGCTGCAGCGCCTGGTGGCCGAGCGCGCCCTCTTCCCGGTCTTCTTTGGGGCGGCGCTGCGGGGCGACGGCGTGCGCGAGCTGCTTGACGGCATGTGCGACCTTCTCGCCGAGCGCTCCTGGTCGGACGAGCTCGCGGCGCGCGTCTTTCGCGTGAGCCGCGGCGCGCGCGGCGAGCGGCTTGCCTGGGTGAAGGTCACGGGTGGCACGCTGCGCGCGAAAGACCAGCTCACAGGTGTTGACCGTCGCGGCGAGCCCTGGGTCGAGAAGATCAACGAGGTGCGCCTCTACCAGGGTGAGAGCTTCGAGACCGTGGCGGAGGTCGGCGCCGGCCGCATCTGCGCCGTCACCGGGCTCAGCCACGTGGTGCCGGGAAGCGCTCTGGGCGCGGAGCCGGAGGGCGCGCGCCCGGTGCTCGCGCCCGTCCTGTCCTACCAGGTGGTTCCCGAGCCGGGCGCGGACGTCTCCGCCCTGGTGCGGGCGCTTCGCGAGCTCGCGGACGAGGACCCGATGCTCGGCGTCACATGGCAGGAGCAGCTGCAGGAGGCGCACGTCCAGCTCATGGGCGAGGTCCAGCAGGACGTGATCGCGGAGCTCCTGCGCGAGCGCTACGGCTTTGCGGTGACCTTTGGCCCGGGTGGCATCCTCTACAAGGAGACCGTGACCGCACCCGCCGAGGGCGTGGGCCACTTCGAGCCGCTGCGCCACTACGCCGAGGCGCGCCTGCTCGTGGAGCCGCTGCCGCGCGGCGCCGGCGTGGAGTTTGGCACGCGGTCCTCCACGGACGACCTCGACCTCAACTGGCAGCGCCTCATCCTCACCAACGCGATGGAGCGCGACCACCTGGGCGTGCTCACGGGCGCGCCGCTCACGGACGTGCGCATCACGCTGCTCGCGGGCCGCGCGCATGCCAAACACACCGAGGGCGGCGACTTCCGCCAGGCGACCTACCGCGCCGTTCGCCAGGCGCTCATGGGCGCGCGCGAGCGCGGCGAGTGCCAGCTCCTGGAGCCGTGGTACCGCTTCCGCCTGACGGTGCCGGCCGACCGCGTGGGCCGCGCGCTCACCGACCTCACGCGCATGGCGGCGGAGTTCGACGCGCCGGCGACGTCCGGCGACGCGGCAACCGTCACGGGCGAGGTCCCCGCCTCCGAGGTGGGGGAGTACGCGCTCGAGGTCGCGCGCTATACGGGCGGGCGTGGGCGCATGTCGCTCGAACTCGCAGGCTACCGTGCCTGCCACAACGCCGACGAGGTCATCGCCGCCGCGGCCTACGACCCCGAGGCCGACCTCCCCAACACCCCCGACTCCGTCTTCTGCAGCCACGGAGCCGGCCACACCGTCAAGTGGCATGACGTCCCCGCGCACGCCCACACCACCGCGGACCCCGCGCGCCTGCGCCCGTACCGCCCCGCCGACGCCGCGTTCTTCTCGCGCTAGATGAGGTCGTAGGGCATCTTTCTCGCGAAGAGGTAGAACAGCACGAGCAGGGGCCACAGCAGCGGGAGGAAGAGGTACGCCCCGCCGAGAACCGCCAGGCGCATCAGGTAGAACGCCGTGCGCCGGCCGCCGGTCCGCGGCTTCGTCTCGCAGCTCATGCGCACGAACGCGCCGCCGGGGGTGGAGCCGTCGTGCCGCGCGGGCCACGCGAGCTCCACGAGGACGAACGCCAGGCACTCCGCCCAGAGCGCCCACGGCTCGTCGACCCAGCGCTCCCCGCCGGGCACGTTGTGCAGCACGAGGATGACGATGCCCGCGACCACGGTGGAGACGAGCGTCACGAGCAGCGTGTCCAGCCAGAACGCGACGCAGCGACGGACGAAGCCGGGCGTGTGCGTGACCTCGCCCTCCTCGGCGAGCGCGCCGGGCGGCAGCACCCGGGCGAGCGCGGCGGCGCATGCCCAGCCGAGCGCCGCGCCCGAGGTGTTGTAGATGAGGTCGTCGACGTCGGCCGTGCGGTAGGAGTACGGGTAGATGCCAAAGAGCCCCGTCCCCTGCGCCGCCTCGACGCAGAACGAGACGAGCAGCCCCGCGACCACGGAGCGCCAGAACCCCCAGCGCAGGAGGCGTCCCGCGATGAAGCCGAGCGGCATGAAGAGCACCACGTTGAACGCGATCTGCGGCAGCGTGCTCACGCCCTCGCGGGCGAAGTCGCCCACGAACGCCAGCGGGTCGAGCTGCCAGGGGACGCCCCTCGTGATGCCGAGGCCAGAGTCGCCGCTCGGCAGCGGGTACAGCGTGAAGCAGCCGAGGCCCAGCACGTAGAGCACGGCGAGGTAGGTCGAGACGGCCGACCCAAAGCGTAGGCGCCCGTCGCGGTGGTAGAGCCAGGCGAGGATCGGCAGCGTGAGCGCAAATGACGCCATCGGCCAGAGCACGAGCGCCAGGATGAAGTTCTCGGTGTAGCCAGCGAGGAAGTGCCTGATGAGGTTCATGTCGTCCGTTCTTCTCGTCTCCGGTGCCGGGCACATTGTGAGGGAATCCCGGCCGCTCCGCCATCGACGTTCCTCGCGGTTGAGTGACGTTTTCGCAAGGTGAGGGTGGCGCGGGCGACGGACGGGCGCTATCATGTGCTGGAAACGTTTCCACCCACGCTCCCGGAACGGAGGCAGCTGCGGCATGGCAGTCGTTCTTCTCGTCGTCATCTACGTCGCCTTCGTGGGCCTGGGCATCCCGGATTCGCTCTTTGGCGCCGCGTGGCCCGCCATGCACGTCGACCTCGGCATCCCCGTCTCGTGGGGCAGCGTCGTCACGATGGTCACGTGCTGCGGCACCATCGTCTCGAGTCTCTCCTCCGCCGCGCTCATCGGCCGCTTTGGCACCGGGCGCGTGACCGCCGTCTCCACGGCGCTCACCGCGGCGGCGCTGCTCGGCTTTGCCGTGGCGCCGAGCTTTCCGTGGATCTGCCTGCTCGCCGTGCCGCTGGGACTGGGCGCCGGTGCCATCGACACGGCGCTCAACAACTACGTGGCCCTGCACTATCACGCGACGCACATGAACTTCCTGCACTGCGCCTACGGCGTTGGCATCACGGTGAGCCCGTTCATCATGTCGCTTGCGCTCTCGGGCGGCACCTGGCGCGACGGCTATCTCGGCGCGGCGGTCATCCAGGCGGCGATCGTCGTTGCGACTGTCGCGATCCTGCCGCTCTGGTCTCGCGTGGGTCACGAGTCACCGGCGGACGAGAAGGACGACGACCCCGCGCCCCGCGCCGCGAGCCCGCTCGCTCTCGTCCGGCGCCGCGACATCCGCCTGGCCTGCCTCGTCTTCATGGCGTCGGTGGCCATCGAGGGCATCTGCAACACCTGGTGCGCGAGCTACCTCGTGAGCGCGCGAGGCATGGCGGCCGGCGCCGCCGCCGGCATGGTGACGGTCTACTACGTGGGCGTGACGGCGGGCCGCTTCCTCTCCGGCGTGCTGGCCAACCGCCTCACGAGCAAGCAGCTCGTGGGTCTGGGACAGGCGATCACCTTTGCCGCCGTGCTGGTCCTTCTCGCCCCGCTGCCGCTCTCCGCGGCGCCGGTGGGCCTCTTCCTCGTGGGCTTTGGCAACAGCCCGCTCTACCCCAACATGCTGCACCTCACGCCGCACCTCTTTGGCCGCGACCTCTCGCAGGCCGTGATCGGCGTGCAGATGGCTGCCTCGTACGTGGGCTCGCTCACGCTGCCGCCGCTCTTTGGCCTGGTGGCCGAGCGCGTGGGCTTCTGGCTCTTCCCGGTGGCGCTCTTCGCGCTCTCCGTGGTGGTGCTCGCGGCGTTTCTTAGCCTCATGGTGCTCAAGGGCTGGCGTCCGCGCCGCGCGCGTCCGTCTGCGTAGCTCCTTGCGGTTGGTAACGCTTTTGCCACCCAAAACGTTACCAACCGCAATGTGGGGCAGACGAGCTTGCGGTTGGTAACAGAATTGCCGCTCAAAACGTTACCAACCGCAATCCAGCCTCCCGTCGCGCTATGCTCTTCCCAGAGCGAGAACGACAGGCGAGAAGGACGGTGCGGCATGGCGGACATGCGCTACGTGAAGCTGGGCGGCTCGGGGCTCGAGGTCTCGCGCCTCTGCCTGGGAGGCATGAGCTTCGGCGTTCCCACGAAGCCCCGGCCGTGGACCGTGGGCTATGACGAGACGCGCGCCGTGATCGCCGCGGCGACGGACGCCGGCATCAACTTCATCGACACCGCCAACTGCTACGCGGACGGCACGAGCGAGGAATACATCGGCCGCGCCCTGCGCGAGCTGGGCGTTCCGCGCGACCGGGTGGTGCTGGCGAGCAAGGTCTTCTACAACGACGGAGGCCTCTCCCGCACGGCCATCATGCGCGAGATCGATGGCACGCTCGCCCGTCTGGGCACCGACTACCTGGACCTCTACGTCATCCACCGCTTTGACGCGGCGGCGCCCGTCGAGGAGACGCTCGAGGCGCTCGACGAGCTCGTCCGCGGGGGCAAGGTCCGCGCGCTCGGTGCGAGCGCGATGTACGCGTACCAGCTCCACAACATGCAGGTCGTGGCGGCCGCGAACGGCTGGACGCCCTTCTCGACCATGCAGAGCCAGTACAACCTGCTCTATCGCGAGGACGAGCACGAGATGATCCCCGTCTGCCGGCAGTTTGGCATGGCGCTCACGCCATACAGCTCGCTCGCCGCCGGGCGCCTCACGCGGCCCACGTGGGACGCGCCCACGCGCCGCAGCGAGACGGACGTCATCTCGCAGAAGAAGTTCGACCCCATGCGCGAGCAGGACATGGAGATCGTGGCGCGCGTGGCGGAGCTTGCCGAGAAGCGCGACGTGCCGATGGCGGCGATCGCGATCGCCTGGCTGTGGGCGCGCGGCGTGGAGTCGCCGATCGTGGGGTGCTCGCGAGCGGAGCTGGTGGGGGAGGCGTGCCGTGCGCTCGAGGTGGAGCTCACGGATGAGGAGCGCGCCTATCTCGAGGAGCCGTACGTGCCGCACCCGCTCGTCGGCGTGCGCCCGCACGAGCTCGCCGAGCTGCTGCCGCGGTAGGGAGGTCGCGATGGGTGTGCGCAGGGAGACGCCGGATCTGGTCTTTCGCGGGCGCGTCGCCGTGTGGTACCGGGCTGTCTGCGGCGCGGTCGCCGTGGTTCCGGCGATTCTCGCGCTCCAGACCACGCTGCCCGTCTTCGTGCCCATCCTGGCGCTCGTCCTCGGGGCGATCTTCCTGTTCCCGCTCGTCGTGCGCAACCGCGTGGAGCTCTACGGTGACCGTCTGGAGATCTTCTTCGGCTGGAGCCACGTGGTCATCCCGTATGCGCACGTGCGCGGCGCGGAGCCCCTCACGGGAGGCTTCGACCAGTTCACGGGTCACGTGTGCGCCGCCGAGCTCGACGCCCTCTTCATCGAGGCACCCGAGGACGGCGACGCCGCCGTCAGCGTGACCGACAACGACGCCCTCGCCGCCGAGCTCCGTCGTCGCGCAGGGCTGGATGCGTCAACCAAGTAGAACAATTCGCTTGAAATAAGAACACATGTTCTATATACTGACGAAACAGGGGTAATGGGGCATCGCTCTTCTCGACATTGCTTCTGTAGTAGAGTAGTATTCTGAGATACGGAAGTAGTGGTCAGATGGACTTCAAAGATCGTGACCTGGCTGCGTTCTGGGAAGACTTCGCGTGTCCACCGCGCAGGGTGCCCCCGGGAGTTCGCAAGATGCTCTACCGCAGACTCCAGATGCTTGATGCGGCACACAGCCTGCTCGACCTGCGAACTCCTCCGGGGAACCATCTCGAGAAGCTCTCGGGGTCACGTGCGGGGTGCTACAGCATCCGCGTGAACGACCAGTGGCGCCTCTGCTTCCGGTGGTCGGACGGCGAGGCAAGAGAGGTCGAGTTCTGTGACTACCACTAATCCCTACATCTCTACTCCCGGGGAGATTCTGCTCGAGGAGTTCCTGCGGCCTCTGGGCATCTCGCAGTACCGGCTGGCCAAGGCCATCGGCAAGCCGCAGTCCGCCGTCTCGGACGTCGTGAACGGCCGCCGTGCGATCACGCCCGAGATGGCCTGGTTGCTGTCCCGTGCGCTGGGGACGACGCCCGAGTTCTGGCTCAACCTGGAGGCCACCTATCGGCTCAAGACGATCGACGAAGGCGCGATGCCTCAGGTGACGCCGCTCGTCAACATCGCGTAGAGAAAGGACCAACATGGCGATCAACCGCGTGGCGATTCTGGGCAGGGGAGCGGTGGGCCTACTCTACGGCACCATCGCCGAGAAGAACCTCGGGCCGGGCGCGGTCGAGTTCGTGATGGACGACGTGCGCTACGCCCGTCACGCCGGCGAGATGCCGACCGTGAACGGCGAGCCCTGCCGCGTGCCCACGATCCCTGCGAGCGAGGCCACGCCCGTCGACCTGGTGATCCTGGCGATCAAGGCACCGGGCCTGCCCGTGGCGCTCGACACGATGGAGCGCCTCGTGGGGCCGCGCACGGCCGTCGCGTCCCTGATCAACGGCGTCACGAGCGAGGAGCGAGTGGCCGAGCGCTTTGGCTGGGAGCGCACCGTGCTCTCCGTGGCGCAGGGCATGGACGCGGTGTTTCTCGGCACGGACATGACCTACACCCACCCCGGTGAGGTTCGCCTGGGCCCGGCGCCGGGCACGGCTCCCGGCGTGGTCGACGCCGTCGCCGACCTCTACGAGCGCGCCGGCATCCCGCACGTGGTGGAGGCGGACATCCGTCGCCGCATGTGGGTGAAGCTGATGCTCAACGTGGGCATCAACCAGACCTGCATGGTCTACGGCGGCACCTACGGCTCCGCGAGTGAGCCGGGAAGCGAGCAGAACCGCTGCTTCGTGGCCGCCATGCGCGAGGCCCTGGCCGTGGCGCGCGCCGAGGGTGTGGACGTCACCGAGGCCGACCTCGCGCAGATGGCTCGGCTCATCGCCTCGCTCGACCCCGCCGGCATGCCCTCGATGGCGCAGGACCGCCTGAACCAGAAGCCCACCGAGGTCGAGGAGTTTGCCGGCACCATCTGTCGCCTCGCCGGGCGCCACGGTCTTCTCGTCCCCACCAACCAGTGGCTCTACCAGCGGATTCGCGAGCTCGAGAACGGTTTCGCGGCAAAGGGGACCCACAGAGAAATTGTGTAGTTCTCAGCTTTGTGGCCGTTCATGCCGCAAAGTGTTAAAGGAACCGAAATAACGCTCAGCTACAGTACAGGGGCAGCCTCGCCCAGCGTGCGGGGCCCCGTGTACGTTTTTGCGCACGTTTTCCTAAGGAGGAGTTGCCATGTCCGCTTCTGTCTCTCGTCGCACGTTCCTCGGCATCGCCGGCGGTGCCGCCTCCGTCCTCGGCCTCGCCGCCTGCGGCGGCAACAACGCCGCCTCCGACGACGCCAACGCCGCCTCCGGTGACGCCGACGGCAAGACCTACCTCGTCGCCACCGACACCACCTTCGCGCCGTTCGAGTTCACCAACGACCAGAACGAGTTCGTGGGCATCGACGTGGACCTTCTCGCCGCTATCGCCGCCGACCAGGGCTTCAAGTACGAGCTCAACTCCCTGGGCTTTGACGCTGCCGTGGCCGCGCTCGAGTCCAACCAGGCCGACGCCGTGATTGCTGGCATGTCCATCACGCCCGAGCGCGAGGAGGACTACGACTTCACGGACTCCTACTATCAGTCCTCGGTCTGCGCGGCGGTCAAGGCCGGCAGCGACGTCAAGGGCCTCGAGGACCTGAAGGGCCAGAAGGTCGCCGGCAAGACCGGCACCCAGAGCCTCTCCTGGGCCGAGTCCATCAAGGACGAGTACGGCTTCGAGATCACCTACTTCGACACGTCCGACATGATGTACCAGGATGTCCAGACCGGCAACTCCGCCGCCTGCTTCGAGGACACCCCCGTCATGGAGTACGGCGTGGCGCAGGGCAATGGCCTGGAGATTGTTGCCAAGGAGGAGGACGAGTTCGCGAGCCCCTACGGCCTGGCCGTCATGAAGGGCAAGAACCCCGAGCTCGTGGAGATGTTCAACGCCGGCCTCGCCAACATCAAGGAGAGCGGCGAGTACGACGAGATTCTCGCCAAGTACCTGGAGGCCTAGCGCCTTTTCGAGCAACGAGCAAGCTGGGGCTGCGTGACGCCGGGGTGTCGCGCAGCCCCCTGACGGTAAGTAAGGGACCCCATGAACGCAAATCTCATCGACGTGCTGATTGAGGCGTGGCCGCTTCTGTGGACCGGCCTGCAGATGACGGTCTACGTGACCGTCGTGGCGCTGGTCGTGGCCATCCCGCTCGGCATCGTCACGTGCCTCATGAACCTGTCCAAGTTCCGCGTGCTGCGCGGCATTGCCAAGTTCTACATCTGGATCATCCGCGGCACGCCGATGCTCGTGCAGGGCTTCTACCTCTACCTTGCCGTCCCCCAGCTCGTGCAGGCGACGATCGCCCCGGACTTCCGCCTGGACATCGTGACGGCAAGCGTCATCACGCTGATCCTCAACGCCGGCGCCTACTCCGCAGAGATCTTCCGTGGCGCCATCCAGTCGGTCCCCAAGGGCCAGACGGAGGCCTCGCGTAGCCTGGGCGTGAGCCACGGGAAGACCATGCTCAAGATCGTCCTGCCCCAGGCCGTGCGCATCTGCCTGCCCTCGCTGGTCAACCAGTGCATCATCACGCTCAAGGACTCCACGATCATGTACGCCCTCGGCCTGCCGGAGATCATGAACCAGGCCAAGGTCTACGTGGGTCGCACCATGACGTCGTTTGCCACCTACACCTGGGTGGCCGTCATCTTCCTCGTCATCACCAGCGTGCTGATGATCATCTCGTCCGTCCTCGAGAAAAGGATGCGCAAGTAATGGCTAGCATGAAGCAGACCAGCGAGGTCAAGATCCACGTCGAGAGCCTCACCAAGGACTTCGGCGAGAACCACGTCCTGCGCGGCATCGACATAGACATCCACGCCGGCGAGGTCGTCTGCGTGATCGGCCCGTCCGGCTCGGGCAAGTCCACGTTCCTGCGCTGCATCAACCGCCTGGAGGAGGCCACATCTGGCCAGATCGTGATCGACGGCCAGTCCATCACGGGCCCCAAGGCAGACGTCGACAAGATCCGCCGCCACGTGGGCATGGTCTTCCAGCAGTTTAACCTCTTCCCGCACTACAGCGTGCGCGAGAACATCATGTACGCGCCGGTGGAGCTCAAACTCATGAGCAAGCAGGAGGCCTCCGCGACCGCCGACCGCCTGCTCGCGCGCGTGGGCCTCGCCGAGAAGGCCGACGCCATGCCGCGCTCGCTCTCCGGCGGCCAGCAGCAGCGCGTGGCCATCGCCCGCGCCCTGGCCATGAACCCGGACATCATGCTCTTCGACGAGCCCACCTCCGCGCTCGACCCCGAGATGGTCGGGGAGGTCCTCGACGTCATGCGCGAGCTCGCCGAGCAGGGCATGACCATGGTGGTCGTCACGCACGAGATGGGCTTCGCGCGCGAGGTCGCCGACCGCGTGTGCTTTGTCGACGAGGGCATAATCCAAGAGCAGGGCACGCCTGCCGAGGTCTTTGGCAACCCGCAGAACCCGCGTACCCAGAGCTTCCTCTCCAAGGTCCTCTAGGCCCGGGCGGCGCGTCTCATGCTGGGAATCGTCGGCTACGGGGGCTTCGTTGCGTCCGCGGCGGCCCTCTGCCTCACGCCGGGCATCGACACCGTCTACATCCTCACGCGCACCGTCTCCGGCGGCCGGCGCGAGGGGCTGGCCAGTGCGTTTGGCATCAACGTGGGACTGGTGGTGCACACGATCCTCGTGGCGGCCGGGCTGTCCCTCGTGCTCGCCGCCTCTCCCGTGGCCTTCAACGTGATCAAGGTGGCGGGCGCCGCGTACCTCGCGGTGATGGGCGTGCGCAGCATCCTCTCCGGCGGCTCGTCCTTCTCGGTGGGCGAGAGGGTCGGCGAGCCCGCAGCCGGCTCCAACCTGCGCGTCTTTGCCCAGGGCGTGCTGACCAACGTCCTCAACCCCAAGATCATCCTGTTCTTCCTGGCGCTGCTGCCGCAGTTCGTGGCCACGCCCAACTCCTTCGGGCCGGTGCCGTTTCTTGCGCTCGGCCTCACCTACGTGGCGCTCTCCACGCTCTGGACCGTGGTGATCGTGCTCGTGGCGGCGCCCTTCTCGCGCCTGCTGACCCGCAGCCCGCGCGCCGGACGCGTGACCGCCGTGGTCTCCGGTCTGGTCTACATCGCCCTCGGCGCCACGATCTTCCTCACGGCGTAGCGGACCTTCTCGCCCGGGCGCCCTGTATTCCTGAGGTTATGCGTCATTCGCTAGGTTATGCGGCGTCGACTTGGTTGTGTATGCAATTGAATTCTATATATTAGTAGGTAGACGTCTTGTCGAGAAGATCGGGACACCGTAGCGGCGCGCATAACCTTCGCGATGTCGCATAACCTCGAGCACGCCCGATTCAGGCGGCCGTGTCAAAGGGTTTTGACTCGCCGCGGGTGCCCGACGCGGGTACGATTCTTGCAGGGAGAGGAGGCGTGCCATGGCAGCGGAGCTCCAGAGCGCACGGCAGGTCGTGGGCGAGCGCGTCCGCGAGCGGCGCGAGGCGGCGGGCCTCACGCAGGCGGAGCTCGCACAGCGCGTCTACGTGAGCCGCCAGACGGTCAACAACTGGGAGACCGGCAAGACCCTCATCGACGTGCAGAGCCTCGCGCTCGTGGCGGACGAGCTGGGGACCAGCGCCTCCGAGCTGCTCGGCGAGCACGGCACCAGCGCGGTGCGCGCCGAGGCCGAGTCTCGCCACGAGCTCGTCAGGCTGCTCTTTAGGGCGGCCCTCACGTACGCGGTCTTCTTCGTTTCCACGATGGCCTACATCTACGCGACCCGGCTCCTGGACGCGAGCACCGCGACCGGCAGGGGGTTGCTGTACCTGGCGTCGTTCCTCCGGCTTCTGGCCTGCTTCTGGAACGGCGCCTGCGACGCGCGCGTCACTCGGTTCATGCGCGAGCACGACCTTGCGGACGCCACCAGGCTCTGGGCCTTCCTCGAGGGGCGCGACCCCGCGGACGCCCTGCCGGACGACTTCCTCTACCGGACGTTTCTGCCCATGTGGCGCTTCTGGGTGAGCCTTGCCGCCGTCGTGCTGCTCCTGCTGCTGTGCCTGCCCGCGCTGGTCGCCTAGCGCATCACCGACGTGGCGATGTAGGCTGCGTAGAGCACCACGAAGACGACACCGTTGGCGCGGCTCATCTCGTGGCGGCGCCCGATGAAGGCAAAGCCCACGAGCACGGCCGAGAAGAGCGCGAGCAGCGCGAGGTCCACGTTGTACGCGGGGTCGTAGGGGATGCTGGCAAAGAGCGCCGGCCCGCCCATGACGAGCAGCAGGTTGGAGATGTTGGAGCCCACGACGTTGCCCACGGCGATGTCGGAATTGCCGCGGAAGGCGGCCACCACGCTCGTGACCAGCTCCGGCAGGCACGTGCCGAGCGCAACCACGGTGATGCCGATGACGCGCTCGGATATGCCCATGGCGCCCGCGATCTCAACGGAGTTGTCCACCACGAAGTCCGCGCCAAACTTGAGCATCGCGATGCCGCCCACGATGAAGAGCAGGTCCCGGAAGGTGTTGGCGGAGACGGCGCCGGTGTTGGGGTCCTCCGGGGCGCCGTCCTTCTCGGTTGCGCCCTCGCCGAGGCCCACGGCGACGGTCCGCGCCACGAAGGCGACGAACGCGGCGAGAAGGACCACGCCCTCGACCATCGTCACCTGGCCGTCGGTGTTGGCCACGAGCGCGAGCAGGCCGCAGGCCGCCACGCTCACGGGGATCTCGAAGCGCTGGGTGCTGCGCGAGAGCGTGACCGGGGCGATCACGGCCGAGAGGCCGAGGATGAGCAGCAGGTTTGCCAGGCAGCTGCCCATGACGTTACCAAAGGCCATGTCGGCGTGGCCGCCCACGGCGGAGGTGACGCTGACCACGAGCTCCGGCAGCGACGTTCCGATGGCCACGATGGTGAGGCCGGCCACGCGCTCGGGGACGCCGAGGCGCGCGGCGATGCTGCAGGCGCCGTCCACGAGGAAGTTGGCGCCAAAGATGAGCAGGGCAAATCCAAGCACGATGACAATGAGGCTGAGAAGCACGACGGTCCTTTCCGGATCGGGGATACCGTCATCGAGTATTCCATGGCCGGATTTCCCCCAATCCGAGTCGGCGAGCGACTCCCAACCGAATACACAAGTCCGTCAGCGACGGCGGCGGAGGACGAGCGCGAGGGTTGCGGTCACCACTCCTGCGATCAGGAGGGCGAGAAGGACGACGGGGCTCGTGGGGTCGCCGGTCGCGGGCATGTCGGCGGTCGACTCGCCCGTCTCGGCGGCGGTCGCCTGGTCGTTGGCGGAGGGGTTCTTCTCGTCAGGCGCGGGCTCTGGCGTGGGCTCGGGTTCGGGTTTCGGTGCCGGGTCTGGCGTGGGCTCGGGCGTGGGCTCGGGCGTGGGCTCGGGAGTCGGTTCCGGCTCGGGCTCCGGCTCGGGCTCGGGAGTCGGCTCGGGCTCCGGATCGTCGGGGCCGACCACGGGAGGCTCCTTCACGTCGTCGGGCAGGACGAGTGCGCCGTTGTTGCCCAGGCGCGCGGAGGCCCGCACCGCCCCGTCGCCCGCCTCCTCGAGCGCGAGCCGCGCGGCATAGGGGGCGCTCCCCGTGGCGTTGGGGTCCTTCTCGGCAGATCCCAGCTCGGCCGCGCGCACGTAGCGCGGGGTGCCGGCGAGCGCCACGCACTGTCCGTCCCGAACGGAAAAGCGCTGGGGGATCTGGTCGGCGTCGAGCGCCACGGTGTAGGGCTCCATCACCCGCTCCGCGGTCGCTGGGGCCTCCTCGCCCGCACCGGCGACGTCGGCGGTGTAGACGGTCTGCTCAAAGTAGTAGGTCTGCCCGGCCTGCGGCAGCCCCGTCAGCGGCGCGTAGCCGCTCGCGCCGCGCGAGAAGAGCGGCGTGTCGCGGGAGAACGCGTAGTAGGAGTTGGTCTGCGCCGCCCATGCCAAGGCGACGGCCCCCGCCTGGGCGTCCGCGCCCGTCCCGGAGAAGTCGCTCGCGAAGACCGCGCGGGCCCCCGAGGGCACGCGCCGGACGTCTGCCCCGGTCGCCGCCTCGAGCTCCTCGTCGCTCACGTCCTCGCCCGCGTCCGCGCGCTCGAGCAGCGCCTCGGTGTCGGGCGTGGGCGAGACGAGGTACGCGAGGCGCAGCGGCAGCGTGCCCTGGCCGCCGTCGAGCGCGAGCGTGGCGGAGCCGTCCCCCGCCACGGTCACGCTCATGCGGCGCGCGGGCACGGCGTCCACGGGCACCGAGAGCAGCAGCGTCTGCCGGCCGGTGGCGAGGTTCGTCTCCACCATGACCGCGAAGTCGTAGAGCGTGACGTCGCCGCCGGTGTACTGGTTGGGCAGGTTGCCTATGTAGTAGTACGTCTCGCACACGGCGGTGGCGCCGCCGTCCTGCGCCGCTTCGATTCTGTCGCGCACGTCCTCGGGCGCGCGCTCCTGCCAGCGGCCGTCCGCGACGGCGTCCACCTCGGCCTGCGTGGCAAAGGCGAAGGGCTCGCCGCCCATCGGCACCATCTCGTGCGCGTCGTTAACGTACCACGAGGCGTGGTTGGAGAAGTCGCCCGGCCCGGCGTAGGAGAACTGGCCGTCCTGCAGGGCGTCGTAGAAGAGGTCGTAGACCGCGTACCCCAGGTCGTAGCGCGAGTTCATGGCCTCCACGAGGTAGCCAAACTCGTGCGTGGCCTCGACGTCGCCGGGGCCCTCGAGGCTGATCTTGACCGCCTGTGCCGCCAGCTCGCCGTCGAGCAGGGCGTCCCCGTAGACGATGCCGCTCACACGCTCGACCTCCATGCCGGGCCCCACCTCGTCGGAGACGGTGACGCGGCTCCCGCCGGGGCGCTCGTCGCCGGGGCCGCCCGAGGCCGGGGCGGTGTAGGTCACGCCGAGGGCTCGGTCCACCACGGTGCCGAACGCCCACGAGAGCGCGCTCGCGCTGCGGGCGGAGAGGTAGTCGTCGACGGGCGTGACCTCGTAGCCGTCGGCCTCGGAGAGCAGGCCCGGGATGCAGGGGAGGGTGACGTCCTCCGCCACGAGCCCGCGCGGCCCGGAGCCAAAGAGGTGCAGCGTGACGTCCTTCTCGCCCGCCGCCGAGGCCTGGGCGAACGCCTGCGCCGCCGCCGAGAGGTTGTCCCTCAGGTCGGTGCCTGCCGCCGCCCCGGTCCCGGGCAGCGGGTGATAGGCCTGCTCGTGGGCGGTCTCCAGCAGGTAGGCGGTCGTCTCGCTCGTGTCCAGGCCGCAGGTGAAGAACGTGAGCGGGCGCTCGTCGCCCCATGCGGCGCCCACGCGCTCGGCCTCGTTGCGCATCGTGAGCAGCGTGGCGAGAAGCGCGTCGGTGCCGTAGCCGTTCTCGCGGCTGCCCGGCAGCGGGCCCAGAAAGCCGCTGGCGTCACCGGTGTAGACGGGCGGGTCGGTGATGTTGACGCTCGCCATCGGCGGGGTCTCGCGACCCATGAGGCAGAGCACGGGGACGCGCCCCTCCGCGCCCGGGTCGTCCGCGGCGGCGGCCAGCATCTCTCCCGCCACGTGCGTCGCGAGCTGCAGGTAGGAGCCGCTGCCGAGCCGGGCCGGGGAGGTCGCGCCGGCTCCGTCCGTGGCCGTGGCGCTCACGGAGAGCGCGCCGTTGGCGTACGTGACGTAGTCGCCGCCCGCGTCCGGGGCGTAGGTTCCGAGCGGCATGAGCGTCGTGACCTGGGAGTCGTAGCCGATCACGGCCACGCGCGTGGGGACGCTGGCGCCGTCGTTTTCCGCCATGAGGCGAGCGATCGCCTGGTCGAGGGCGTCGGCGAGGTAGGCCGCCTGGGGCCGGCCGCCGTAGGTGACGTCGGCGAGCAGGCGGTTGGTGCTCACCACAAAGACGACGTCGTGGGCGGGGCCGCCCTCCTGCCGCACCGAGACGGCCGAGGCGAGCGCCGAGAGCCCCACGACGAAGCTGTGGTCGTCCACGTCGATCCTCACGGGGAGGCCGGCGGCGCGCGCGTCGTCGGCGCTGGCGTAGACGGACTTGTCGACCCAGATGCGGCCCGCGTTCTCGGTCGAGAGGGCCCCCGCGTCCGAGCGGAAGACCTCCTGCCAGCTTGCGGAGGTGTCCGGGTCGGCGAGCTTGGTGACGCCCTCGGTGCCGGCGCGGGCCGCGGGCGCTGCCACGAGGGCGACGGCGAGGGTGACGAGCAGGGCGAGAAGGGCCGGCGGGAACGTGCGGCGGCGAGACATGGGACCCCGATTCTGCGGGAGGGGATAAATGCTACGTCTATACCCGCATTTATCGCCCGCATGCGGCGCCCACGGGAAGCGCACATCGCTGACGCCCAGCTGCAAGGGTCGCGGCCGGCGCGCGCATGCTACACTGGCGCCAACCACATACCGAGGGCACGGCTCCTGCAGCTGCTACGTCATGTTGAAAACGGCTCCGGTTTGACTCCGGATCAGCACACGGCTGTGCCAGGGACGGCGGGACTCCCGTCGGCCCCGCCTTGCCCTCCCGACGCCCTGGACCCAGGGAGGAAGCGAGGCTCTTATGTCTCAGGAGAACCTGTCGAGAAGGACCTTCGTCGCGCAGCTCGCCGGCGTTGCGGCGGCGTGCGCGCTCGCGCTGACGGTCGTGGCCTGCGGCGGCACGCCTGCGGCCGACCCCGCGCAGGACCAGCAGGCCACGATGGCCGTCACCGTGGAGATCGACGCGACGGCCGGCGAGGGCGAGAAGACCTCGACGGAGGTGGACGTCCCCGAGGGCGCCACGGCCTACGACGCGCTGGTCGCGACCGGCGTCGACGTCAACGCGTCCGACTCCGAGTACGGCATGTACGTCCAGGGGATCGATGGCCTCGCCGGCGGTGACTTCGGCGACATGAGCGGCTGGATGTTCGAGGTCAACGGCGAGATGTCGGACGTGAGCTGCTCTGAGGCCACGCTCGCCGACGGCGACGTGGTCACCTGGCTCTACGTGACCGAGTTCACCGAGTAGAGAGACGACGTGGCCGCGCCGCGCGCCAGAGCCTTCGACGCCGTCCACGCGGCCGTCCCGACGGCACTGTTCGCCGGGGTGGTCGCGCTGACGATGCTGGCGGTGCAGCCTGCGCTGGTGGCGGCCTCGCTCGCCGGCGCGCTGCTCTTCTCGCTGCTCGCGCGCGGCGTCGCCGCCACGGCGCGCGGGCTCGCCTGGCAGCTGCCGCTGCTCGCGCTCGTGTGCCTGCTCAACCCGCTCTTCTCGGCCTCCGGCTCCACGCTCCTTTTCAAGCTGGGGCCGCGCAGCGTCTACCTGGAGAGCCTCGCCTACGGGGCCACGATGGGCGCGCTTCTGGTGGCGTCGGTCCTGTGGCTCGAGGGTGCCGCGGCGGTGCTCTCGCAGGACCGGCTGCTCGCGCTCGCACCCCGGCGCGCCCGTGCGCTGCCGGTTCTGGCGGGCATGGTCTCCCAGCTCGTGCCGCAGCTGCTGCGCCGCTCGCGCGCGGTGCGCGCCTCGCTCGCCGCCTGCACCGCCGCCGGCCCGCGTCCTGCTGCGCGCGATGCCCTCACGCGGACGTCGTCGCTTCTGCTCTCCTGGTCGCTCGAGGAGTCGCTCGAGCGTGCCGACTCCATGCGCTCGCGTGGCTGGGAGTCGGGGCGTCCGCGCACGTCCTACCGTCCGGAGCGCCTGCGCCGCCGCGACGTCGCGCTGCTCTGCGCTGTCGCGGCGCTGCTCGTCGCGGCCGCTGTCTGCGCGTGGGGACTCTGTTCGCAGTGGCGCTTCTACCCGCACATGGCCGGGGTCGGCCCCTGGTGGGCCCACGTGCCGTTCGTCCTTCTCGTCCTGCTTCCCGCTGCCGCAGAGCTGGCGGTGCGCCTGCGCGAGAGGGGGATGGCATGAGCGCGCTCTCCTTCGATCGCGTGAGCTTCACGTATGCGGGTGCTGTCTCGCCCGTCCTCGACGACGTCTGCCTCGAGGTGCCCGAGGGCGCGTTCGCGCTGCTCTCGGGCGCAACGGGATCCGGGAAGTCAACGCTTTTGTGCCTTGCGAAGCCCGAGGTCGCCCCGGCGGGCGAGCTTTCGGGCACGGTGCGTGCGTTCAACGAGGACGTGCGCGCGCTCGGCCCCGTGGCGTCCGCGCGCGCCGTCGGCTACGTCTTCCAGAGTCCCGAGGCGCAGATGGTCTGCGACACGGTCTGGCACGAGATGGCCTTCGGCCTGGAGAACCTGGGCACGCCCGAGGCCGAGATGCGCCGCCGCGTGGCCGAGACCGCAACCTACCTGGGCATGGGCTCGTGGTTCCGCGATCGCGTGGCCGAGCTCTCGGGCGGCCGCCGCCAGGTTCTGGCGCTCGCGTCGGTGCTCGCCATGCGCCCGCGCGCGCTTCTGCTCGACGAGCCCACGAGCATGCTCGACCCCGTCACCGAGCAGGCGTTTCTCGCCCTGCTCTTCCGGGCAAACCGCGAGCTGGGCATGACGGTCGTCGTGGCGACGCACGCGCCCGGCCCGATGATTGACTACGCCACCTGCGCCTTTGCGCTGGAGGACGGCCGCGTGCGCCAGGTCGAGCTCGAGGAGCTGCGCCCTCTCGGGGACGATCTCCTGCCGTCCAGTCCCCTCCCGACTACGACGGGCGAGGCCCAGGCGCTCTCGCTGGACGACGTGTGGTTCCGCTACGACCGCGACGCGGAGTGGGTGCTGCGCGGCTGCGACCTTACGGTGAGCGTCGGCGAGGTCCGTGCGCTCCTCGGTGCCAACGGCTGTGGTAAGTCGACGCTTTTGCAGGTGGCGGCCGGCGTGCTGCGTCCCCGGCGCGGCCGGGCGAGAAACGCGTGCGCCGACGACCAGGCCCTGCTGCCGCAGGATCCGCGCGCGGTGCTCGCGTGCGAGACGGTCCGCGACGAGCTCATGGAGTTGTCCGCATCATCGGGCCGCTACGGAGCGGCAGAGGTGGACGCCGCGCTCGAGCGCCTGGGTCTCGCCGGCTGCCCGGACCGACATCCCTATGACCTCTCCGGCGGCCAGCAGCAGCTGTTGGCGCTCGAGAAGCTTCTGCTCGTGCGTCCGCGCCTGCTGCTGCTCGACGAGCCGACCAAGGGGCTCGACCGGGCGGCCCGCGTCGCGGTGGCCGAGCGCGTCCGCACGGCGTCGAGCGACGGCGCCACGGTCCTTCTCGCCACCCATGACGCCGCCTTTGTGCGGGCGGTCGCCGACACGGCATCCCTCGTCTTCGACGGCGAGGTCACGGCAACCGAGCCTGCGGGCGAGTTCCTCGCCGGCTCGTGGCTCTACTCAAACAGCAGGAACGGCTCCTGGTCGGAGAGCTCGTCCTCGTCGAGCTCCTCGAGGTCGTCCACGTGCTCGTGCTCGTCGTCCTCATCGCCCCAGGCGTAGGCGTTCGCGACGTCGTCGTCATCGTCCACCGTGGGAAGCGCGCTCGTGATCGAGCAGAGGCCGTCCATGGCGGGGACGATCTTCTGCCACTGGCAGATGACGGGGTCGGAGGGGGCGGCCTCGAGCTCGGTGAGCGAGTCAAGATAGATCTCGTGCGCGCCGTCGAGCAGGTCGGAGGACTTGCGGACCTCGTGGAGGTGGGCCGCGAACTTCTCCATCGCCTCGTCGGCGTTCGACGCCTCAACGACGATGGGCATGAGGCAGTAGTTGTCCTTGCTGTCGGTGTCGTCGTTGTAGCTGAAGTTGCCGATGTACAGCATGGTGCCTCCTCGGTCGCGGGCCTATGGCAAACTGGTACCCATGATGGGGAAGAGACAAACACCGCAGGCTCGGGCTCTGGCGGCGTTGGAGGTTCCGGCGCTGGTGGCGGTGCCCGTGGCGATGGTCGCGCTCGCGCTGGCGGGCGTGCGCGCCACCGCCGGCCTCACGCTCGTCGTGGCGCTCCTCTCCCTGGGTCTGCTCTTCGCGAGCTTCGAGGCGTCCCGACCCGCCCTGCGCCAGCTCATGCCCACCGCCGTGCTCGCCGCCGTGGCTGCGGCGGGGCGCGTGCTCTTTGCCCCGTTGCCGGACGTCAAGCCCGTCTCGGCGATCGCGATCCTCGCGGGTGCGGCTCTCGGCAGGCGCAGTGGCTTTGTGGTGGGCGCCCTCGCCGCCCTAGCCTCCAACGTCTTCTTTGGGCAGGGGCCCTGGACGCCCTGGCAGATGTATGCGTGGGGGCTCGTCGGCTACGTCGGCGGCATCCTGGGCGAGCACGGCCTGCTCGACCGCGCGCCCGTGCTCTACGTCTGGGGCTTCCTCTCCGGTCCCGTCTTTGGCCTCATCATGAACGGCTACCACGTCCTCGGCTACGTGCAGCCGCTCACCTGGGAGTCCGCGCTTGTCGCCTGCGCGGCCAGCCTGCCGCTCGACGTGACGCACGGAGTGGCGACGGTCGCGTTCCTTGCCGCGATCTGGCTGCCGTGGGGTCGCGCCATTCGCCGTGTCGTGGCCAAGTACGACCTGTGAGTCCCGCGTCTGCATAAAACGTTCTCTCGTGCAGCATAGCGGCCGATTTGAAATCAAAAATGCCGTTCGTGTAGCGTGGTTTTGCACGATTTTGGCGTCACAAATGTTCCGCCTCCCGCATCGTCGCAGGTCGCAATATCAAAGTACAAACCAAAAACGTCTTTTCCGCCAAAATGACGCTACACGAACGGCCTTTTTGATTTTGAAATGGCCTTTGTGCTGCACGAGCGGCCGTTTTGTGCATCATCGGCTCCATTTTGCGGGGCGAGGGGTGCGAGGGGGCAAAGTGGAGCGGGGTACTTTACATTCCGGCCGCTCTTCGCTATCGTAGGCACGTTTCATGCCATGGATCAACGAAGGGGATGTGCATGTCCGGACACTCTAAGTGGGCAACCACCAAGCACAAGAAGGCCGCCATCGACGCCAAGCGCTCGTCGCTGTTCTCCAAGCTCTCCCGTAACATCACCGTTGCGGCCAAGCTCGGCGGCGACCCCAACCCCGACAACAACGCCACCCTCGCCGCGGCCGTGGCGCGCGCTCGCATGGTCTCCATGCCCAACGCCAAGATCAAGGCTGCCATCGACAAGGCCTTCGGCTCCGGCGCCGACGCCGCCAACTACGCCGAGATCACCTACGAGGGCTACGGTCCCGCCGGCGTTGCCGTCTACGTGGACTGCCTGACCGACAACAAGAACCGCACCGCGGCTGACGTGCGTTCCGCCTTCTCCCACTCCGGCGGCTCGCTCGGCACCTCCGGCTCCGTTGCGTTCCAGTTTGAGCGCAAGGGCTCCATCGCCGTTGAGAAGGTCATCAAGTCCGAGGACAAGAAGGTGGCCGACAAGGAGAACGCCGTCGACGAGGACGAGTTCATGATGGCCGTCGCCGAGGCTGGCGGCGAGGACTACGAGGACGCCGGCGAGGAGTGGATCGTCTGGACCGCCTACGACAAGATGCAGGACGTCCAGAAGGGTCTCGAGGCCCAGGGCATCGAGGTCAAGGGCTCCGAGCTCACGATGGTCCCCACCACCCCGACCGACGTCTCCGTTGCCGACGCCAAGAAGGTCCAGCGCCTCGTCGACCGTCTCGACGAGCTGGAGGACGTCCAGAACGTCTACCACACCATGAACATCACCGACGAGATCGCCGAGGCCCTGGAGGCCGACGAGTAAGACGCTCGTCTCATGCTTGAACGACGCGGCGGCGTCCGGGTTTCCGGGCGCCGCCGTTTTTCTTGCCCGTCGCCGCCTCTCCATCGAGTGTACGAGTTACATCACCCTGCTTTCTCAACAACAAACTATTACGTTGTGACATTAAAGCAAAGCAACCATAATGGAAGAGGGAGAAGAGGCAAACTCGTACACTCAACAAAGGCTCACGTCTGAGGCGGCGTTTTGCCTGCAGCGCACCACCCACCGTCGAAACACGGCCTCTCCCAGATGTAACCACAACATATAGTGTATGTAATAAAACTAACCTACCATAAGTCGTGTTCTTTACCCAACGGAAAGGAGCATGGCATGGGCAGCATCGGTAGCATGAGCAAGCCGAAGATGGGCTTTCTGGTGGCGGCGATCCAATTCCCCGCTCCGGTGGTGAACAGTCGTGCCGACATAGACCGTCAGGTCGAGAGCGTCGTGCGCACGCTCAAGGCGACCAAGGCCGGCTACCCCGGCGTCGAGCTGATCATCTTTCCCGAGTACAGCACGCAGGGCCTGAACACTGCCAAGTGGCTCACCGACGAGTTCCTCTGCGACATCCCCGGCCCCGAGACCGAGGTCTTCTCGCGCGCATGCCAGGAGGCCGGCGTCTACGGCGTCTTCTCCATCATGGAGCGCAACCCCGACCCCGAGAAGAACCCCTACAACACCGCGATCATCATCGACCCCGCAGGTGACATCGTCCTCAAGTACCGCAAGCTCTTCCCGTGGAACCCCATCGAGCCGTGGTACCCCGGCGACCTGGGCATGCCGGTCTGCGAGGGCCCCGGCGGCTCCAAGCTGGCCGTCTGCATCTGCCACGACGGCATGATCCCCGAGCTCGCGCGCGAGGCCGCCTACAAGGGGTGCAACGTCTACATCCGCATCTCCGGCTACTCCACGCAGGTCAACGACCAGTGGATCCTCACCAACCGCTCCAACGCCTGGCAAAACCTCATGTACACGGTCTCGGTGAACCTGGCCGGCTACGACGGGACGTTCTACTACTTTGGCGAGGGCCAGGTGGTGAACTTCGACGGCACGACGCTCGTCCAGGGGCAGAGAAACCCGTGGGAGATCGTCACGGCCGAGATCTACCCGCAGCTCGCGGACAACGCGCGCCTCTCCTGGGGCCTGGAGAACAACATCTACAACCTCGGCCACCGCGGCTACGTCGCCGTCCCGGGCGGCGAGCCGGACGCCGGCCTCACCTACATCAAGGACCTCGCCGCCGGCCGCTACAAGCTGCCGTGGGAGGACGAGATGGACATCAAGGACGGCTCGATCTACGGGTACCCCACGACGGGCGGCCGCTTCGGCAAAGAGTAGGCCTTCGGGGGACGGGGAGGGCAAGGTTCGCCGCGAGTTCTTGCCGCGCTCTTTGCGGCAAGCTGTCTGAGCGCCGGACCTTGCCCTCCCCGGCCTCGGGCGGGCTACTCAACCGTCCCGTAGACGTTGCCCCAGCCGCGGGCCGTGAGAATCGAATTGAGCTGGTCGCAGAGGCGCTGGCGGGTGTAGGTGCGCGGCGGGAGCGCGCCCACGACCTCCATGAGGTCGGTCGCGAGGTCCAAGATCTCGGCACGCATCTCGACGTCGAGCCGCTCCGCCGTTGCCGCCGAGGAGACGTCCGGGGGAAAGACGGAGTCAACCAGCCGCTGCAGCTCGCCGTAGTCGTCCGAGCGCATGTCCATGTGGCCTCCCTGTAAGCGTTCGTTTTCGTGACGAACATGGTAGCAGCACGCGCCCCGTTTGCCTCTATACTCAGACGGGACCGACGAAGGAGGACACATGCCCAACGCGTACCAGAACATGACCGACGCCCAGCTCGACGCCGCCATCGCCGACCTCGAGGCCCAGGCGGACGACCTGCGTGCCCTGAACCTCAAGCTCGACATGGCCCGCGGC
The DNA here is from genome assembly GCF_002159735.1 of Olsenella sp. An270. Classification (GTDB taxonomy): domain Bacteria; phylum Actinomycetota; class Coriobacteriia; order Coriobacteriales; family Atopobiaceae; genus Thermophilibacter. The sequence goes on from NZ_NFJF01000003.1 coordinate 137,214, forward strand.
AAGCCGAGCCCCGAGCAGACCGCGCTCTCCAAGCCCATGCTCGACCTGCTCACCAGCGACTCCGACCTCTCCGACCAGGGCGTCGACGCCGACAACTACGGCGCTCCCGACGGCCTGCCCTCGGCCCGCGCCCTCGCGGCGGAGCTCCTCGGCGTGGACGCGGCCAACGTCTCCGTCATGGGCTCCTCGAGCCTCAACATCATGTACGACTGCGTGGAGCACGGCTTCGTCCACGGCATCGCCGGCGAGAAGCCCTGGTGCCAGCAGGGCGTCGTCAAGTTCCTCTGCCCCGCGCCCGGCTACGACCGCCACTTCACCGTGACGGAGAGCTTTGGCATCCAGAATGTGCCCGTCCCCATGCGCGAGGACGGCCCCGACATGGACGTCGTCCGCGAGTACGTCGAGAAGGACGCCACGGTCAAGGGCATCTGGTGCGTGCCCAAGTACGCCAACCCCACCGGCGTGACCTACTCCGACGACGTGGTGCGCGCCTTCGCCGCGCTCAGGCCCGCCGCGCCCGACTTCCGCATCTTCTGGGACAACGCCTACGCCGTCCACACCTTCGAGGGCGAGGGCGACGAGCTCCTCAACATCTTCGACGCCATCGCCGAGCAGGGTGGCGACAAGAACCTCGTCTACGAGTTCGCTTCCACCGCCAAGGTGACCTTCCCCAGCTCCGGCATGGCGTGGGTCACCGCGAGCCCGGCGGACATGGCCGAGCTTCGCCGCGCCTTCTCGGCCATGCGCGTCTCCCCGGAGAAGATCTCCCAGCTCGCGCACGTGAAGTTCCTGAAGGACGCCGCGGGCGTCGCCGAGCACATGAAGAGGCACGCCGCGCTCGTGGCACCGCGCTTCGCCCTCGTGGAGGAGAAGCTCTCTGCTGGCCTCGGCGAGGTGGGCTGCGCCACGTGGACCAAGCCCAAGGGCGGTTACTTCGTCTCCTTCGAGGGCCCGCGCGGCTCGGCCAAGGCGATCGTCGAACTCGCCAAGGAGCTCGGCGTCACGCTGACGCCGGCCGGCGCGCCCTGGCCCTACGGCCGCGACCCCGAGGACACCAACATCCGCATCGCGCCCACCTACCCGAGCCTCGACGAGCTCGGACAGGCGCTCGACGTCTTCGTCGTGGCGGTCAAGCTCGTCTCCGCCCGTCTCGCCCGGTCCGAGCGGGCCTAGACGGGGCCGCGGGTTTCCTCTGGGGAACTTCTGTTATTATCGCCGCGGCGCGGTCCCGCCCAGACGCGGGCCCCGCGCCGTGGCATACTCTTGTATTTCATGGGCGCAGCGGGCGCCCGTCCTGGCAGGGAGAGCGTACTCACATGGCGAAGTGGCGTCTGGCACAGAACGGCGAGAAGGACGGCGCGCAGGCGCGGTCGTCGAACGCCAAGACCAAGAAGCGCGAGCGCAGGCCCGGCGAGCTCTCCACCTTCCAGAAGGTCGTCATCGTCCTGTTCATCGCCGTCTTTGCCCTCTCGACGCTCGCCGGCGCGCTGGCGTCCGTCTTCCAGAGCAGCCAGACCGTCGAGTACAACGTCGACTACGTTGACTCGCAGTACGCCGACTACGTGGCCGACCTCGAGTCCCAGCTCGAGGAGGATCCCGAGAACGCCGAGACGCTGCTCGCGACCGCCCGGGCCTGCTCGTCGTGGGGCACGTCGGTCATGATGCTCGCCGCCACGGACGACGAGGCGAGCCACGGCACGGAGCTCGTGCAGCGGGCGATCGGCTACTACGATCGCTACCTCGCGCTCGACAACGCCTCCGACGCCCGCGTCGAGCGCGCGATGTGCGAGTACTACCTCGGCGACGCCGAGACGGCGAAGGCCGACCTCGAGGCCGTCACCACCGACGACCCAGAGTACGCGCCCGCCTGGTATGACCTCGGCCTGCTCTACGAGGGTCAGGGCCTGACCGACGAGGCGCGCGCCGCCTACCAGAAGGCCGTCGAGCTTGACCCGGACGACGAGCAGGGCGTGGGCACGAACGCGCAGTCGCGCATCGACGCGCTCACGGGCGCCGAGGACGAGGCGTCCTCCGACGACGAGGGCGCGACTACCCAAGAGGACGATTCCTCGGAGACGGCCGAGTAGGGCCGCCTGCGAGAAGGGAGAGACCATGAGTCTTGAGATCACAGCCAGCGCGGACGGCGACAACCGCCTCCTGAGCGTCACGGGGGAGGTCGACGTCTCCTGTGCCGACGAGCTTCGGGCGGCGATCGATGCCCAGATCGCGGAGGGGGTCGCCGGCGAGCTCGTCATCGACCTCGCCGGGGTGCCCTACATCGACTCCACGGGCATCGGCGTCCTCGTCGGTGCGGCGCACCGCGCCTCCGAGGCGGGCGCCACGCTCGTCGTGGCACGCCCGCAGCGCAACGTCGAGCGCGTCCTGGGTCTTCTCGGCGTGCAGGCTGACCTCAACATCCGCGGGGCCTAGAGCCGCGCAAGGCAACGTACGACGAACGGGGGATTGATTCCGTGTTTGGCATTGGAGAGGGAGAGCTCGTACTCATCGTGCTCTTCGCGTTTCTGATCTTTGGCCCGGACAAGCTGCCGGGCATGGGCCGCACGCTCGGTCGCGCTCTTCGCCAGTTCAAGAGCGCGCAGGAGGGCTTCACCGAGGTCGTCCAGACCAACATCGTGGACCCCGCCGCCGAGGCCCTGAGCGACACGCCCAAGAGGCCTAACCGCAACCACGCCGCCGAGCTCGAGGAGGACGCCGACCTCGAGTCTGCCGACGGCGAGGAGGCGCCCCGCGCCAAGCGCGCCGAGACCTTCGCCGAGCGCAAGAAGCGCCTGGCCGAGGAGAAGGCCGCCCGCGAGGCCGCCGAGAAGGAGGCCGCGGCAGAGGTCGAGTCGGACGACTCCGACGCCACCGACGCCGAGGACGCCCCGGCGCAGCCGGCGCCCGACGCCGCCGACGAGCCCCAGCCCAAGAAGCCCACCGCCGCCGACCTGTATGCGATGACCCCTTCCTCGAAGCCCCGCACCGGCGGGGTCGCTGGGGACAGCCCCAGCGCGACTCACGAAGTGAGCGAGGAGCGCAGCGACGAGCGCGGAGCGGACGGGGCCCTCCCCGTCGTCCCCGGCGCTCCCGACGACGAGAAGGAGGCCTAAGCCATGCCGATCGGTCCCGCACGCATGCCCATCATGGATCACCTCGGCGAGCTGCGCCGTCGCCTCACGATCATCGTGGTGGCCGTCGTCGTCTGCGCGCTCGTCGTCTACTTTGCCACGCCCGCGCTGATCGAGCTCATGATCGGCCAGATCGAGGAGGCCATGAACGGCGCCGAGCTCGTCGTCACCACGGTGCTCGGCGGCTTCACCATCCGCTTCAAGGTCGCGCTGTTCTTCTCGGTCATCATCTGCTGCCCGATCATCATCTGGGAGGTTCTCGCGTTCTTCCTTCCGGCGCTCAAGCCCAAGGAGCGTCGTTGGGTCCTGCCCACCGTGGCGGCGATGGTCCTCCTGTTCTTCCTGGGCATGATCTTCTGCTTCTTCGTGATCCAGCCCGCCGCCTTTGGCTGGCTGCTCGAGCAGTCGCTCGAGATCGGCGCCCTCATGCCCGAGGCCAGCGACTACCTGGACATCTACATGCTGCTGGAGATCGGCTTTGGCATCGCGTTCCAGCTGCCGCTCGTGATCTTCTACCTGTCGATCCTGCACCTGGTCCCGTACAAGACGTTCCGCTCGCAGTGGCGCATCGTCTACGTGAGCTTCATGGTGCTCTCCGCCGTGGTGACGCCCGACGCCTCGCCCGTCACCATGGTCCTCATGTTCGCGATCCTCATCTTCCTCTACGAGGCCGCGCTCGCCGTGTCGCGCTTCATCATCGTCGCGCGTGACGGCAAGGAGGCCCTCAAGTGGTCCCGCGAGGACTATGAGAACCGCGACCTCGAGAAGCTCTAGGACGGTCTCGCAGTGAAGCTCATCGTCACCGAGAAGAACGACGCCGCCGGCCAGATCGCGCGGCTGCTCTCCACCTCCGGCAAGCCCAAGGCCGACAAGGTCTACAACACGCCGGTCTACCGCTTCACCTGGGACGGCGAGGACTGCGTGACCATCGGCCTGCGCGGTCACATCCTCAAGGTGGACTTCCCGGTCCAGCTGACCTTCGACGCGGAGGAGGGCTGGCGCGGCGTCACCGCCGACGGCGAGCTCATCCCCGCCGACGTCCCCGACGGCCTGGCCCGCCCGCCCTACAAGTCCCGCCGCAAGCCCTTCCTCGCCGACGGCGTGGACCTCAAGGGCTGGAAGATCGCCAGCCTCCCGTACCTGGTGTGGGCGCCCATCGAGAAGCTCCCCGCCGAGAAGGAGATCATCCGCGCGCTCAAGAACCTCGCCAAGAAGGCCGACTCGGTGATCATCGGCACCGACTTCGACCGCGAGGGCGAGCTCATCGGCTCCGACGCGCTGCGCCAGATCCGCGAGGTCGCGCCCGACGTCCCCGTCTCGCGCGCCCGCTACTCCGCGTTCACGCGCGCCGAGATCGACCACGCCTTCGCGAACCTCGTCGAGCTCGACCAGGACCTCGCCGACGCCGGCGAGTCCCGTCAGTACATCGACCTCATCTGGGGCGCCGTCCTCACGCGCTACCTCACCGCCGCGCGCTGGAGCGGGCTGGGCACGGTGCGCTCCGCCGGCCGCGTCCAGACCCCCACGCTCGCCCTCGTCGTGGAGCGCGAGCGCGAGCGCCTCGCCTTCGTGCCCGAGGACTACTGGGTCATCCATGGCCAGGCCGAGAAGGACGGCGACGCCGCGGGCCCCTTCCGCATCACGCACGCCACGGCGCGCTTCTGGGACCATGCGGCCGCCGAGACGGCCTTCGGCCACGTGGCGGACGCCACCGAGGGCCGCGTCACCGCCGTCGAGCGCAAGAGCCGCACGCAGCGCCCGCCCGCGCCGTTCAACACCACGTCGCTCCAGGCCGCCGCGGCCGCCGAGGGCATCAGCCCCGCGCGCACGATGCGCCTGGCCGAGAGCCTCTACATGGACGGCCTCATCTCGTACCCGCGCGTCGACAACACGGTCTACCCCAAGTCGCTCGACCTGCGCGAGTCCGTCCGCATGCTCTCCACGGTGCCCGCCTACGGCGCCGTCTGCCACGAGCTCCTCAAGCAGGACAAGCTCACCGCCACCCGCGGCAAAGAGGAGTCCACCGACCACCCTCCGATCTACCCCACGGCACCGGCGTCCCCGGACAGCCTCCAGCCGGCGGAGTGGAAGCTCTACAACCTGATCGCCCGCCGCTTCCTGGCCACGCTCATGGGCCCGGCCACGATCGAGGGCACCAAGGTGACGATCGACGTCGCCGGCGAGCCGTTCACGGTGACGGGCAGCGTGCTCGCGAGCCCCGGCTTCCGCGCGGCCTACCCCTACGGCCTCAAGAAGGACGACCAGCTTCCCGCCCTCGCCGAGGGTGACGTCGTCTCCGTGGACAACATGGAGCTTCTCGCCAAGCAGACCGAGCCGCCCGCGCGCTACAGCCAGGGCAAGCTGATCCAGGAGATGGAGAAGCGCGGACTGGGCACCAAGTCCACGCGCGCGAGCATCATCGACACGCTCTACGAGCGCAAGTACTTCAAGAACGACCCGGTGGAGCCGAGCCAGCTCGGCATGGCCATCATCGACGCGCTCACCACCTACGCGCCGCGCATCACGAGCCCCGACATGACGGCCGAGCTCGAGGACGACATGACCAAGGTCGCTGACGGCGCGCAGACGCAGGAGCAGGTCGTGAGCCACTCCCGCGCGCTTCTCGCCGGCCTCATGGACGTGCTCGTGGAGCACACCGACGACCTCTCCGACGCCATCGCCGACGCCGTCACGGCCGACGCCAAGGTGGGCACCTGCCCCAAGTGCGGCAAGGACCTCGTGGTCAAGAGCTCCGCCAAGACGCGCGGCAGCTTCGTGGGCTGCATGGGCTGGCCCGACTGCGACGTCACCTACCCGCTCCCCCAGGGCAAGATCTCTGCGCTGGAGGGCGACGCCGCCGTCTGCCCGGAGTGCGGCGCGCCCCGCGTGAAGGTTCAGCCGTTCCGCAGCCGCGCGTACGAGGTCTGCGTGAACCCGGCGTGCCCCACCAACCGCGAGCCCGACGTGGACGTGGGTGCGTGCCCCGCGTGCGCCGAGGCCGGCCGCGAGGGGCGCCTGGTGGCGCACAAGTCCGAGAAGAGCGGCAAGCGCTTCATCCGCTGCACCAACTACGACGACTGCGGCACGAGCTACCCGCTGCCCGCGCGCGGAGCGCTCGAGGCCACGGGCGAGACCTGCCCGGACTGCGGTGCGCCCCTGGTCGTGGTCACGACGGCGCGCGGCCCGTGGAAGCTCTGCCCCAACATGGACTGCCCCGGCCGCGAGAAGAAGGCCAGCGCCCCGCGCCGCGGCCGCCGCACGGGCGGGACGCGTCGGAAGAGGTCCTAGCCCGCGGTCCTTCTCGCCCGCGTCCGTGCCGGGCCCTCTTTCGCCGAGTGTACGAGTTTCGTTGCACACGTCGCCTCCCGCGGTTGCGGAAGGCGACGTTTTCGCAGATAAGAGTTACCGTCGACGAACCTTTTTGGTCGCTGTATAACGTAACTCGTACACTCGATGGGGGAGAAGGACGATGGTCACCTGGGAGGCGCGATGCTGGACCTGAGACGCGTGCTTGCGAGCAAGCCCAAGCCGCCTGCCGACGTCGAGCTCGCCGAGCTCTGGACGCCGTGGGGCGAGAGGGTCGCGTCGGGCGACAAGGACGTGGCGGCCGTCTCGCACCCTCGTCCGCTGTTCGCGCGCGAGCGCTGGGCGTCGCTGAACGGTTCCTGGGAGTGCGCGTTCGTCCCCGCGCCCGACGCCGCCTCCGCCTGGCGCGACGCCGAGCCCCCCGAGGGCGGCTGGCTCCCCATCCGCGTGCCCTTCTCGCCCGAGGCGCCGCTCTCCGGCGTGGGGCGCCGGCTCGGACCGGACGAGCTGCTGTGGTATCGCCGCGAGCTCGAGGGCGTCGAGCTGGCGGCGGGGGAGCGCCTGGTCCTGCACCTCGATGCCGTCGACTGGGCGTGCTCGGTCTACGTGAACGGAATGCGCGTCGCCGAGCACACGGGCGCCTACCTGCCCTTCTCGGCCGACGTCACGGACGCGCTGCACCCGGGCGAGAAGAACGTGCTCGCCGTCTGCGTCTTCGACCCGTCCGATGCCGGTACGCAGCTGCGCGGCAAGCAGCGCCTCGCGCGCGGCGGCATCTGGTACACCGCCCAGAGCGGGATCTGGCGCGACGTCTGGTGGGAGGTCGTGCCGGAGGCGCACGTCGCGGAGCTGCGGGCTGACGCCCGGGCAGACGAGGGACGCGTGGTCCTTCTCGCCCGCGCGACGGGGGCCGGCGAGCTCGTGGCCCGGCTCGTGGACGGGGGCGTCGAGGTCGCACGCGCGGCAGCCTTCGTCAGGGGCGAGCGGGACGTGGAGCTGTCGCTGCCCGTGGGCGAGGTGCGCCCGTGGAGCCCGGACGACCCGCACCTGTACGACCTCGAGGTCTCCTTTGGCGGCGACCACGTGCGCAGCTACTGCGCCTTCCGGACGGTCGAGGTGCGCGCGGACGCCTCCGGCACGCCCCGCGTGCACCTGAACGGCGAGCCCCTCTTTGTGCGCGGCGTGCTCGACCAGGGCTACTGGCCCGACGGCCTCATGACGCCGCCTGCCGAGGAGGCGCTCGAGCACGATGTGCGCGCCATGCGCGAGCTGGGCTTCAACTTGCTTCGCAAGCACATCAAGGTGGAGCAGCCGCGTTTCTACGCGCTCTGCGACCGCCTGGGCATGCTCGTGTGGCAGGACGTGCCCTCCGGCGGCGGCGCGTACGGCGCGTGGCAGACGAGCTACCAGCCCACGCTCCTGCGTGCGAGCTGGACGCGGGTGTCCGACCGCGGGGAGCGCGCGTGGCGGCGCCTCGCCGCGGACGATCCCGCATACCGCGAGGAGTGGCGCTCGACCTGCGAGGGCATGGTGCGCCTGCTCGCGGGGCACCCGAGCGTGATCGGCTGGACGCTCTTCAACGAGGGCTGGGGGCAGTTCGACGCCCGCGTCGCGACCGAGCTCGTGCGCACGCTCGACCCCACGCGCCCGGTGAGCTCGACGAGCGGCTGGTACGACCAGGGCTGCGGCGACCTCTGGAGCGTGCACAACTACTTCCGCCCGCTCGAGGTCTGGCCCGACCGGGCGCGTTCGGCCCGGGCGTTCATCATCTCCGAGTTTGGCGGCGTGAGCTGGGCGGTCCCGGGACACGTGAGCCTGGCGACGTCATACGGCTACGACCAGGCCGCCGGGGGCGAGGAGTTTGCCGCGGAGGTGCACGGCCTGCTCGAACAGGCGGATGCGCTGGAGGCCGAGGGCCTTACCGGATTCGTGTACACCCAACTCTCCGACGTGGAGGAGGAGACCAACGGCCTGCTCACCTACGACCGCCGCGTGAACAAGCTCGCGTGAGCGGCGGCCCCGTCCCCTCCCCGCACGGTTTGGGTTCGTCGTCGAGCGTCCCCGACGTGGTTTTCTCGCGGGTTCGCGCGCGAGAGGGTACCATTGAGGGGTTACGAGACCGAGGGGAGGCGCGGATGCGCGGGGTGTTCATCACACTCGAGGGAGCCGACGGCTGCGGAAAGTCGACGCAGGCGTCGCTGATCGCCGACGCGCTCGAGGCCTCCGGCCGCGAGGTCGTGCGCCTACGCGAGCCGGGCGGCACCCCCATCTCCGAGAAGGTCCGCGCGCTGCTTCTGGACCCCGCCAACGACGAGATGGTCCCCGAGTGCGAGCTCATGCTCTACGAGGCGAGCCGCGCCCAGCTCACGCGTCAGGTGATCGAGCCCGCGCTCGCGCGCGGCGCCGTCGTCCTGTGCGACCGCTACTACGACTCCACCTACGCCTACCAGGCCGGCGGCCGCGCCCTCGACGACGCGCTCGTCCGCCGCGCCAACCTGCTCGGCAGCTGCGGCGTCGTGCCCGACCGCACCCTCGTCTTCGACCTCGAGCCCGCCGTCGCCTACGCCCGCGCCACCGCCGGCGGCGCTGACCGCATGGAGGCCGAGGGCCTCGCGTTCCAGGAGCGCGTGCGTGACGCCTACCTGCGCCTGGCGGCGGAGGAGCCCTCGCGCGTGCGCGTGATCGACGCGTCGGGCGAGAGGGACGAGGTCGCCGCCCGCGCGCTCGCCGCGCTCGAGGGCCTGCTATGAGCGGGACGAGCGTGCCCGCCGCGCTCGACGCCCTCGTCGACCAGCCGCGCGTTCGCGACTTCCTCGCCACGGCGCTCGCCGAGGGGAGGCTCTCCCACGCCTACCTCTTCCTGGGCCCCCCGGGCTCGGGAAAGCACGAGGCCGCCGAGGCGCTCGCAAAGTGCGTCGTCTGTCCGAGCGGCGGCGACGCCACCTGCGACGAGTGCCGTCGCGTGGCGCACCGCACCCACCCGGACGTGCGCTGGCTGACCCCCGGCAGCGCCACGGGCTACCTCGTCTCCCAGATCCGAGAGCTCATAGAGGACGCCGGCCTCGCCCCCATACGCTCCTCGTCGAAGGTCTACGTGCTGGAGCGCGCCGAGCTCCTGCGCGGAGGCGCGGCGAACGCCCTGCTCAAGACCCTCGAGGAGCCGCCGGCGAGCACGATGTTCATCCTCTGCGGGCGCGTGGCGGACGCCATGCTGCCCACGATTGTCTCGCGCTGCCAGCAGGTCCCGTTCCGAGCGGGCTCCACGGCGTCGGGCGTCGCGTCCGTCCTGCGCTCGTGCGCGGCGACGCCCGAGGAGGCGCGGGTCGCCCTCGCCGTCGCGGGCTCTCCCGGCCGGGCCGTGGACTTCCTCTCCTCCGCGAGCCGCCGCGAGGTGCGTCGGCTCATGGTGGACACCCTGGACGAGCTCGCCCGCGACGACTCCTGGGACGTCCTTCTCGCCGCGCGGAGGATCGTGGCGGCGGTTGCCGTCCCGCTCGCCGACGTCAAGCAGGCCCAGGAGGAGGCCCTGCAGGAGAGCCACGACTTCCTCACGGCCGGCGCCCTCAAGCAGGTGGCCGACGCCAACAAGCGCGAGCTCACCGCGCGCGAGCGTTCGGGTATGATGGAGGCTCTGGCCGCGGCCGAGTCCCTTCTGCGCGACGTGCTCGTGCGCACGGAGGGCGCGGGCGAGGCCATCGTCAACGAGGACGCCGCCGCCGTGGTGGACCGGCTCGCCGCGCGTGCCACCACGCGCTCCGCCGTGCGCGCGCTCGACGCCGTGGCGCGGGCGGCCGACGACCTCGCCCACAACGTCTCACCCCAGCTGACCCTCGAGGTCATGCTCCTTTCCGTCAAGGAGGCACTCACATGGCATCCGTCATCCCGGTGAAGTTTGCCTACGCCGCGCGCGACCTGTGGTTCGACCCGGCGCTCACCGGCGCCCAGGAGGGCGACCACGTCATCTGCACCACCGAGCGCGGCCTCGAGATAGGCCTCGCCACGGCGGACGCGCGCGAGGTCACGCCCGAGGAGCTCTCCGCCACGATCGGTCATGCCCAGCTGCGCGAGGTCGTGCGCATCGCCACCGACGAGGACCTCGAGCGCGCCGAGGAGCTCGCGCGCCGCGGCGACGAGTCCATGCCGGCCTTCCGTCGCCACGTGAGCGAGTCCGGCCTGGACATGAAGCCCGTGGGCGTGGAGTACCTCTTCGACGGCGAGAAGGCCGTCTGCTACTTCGCCGCCGAGGAGCGCGTGGACTTCCGCCAGCTCGTGCGCGACCTCTCGCGCGAGTTCCACGTGCGCATCGACATGCGCCAGATCGGCGTGCGCGAGGAGGCCGCCATCGTGGGCGGCTACGGCCACTGCGGCCAGGAGCTCTGCTGCCGCCGCTTCTCCACGGGCTTCGACCCGGTGTCCATCCGCATGGCCAAGGAGCAGGACCTCCCGCTCAACTCCACCAAGATCTCCGGCGCGTGCGGCCGCCTCATGTGCTGCCTGCGCTACGAGTTCGAGGCCTACCGCGACTTCAAGAGCCGCGCGCCCAAGCGCAACGCCGTGATCGACACCCCGCTCGGCAAGGCCAAGATCATCGAGTACGACACGCCCAAGGAGCAGCTGTGCCTGCGCCTGGAGAGCGGCAAGCAGATCCGCGTGGCCCTCGCCGACATGACTGCCTCCGAGGCCGCGCACAAGAAGAGCGAGGAGCTGGGCTGCCCGTGCCGCCCGGACACCGTGACGCGCGAGGTCCTCGACCGCCTCGAGTCCCCGGACGTCCAGATGGCCCTCGCCGAGCTCGACCGCAAGAACGGCGTGCTCGCGGAGCCCGAGGTGGACGCCTCCGACATCTTCGTCAAGCCCAAGCGCAAGCGTCGTCGCGCGTCGGGCGGCTCGCCGGCGGGCGAGAGGGACGGTCGCGCCGCGGTCGGTTCCGCGCCGTCCGGCGACGAGGCCCCCGGCGCCACGCGCCGTCGCCGCAAGCGCCGCCCGGGTGACGGGGGCGTCCCCGCGCCGGCCGAGCAGGCCGCGCCGAGCCAGGGTGCCACGCGCCGCCGCCGTCACCACCAGGCGGCGGAGGGCGATGCCGCGCCGCAGGGCGAGCAGCAGGGAGCCAAGCGCACGCGCCGCCCCGGCGACAAGGGCGGCCAGGTCGCGCAGCCCAAGGGCGGTGGCATGCAGCCCTCGCGCAAGAGGCGCGCGCAGCAGGCGGGCGGCGGCGACCAGCCGTCGTCCCAGCAGGGCGCCGACGGTGCCGCCAAGCCGCGCCGCAGGCGTCGTCGCGGCGGCCGCGGCCGCGGCGGCAGCGCCGAGGGCGGGGCGCCCGCGGGCGAGTAGCGGGAGGTTCCCATGTACGGACTCAAGACCGAGTGGCACTTCGACTCCGCCCACTTCCTGGCCGACTACCACGGCAAGTGCGAGAACCTCCACGGCCACCGCTGGCGTGTGGTTGCCTACCTGCGCACCGACGCGCTGGGGGAGGCCGGCACGGAGCGCGACATGGTCATGGACTTCGGGGCGTTCAAGCGCGCGGTCCGCGAGGTCTGCGACGGCCTGGACCACACCTTCCTCGTCGAGGAGGGGACGCTCGCCCCGGCCACCGTGGCGGCGCTCGAGGCGGAGGGCTTCTCGCTCACGGTCCTGCCCTTCCGGACCACGGCCGAGAACCTCGCGCGCCACATCTGCGACGAGCTGCGCGCCCGAGACCTGCCCTGCGCGCAGGTGGACGTCTACGAGACCCCGCTCAACTGCGCGACCTACGTGGCGGGGTAGCGCGCCGCCGTCCCTCTCGCCCGCACCGCTGGCCCAAAACGCTCAAAGCCGAGAATAACGTCCGCCCCCGTGGCTATACTTGCCTTAGATGACGGGGAAGCGGAGGTGCGTCATGGCAAGCAACACCCTGCACGGTGTCAACCTGACGGGCTGGCTGACGCTCGAGTCCTGGGTCACCCCCGAGCTCTTCGCGGAGGCCGGCGCCCTCGACGAGGAACAGCTCGTACGGGCACTCGGCCGGCGTCGCTACGCCGACTACGTCCGCAACCACCGTGCCACCTTCGTCACCCGCGACGACCTCGCCCGCATCGCCGCGCGCGGCTTCAACGCCGTGCGCCTGCCCGTCCCGTGGTACGTCTACGGGGAGGAGGGCCCCGAGCCCGGTCCCTACCAGGGCTGCATCGAGCTCGTGGACGAGGCCCTCGAGTGGGCCGAGGAGATCGGCCTCCACGTGGTCTTCGCCCTGGCGATAAGCCCCGGCGCGCCCCACGGCGACAGCGGGACGTCCCCCGACAACGCGGACTGCCACGTCAGCCGCGACGAGGTGCTCGAGGTGGTCTACGCGCTGGCCAAGCGCTACGCGCACCGAGCCGGGTTCTTTGGTATGGAGCTCGCCGACGCCCCCGTCGTCCAGGTGCGCCGCGGCCTCACGCTCACCGACGGCGTGCCCGTCCACCGCTTGCGCAACTACTACCGCGAGGCCTACGAGCTCGTCCGCAGCGCCGCCGGCGAGGACGTCGTGGTCATCATGCCCGACGGCGGGGTCACGAGCGGCTGGGGCCGCTTCATGGCGCAGCGCCACTACCGCAACGTCTGGCTCGACTGCCAGCTCGACCGCCCGATCGAGCGCGTGGACGTCTCCGGGCCCGCGGGCGTTCGTCGCCTGGTCGAGGCGCTCGAGCGGCGTCTGCGTGACGCCCGCCGCGCCGACATGCCGGTCATGGTGGGCAAGTGGTCGTCGTCGCTGCCCGTGGCCGACTCCCAGATGACGCCGGAGGGCCGCATCGCCCTCGAGCGCGTCTACACCTCCGAGCAGCTCCGCGCCTACGAGAAGTGCCCGGCGTGGTTCTTCAACACCTGGAAGACCTCGGGCATGCTCGCCGCCTGGGACGCGCGCGTCGCGCTCGCCACCTTCGAGCGCGGGATGATCGTCTGATGGCGGGTCTTCTCAGCGTCGTTGGCACGCCCATAGGAAACCTCGAGGACGCCTCGCCGCGCGTGCGGCGGGTGCTCGGCGAGGCCGACGTGGTGCTCTGCGAGGACACCCGCGTGACGGGTCGCCTCATGAGCGCCTTTGGCCTGCACGTCCGCCTGGAGCGCTGCGACGAGAACGTCATGGCCGAGAAGACCGAGCGGGTGCTCGGCCGCCTCGCGGCGGGGGAGCGGGTGGCGTTCGTCTCCGACGCGGGCATGCCGGGTGTGAGTGACCCGGGCCAGCGGCTCGTCGACGCCGCGCTCGACGCCGGCGAGCGCGTCGAGGTGGTCCCGGGGCCGAGCGCGGTGACCTGCGCGCTCGTGGCATCGGGCCTGGCGAGCGAGCACTTCTTCTTCGAGGGGTTCCTGCCGCGCCGGCGCGGCGCCCAGCTCGCGCGCCTCGCGGAGCTCGCCGCGGTTCCCAGCACCCTGGTGATATACGAGAGCCCGCGCCGCGTGGCCGAGACCCTCGCCAACGTGGCGGAGGTGTTCCCCGAGCGCCGCGTCGCGCTCGTGCGCGAGCTCACGAAGCTCCACGAGGAGGTCGTGCGCGGCCTCGCCCCCGAGCTCGCGGCGGGCATCGCGGCCCGCGAGGAGGTGCGGGGCGAGTGCGTGATCGTGATCGCCGCTCCGTCCGCCGAGGAGCTCGCGGCGCGCCGCGCGGAGGTCGCCGGCCCCGAGCGCACGCTCGAGGAGGAGATCGCCGCGGGCCTCGCGGCCGGCGAGCCCAAGAGCGCGCTTGCCAGGCGCCTCGCAAAGTCCTTCTCGCTGCCCCGCGCCGAGGTCTACGACAAGGTGGTCGCCGCCGCGAGCTAGGTCGGCGCGTCCCTCTCGCCCGCGCCGCCGCGCGGAATAGTACAATCGACCCCGCATGCCAAGATCCGTCATGAGGAGTCGCGCAATGGCAGAGAAGCCGTCCTACTTTGTCACCACCCCCATCTACTACGTCAACGCCGCCCCGCACCTGGGCACCGCCTACTGCACGCTGCTCGCCGACGTCCAGGCGCGCTTCCGTCGCGCGGCAGGCTACGACGTCAAGTTCCTGACCGGCATGGACGAGCACGGCGAGAAGGTCGCCGAGGCCGCCGCCGAGCACGGCATGACCCCGCAGGAGTGGTGCGACTCCCAGGCCCCGCTCTTCCAGGATCTCTGGAGCGAGCTCGAGGTCTCCAACGACGACTTCATCCGCACCACCGAGCCGCGCCAGCACCACGCGGTCCAGTACCTCTGGGACCGCATGCTGGAGTCCGGCTACCTCTACAAGGGCTCCTACGACGGCTGGTACTGCGTGCCCGAGGAGACCTACTTCACCGAGACCCAGGTCGAGAAGGCCGACGAGGAGCGCGGCACCAGGGGCCAGCACCTCTGCCCGGACTGCGGACGGCCGCTGGAGCGCGTCCAGGAGGAGTCCTACTTCTTCAAGCTCTCCGCCTTCCAGGACCGCCTCCTGGCGCTCTACGACGAGCACCCCGACTTCGTCCAGCCCGACTTCCGCATGAACGAGGTCCGCTCCTTCGTGGAGGGCGGCCTCACGGACACCTCGGTCTCCCGCACGACCTTCGACTGGGGCATCAAGGTGCCCTTTGACGACAAGCACGTCACCTACGTGTGGTTTGACGCGCTGCTCAACTACATGACCGCCGTGGGCTACAGCCTGGACGACCCGGAGTCGCGCGCCGAGCTCGCGCGCCGCTGGCCCGCCCAGTGCCACCTCATCGGCAAGGACATCATCCGCTTCCACTGCATCCTCTGGCCCGCCATGCTCATGGCCATCGACGAGGCCCTGCCCGAGCACGTCTTCGTGCACGGCTTCCTCACGGTGCGCAACCCCGAGACCGGCCAGGCCGAGAAGATGTCCAAGTCCCGCGGCAACGCGATCGCCCCGCGCGACGTCATCGAGCTCCTGGGCGTCGAGGGCTACCGCTACTACTTCATGACCGACGTCGTCCACGGCGACGACTCGGCCATCTCCTTCGAGCGCATGGAGCAGGTCTACAACGCCGACCTCGCCAACAGCTGGGGCAACCTCGTGAGCCGCGCCCTCAACATGAGCGCCAAGTACTTCGACGGCAGGACGCCCGAGCTCGCGGACGGCTGGGCCGAGAAGGACGGCGTGCTCAAGGGCGTCGCCGAGGGCATCTACGACCGCTACGCGAGCCGCATGGAGGTCTTCGACTACGCCGGCGCCAAGGACGCGGTCATGGAGCTCGTCCACGCCGCCAACCACTTCATCGAGGACTCCGCGCCCTGGGCCGTGGCCAAGGACCCGGAGCGCGCCGGCGAGCTCGCGGACATCATCGTGAGCCTGCTCGAGTCCATCCGCATCTCCGCGCACCTGCTCGCGCCGTTCATGCCCGAGACCTCGGCCGAGGTCCTGCGCCGCATGTCGCTCGAGGGCGAGGTGGCCACTGACGACCTGCGCGCGGCCTGCGCCTGGGGCGGCCTCGCCGGCGGCGTTGCCGTGACCAAGGGCGACGCGCTCTTCCCGCGCCTGGATACCAAGAAGTAGGCGAGCGTGACGGGTTCCCCTCTCGCAAACCCCGGCGCCACCCGCGCCCTGCTCGAGGCGTACGGCCTTGCGACCAAGCACAGCCTGGGCCAGAACTTCCTGGTGAACGACCACGTGATCGAGAAGATCATGGACCTGGCGGAGCTTGGCGAGAAGGACCGCGTGCTCGAGGTGGGCCCCGGCATCGGCACGCTCACGCTGGCGCTGCTCGCCGAGGCCGGCCGCGTGGTCTCCGTCGAGATGGACCGCGAGCTCGAGCCGGTGCTCTCCGCGCACGCCGCGGCGCACCCCAACTTCGCCTACCTCATGGGCGACGCGCTGCGCGTGACGCCGGACCAGATCGCCGAGGCCGCGGGCGGCGAGCCCGACGTGCTCGTTGCCAACCTGCCCTACAACGTGGCCGCCACGGTGATCCTGCGCTACCTGCAGGAGGTTCCGAGCCTGCGCCGCCTCGTCGTCATGGTGCAGGCCGAGGTGGCCGACCGCATCTGCGCGGACCCCGGCAACCGCACCTACGGCGCCTACACGGCCAAGCTCGCCCTTCTCGCCCGCGTGACCGGGCGCTTCGAGGTGGGCCCGGGCAACTTCATGCCGCCGCCGCACGTGGACTCCGCCGTTGTGCGGATCGACCGCGAGCCGCTCGTGGACGCCGCGCGCGTGGCGGAGGTGTCCGCCGTGATCGACGCCGCGTTCGCGCAGCGTCGCAAGACCATCCGCAACTCCATGTCCGCCTCCGGCTTCTCGCGCGACGTCCTGGACGCCGCCTTCGCCGAGACGGGCATCCAGCCAACCTGCCGCGCCGAGACCCTCGCGCCGGCGGACTTCGTGCGCCTCGCCGAGGCGCTCTCGCAGCCAGCTTCCCAGTGAGGAGAGGAAATGTCCGAAGAACAGATCGCGCTCGATGACCTCATGCTCACCGACGGCGAGCTCTTCCACGACCGCAAGGGTGCGGTCTGCGACTTGCCGCGCCCGCTCGCGCCGCTCGCCGACACGCACGGCCACCTCACGAGCTTCCGCGCCCACGACCCCGCGATGGCGCTCGTGCGCGCGGCGCTCGCCGGCGTTCGCCTGCTCGTCGTGCCGGTGGACCCCGTGAGCGACATCCCCCGCAAGTGGGAGAGCGTGGGTGCGTTCAACTCCTGGCTCGAGGGCCAGATCGACCTCGCCCGCGTGTGCCTCGTCGAGGCGCGCGAGATGGGCCTCACGCCGCCCGTCTTCGAGGGCTACGACGCTCCCGAGCTCCTGGACAACGTGCGCATCGTCGCCGGCGTGCACCCCTACGGCTCGGCCGAGGTGGACGACGCCGCGATCGAGCGCCTGCGTGAGCTGCTGGCCAGCCCCCGCGCCGTGGGCGTGGGCGAGTTCGGCCTCGACTACGGCCCCTACAACAAGGTCGCCCCCGACGTGCAGGAGGCCGCCTTCCGCCGCCAGCTGCGCGTGGCCCACGAGCTCGAGCTGCCCGTCGAGCTTCACATCCGCGACGCCGCCGTCGACGTGCGCGCCAACGCGCACCGTCTCGCCGCCCGCGTCCTGCGCGAGGAGGGCGTGCCCGGGTCGGGCTGCGACCTGCACTGCTTCACCTCGGACCTCAAGGTGATGGAGGACTTCACGCGCCTGGGCTGCCACGTTGCCTTTGGCGGCGCCATCACCTTCACCCGCTCCGACGACATCCGCGAGGCGGCCACCTACTGCCCCGAGCGCTACCTGCTCACCGAGACCGACAGCCCCTACATGGCGCCGGTGCCCCTGCGCGGCGAGGAGTGCGAGCCCGCCATGGTGGCCTTCACGGCCGCCCGCATCGCCGACGTCCGCGAGGCCGCCGGTCGCAGCGGCCGCCAGTCCACCTACGACGCGCTGTGGAAGAACGCCTGCTCGTTCTTCGGGCTGTAGGGGATGGGAACCGCGATGTACGCCTGGCTTGCCGTCGTCCTTCTCGCCGTCCTGGCGTGCGTCATCGTCATGGTGGCGCTGTTCGTGGCCGCATGGCGTCGCACGCTGGCGCAGGTCGAGGCCTCGGGGCTGCGCTATCGCATGCGGTGCGAGTCATGCGGGCATGAGTTCGAGCTCTCCCCGCGCGAGTTCGCGCGCTCTGGGATGCGGCGCTCTCGCTCGACCACCAGGACGCGCGTCAAGGGCGTGGCGCTGGTGAACGAGCCGCATTACCACTACGTGGCCAAGCGCTTCGTCTGCCCCGCGTGTGCCGAGAAGACCTGGTGCGAGAACCTCAACGCAAACGAGGCCCGGGACGTGGTCAACCCGATCGCGCTGCGCAACTTCGGCGCGGCGCTCGTGGTCCTCGTGCTGATCGGCTTTGCCCTGCGCGCCGTGCTCGCCTAGCGCGCGCGACACGTGAGGCGCGCGTAGCGCGACGGCCGCACGTACTGCTCACCCGCGTCCTCGCCGGCGAGGAGGGCGAGGACCAGCCGGTCGAGCGCCTCCGACACGCGCCGCCGGGCCCATCCCATGCGCGGACGGCGGGCCATGTCCGGCAGGAGGCCGGCGTCGCCCACCACGAGGCCGCCGCACCAGACGAGCCCGCGCTCCTCGCTGCGCTCCTCGAGCGCGGCGAGGGCGTGCGTCGCGATCCCCGGGTCATCATTCACGCAGAGCAGCGCATAGACGCGCGCCCCGGCGGGTGCGTAGCTGAGGGGCAGCTCCTCGACGCGCGGCGCGGCGGAGCCCAGCGCGAGGGCGAGAAGGACCGTGTCGCAGCGGGCGACGTCTGCGCCCGCGACCGCGCGCACGAGCTCCGGCGCGGCCACGCCCGAGAGCCGCGCGTAGACGGGCAGCGCCTCGGTCGCGTCCGCGAGCAGCGTTGACGCGGCGTCGCCCCCGCCTGCACTCACGAGCGCGACGCGCGCGGGCAGCGCTCTGGCCGCGACCTCGCTCATCGAACCTCCCTCGTCCTGTGCCCACATTGTGCGCCAATTCCGATCCCGTTGTGCGCCCCGTCCGGGAATTCGCGCCCTTGTCGGCGCCCCGTCTAGAAATCGCGGCTCTTGTCATACCGCCTTCTAGTAATCGGCGCCCTTGTACTTCTCGGCCGTACAAGGTCCCGGATTTCTAGATTTGCTGTCGAGAAAACGGCCTCCTGTCGGGCGTCACCGCACAAGGGCGCGATTTCCTAGAAGGCCATGCGACAAGGACCGCGATTCCTAGAAGCCCCCAGGACAACCCTGCGTTTTTCTAGACGGCGCCGGCCGGGGGAGCGGTGCTACAACGATAGTCGCATCGTGCGGCGGCCGGGGATCGGGGGGGGGTGCGCATGCGGATCGCGGGGATCGCGCGCCGTGCGGCGGATGCCTTTGCCGAGGGCCTCTGGCCCACGCGCTGCGTGGGCTGCGAGCAGCCCGGCGAGCTCCTCTGCGACGAGTGCCGCTCGGCGCTCCCCTGGGTGGAGCAGCGCCTGGCCTGTCCGAGCTGCGGAGCGCCGTACGGCTTTCTCACCTGCACGGAGTGCGACGGCACCTGGCTCCCGCGCGCCACGGTGGCGGCGCTCGACTTCCGCGGCACGCCCGCCCGCATGGCGACCTGCCTCAAGGACGCCCACGAGCTGCGCCTGGCGCCGGTGCTCGCGCAGGCGATGGCGTGCGCCCTCGAGGAGGCCTCCGCCTGGCCCGCCCGCGACGGCGCCCCGCGCTTCTCGCCCGCCGACCTCGACGCCATCTGCTTCGTGCCCGCCACGGCGGCCGCCTACGCCCGGCGCGGCTTCGACCACATGGAGCTCGTCGCCCGCGAGCTCTCCCTCGAGCTCGGCGTCCCGCTCGCGGACGTCCTCGTCCGGCCTACCGCCCGCGACCAGAGGGATCTCGGTCGTGCCGACCGCGAGAGGAACCTCTCCGGCACCATGCGGGCCCTCGACGACCTCGGCGGCGCTCGGCTCCTGCTCGTGGACGACGTCGCCACCACGGGCGCCTCGCTCGCGGAGGGCACGCGCGCCCTTTTGGCCCGCGGCGCCGCCCCCGTCACCGCCTGCGTGCTCGCACGCGTCTGGTGAGCAGTTCGTTTCGCGGCTTGTCGTGCCGAGAAAAACGACCACGCGGCAGGTATACTGAAAGCCGTCTCAACCCAGGTCTGTGGTTGCGGGCGGCGCAGGTCGCCCCAGTCCATGCCAGACGAGGGCAAAGGGATCCACGTAAGCACGGGCGCGCGCGTCCGTGCGAGCATGGCTCGTCCTAGAGGTAAGCCGCACCGCCCGTCATACGCATGAGGCATCCGGCCTCGCGGGCGAGAGGGGCTCAAGTGGCGGCGCCGCGGTGCCGGAAGCGAAGCCCCCGGTGCGCGAGTGTGGGGTCAAAGACCAGGTCAGCTGGGTGAGACGACGACGTACGACGAGAGAAGAGGTCGGACATGACGCGTCAGCGCATCCTTTCGCTCGCGGGCGCCCTCCTGGTGGCGGGCGGTCTCGCGGGCTGCTCGATCGGCCCTGTCAACCTGGACGACTTCGTCGGGACCGCCTCCGTGGCGGAGGCCCGCGAGGCGCGTCGCGCGGAGCTCGCCCCCGTGGTGGCGGACTCGGCGCTCAAGCAGGCCGGCACGCTCACGGTGGGCATCCCCGCCACGCAGACCGCGCCGCTCGCCATCACCGCCGCCGACGGCTC
This sequence comes from Olsenella sp. An270, assembly GCF_002159735.1. GTDB lineage: Bacteria > Actinomycetota > Coriobacteriia > Coriobacteriales > Atopobiaceae > Thermophilibacter. Next base: position 157,718 of record NZ_NFJF01000003.1, read on the forward strand.
GCAGTCCGGCATCGACGTCGGCATGGCCTACGCGCTCGCCGACGAGCTGGGCCTCTCGTCGGTCGCCTTCGTCTCGGTCGACGACGTCGAGGGCGCCCTCGCCGACACCTGTGACGTCGTGATGGGCGTCGAGCCCGACGAGGCCGGCTCGGCCGCCGTGGTGGGCGGCTACGCCCAGACGGCGACGGGCCTCTTCACCCGTGACGACGTGACCGCGCCGATCGACGCCTCCGCGCTCTCGGGCGCGACGCTCGGCGTCCAGGAGGGGTCGGTCTCCGCCGTCGCGATCGACGAGTTCGACCTCGGCGTCACGCGCACGCCCGTGACCAACCTCAACGAGGCGTTCGAGGCCCTCGAGGAGGGCTCCGTCCAGTACGTGGCCTGCGACGCCTACGCGGGGGCCTACCTCGCCGCCGCCTACACCGACATCTCGTTCGCCGGCGTCTTCGAGGTCCCCACGATGGTGGGCGTCGCCGTGAGCGTCCCCGAGCTCCAGTCCGCCGTGCAGACGGCCCTCGAGGCCGTGCAGACCAACGGCGTCGCCGACATCGCCCGCGCCCGCTGGGTGGGCGACCTGCCCTCCCTCACGACGGAGAGCGTGATCACCGGGCTCGTCGAGCACGTGGACGAGCCGGCGCCCGAGGACGCCGACGCCGTGGAGGCAACCGGTGCGGAGACGCCCGCCGAGTAGGTCTGCCCGCTCGGGGCCGTCGCGTGACGCGGTCGGCGCCCGAGTGGGTATGAGTGTCCTAGGGCCGGGGAGGGCACCTCGATTCCCCGGCGCGTCCCAACCGTAAGGAGGTTCGCATGGTGGACATCAAGATCTCGGGCCGCAAGGTCGGCGTCTCCGACTCGCTGCGCGAGCATGTGGAGGAGAAGGTGGGCAACGCCCTCAAGGTGTTTGACATCAAGCCCATGACCTGCGACGTGGTTCTCCGCGTCGACAAGAACCCCTCCAACCCCGAGCGCAAGGCCTGCGAGGTCACCGTCTTCGTCCGCGACAACGTCGTGCGTGTGGTGGCCAGCTCCGACGACATGTTCGCCGCGATCGACGAGGCGGCCGAGAAGGTCACCCGGCAGCTCCGCAAGTACAAGACGCGCGTGATCGACCGCCGTCAGCGCATGCAGCAGGCCAAGGCGGGCACGGTCACCCAGGAGGACCTCGCCGCCCTCATCGAGCCCGGCCCCGACGAGACCGAGGACGACCAGCTCGTCCGCGAGAAGTACATCGACCTCGTGCCCATGACCGAGGAGGAGGCGCTCGTCCAGACCGACCTCATCGGCCACGACTTCTACGTCTTCACCAACGCCACCACGGGTCTGGTCAACGTCATCTACCACCGCAAGAACGGCGGGTACGGCATCATCAAGCCCAAGATCGAGGAAGAGAATGAGCAGTAGCCAGGATACCGAGAACAGCATGAGCACCGGCGCCGCGCTCGAGGCGGGCGCCGACAACGCCCAGGCGTCGCAGGAGGCTGCGCGCCTGGGCCGCGCCTATCACAGAAAGTCCAACGTCAGGATCATCGTCGACTCCTGCGCGGACTTTGCGCCCGAGGTCGCCGAGGCCCTGGGCGTGGAGATCGTGAGCTTCACGTACGTCATGAGCGGCCAGGAGTACGCCGACGACCTGTGGCAGACCATGACGGCGAAGGAGTTCTACGACCGCATGCGCGCCGGCGAGGTCGCCACCACCTCGGCGGTGACCCCCGGCCGCTACCTCGAGGTCTTCGAGCGCGCCGCGGAGGAGGGGACGCCGACGGTCTACCTGGCCTTCACGCGCGGCCTCTCCTCGAGCGTGGACGCCGCCCGCACGGCGGCCGACATGGTGCGCGAGAGCCACCCCGACTTCGAGATTCACGTCATCGACAACGTCTGCCCGTCCGCCGCGGCCGAGCTCCTCGCCATCGAGGCGGTCCGGCAGGCGGCCAACGGCCTCACCGCCGCGGAGCTCGCCGCCTGGGCCGAGGAGGCGCGCTACTACATCCACGGCTACTTCACGCTGGAGTCCTTCGACGCCCTCGCGCGCGGCGGGCGCATCCCGCCGGCGGCGGCCACGGTGGGCGGCAAGCTCGACATCAAGCCCGAGCTCTCCTACGACACCAACGGGGCCCTCACGCTGAGGGGCATGTGCCGCGGCCGCAAGAAGGCCCTGCGCGCCATCATCGCCGACTTCAAGGCAAACTACCTCGGCGCCGAGGGCGGCGACGAGAAGCTCCCCGTGGCCATCGTCTCGGCCGACGCCGAGAAGGACGCGCGCTGGCTCGCCGACCAGGTGAGGCGCGAGCCCGGCTGCGAGGACGTGCCCGTCATCTACAGCTCCGTGGGCCCGGTCATCGGCGCCCACGTGGGCCCGGGCATGGTCGCCCTGCTCTTCTGGGGCAAGGACCGCCGCGAGAGCCTCTCGTTCACCGACCGCCTCGCCCGCAAGGTCCGCGGCCAGTAGTCACCAACGGCGGGTGCGACGGCGGGCCCCGGCTCGCCCGTCGCGCCCGCCGCGCATGCAGAAAGGAAGTCCCTTGCAGATCAACAACGTCGCCTTCATCGGCACCGGCATCATGGGCGAGCGCATCGCCGGCCACCTCATGGACGCCGGCTACAAGCTGACCGTCCACAACCGCACGCGCGAGAAGGCCGAGGGCCTCGTCGCGCGCGGCGCCCGCTGGGCGGACAGCCCCGCCGAGGCCGCGGCAGACGCCGACGTCGTCTTCACGATGGTGGGCTATCCCACCGACGTCGAGGACGTCTACCTCGCCACCGACGGCCTCATCCGCGCCGCCAAGAGGGGTGCCTGGCTCATCGACCTCACCACGAGCTCCCCGCAGCTCGCCCGCGACATCCACGACGCCGCCGAGGTCGAGGACAAGCACGCCTTCGACTGCCCGGTCACGGGCGGCGAGCAGGGCGCGATCGACGGCACCCTCACGCTGATCATCGGCGCGGCCGAGAAGGACGTGGCTCCGGTGATGCCGCTGCTCGAGTGCTTCTCGTCCAAGCGCTTCTTCTTCGACCAGCCGGGCGGCGGCCAGACGGCCAAGCTCTGCAACCAGGTGAGCCTCGCCTCCTGCATGGTGGGCTACGCGGACGCCCTCGCCCTCGCCGAGCAGTCGGGCATCGACGCCGAGAAGGTCCTCGAGGTCATGGCGTCCGGCACCGGCGGCTCCGGCGCGTCCAGGACGCTCGCCCCCAAGTCGCTCGCCGGTGACTACAAGCCGGGGTTCCTTGCCGAGCATCTGCGCAAGGACATCGCGCTCGCGCTCCAGCGCTCCGAGGACCTCGACATCACGCTCCCCGGCGCCGAGACCGCCTTCACCCTCTTCGACATGCTCTGCCAGATCGGTGGCTCGCGCATGGGCACGCAGGCGCTCACCCTGCTCTACCAGGAGGAGGGCACCTGCGCCGCCGCCGGCCTCGACTGGTCGCTGCTCGAGCAGGGTGACGAGGGCGACGACCACGAGTGCTGCTGCGGCCACGACCACGGCGACGGCGAGCACGAGTGCTGCGGCGGCCACGGCCACCATCACGGCGAGGGCCACGAGTGCCACTGCCACGACGGGGAGGGCGCAGAGTGACCGACGGCTTTGCGGGCGCCATATTCGCCCTGATGTTCCTCCTCTTCGGGACCGTCACGGGCGTGGGCGTGGGCGAGCGCCTCGTCGGCCGCTGCGTGACGAAGCGCGAGTACGTGATCGCGAACGTCATCGCGCTGCTCGTGGGGGCGGTCGCGTGCGCCGTGGTCATGCTCACGCCGTTCCCGGTGCTCGTGGTGCTCGTCATCGGGCTCGTGGGCGGCACGGTCGCCGGGCTCAAGCTGGGCTTCAACGAGTCCGTGGGCCCCTGGAAGGCGCACGACCGCTACTTCCGCGTCAACAAGGACCAGCTGCGCCGCTCCGAGGACGGCGAGCGCGCCGAGGCCGTGCGCCGCGCGCGCCGCGACGGCACGCCCGAGCCCGAGCTCATGAGCGTCGTCGACGACAAGAACGACAAGAAGAAGAAATGACGCGGCGGACCGCCCGCGCGTCATGAGGAGATGCATGAACACGACTGACAACCCGCAGAGCTCCATCGCGGTGCTCATAGACTTCGAGAACCTCGCCCTGGGAACGGGGCGGCGCAAGCGCAACGGCCACCAGGAGCCGGGGCCGCTGCCCGACGTCAAGCTCATCCTCGAGCGCCTGGTCGACAAGGGCCGCATCACCGCCAAGCGCGCCTACTGCGACTGGCAGCGCTTCGAGACGGCCGTGACGCCCCTGCACGAGCTGGGGATCGAGCTCATCGAGATCCCGGACCGTGCCTACACGGGCAAGAACTCCGCCGACATCCGCCTCGCGGTCGACGCGATGGAGATCTGCCTCACGAAGGACCACATCGACACCTTTGCCATCCTCTCCGGCGACTCGGACTTCTCGCCGCTCGTCTCCAAGCTCAAGGAGTTTGGCAAGACGGTCATCGGCGTGGGCATGAAGGACGCCACCAGCTCGCTGCTCACCGAGGTCTGCGACGAGTTCATCTTCTACGAGGACATCACGCGCGGCCCGGGCATCCCGGACTTCTCGTCCAAGGTCCCCAAGGACAAGCAGGACTGCTACCAGCTGCTCTTCGAGACGATCGACGCCCTCCAGCGCGAGAGCGACTCCTTCATCCTTGCCTCGCGCCTCAAGGACACGATGAAGAGGAAGCGCCCGCAGTTCTCCGAGTCCAGTTACGGGTATCGTTCGTTCACGGCGCTTCTCCGCGAGGCGGCGAAGCTCGGCTTCATTGAGATTCACCAGGACCCCAAGAGCGGCACCGCCGTGGTCGACGGGTTCTGCGAGTAGCGAGAAAGGAACCGACCAACATGGCAGACGTTGACGACACGCAGGTATCGGGCCTCATCGAGGAGCTCTCCGGCGCGAGCCGCCGCAGGCGCCAGGAGGTGGCCCACCAGCTCTCCATCGCGGCCAAGGCGCATCCCGACCTCATGCTCGCGCACGTCGACGCCCTCGTCGACGCCCTCTACCGCCCCGAGGCGCAGACGCGCTGGGAGGTGCTCGACGCCCTCTCGGCCATCGTCGACGTGAGCGCCGATGCCGTGGCGGAGGCCTACGACGGCGCGGAGGCCTCGCTCTTCGACGACGGATCGGCTACGGTCCGCCTGTCGGCGTTCGTCTTCCTGTGCCGCTTCGGGGCGAGCTCGCCGGAGCGCTCCGACCAGGTCTGGCCGCTGCTCGACGAGGCGATCCAGTGCTACCACGGCGACGCCGAGTACCGCGACATGCTGGCGGCCCTTCTCGGCCTCGCGCGCGGCGCGGCGTCGGACGCCACCAAGGACGCCCTCGCGGCGCGCGTGCGCTTTGACGCCGAGAGCGGCTCGGGCTACATCAAGACCTTCTCGGCCGAGATCCTTCAAGCTCTCGAGTAGGTTTGTGAGGTTGCCGGGATCGCGCCCTCCCGACGATAGAATCGGCGGGGAGGCACGAGCCGCACCGGACGCGATGGGGGAGTCATGAGCCAGGACGAGAGGGACGTCGAGAAGGGCATCGAGGGGGACGCCGTGGGCACGAGGCGCGAGCTGCCGACCGCGGCCTGGGTCGTCATCGCGGTCGTCGCGCTCGCCATAGGCGTGGCCGCCGGGCACTTCCTGCTCGGCGGGGCGGGGACGATCTCCCTGAACGGCCGCACGACGCTCTCCGCCGGCGAGCTGGACAGCACAGTCGCCACCTACACCGTGGACGGCAGGACCGTGAGCGTGACGGCCCGGGAGGTCCTCGAGGAGTCGAGCGGCGACGCGGAGCTCACCGCCAACGAGGACGGGACCTACGACGTCCCCTCCGCGAGTGACGTCCTCACCTACGCCCAGAACCAGATCATCCTCGCCGACGCCGACGCGCGCGGCCTCACCGCCACCGACGACGAGGTGGACGAGTTCGTCTCGACTAACCTCGGCACCGACCTCGCGACGCTGGCAACGAGCTGGGGCATCGACGAGGACGCCGCGCGCTCGGTCGTCGCTGACGCCGTGACCATGCGCAAGCTCCAGGACGAGGTCGCCACGACCGAGCTCCCCGAGCAGCCCACCGCCCCGTCGGAGCCCGCCGAGGGCGCGGAGGACGAGCCCACCGCCGAGTACGCGCAGTACGTGATCGGCCTGCTCGGCGACGAGTGGGACGCCGACGCCAACGACTGGGCCCGCACGGACGGCACCTACTACGCCACGCTCTCCGGGTACGAGATCTCAAACGACGCGGCGACCTACGCCGCCGCGAGCGCCGCCTACAGCGTCGCGTCGAGCGTCTACGAGGAGGCCTACAACCAGGTCTCCGAGGAGCTCTCCGCCTACACCGACGCCCTGCTCTCCAAGGCGACCATCCAAATCGGCTCGCTCGCGGAGTAGGGCCATGCGCGTCGCGATCAGCGCCTGCCTGCTCGGGGCCCCCGTCCGCTACGACGGGGGCTCCAAGCCTGTCTCCGAGGTCCTCGAGCTGGCCGAGAAGGTCGACGTCGTGCGCGTCTGTCCCGAGACAGCGTCGGGCCTGCCCGTGCCGCGACCGCCCGCGGAGCAGCTGGGCGGGCGCGTCCTTCTCGCCGACGGTCGCGACGTGACCGTCGAGTTCTCCCTGGGGGCCGAGCGCTGCATGGACGTCGTCCGCCGCCCACCGGTCTCGTTGGCCGTGCTCAAGGCAAAGAGCCCCTCCTGCGGCGTCGGCCTCGTCTACGATGGGACGTATTCCGGAAGGCTCGTCGCGGGCCAGGGCGTCTTCGCCGAGCGGCTCGAGAGGGAGGGGATCTGCGTGGTCACCGAGGAAACCGTGCGGGCGTGCAAGCCGAGCGTGGAGCATCCCGTCGCCATCGTGCTGGGAAGCGGCCTCGGGCACCTGGGGAGCCTCGTGCGCCCGGTGCGTCGCATCGACTATCGTGACATCGAGGGGTTCCCGCTCTCGGCGCGCCCCGTGGCCGGGCACAGCTTCGAGGCCACGGTCGGCACGATCGACGACGTTCCCGTGGTGGTCTACCCCGGTCGCATCCACCTCTACCAGGGCTACTCCGCCGCCGAGGTGACCGCGCTCGTGCGCCATGCGCATCACCTGGGCTGCCGTGACATCGTCTTTGCCTGCGCGACGGGCGCGGTCCCGGGCAACGCCGGCGTGGGCCTGGGCATCCTCACCGACCAGATTAACCTCACCGGGCGCAACCCGCTCGCCGAGTGGGACGGCCTGCGCGACGTGGAGAGCCCGTTCGTGGACATGAACGAGGCGTACTCCCCGTACCTTCGCTCGATTGCGCGCGGTGTTGCCGACGACCTGGACATCCACGTTGACGAGGGCGTCTACGCGGGCGTCCTCGGTCCCTGCTTCGAGACCCCCGCGGAGGTCTCCGCCCTGCGCAAGCTGGGTGTGTCCTACGTGGGCATGTCCACCGTGAACGAGGTCATCATGGCCAAGGCGCTGGGGATGCACGTCCTGGGCCTCACGCTCGCGGCCAACGAGTCCGGCGCGCCGGCGGTGACCCACGAGACGGTCCTGGAGGCGGCGAGCCACTACGCCGAGGACTTCGAGCGCCTCGTCCGCGGCGTCCTGCACCTGCTGTAGCGCGTCCTTCTCGCCCCGCTCTTCTGCAAATGTGCCGACTTGGCAGGGATTTCTCTGCCAAGTCGGCACATTTGAGGACACTACGACCAAAAACACGGCTTGCGCGGCGAACGCTCTTCTCGTATAGTGAGTTACCGCTGATGTGCCAGCTTAGCTCAGTTGGTAGAGCACCGCTCTCGTAAAGCGGGGGTCACCAGTTCGAGTCTGGTAGCTGGCTCCAGCCAAAACTTCGAGCCGTCGGGCGTCCGCCCGGCGGCTCTTCTCGTCTCGCGACCAATGTAAGGGCTTTGTAAGCTGGCCCTCGGAACGCGCGCCGTGGGCACTTCTCGGCCTTGCGCACGGCCTGTTTACGCTATCCTTATCGAGCGTTTACAAAGCTGTGACAATTGGCCGACCCCCCCGGCGGCCGAGAAGGAAGCGAGTTCGCCCTTGATTAGCTTTGAGCAGTTCCTCGGCGTCCTGTCGAGCAATCCCTTTCTGATCATCGTCATGGTTCTCGTCATGGGCACCATCTTTGTCAACGGTGCCACGGACGCCGCCAACGCCATCGCCGAGCCCGTCGGAACGCGCTCCATCGACGTCGACTCGGCGATTCTCATGAGCGTCATCTGCAACTTCGTGGGCCTTGTCGCGATGTCGTTCATCTCCACCGCCGTCGCTGACACGATCTCCGGCATGGTGGACTTTGGCGGCGACACGCATGCCGCGCTCATCGCGCTCGCGGCCGCGACGGTGGGCATCGTGGCCTGGGGCCTTGGCGCCTGGGCCTTTGGCATTCCCACCTCCGAGAGCCACGCGCTCATCGCCGGCCTCACCGGCGCCGCCCTCGCCGTCTCCGGCGGTCTGGGCGGCGTGAACATGGGCGAGTGGATCAAGGTCGTCTACGGCCTCGTGCTCTCCACGGTGCTGGGCTTCATCGCGGGCTGGGTGATCTCCAAGGTCATCCCCATCGCCTGTCGCAACGCCGACCGTCGCACCGCCAACAACTTCTTTGGCCGCATGCAGGTGCTCGGCGCTGCCGGCGTGGCCCTCATGCACGGCGCGCAGGACGGCCAGAAGTTCATGTCCACCGCCATGCTCGCCATCGCCCTCTCGCTCAACATGACGGTGGGAGAGATGGGCGGCTTCCCGCTGTGGATCATGGTGCTGTGCGCCGCGGTCATGGCGATCGGCACCGCCGTGGGCGGCAAGAAGATCATCAAGAAGGTCGGCATGGAGATGGTGCGCCTGGACAAGTACCAGGGCTTCGCCGCCTCCGTCTCGGCCACGGCGTCGCTGCTCATCGCCACGCTCACGGGCCTTCCCGTCTCCACCACCCACACCAAGACCGCCGCGATCATGGGCGCCGGCGCCGCCAAGGACCCCAAGTCCGTCAACTGGGGCGTTGCCAAGGAGATGGTCCTCACCTGGGTCTTCACGTTCCCGGGCTGCGGCGTCATCGGCTTCGCCCTCGCCAAGCTCTTCCTGCTCGTGTTCTAGCCAGCAGCGATTCACGACCGCACGTTCTTCTCGTCAGCTCGTAGGAAAGGGAGTCCACATGCCTCGCATCAAGAAGGAAGACGAGTTCTACACCATGCTCAAGGAGTTCGCGGCCCTCATCGTCGAGGCGGCGGACGAGTACCATAAGATCATCTGCGAGTTCCCGGAGTCCATGAGCTCCATCCCGCAGATGAAGGTCTACGAGTCCACCTGTGACGAGCGCGTGAAGACCATCATGGCCAAGCTCTACACCTCCTTCATCACCCCGATCGACCGCGAGGACATCTCCAGCCTGGCGCTGGCGATGGACGACGTCGTGGACTCCATGTACGGCGTGGCGGTGCGCCTCGACCTCTTCAACATCGGCGACCTGCGCATCGAGGCCAAGCAGATCTCCGAGCTCACGGTCCACGCCGTCCACGAGATGCAGCAGATGATCAACCACCTCCCCGACTACAAGAAGGACCGCGTGGTCCTGGAGAAGGCCATCGAGATCGGTACCGTCGAGGACGAGGGCGACACCGTCTACCAGAAGGCGCTGCGCCGCCTCTTCTCCGACGAGGAGGACGCCTCCGGCAAGTACGCGGTCACCTGGCTGCGCATCTTTGACCGCATGGAGCTGTGCCTCGACGCGTGCGACCGCGTCTCCGGCATCGTGCGCGACATCATCATGAAGGACGCATAGGCGAGAAGAACGTCCATCGCGCGTGCGCCTGTCGATGGTGCGCGGTTTGGGTTCTCTGGATGAGAGGAACGGATCTCAGAGAGCCACGCCACCTGGTCTTTTGTTGCGTGTGACCGTATCTTGCATCGACGTGTGGACCCAAACCCGATTCTGGGTTTGGGTCCGCGTTTTTCTCAATCTGTACGATAATCTATATAATTCATGCAGTTTTGCACCTTGCCCTCCCGGCTCGTCGGCGTTTTGGAACCCAAACCCTCAGAGGGGACTTCTCGAGCGTCGTCACGAATTCGTCGGCTATACTAATACGCAACATGGCGTCGCTTATGGAGAGGGGACCCGCATGCTGTATCGTGACTTCAAGGGACTCAGCCTTTCTCGCCTGGGCTTTGGCGCGATGCGCCTCCCGTGCGTGGATGGCAGCGACGCCACGCCCGACCAGGACGCCGTCAACGAGATGGTGGACTATGCCCTGGCGCACGGCGTCAACTACTTTGACACGGCATGGGGCTATCACGAGGGACGCTCCGAGTCCGTTCTCGGGCGCGCGCTGACCCGTCACCCGCGCGGGTCGTACTACCTGGCGGACAAGTTCCCGGGCTACGACCTCGCCAACATGGACAAGGTCGAAGAGATCTTCGAGGAGCAGCTCGTCAGGACGGGGGCGGGCCACTTCGACTTCTACCTCTTCCACAACGTGTGCGAGATGAACGTGGACGGCTACCTCGACCCCGCCAACGGCATCCTTGACTACCTGCTTGAGCAAAAGCGTGCGGGCCGCATCCGCCACCTGGGCTTCTCCGCGCACGGCGCCATCCCGGTGATGGAGCGCTTCCTCGACGCGTACGGCGACCACATGGAGTTCTGTCAGCTGCAGATCAACTACCTCGACTGGGAGTTCCAGAACGCGCGCGGCAAGGTCGACCTCCTGCGCAAGCGGGACATCCCCGTGTGGGTCATGGAGCCGGTCCGTGGCGGCAAGCTCGCGCGCCTTGGCGAGAAGGACGAGGCGCGCCTCGCCGCCCTGCGCCCCGACGAGCGCCCCGTTGCCTGGGCGTTCCGCTTCCTGCAGGGCATCCCCGAGGTTACGGTGACGCTCTCCGGCATGTCCGACTTCGAGCAGCTGAAGGAGAACGTCCAGACCTACTCCGAGGAGCGCCCGCTGTCCGAGGAGGAGCTCGCCGCCCTCATGGACATCGCCCACGAGATGGGCGCGCAAGGGACCGTGCCGTGCACGGCGTGCCACTACTGTACGAGCCACTGCCCGATGGGGCTCGACATCCCGCACCTGCTCTCGCTCTACAACCAGCTCGTGGTCACCGGCAAGGGCGACTTCATCGCCCCGATGGCCCTCTCCGCGCTGCCCGAGGACAAGCGCCCGGCTGCCTGCATAGGCTGTGGGAGCTGCGCGGCAGTGTGCCCGCAGCAGATCGACATCCCCGGCACGCTCGCGGACTTCGCAGGCCGCCTGGCGGGCTAGCCTGCGCGGGGAAGGCCGCCTCGGCGCCCCCTCTGCTACACTCGCGGGACGAGACGAGGGGAGGGGGCGCCATGGCAAGGCCGGAGACCCTGGGGGCGGTCCTGTTTGACTTCGACGGGACGCTGTGCGACACCGAGCGGCACAACCTCGCGCTAGTCCGCGAGGTGCTGGTGGAGCTCGACGCGCCCGTGAGCGACGAGGAGCTCCTCTCCATAGCCGGCGGGGACGACCGCGTGGTCATCCCGCCGATCCTGGAGCGCTACGGGTCCCCCTACGACATCGAGGAGTACGAGCGCCGCCGCGACGGCTGCTACCGGACCTACTCCCAGGCCCCGCTCGCCCTCGAGCCGGGCGCGCGCGAGCTCGTCTCTTCCCTGCGCAACCGCGGGGTCGCCGTGGCGCTCGTCTCGACGACGGTCGCGCGCTGCGTGCTCACCGCCCTCGACCGCCTGCGCGCCCTCGACCTCTTCGACGTGGTGGTGACGGGTGACATGGTCGAGAGGCGCAAGCCGCACCCAGACCCCTACCTGCGCGCGCTCGACCTCCTGGGCGTGGGCGCGGGGGAGGCCTTGGCGGTGGAGGACTCGCCGGCGGGGATAGCCTCGGCGCACTCCGCCGGGCTCCATGCCATCGGCTACTCGGGCTGCTCGCTCGGGCAGGACCTCTCCGCCGCTGACGAGGTCGTGGACAGCTATCTCGGCTTCATCCTCTAGGGGGTGGGCGCCGTGATCGCGCGACACCCCCTGTGCGACCCCATGCCGCTTTTGAGCTCGGCGTTCGAGCCGGGGAGGTGCCGTGAGCTCGTCGAGTCGATGCCGGAGGGGCCGGCCCGCGACGTTGCCCGCGCCGAGCTCCTCTACTTCACCGGCCAGGCCGAGGCGGCCGCCGCCGCGGCACGCCCGCTCCTGGCGAGCGACGACCTCTCCGTGCTCCTCTCCGCGAGCCTCGTCCTCGGCTACGCGAGCCTCTCGCTCGGCCAGGCCGACGACGCCCGCGCGGCGCTCGGCACCGCCCGGGCCGCGGTGGGGGAGGGCCTCGACGACGCCGACCCCCTGGCCTCAGCCGTCGCCTCGTTCTTCGTCACCACGGCGCGCACCCTTCTCCACCTGCCGCTCCCCGAGCGCGTCCCGCCCCTCGAGGATTGCGTCGGGCTCCTCCCGGAGGGCCTGCGGCCCTTCGCCCTCTACGTGCTGGCGCACCAGGCGTACCTCGTGGGCGAGCACGGCCGGTGCGTGGGCGTCGCCGAGGCGGCGCTCGCCGTCCAGGGCGAGGCGCGGCCCATCACCAACACCTACCTGCACCTCGCCTGCGTCATGGGCTACGTAGGCATGCGGGACGTGGGTGCTGCCCGCGCGAACCTGCTGGCCGCGTGGGACCTCGCCCGACCCGACGCTCACTGTGCGCAGCTGGACCAACCAGGAGATTGCCGACCACCTTGGGGTCTCCGCCAACACCGTCAAGCGGTATCTCTCACACGCCATGGAGAAGCTTGGGGCGGGAAATCGCAGGGGGCTCGAGCGCTGCATGCTGCGCTAGCCGCGCACCGCTTACTCCTGCCTTCCGTGGCATAGCGCCTGAAGGCGGGGAAAGGACGGGCGGTTGTTCATGTGAGCGCGCTTTGCCCGTCTATTACCCATTTTGCCGCCTGAAACGGGTGATGGCGATGCTGGATCCTTCACGAGACAATGGAAATGGCATCCGTTGAGTGATGGGCGGCATCTCCGCCTGGCGTGCAGGAAGACAAGGGAGGCATCTGTATGAAAGAGCAGGTACGCCGGATTTTCGCAGTTCTATTGGCGGTGATTATTGTTGCGGGCGCCTTGCCCTACAGCGCCAGCGCCAGTGAGAACCGCTACACAGATACGCCCTATCAGAAGGCGGATACCATCGTAAACGGTGAGACCTACGTTTTCTTCAGCCACATTACTAACAATCTGGAGAAGTCGGATCCTGCGGACCGATTACTAACGGCTGATTACGTGATGCCAGGAAATATAAATGGTACCTCTACCACCAACTTTTCCATTGACGAGAATGGAATACTGTGGGGCAAGGACGGCGATCTCAAGGAGTATCGGTTTGTTATTACTGAGGTCCCCGGCGCTATCGATGAGGGGAATCAGGGATATACAATCAAACAGGCGTCCGCTGACGGAGAGTACCTCGGCGTCACCCAAACTTATCAGCTGACAAGACAAGACGGATGCACGATTGAATTTTTTGCCGGAAGTACCACGCGTAAGTTCGATGGGTCGATATGTCCTACCCTGGCATTTGTCTATCTTGCGGACGAGCCCTGTACTTGGTACTGGGAAGAAGGGACTCATCAATTCTACGCACGCTACACCAGTGATTTGAGTTCTCTCGGAACGGAAGTTAAGATTATCACCAACGGGACCATGTACATGCAAAGTGCAGATGGCCGGTTTGATCTTATCTACTGGCAGGGAAATCGAGATCCATACAATTTTGACATCAGCTGTCCGTACACTTATGTAGACGAGGACGACTTGCTCGGATATAAGGGCTATACCTATAATACATATGGCGGAAACTATAAGCTGTATCTCGGAGGCGTTAATTCCGGGAATGAAAAACTAGACTATTACGCCAACAACCTTGCTGAAGTGCTCCATAATCCATATTACTATTTATGCAATCAATACCCTACGCTGGGCAAAGGCGGCTGCGCCTCGCTCAGTGTGAAAAACGGTGATGCCGATCTTTACGACGCTGCCGCTGAATGGAGTGCACTTACTCTGTATCGCCAAATACCGAGCTATGAGCTGACGGTGGACGGCGGATCAGGAACCGGAGTGTACCTCTCGGATGAAGAGGCCACAATCTCCGCGGATGCCTATACGGACAGTGGGCACTTTGTGAGATGGGAAGTTACCTCCGGCACCTGTACGATAGACGATCCAGGCTCCCCTTCGACTACGGCAACGCTCAGCTCCAATGCTGAGATCAGGCCCGTATATGAATCCCATACCCTGCCAGCGGACGACGGGGATTGCACGACGGAGGTCAAGTGCTCAAAGTGCGATTATGTGGCGACGCAGAAATACGATGCGCATAGCTATGGTTCGTACACGAATCCTGAGCCCGGAAAGCACGTGCAGCAGTGCACAAACCCTGGGTGCACCAAAACTCAGACGGGAGAATGTGCGTCCAGCAAAGCAGCCACGTGCCTGTCGCCGCAGGTCTGTGATGTGTGCGGCAGTTTCTTCGGGGAAAAGGACCCCAATAATCATGTGGGAGATCAGGTCTGGCAACAGACGGAGACGACTCATAAGAGGACGTACAACTGCTGCGGTGCCGTTACGGTAGGGGAGACGGAGCATACGTGGGAGAACGGGATATGCACCGTATGTGGGTACGTTTGCCAGCATAGGGGTGGTGAGGCGAGTTACTTCGCGCAGGCGGTTTGCGAGACCTGCGGAAGCGGATACGGGCCTCTTGCCATCGACGGTACGGCGCCCACTGGAGAAATTAAGGTTTCCGGTAACGTGTGGAGCAGCTTCCAGGACACGGCCGACCATGAGCTGTTTTTTGATGGAGCGCAGCAGGTGGAGATAACCGCTTCCGACGACAGCTACAGTCACATGGGATTCACGGATGATGAGAGCGCGAAAATAGAGTACTACCTTCACACTAGCGATATCCCGCTGACTGAAGAGGAACTTGGAACGAGGGTTTTCACGGAGTATGACGGCGCCTTCGTTATCGAGCCGGATTCCCAGTACGTTATTTATGCGAGAATCACCGACCATGCAGGGAACGTGACGTACATCTCCTCCGATAGCCTCGTGCTTGACGGAACAGCCCCCGCGGGAATCGCCGTTAACACCAACGGATACACCTCGGGAGAGTGGCTAACGGCGGGAGACGTGACCATAACTGTCTCTGGTGCGCAGGCCCTCAGCGGCATTGCAAAGTATCAGTATTCTGCTGACGGAGGGTTGAACTGGACGGACATGACCTCTACGGATGGGTCTGCGATTATCGTAATCTCGGATGAGACCGCCGGCACAGACTACATCTTCCGCGCCGTCTCCAATACGGGACTGACAAGTGAGGCCGAGCCCGTTACCGTGAGGATCGACCGAACGGCACCGGAAGGTGATATCAGGTTCGAGGAGAACTCGGTCAAGAAGCTCATCAGCGAAATTAGCTTTAACCTGCTGTTTAATGAGAACGTTGATGTGGAGATTGCTGGGGTGGATAATCTGAGCGGTGTCGCTCGAATTGAGTACCACCGAAGCGATAAGGCGCTTACGGTAAGTGAGGTTGGTGCACTCAACGAGTGGACGGAGACGAACGGCAGGTTCAGCATTACCGCCGAGGACAAGGCGAGTTTTATCTACTACGTGAAGGTCACCGACAATGCAGGTAACGTTACCTGCTTTGGATCAGACGGCGCGACGTTTGATCTTACGCCCCCAGCAATCAGCGGCGTTGCGAATGGCGGAACCTATTATGTGAGCCAAGCAGTAACGGTATCCGACGAGAATCTGGATGCTGTCACGGTAAACGGCGCAGCGATGACTGACCCAACATTCGTGATTGCCGGCAATACCAATCAGGTTTACAGGGTTACCGCAACCGACAAGGCAGGAAACGCAACAGAATACACTGTGACCATGAAGACCATTGCGAGTCTTGGGGAAGGGGTCGACGGCCTCACTGCTGGCAACGTAACCCTCGATGACAAGGAAGCTATCGATGCAGTCAAAGATGAAATAGTTTCCATGAACGTTGATAATGCGACCGAGGACGAAAAGGCAGCGCTGCAGGATGTAAACGACAGCTGTGACCGGCTTCTGGAAAAAATCGAAGAGGTCTCACAGGCAGTCAATACGGAGAGCGTCCAAAGAGTGGAGGACGTGACTCCTGATAACGTTTCCTTGGAGGACAAGGAGGAGCTTCAGGCTGCTAAAGATGATCTTGAAAAGGCCCTAGAGGATTACGCAGACAATCTAACTGAAGAAGAGAAGGCAGCGATAGAAGAAGACATCGAGAGGATTGAAAGCTCGCTGGAATCCATAGAGAAGGCGGCAGCTGTTGAGGGTGTTATCGGCAGGCTGCCGGATACAGTTGAACCGGACGATGCGGATGCGGAGCAGATTATCAACGACGCAAAAGAGCAGTATGACGCACTGACAGTTCATGAGAAAGCGCTTGTCAACGAGGAGGCTAAAGAGAGGCTGGACAGCTTGTTGGCAGGGCTCGTTGATTACAAGGTCGTCGAGGGCGACGGAAACAAATGGGAAAAGGGCGGAGGGACAGCGCTCTCCTTTATAGCCAATGGTGCCTATTCCAAATTCACCGGCATTGAAGTCGACGGAAAGCCCGTGGATCAAGCTAACTATGTGACCAGCTCTGGCAGCACAATCATAGTCCTGAAACCGGATTATCTAGAGACCCTATCCGTCGGCAAACACACCTTGACTGTTCGATATGCAGACGGCGAGGCGAGTTGCGAATTTGAAATCTATGCCAAAGAGGGCGATGTCATACCAAGAACCGGTGATAGCAGCACTGGTGCTCCGCTGGCTGCGTTTATGTTGGCTGCCGGCGCAGCACTGATCGGAGCCGCCCTTCACTGTCGAAAGATGAATCACGGCATGCAGCACTGACGCTATGCCCCGTGGGCCATACACCCACGGGGCGTTTATTGTCATTACTGAGCAACTGAATAATCTAAGCGGCCCCGCTATCACCAGCTTTATCACGCGAAACGGGTAATGGCAGGGCCAAAGTCTCCGCGTAACAATAGGAGAATGCTTCCTGAGCGATTGGCAGCGTCTTCGTCTCGCGCACAGAAGGATTGGCGAGGGTATAAAACGACAGCCAACTGAAATCCTCTTCGGTATCGCGTTCGCGTCGGCGGTAGCCTTCTTCAACGCGGCTGCTCCCTGCCACGTAGGAGAGCATTCAACTAATGGCATGGGCGTCGGCATGCGACGAGTCTTTGACCGGATTTTTGCCACTCCACAGACGATAGTGGTTGGCAATACGCAGCGTCCCGTAACTTCCATCGGCGATAGCGCGTTCGATGGATGCAACGAGCTTCATTAAAGGGCCTTCATTTCAGAAGCCATGAGCCTTAATACCGATGTATTACTCGACACAAGTGATTTCCCTAACATATTTCGCCGCAAGGCTGCAGAGAAATTGCGCGATTCATCAGGTGACAAGATGCACGTTGTGATTGTCTCCTTTCAAGACAAGAATGGAAGCATCTGTTCCAATTCCCCCGATATTGCAGGCAATGGTTGTGACAGTGTGTGATTGACAGACTTGATAAAGCGGCAGCCGATTAGCCACTTCCTATGACGTATGGGTGGTGGGCACACAGGCTTCTAGTCAGAACGCCGCAGAAGTACTAGGTGTTCCCGGTGAGGACGCGACGGTCACCTACGCTGCCTGCGCAGAGACGATCACACAAAATAGCGCGAATATCACGGTAGAGGGTTGCTCGTGCCTCGCCATCGGTGCCGAGCAAGACTTGAATATCACACCTGTAATCATACAAGTGTATCTCAGACACACTCTACTAATATAATAGAACGGCACCCACGCTTATTACCCGATTGCATGAGAAATATCAATTAATTTAACCTACAATCATTGCAAGATAATCTGCAATTTCAACAGGAGCATCCGCTCGGGCAGATTCGGTAGGGGCCGGACCCCGGTGTGAGGGGGGTGCCTCGCGACCCCGTACGATCATCCGCTTCGGTTACGTACTTTTTCTGTCCAGGCGACGAGCGCGTCTCTCATAGCGTGTGCTTGCCTCAATGAGGTACCATATGCGTTATTCCGCATGATGGCCGATGTCGAATGCGAGGGGCGGTGTGGTGCGGCATGGCCGAAGACGAGGGAAGCCATGCGATAGCCCACGGGGTGACGGAGCAGGATGAAGGAGCAGTGCGGCGCGTCTCGCCGCTAGAAGGGCTCTTCCCGTTCTTCTGCGAGCGTACCTTCATGCCGCTGATGAACACCCCCTTCGCTCCCGGTGAGTGCTTGAAGGCGGTCGAATCGATGGAGGCGGGTGTCCAACGCGACATCGCCTGGGCCGAATACTACTATTTCTCCGGCCAGCCTGAGAATGCCATCGGGAGGGCGCAGCCCTACCTCGCCTCAGACGACGCGGGAGCGCGTCTTTCCGCTCGTCTGATATGCTCCTATGCTTACCTGCATTTCAGCCAGGACGACCAGGCGCTGGCCGGCCTCGCGCAGATTGAGTGTGCGCTGCGTGACATGGCGGACGGTTCGCCGCGGGAAAAGGCTGAGGCCGCCTTCGTTGCGGCGGCAGCATCCATCCTGCTCCACCTGCCGCTTCCCCAGAACATGCCAAACATGGAGAACATGCTGCCGCTCCTCCCCCAAGGGCTGCGGGCCTTTGCCCTCTATCTGAGGGCGCACTCTCTGTATTTGGAGAAGCAATACGGGCTAAGCGCCGGCGTGGCGGAGGCGGCCCTCGCGATGGGCGGGAGCAACTTTCCCATTCCCGCCATCTACCTGCACCTGGTCGCCGTGATGGACTACATGAGCCTCAAGGACCGCGAGCACGCGCACGACCATCTCATGCACGCCTGGGACCTTGCGCGACCGGACGACCTCATCGAGGGCTTCGGCGAGCATCACGGCCTTCTCGGGGGCATGCTCGAATCTGCCATCAAGCCCGTCTGGCCAGCCGAGTTCAAGCGCATCATTGAGATTACCTACCGGTTCTCTGCAGGGTGGCGGCGCGTCCACAACCCCGTGACGGGCGAGGAGGTGGCGGACAACCTTACAACTACGGAATTCGCCTCCGCGATGCTCGCCGCCCGTGGCTGGACCAACTGGGAGATTGCCGACCACCTGGGCGTCTCCATCAATACTGCCAAGCGTCATCTCTCCCACGCCATGGAGAAACTCGGGGTAGAGAGCCGCAAGGGTCTCGAACGCTACATGCTGCGCTAGATTGTGCGGGATGTACATCAGCAAATGCGAAATACGACAACTTCGGATCGATGAACGATGTGCCCAATCTATGAGGTAGCGCTGCTCCGACATCGCTCGCTTTCGCACCCAAAATGGGTGATGGTCCAGTCTGATTATTCGTGGGGCAGTTGTTTAATCTCCTGGCAGCATCCCGCGTTCCTCAGTCTAGGAGAGGCCGGTCATGAGAAAGCGCACCCTGATAATGTTACTCGGTTTGTGCATGACCCTGTTCGCATTTCCCGGTAGCGCATACCGAAGACGTGAGCTGGCGCTTCTAAATATGCCCCAACAAATCCCACAATGTAGTGAATGACAAGGCGGACTCCCTCTTTGGGGGAACCGATTGCGAAGAGGGCGGCACTATCGAGTGGTTTTGCGAGTTCAAATGTGACGAAGCCCGCTTAGTACAACCTCTATAGCGAAAGGTGGCGATATTGGCCGTTGTGACCGCACCGGCGCGGGAGGATACATCATCGAGGGTGAATGGAACGGGAAAATATATTATATGACTCTAACAGATTTCGTTGGGGCCAGATGGTATTACTGCAGATGCATTGACGCCACCGGGGATACGTTTCGGTACCGAACCGGTGCGCGTCGAGGTGGCGAACGAGCTGTTTGACGTGTGGGTGGGAGACGTACGGATCACCGACCTGAGCGCAGATGACGTGCTCGGCGACGCCGAGGAGGGCGCAACGGTTGCTTACGACCCGGACACGCATACGCTCAGACTCGACAACGCTGACATCGAATCGGACGGCGAGCGGTACGCCCTTTACGCCGGGCACTACCTGGCCATCGGGCTCACGGGTACCAGCACAGCGACGCTCGATGATTCGACCGCAACCAAAGAACCCACGTACGGAACGGAGGGGCCTGGGGCAGCCGCGTCCCCGAGGTGATTGCTGCCATCGCCTGCGAGGGGTTCCTCACCGTCGAGGAGGCCGCGAAGGCCGAGAAGGCGTCGGTCGACGAGCTCCCGGCGAGCGGCGACTCCTCTGCGCCCGCGCTCGCCGTCGCCGCCGCTGCCGCCGCGGGTGCGGGGCTCGTCGTCCTCTCCAGGCGTCGCGCAGCGAGGTAGCGCGGGCTGGGACGAGGACCAGCGCATAGGGTAGGAAAAGGGCCCCGTCGCGGACGAGTCGCGGCGGGGCCCTTCGTGAGGCGGGTGTGGGCCGGGCGTGGCCTACGCGAGCGTGCCGGCCAGGGCAATCAGCTCGTCCACGTCCTTCTCGCCGGTGGCCCAGGAGCACACAAAGCGCACGACCACCTGCTCGTCGCTGAGCTCGTAGAAGGTCTCGCAGCCGCAGGCAGCCTCGAAGGCGTCGCGCTGCGCCGGCGTCATGACGAAGAACTGCTGGTTGGACGGCGCCTCGCCGTAGGGCTCAAAGCCGAGCTTGATAAGGCCCTCGCGCAGGCGGAACGCGCAGGTGTTGGCGTTTCTCGCCAGGCGCCAGTAGAGCGGCTCGCCGCCGTCCGCCGGCTGCTCGAACGCGGCCTCGAACTGCACGCCCAAGAGGCGCCCCTTGGCGAGAAGCCCGCCGCGCTCCTTCTGCAGGAACGGGAAGGCCTCGCGCAGGCGCGGGTGGGAGATGACCATGGCCTCGCCAAAGAGCATGCCGTTCTTGGTGCCCCCGATGTAGAAGGCTCCGCAGCGCGCGGCGATGTGCTCGAGCGTGAGGCCGCCCGCTGCCGGTGAGGTGAGGCCGCTTCCCAGGCGCGCGCCGTCGAGGAAGACGGGCAGGCCCTTCTCGTCCGCCCAGTCGCAGATGGCGTCGAAGCGCGCGAGGTCCCACACGCCGCCGAGCTCGGTGGTGTTGGAGATGTAGACGCAACCGGGGCGCGTCATGTGGCGGCCCGTGGAGGTCTGGAAGCGCCAGACGCGCTCGGCGGCCTCGGGCGTGAGGAAGCCGCCGGCGTCGTCCGTGGGCAGCACGGTGCGGCCACAAGCGGCCACGGCGCCGGTCTCGTGGACGTTGATGTGGGCGTCCTTCGTGCAGACGGCGCCCTCCCAGTCGCGCAGGAGCCCGGTCACGCCGATCACGTTTGCCGAGGTCCCGCCGATGCAGAACTCCACGTCCACGTCATCGCGGCCGCACGCGGCGCGGATGAGCTCGCGGGCGCGCTCGCAGTGCGGGTCGCCCTCGGTGTAGCCCACGGTCTGCTCGTCGTTGGTGGCGGCGAGCGCGGCCAGGATCTCGGGCGCGGCGCCCTCGGAGTAGTCGTTGCGGAACATGCGCATGGTGTGCCTCGGCTCTCTCGGCAATGTGCTGGCGTCCCCGCAATGTTACAACCTCCGCAACCCGTCGTTCTTCTCGCCCGGAATGGGTTTATCGTTTGCGCAGCACACAAAACCCGTTGCGAGGGAGCAATCATGGCAGTGGAGAAGAAGGACATCGACTGGGGCAGCCTCGGCTTTGCCTACCAGCCCACCGACTACAGCTACGTCTGCAACTATAAGGACGGCGCCTGGGAGGAGGGCGGCCTCACCACCGACCACACCCTCACGCTCTCCGAGTGCGCGGGCATCTTCCACTACTGCCAGGAGGTCTTCGAGGGCCTCAAGGCCTACACCACCGCCTCGGGCGACATCGTCTGCTTCCGCCCGGACCTCAACGCCGCCCGCATGGCAGACTCCGCGCGCCGCATCGTGATGCCGCCCTTCCCGGAGGACAAGTTCGTCGAGGCCGTCAAGATGGTCGTCAAGGCCAACGAGGCCTGGGTGCCGCCCTTCGGCTCCGGCGCCACGCTCTACGTGCGCCCGTTCATGGTGGCCACCGGTGAGGTCATTGGCGTCGCGCCGGCCACGGAGTACCAGTTCCGCATCCTCGTGACCCCGGTGGGCCCGTACTACTCGGGCGGCGTCAAGCCCGTGGCCGTGAAGGTCCCCGAGTACGACCGCGCCGCGCCCCACGGCACCGGCGCCATCAAGGCCGGCCTCAACTACGCGATGTCGCTCTACCCGAGCGTCCAGGCGCACGCCGAGGGCTTCGCGGACAACATGTATCTCGACCCGCAGACCCACACCTTCGTGGAGGAGTCCGGCGGCGCCAACTTCCTGTTCGTGGACAAGGACGGCACGCTGGTGGTTCCGCAGTCCGCGACGGACTCCATCCTGCCGTCCATCACGCGCCGCAGCCTCGTGCAGGTGGCGACTGACATGCTCGGCATGACCGTGGTGGAGCGCCCGGTGAAGTTCGAGGAGGTCGCGAGCGGTGCGTTCGTCGAGTGCGGCATGTGCGGCACAGCGGCCGTGATCTCGCCTGTGGGCAAGGTCGTCAACGGCGACACCGAGGTCCTCTTCGGCGACGGCGGCATGGAGCACGTGGGTCCCGTCATGGCCAAGCTCCGCGAGACGCTCACCGGCATCCAGGCCGGCGAGATCGAGGGTCCCGAGGGCTGGGTCGTCAAGATCTGCTAGCGAGAAGGACGGTCGTCGCAGGGTCGCGCCGCCGGGACGCCCATCGTCTCGGCGGCGCGCTTTCTTCTCGCGGTATACTGGACGGCTGTGAAACCGCGAGATTCGCACGGCGAGAGGGGAAGCCCGATGGCACAGAAGGTTCAGGGGACCGAGGACCTCTACGGTGGCTACATGCGCGCCTGGCAGCGCATGGTCGACGTGGCGCGCGAGCTCTTCGGCGCGTACGGCTTCGACCAGATCGAGACGCCCGCCATCGAGCAGGTGGACACCTTCGTGCACGGCATCGGCGAGTCCACCGACGTCGTGCGCAAGGAGATGTTCCGCGTGGTCTCCGGCGCGCTCTTCGGCGACCTGCTGGAGCGTGGGTCCGAGAGCCACCTCAAGCCGCGCCAGCGCATGGCCATGCGTCCCGAGGGCACCGCGGGCGTGGTGCGCGCCGTGGTCGAGAACAACCTCGTGCCGCAGGGAGCCGCCCCGGCCAAGCTCTGGTACGCCGAGGCGATGTTCCGCGGCGAGCGCCCGCAGAAGGGCCGCCTGCGCCAGTTCCACCAGGTGGGCGTCGAGTGGCTCGGTGCGAGCGACCCGGCCGCAGATGCCGAGTGCATCATCATGCTGATGCGCTACTTCGAGCTCCTGGGCTTTGCCCGCGAGGACCTGCGCCTCGTCATCAACTCGATGGGTGACGCCGCGTGCCGTCCCGCCTACCGCGACAAGGTCCGCGCGTTCATCCTCGACCACGCTGACGAGATGTGCGAGGACTGCCTCGAGCGCGCCCAGATCAACCCCCTGCGCGCCTTCGACTGCAAGAACGACCACTGCCGCGAGGTCATGAAGGACGCCCCGCTCGCGCCGGACAACCTCTGCGAGGAGTGCGCCGCCCACTACGCGACGGTCAAGCGCTACCTCGACGCGGCCGGCGTCGCCTACGTGGAGGACCCCACGCTGGTGCGCGGCCTGGACTACTACACGCGCACGGTCTTCGAGGTGGAGGCCGTGGGCTCGGGCGTGGGCGCCATCGGCGGCGGCGGCCGCTACGACGGCCTGGTCGAGCTCGAGGGCGGCAAGCCCACGCCGGGCCTGGGCTTTGCGGTGGGCTTCGAGCGCATCGCGCTCGCGCTCGCGGCGGCCGGCGTCGAGATGGGCGGCGAGGAGCCGAGCTGCGTCTACGTGGCCACGACCGGCGGCGAGGCCGAGCGCGCGGCGGCCTTTGACGCGTGCCTGGCGCTGCGCGGCGCCGGTGTGCGCACCGAGGCCGACTACCAGGGACGATCGCTCAAGAGCCAGTTCAAGCAGGCCGACAAGCTCCGCGCGCGGCTCTGCGTGGTGCTCGGCGGCGACGAGGTCGCCGCGGGCGTGGCCACGCTGCGCGACATGGGCACCCACGAGCAGACGCAGGTGCCCATGGACCGTCTCGCCGACGAGGTTCTCGCCCGCCTGGCGTAGTGCATCGGGTGCCGTGCCGCCGGCGCCGGGCTACTGGTAGCGCAGGGCCTCGACGGGGTCCATCTTGGCGCCGCGCCGCGCCGGATACCAGCCGAAGACCACGCCAATCCCCACGCAGATTCCCGTCGCAATGACAACCGTCGCCGGGGAGATCACGGGCACGAGCTCGCCGCTCCCGCCCATCATCGAGCTCAGCGACGCGCCTGCCACGCTCGCGAGCAGCCATGCCCCGCCGTAGCCCACGCCGACGCCGACGACGCCGCCCGCGATGCAGATGGTCACGCTCTCCAGCAGGAACTGTCCCGTGATGTCCCCGCGACGGGCGCCGAGCGCCTTGCGCAGGCCGATCTCTCGGATGCGCTCGGTCACGTTGGTGAGCATCATGTTCATGATGCCGATGCCGCCCACCAGAAGCGAGATGCTCGCTACCGCGAGCGCCAGCATGCGGAAGGTCGCCGTCGTGGCGTCGAGCTGGTCGATGAGCGCCTGTGACGTCTGGACGTAGACGTAGCCCTCGTCGCTCGAGAAGGAGGTCTGGCCCTCCTCGGGGTAGGGGATGTTGTAGTGCTGGTGGAGATAGCTCTCGGTGTTGGCAGCCACGGCGTACATGTCCGACCCCTCGTGCGCGAAGCCGAGGATCTGCCAGGAGTTGTGCCCGCCCTGCCCGATGAGGCGCGTGACGGCGGTCGACGCCGGCATGTAGGCGACGTCGCTCTGGTAGGGCGTGTCGGTCTTGATCGTACCCACGACGGTGTACTGTGACGATCCGATGCGCACGGTCTTTCCCACGCAGTCCGCGTCGGGGGAGCCGAAGAGGCTCTGCACCGAGGACCCGGCGAGCACGACGACCATCGCGCCGTCCTCCTCTTCCTCCCCGGTGAAGAGCCTACCCTGCGTGGCGGAGAGCCCCATGCCCTGGAAGTAGGCCGGCTCGCATGCGGTGATGCTCAGGTACTCCACCTCGGCGGTGCTCGATGAGGTCGGTGCCCCCGCGTTGGTGTAGCCGGTGACGAACTCGTAGTCGCCCGCGAGCGCCCGGCCCATCTGCTCTATGTCGTCCTGGTCGAGCGGCTGGTTGCCGGGCGGCCAGCAGGTGATGCTGACCGTGCGGGACATGTTGAGGCCGAGCTGGCCGACGAGCTGGGCCTTCACGCCGTCGATGAGCGCTGTCATGGCAATGACGGCCGCGATGCCGATGACGATGCCGAGGATGGTGAGGAGGCTCCGCGCCCGGTTGGCGAGAAGCGCGGACGAGGTCTCGTAGGCGAGGTCGCGGAACTTCATAGGCAGGGCACCCCCAGGAGCCGCGAGCGGTCCTTCGGAGCGGTGGGCGGGGTCGGGGAGGGGTCGGCGGCGGGCCCGTTCTTCTTGCCCGCGTCCCTCTCGCCGCGCTGCGCGAGGCCCGCGAGGTAGGCGCGCTCCTCCTCGTCCGAGAAGAGCCTGCCGTCACGGATGTGCACGGTGCGGTCGGCCCAGGCGGCGACCTCCGGGTCGTGCGTTATGAGGATGATGGTCTTGCCGCGCCGCTGCATGTACCGGAAGGTGCGCATGACCATCTCCCCGGTTGCGGTGTCGAGGTTGCCGGTCGGCTCGTCGGCGAGGATGATGGCCGGGTCGTTGACGAGCGCCCGCGCAATGGCGACGCGCTGCATCTGGCCGCCGGAGAGCTCGTTGGACCGGTGGAGGTAGTGCTCCTCCGGCAGGCCCACCGAGCGCAGGGCGCGCCAAGCGGCGAGCTCGCGGTCGCGCACGGGGCGATCGGAGTAGACGAGCGGCAGCATCACGTTGCGCAGCACCGTGGCACGCGGTAACAGGTTGAACGACTGGAAGACGAAGCCGAGCCTGCTGGAGCGCACGTGCGCGAGGTCGTCCTCGGAAAGCTCGGAGACCTCCACGCCCTCGAGCCGGTAGGAGCCGGCCGTCGGGCGGTCGAGGCAGCCGAGGGTGTTCATGAGCGTGGACTTGCCGGAGCCCGATGGGCCCATGATGGCGAGGAGCTCGCCGCGCGCCACCTGGAGGGAGACGCCGCGCAGGGCGGTGGTGTGCCCGGCGGCCGTCTCGTAGATGCGCCAGAGGCCGCGGACGTCGATGACGGCGGACATGGCTAGGCCGCCGGGGCGTCGGTCGCCGCCGCACCGGCGTCGTCGGGCTCGGCGCCTTCGGTCGCCGCGTCGCCCCCGGCGGGCGTCGGGTCGACGGAGAACGGGTCGAGTACCACGAGGTCGCCCTCGGACACGTCGCCCTCGATCACGGCCGTAGTGTCGCTCTTCGCGGGCACGCTCACGTTGCGTCGCTCCACGGTCTCGGTCTCGGGGTCACTCATCACGTAGACGTAGTGCGAGACGCCGTCTTCGGTCATGAGTGCGGAGACGGGCACGGTGAGCGCGTCAGGGACGCTCTGCATGAGGATCTCCACGCTCGCCGTCATGCCGGGCTTGAGCTCGGGCATGGGGTCGGGGATGAGGAGCTCGACGTCGTAGGTGACCACTCCGCCGGAGCTGCCGTAGGGGTCGGCTGCCGCCGTAGTGGAGATGCGCGTCACCTGCGCGTCGAGCATGGTGCCCGGGAGCGCCGAGAAGGTCACGCGTGCCGCCTGCCCCACGGCGATGCGTGAGATGTCGACCTCGTTCACCTGCACCTTGACGGTCATCTGGGAGAGGTCGGCGATCTGCACGAGCGGGCCCGAGCCTGCGCCCTCCGCACCGGAGGACGTCGTCCCGCCCGCGCCGACTGCCGCGCCCGCGACGGCGTTCAGCGCCACGACGGAGCCGGACGCCGGCGCCTTGACGGTGCGCCCGGCGGCCGTTGCGACGGCATCGTCGTAGGCGTCCTGGGCGATCTCCAGATTGAGGCGGGAGGTCTCCAGCTCGATGAGCTTGGCGGCGAGGGCGTCCTTGTCCACCTCGTCCGCGTAGTAGAGCTCGTTGTAGGCCTTCTGGACGGCGTCGTTCTCGGCGCGCTTGGCCCTGAGGTCGAGCTCGGCCTGCTTGACGGCGCGGTCGAGCTCGTCGTTCTTGATGGTGAGAAGGACCTGGCCCTCCGCCACGGCGTCGTCGAGCGCCACGTCCACGGACGCGATGACGCCGTCGGCCTTGGGCGTCACCACCACGGAGGTGAGCGGTTGGGCCGTTCCCGTGGCCTGTACGGACTCGGAGAACTCCTCGCGCATGAGTGGGATCGTCTGAAGCGAGGCCTCCTCTGCGGGCCGGCTCGACGCAGAGGTCAGGACCGTCCAGGCGATTCCCGCGGCCACCGCGATGCCGCCCACGACGCCCGCCGCGACGACCTTCTTGCGTCGCCGCGCCCGGCGGTGCCGCTGGAGGCTCTCGAGGGCGAGCCGCTCCTCGACGTCCTCCTCGGCGTCGGGGGCGCTTTCCGCCTCCGCTTGGGGGAACTTCATCTTGAGGTCGTCGCGCGTCATGGTGGGGACCGCCTCTCTCGGCAGGCTGATGGCCGGTCGAACGAATGGGCCGAGCGTAGACCATAGGCGCGTGACGCGCCATCCCAGGCGGGACGCCCGAGGGGATGACGGGTGGTAAAAGCGCAGGTGGGCGGCAGAGCTTACGATACTGTCACACTTGGGGCCGGGCCCGTGGCGCCGCCGCGTCCGGTCGGCGTCCCGCACGGGTATGCTGGTGGGGACGAAAGGGGGCAGGCGTGGGCGACGCGCGCATTATCTACGAGGACGAGGTCCTTCTCGCCTGGGACAAGCCGGCGGGGATCATCGTGCACGGGGACGGCACGGGCGCGCGCACGCTCACCGACGTCGTGGCCGACCACCTCGCCGCCACGGGTCGCGCGGACGTGCGGCCGCAGGCGGTGCAGCGCCTGGACGCGGACACCACGGGGCTCGTGCTCTTCTCGCTCGACCGTGCCACGCAGCCGGCGCTCGACGCGCAGGTCGCGGGCCATGTCATGGAGAAGACCTACCTTGCGGTGGTGGCGGGGCGTGTGCCCTGGGCCGAGAAGACCGTGCGCCAGCCCGTCGGCCGCGACCGCCACGACGCCCGCCGGATGCGCGTCTGCCGTCCCGGACAGGGCAAGCCCGCCGAGACGCGCCTGCGTCGCGTGGCCGAGAAGGACGGGCGGACGCTGTTCGCCGTCACGCTCGTGACCGGGCGGCGCCACCAGATTCGCGTGCACCTGGCCTCGCTCGGGCATCCGATCGTGGGCGACCCTCTCTACGGCGGGGCGAGAAGTACCTCGGGGCTGCTGCTCCACGCCTGGCGCGAGGAGCTCGACCACCCTTCGGGCGGAGGGCGCCTGCGCCTGGAGACCTCGTGGCCGACGCGCCTGTGGCCCGGGCGCCCGGAGGGGCTCTAGTCGGTCGCGCCCGTCGCCCGCCGCCCGCTCGCGGTCGCGTGGTGGACGGGGGACGGCGGGCGGGCGGATAATCGTGCTCGTCCCGCCTCGCCCCGTCAGGGAGGAACCCGTGAGCTGCGCCCACTGCGACCATGAGCTGCCCTCCGCCGCGGCGTTCTGCCCGTGGTGCGGCCACGCCGTCGAGGGGGCGACCGAGCCCGTGGACTACACCTACGACGCCTTCATCTCCTATCGTCACACGCCGGTCGACGAGCGGCTCGCCGCCCGCCTGCAGCGGCGCATCGAGGGCTTCCGCGTGCCCGGGACCAAGCGACGGCTCGGCAAGGTGTTCCGCGACGTCGAGGAGCTCAGCGTCGGCGACTCGCTGCCCGACCTCATCGACCGCGCGCTGGCCGGCTCGCGCTTCCTCGTGGTGGTCTGCAGCCCCGAGATGCGCGAGAGCCCGTGGGTCGCACGCGAGGTCGAGCGCTTCGCCGCCTATCACGGGCGTGGCCGGATCATCCTCGCTCTGGCCGCCGGCGAGCCGCAGGACGCGTTCCCGCCGCTGCTCATGAGCATCGCCGAGCGGGAGGGCGAGAAGGTCGTGGAGCGCCCGGCCGAGCCGCTCGCGGCGGACCTGCGCGACTCGTCGAGGCGCGCCTTTCGTGAGGGGTCCCTGCGCGTGATCGCCCCCATTGCCGGCGTGGGCTTTGACGACCTGCGCCAGCGCAGCCGCACCCGTCGCGCCCAGCGCCTCGCCGCGGCGGGAGGGGTCGCGGCCGTTCTCGGCGTCTCGTTCGGCGGCTTCGCGCTCTGGCAGCAGGCGCAGATCCAGGCCAACTACGACGAGGCGCTGCGCAACGAGTCCGAGTACCTCGCCGAGGAGGCGCGCACGCTCTTGGGCCAGGGCGACCGCATGCAGGCGATCCAGGTGGCCCTCCACGCCCTCGGCGCCGAGGGCGACGAGCGCCCCTACGTGCCGTCCGCCCGCGTGGCGCTCGAGGAGGCCTGTCAGGTCTATCCCGGCGACTTCTGGCGGCCGTGCTACTCGATCGAGGAAGAGGACGGCGTCGGGACCGTCTCCGTGAGCCCCGACGGCAGCGCCTTCGCCGTCCGCCTGGCAAGCAACGAGGTCAGGGTCTACGACGTTGCGACTGGTCGGGAGCGCGCACGAGTCCCGGCACACGAGGACGCAGCGCCGGTGTGCTTCCTCGCGGACGGCGTGGCGCGCATCGAGTACGAGGGCGGTGAGAGCCGGCTCTCCCTCTATGACGCCGCGACGGGGGAGCGGGTCTGGTCCACGCAGCTCTCGCGGCGCGGATGGGACGTCGTCGCCTCTCCCGACGGCGGCCTCGTCGCCGTGCCCGGCGGGAGCTATGACTACGAGGAGGGCATGACCCTCGAGGTCCTGCGCTCATCGGACGGCGAGAAGATCGCGGAGCTCCGAGGGCTGAGGGCGGGCGAGAAGTCCCTGGAGTTTGGGAGCGATCCCATGGCCTTCTCGGACGACGGCGCCACGCTCGTCGTTGCCATGGGAGGTGAGCTCGGTCTCCTCGACGTCGCGTCCGGAGAGTGGCGCCAGGTGCCCTCCGGTATGGCGGGCGTCTCTTCGCTTGTTGCGGACGGCGATGCGGTCTACGTGGGTGGCGTGGCGCGGACGGGCGAGACGGCGGAGTGCGTCGTGCGGGCGCTCGATCTGGGAACCCTCGAGGAGCGCTGGTCCTGGCGTGACCGGGCGACCTCCCTGTCCATGGGGACGCTCGAGCCGCGGCTCTTTGGCATCGGCACGTCCGAGTCCGGGCCTGCGCTCATCATGGGATCCGGGCATAGGCTCCTCGTCCTCGCGGCCGAGGACGGCGCAGTTCTCCTGGACCAGCCCACGCCGGGCCCCGTGAACACGGCGTACCAGCGTCCCGGCGGGTCGATTGCCTACGAGAGCGACGAAGGGCTCTACGTCTACCCGGACACCGAGACGACGATGGGCTCCGACGGGACCTCCTACGTGGGCGGCGTCATCTCCCCGACCCTGTTCGACGGTGGCGTTTCGGGTCCCGCCATGAGCTCCTCAGACATGTTCTCCGACTCCTCCGGTAACGTCTGGTGCCTGTTCGCCAACGGTGCGAAGACGGTTGTCTACAAGCTCGACGTCAGCGAGGAGCTGCCAGGGCGCGAGGACGTCTCCGGCGAGACCGCGAGCGCTGCTGGGTATGGCTTCGACGGGCGTACGGCGGACGGGGAGCACTTCCTGGGGCTGGACGATGATGACGTCCTCCACGTGTTCGACGGCACAACCTTCGAGCTGGAGCGCAGCATCGAACTGCGCGACGCTCTCGCCATTCCCGAGACCGCGTCGACTCTCGATGTCTCGCCGAGCCCAGAGGACGACGACGTCGTCTACGTGTCGTGGTACGACCTAGAGGAGTTCGTCGACCGGATTGCGGTCATCGATGTGTCTGATGGAGAGGTCCTGGCCGTCGAGATGGTCGACAGCGCCTCCGTGCCGATCGAGGTACATGACGGGCGGCTCACCCACTTCTCCCCCGACGTCGTCGGGGGCGGGGAGCTCGTGTCTCGTGACGCCCATACGCTCGAGGAGCTCGCGCTCGTTCCCGTCGGGCGCGACCTAGGGCCGGGCGATGAGATGGGTACCCTGGGCGACCTGGTGGTTCTTGTCGTTGATGACAGGATCGCCACGCTCGACGCAGCAACCGGCGAGGATGTGGCCTGCGCTCTCTCGGACGTTGCACCGGTCGAGGTGCGCACGATCGGGTTGAGTCCGACCCTGAGCGGCATGTCGCCCGATTCGTACGGCCGCCTCATTCTGAACGAGGACCACACTCGCCTGCTCACCGCAGGCGAGGACGGCGCCATCTGTCTGTGGGACGAGTCGGGAGAGCTGCTCTGGGAGCTCGAGGCGGGGACCGGGACCTTTGGCGCTGCGGAGTTCCTCATGTTCCTCCCCTCCGGTGACGTCTTTGTCCAGGGCAGCATCTCGGCGGCGGGCATGGGCCAGCATCTGCTCATCGACGGCGAGACCGGCTCCGTCGTCGCCTCCTCCGACGACGCACCGCTCATCAGTGACGCCTGGCCGAGCCAGGACGGGACCAGCCTCTTTGCGAGCAGCCGCTCGTACGCGTTCGTGACGCTGGACAGCAGCTTCGTGGACGGCATCTTCACGATCGACCTCTCGCCGGAGAGCTTTGGCGTGGGCTCGCAGATGTCCTACGCCATCGCCGTCTCTCAGGACGAGGAGCGGGCGCTCTTCTACAACCAGATGGCCGAGGAGCTCTTCACCCTGCCCACGTACACCACCGACGAGCTCGTGGCCTACGCGCGCGAGCTCACGGACGGACATGAGCTGAGCGCCGCCGAGCGGCGGATCTACCGGCTGGAGTAGCCGCGCACCGCCTGTGCCCGCTCGGCGGCGGGACGAGGCGCCCTTCTCGCCGGAACGCGGGGCCCCAAGGTGCCCCGCCTGTGCGATACTGACAGGCTGAGGGGCGCCCCGAGGGGCGCAAGCGAAGACAGGACATCCGGGAGAGGGGCAGCCATGGCCGATACCATGCGCGGCGTGTACACCAACCTGACCGAGATCCGCCGCAACGTGTTCTCCAACGTGGCCAAGATCGCCTACGACATGGCCGAGGACGACGAGAAGACCACCCGTCGCAAGATCCGTGACCTCCCGTATGAGATCATCCCCGGCGACGTCGCCACCTATCGCGAGTCGGTCTTCCTGGAGCGCGCCATCGTGGAGCAGCGCATCCGCCTGGCCATGGGCCTGCCGCTGCAGGGCGTGGACAAGCGCGAGAGCCTCACCGACGGCCTCGCCGACGCCTCGGTCCCCGAGACCTACTACGAGCCGCCCCTGATCAACGTCATCAAGTTCGCGTGCAACGCGTGCGACGACAACATCTACCGCGTGACCAACGCCTGCCAGAGCTGCCTGGCGCACCCCTGCCGCGAGATCTGCCCCAAGGGCGCCATCTCCTTCCGCCACAAGAAGGCCTACATCGACCAGGAGAAGTGCATCCACTGCGGCATGTGCTTCAACGCCTGCCCCTACCACGCGATCCAGCACCACGTGCGCCCGTGCGCGGACGCCTGCGGCATGAACGCCATCGGCTCCGACGAGCACGGCCGCGCCCAGATCGACTACGAGAAGTGCGTCTCCTGCGGCCAGTGCCTCATCAACTGCCCGTTCGGCGCCATCGCCGACAAGAGCCAGATCTTCCAGGTCATCCAGGCCATCAACCGCGGCGACGAGGTCATCGCCGAGGTCGCCCCGGCCTTCGTGGGCCAGTTCGGCGGCAAGGGCAACGTGGACAAGCTGCGCCAGGCCTTCACGATGCTCGGCTTCTCCGGCATGGAGGAGGTCGCCGTGGGCGCCGACCTCTGCACCGTCCAGGAGGCGGAGGACTTCATGGAGGAGGTGCCCGAGAAGATCCCGTTCATGGGCACGTCCTGCTGCCCGGCCTGGTCGGTCATGGCCAAGACCGAGTTCCCGGAGCACGCCGAGTGCATCTCGATGGCCCTCACGCCCATGACGCTCACCGCGCGCCTGCTGCGCCAGCAGCACCCCAACGCCAAGATCGTCTTCGTGGGCCCCTGCTCGGCCAAGAAGCTCGAGGCCATGCGCAAGTCCGTCCGCTCCGAGGTCGACTTCGTCCTCACCTTCGAGGAGATGGCCGGCATGATGAAGGCGCGCGGCATCGACGAGTACACCAAGCTCGAGGGCGAGGGCAGCTCCGACTTTGAGGTCGCCTCCGCGGACGGCCGCGGCTTCGCGGTGGCGGGCGGCGTCGCCAACGCCGTGGTCAACGCCATCAAGGTCATGGACCCCGACCGCGAGGTCAACGTCGTCAACGCCGAGGGCCTGGAGAACTGCCGCAAGATGATGAAGGACGCCGTCAAGGGCAAGTACCCCGGCTACCTGATCGAGGGCATGGCCTGCCCGGGCGGCTGCGTCGCCGGCGCGGGAACGCTGCAGTCGATCAACAAGACCGCGGCCGCGGTGCGCCGCTACGCCAAGAAGTCGCCGCACGCCAACGCCACCGAGAACGCGTTCCGCGACAAGATCCCCTCGCTCGAGCGCGAGGAGGACGGCAAGTAGCGCGCTCTTCTCGTCCGCCGCTCAAATAACGCACAAAATCGTACATGTGCGTTATTTTGACCTGCGAATATAGAAAACTGTGCCTGATTCTGTGCATTAATCGGGGTGGGCGCATAGGCTCCCGCCCCGTCGTTACGACTCGAGAAGGACCTACATGCTCAAGGTAGACCGCGCGATCCTGCACGTCTTTGACTTCGACTCCGGCTCCACCTACCTCTCGGAGCGGCCGCTCGACCTCACGGTCCGTGCGACGCGCTCCTTTGTCCAGCGTCACCTGCGCAAGATCTCCGCCAACGCGGAGAGCCGCCACGGCGAGTTCTCCCGGGACTCCGGCTTTGCCGCCGAGCTCCAGCGCTATCTCGCGGGCGAGCGGGAGTTCGTGGAGTTCTCCGTCGAGATCGCGCAGTGGTTCTGGGAGGAGCTCCGCCGCTCCGAGGACCTCGAGCAGTGCGACCTGCTCGTGGCCGACTTCACCGACACCGACGCGGCGGGCGAGAAGGACGTGGAGTTTGACGGCCCCGCCGGCAGGAGGTTCTTCTCGATCATGCTCCTGCCGCGCCGCCAGGCGTTCGTCCACGAGGTCGGCGGGGACGCCAACGACATCGCGCGCGTGGACGCGACGCTGCCCAACCCGTCGCAGAAGGTGGCGTCCTACGTGCTCGTGGACGCCGAGACCGGAGCGATCGACTTCCATGACAAGGAGCGCGCCGTGGGAGGGGAGCGCGTGAGCATCATCCCCGAGCGCTTCCTGCAGTGCACGAGCGAGGCATCCAGCCACGAGGTCATCGACGAGGTGAGCGTCATCGTGCACGACGTGGCAGAGGAGTTTGGCCTGGAGCCGGCGGTTGAGGTCGGGCGCGCGAAGGCCGCGGTGGCGAGAAGCGCCGACGTGGAGGAGTCCTTCTCGCCCGCCGAGGTGGGCCGCACGGTCTTCGCCGAGCGCCCCGAGGTCGCCGAACGCTTTGAGCAGCGTGTCCGTGAAGCCGAGCTGCCCGAGGAAGCCCCCGTGCGCCGTGGCGTGGCGGGGCGCCTCACGCGCAGCCACAAGATCCGCACGGACACCGGGGTGGAGATCACCTTTCCCTCCGAGCTCGCGGAGCGCCCCGGCTACCTGGACTTCTCGACCGACGCGGAGGGCCGCATCACCATCACCGTGGGCAACGTCGCCAAGATCGAGAACCGCTGAGCGTCAAGGGACGTGTGTCTCTCGTGATTGCGCGGGATTGCCGCTAGAATGATGGCCAGGGTTTCTCGAACACACCTTAACCGCACCAAGGAGACTCCATGTCCCGTATGCACACCCATACGTCGGATGCCGGTATCACCGCACGCTCCGTCACGCGCCGCGACGCGCTGCGCCTGCTGATCGGCGCCGGCATCTGCGCGACCATGTTCCCCGGCGTCGCCGGCGCCGAGACCACCCAGGAGAAGCTCGACGCCGCTCAGATGAGCTACGACCAGGCCCAGGCCGAGCTCGACCGCATCTCCTCCGAGTACGAGGCCATCGCGACCCAGCTCTCCGAGACGACCGCCCAGATCGCCGAGGTCACGGCCCAGATCGACGAGAAGCAGGCCCAGATCGACGAGAAGCAGGCCCAGATCGACGAGAAGCAGGCCGAGATGGAGGCCAAGCAGGAGGTCCTGGCGCGGCGCATGAGCTCGAGCTACAAGGCCGGCCCCTCCTCCACGCTCGACCTGCTGCTCTCGTCTGCGACCTTCGAGGAGCTCACGAGCAACATCTTCTACCTCGACAAGATCACCGAGGCGGACAGTGAGATCATCGCCCAGGTCCGCGAGCTCAAGGAGCAGCTCGAGGACGAGCGCGCCGAGCTCGAGGCCCAGAAGGCCGAGCTCGAGGCGCAGAAGTCCGAGCTCGAGGACCTTCAGGCGCAGCAGCAGGCGCAGCTCGAGGAGGCGCGCGCCAAGCAGCGGGAGTCCCAGGAGCTCGTCGACAACCTTTCAGCCGAGGTCCAGGAGCTCATGGCGCAGCGCGACGCCGAGCTGCTCGCCGCGCAGCAGCTGGCGCAGCAGATGCAGAACCAGGGCGGCGCCAACAGCGTGACCGACACCCCGCTCGTCACGGGCAACGGCTCGCTCTCCGCGGTGGTGAGCGCCTGCTATTCGACGCCCTCGCCGGGTTCCGGCCTGTGCGCGGCGTGGGTCACCAACGTCTTCGTCCGGGCTGGCGTCGGCTCGTTCTGGGGTAACGCCGACGACATGTACTACTCCTGGTGCCACACCCTGCCGTCCAACATCCAGCCGGGCATGATCGTGGCCGTCAACTGCTCGCCCGCGAGTGCCGCCGGCCGCATCTACGGCCACATCGGCATCTACGTGGGCAACGGGACGGTCATGGACAACGTCGGCTACGTGCGGACCATCTCGCTCTCCGAGTGGGTCGGCTACTACAGCGCGCTCGCCACGCCGCTGTGCGGATGGCTCGGCGGGATCGCGCTGTCGTAGCCGCAGCACGGGTCGCCCGGCCGATCCGGGTTTTCCGGCCCTTGTCCGCGCGTCGTCTAAGAAACCCCGCCCTTGTCCGGGTGACTTCCGAGAATGCCCGCCCTTGTCCGGGCGGCTTCCGAGAAGCCCCGCCCTTGTCCGCAGGCGCTCTAAGAATCGCGGCGTTTGTCCCGCCCCGGGCGGCGGAGCCGGGACAACCCCCGCAAATCCTAGATGGCGCGCGGACAAGGGCGACGTTTCTTAGACGGCCTGCGGACAAGGGCGACGTTTCTTAGACGGCCTGCGGACAAGCCCGACGATTCTCGGAGCGGTCGGCGACAAGGGCGGCGATTCCCAGAACGCACGGCACGCCGCGGACCGCTCGGGCGAGAAGAACGGTGCGCTCGGGTATACTCCCTACGTCCGATTACGTTCGCCCGCGTCCGAAGGGAGCCGCATGGAGGACCTCGAGCCGTCGGTCCCTCGCACGCCCACGCAGGCGGTCCTGCGCATGGTGTCGATCCTCATGGGCGGTATCGGCGCGCTCGTCCTTGTCGGCGGGCTGCTCGTGCTCGTTCCGGGCGTGCTCGGCGGGAGCGACCTGTGGGCGTCGGTCACCTTTGGCGTGATGATCCTCGTGGTCGCCGGTCTTCTCGTCCTCACGGCGGTTCTCGGCCTCGCTGCCTCCAACAACTCGGCGCGCGTGGGGCCGTACCG
This sequence comes from Olsenella sp. An270, assembly GCF_002159735.1. Classification (GTDB taxonomy): domain Bacteria; phylum Actinomycetota; class Coriobacteriia; order Coriobacteriales; family Atopobiaceae; genus Thermophilibacter. The sequence goes on from NZ_NFJF01000003.1 coordinate 194,354, forward strand.
GTTCCTGTGCTATCTCGTGGGCCTCGCCGTGCTGGTGGCCATCGTGTGGGGCTGGGGGATGGGCACGTTCATCCTGTTCAACCCCATCGTCCTCACCACGACGATCGTCTACGTGCTGATCTGCTCGCGCCTGGCCGACAAGGTCAAGGAGGAGCACGACCGCGGCGTTGAGGGCGAGACGTTCCTGCGCTCGCGCCACCAGCGCGTGCTGCACCTGCTCTCCGAGCTCGTCATCCTGAAGGGCGTGCTCACCGTCGTGGTGGTCGTCGTGATCGGCGCGGGGCTCGTCGTCTACGGGGAGGGCGAGCGGGCGGTCATCTCGGGCGTCCCGGTGACGGTGACGGGCACGCTCTACGCGCTGCTGGCGTTTGGCGGCATCTCCGCGGGCCTGGCCGTTGGCGTGGGGGCGCTCGGCATCTGGGGGTCCAACCGTCCCCAGAGGATCAAGCCGTTCCTGGTGGTGGCCGCGCTGACGCTGCTGCTCGATCTCGTCCAGGTGGTCGGGCATGTGGTGGAGCGCGGCGTCTTCGGCTTGTCGTTCGACCTCGTGCTCGACGTCGTATTCATGGCGGTCTGCGTCTACCTGGCCGTTCGCATCGACCGACAGCCCACGCCCGAGGAGCTCGCCGCCGCTGCCGGCGTCGCCCTCGTGGCCGGGCCCGACCTCACGGAAGAATCATGACCAACGGAACCATGCTCCAGGGCTTCTCCTGGTACCTGCCTGCCGACGGCTCGCACTGGCGCCGCCTCGCCGAGCAGGCCCCGACCTTCGCCTACGAGGGGATCACCGCCGTCTGGCTGCCGCCCGCCTACAAGGCCGAGAAGGGCGGCGAGGACGTGGGCTACGGCGTCTATGACACCTACGACCTGGGCGAGTTCGACCAGAAGGGCACCGTGCGCACCAAGTACGGCACCCGTGCCGAGTACGAGGCCGCGGTGCGCGCGCTGCAGGAGAACGGCATCCAGGCGCTCGCGGACATCGTTCTCAACCAGCGCCTCGGCGCGGACGGCTGCGAGGACGTGCCGGCCCGCGAGGTGCAGGCCAACAACCGCGAGGCCGTTCTGGGCGACGTCCAGACCATCTCCGCGTGGACGCGCTTCGACTTCCCCGGTCGCGCGGGCGCCTACTCGGACTTCACCTGGGACTGGACGTGCTTCCACGGCGTGGACTGGGACGACCGCGCCAAGCGCAAGGCCGTCTTCCTCTTTGACGGCAAGCACTGGGACAGCGCCGTCGACCACACCGAGAACGCCAACTACGACTACCTCATGGGCGCCGACGTCGACGTGAACGACCCGCGCGTCTTCGACGAGCTCGTGCGCTGGGGCTGCTGGTACGTGGACGCCTGCGGGCTGGACGGATTTCGCCTGGACGCGCTCAAGCACATCGACCGCGGCTTCTACCTGCGCTGGCTCGACGCCGTGCGCAAGCACGCCGGCAAGGAGCTCTTCACGGTGGGCGAGTACTGGGGCCGCACCGTGGACGAGCTGCTGTCCTACCTCGGCGAGGAGCGCGCGCTCTCGCTCTTCGACGTGCCGCTGCACTACAACCTCTACGCGGCGTCGTGCTCCAACGGCGACGTCGACCTCTCCAAGATCTTCTCGGGCACGCTCGTGGAGCGCGACCCCGTGCACGCCGTGACCTTTGCCGAGAACCACGACACGCAGCCCGGCCAGGCGCTGCAGTCCTTCGTCCAGACGTGGTTCAAGCCGGCCGCCTACGCGCTCATCCTGCTGCGCGAGGCGGGCTACCCCTGCGTCTTCTACGGAGACCTCTACGGCATGCCCAACGACGGCAACATCCCGGCCGTGGCGGAGCTGCCGCTGCTCATGGAGATCCGTCGTCGCTTCGCCTACGGCACGCAGCATGACTTCCTGGACGCACCGGACGTGATCGGCTGGACGCGCGAGGGCGACGAGGAGCACGAGGGCAGCGGCGTGGCCGTGGTGCTCACCGACCGTGACGGCGGCGAGAAGCGCATGTTCGTGGGCGCCGGCCACGCCGGAGAGACCTGGAGCTGCGTCATCGGCGAGCAGGACGACGCCGTGGTGGACGCCGAGGGCTGGGCCACGTTCCGCACGCTCGGCGGGCGCCTCTCGGTCTACCTGCCGGAGAAGACGGCCGACGCGCTCGAGCACGACCGCCAGCTCCACCGCATCGCCCGCGACATCGCCTCCGACACCGAGAAGATGCGCGCGTAGACCCTCTGCTTACAGAGGCAGGGGCAAGGTCCGCCGCGAGTTCTTGCCGAGCGTCCTTCTCGGCAAGCTGTCTGAGCGCCGGGCCTTGCCCCTGCCCCGGGGTTGCGTAGGGGATGCCTACAGCTCGAGCTCCATCAGGCGGGCGATCGAGACGATGTAGATCTTGAGCGCGCGGCGCATGGCCTCCTCGGAGACGCCCTCGTCGGGGCCGTGCTCGCCGCCGACCCACTCCGGCAGCTCGTCGGCGGGGTCCTGCGGGCCAAAGGCGCAGGCGCGGGCAAAGTGGCGCGCGTAGGTGCCGCCGCCGATCGTGAACGCCTTGCCCTCGCGGCCGGTGTACTCGGCGTAGGTGTCGAGAAGGGCGTGAATCTCCGGGCTGTCGGGGCTGATGTAGAACGGCTCCTCGCCGCGGCCGGGCTCGTAGGTGCAGCCGTGGGCCGCGGCCAGTTCGGCGAGGCGGGCGGTGATTTTCTCGGCCGTCGTGGTGGTGGGGAAGCGCGAGTCCACGGTCTGCGTGAAGCGGCCGTCGACGGTGCGCACGACGCCGGCGACGAGCGTGAGGTCGCCGAACTTGTCGTCGGTGGCGGCGACGCCGGCGGCGCGGCCGTAGGCGTCCTCGGTGAGGGCCACGAGCAGCTCGAGGAAGTTGCGCTCGCCCGAGCCCGCGAGGTCGTTGGCGAGCAGGTAGCGCGCGAGCACGCCGATCGCGTTGACGGTGCCTGCGGGCATCGAGGCGTGGCCGCCGATGCCGGTCGCCGTCACGCGGGCGAGGCCGTCGCCGGCGGGCTCGACCTCGATGCGCTCCGCCGCGGGCAGCGTCGCGGCGTCGGCGCGCACGAGCGCGGTCGCCGAGCGGGGGATGGCGTTGGAGACCGTGCCGCCGGAAAGCTCGACGATCTTCTCGCCCGCCACGGCGCCCGAGGTGAACTCGCCGCCGTAGAGGCCCTTCTCGCCGCAGATGAGCGGGAACTCGGCGTCGGGGGAGAAGCAGAAGAGCGGCTCGGGGTAGCGCTCGAGGTAGTACGGCACGTCGCCCATGCCGGTCTCCTCGTTGTTGCCGATGATGCAGCGCAGCGTGTAGGGCAGCTCGCGGCCGGCCGTCGCGCGGCGAGCGAAGAAGTGCGCAGCGTAGAGCGAGAGCACGAAGGGTCCCTTGTCGTCGGCCACGCCGCGGCCGATCAGCACGCCGTCCTTGCGCGTGACGGCGAGCGGCGGGAAGTGCCAGCCCTCGCCCGTGGGAACGATGTCGGTGTGGGCGATCGTGGCGACGTAGCGCTCGGGGCCGGAGGCGCCGGGGACGTCGGCAAAGCCCAGGTAGCCGTCGAGGTCCGTGACCTCGAGGCCCAGGCGCTCGGCCATGCGCTCGGCCTCGACGAGGGCGTCGTTTGCGGCCGGGCCCCAGGGCTTGCCGGGCTCGGCGGCGGCGAGGTCCTCCACGGAGTCGTGGCGCACCAGCCGGTCGATGTCTGCGACGACGTCCTCCCAGACCTCGTCCACGTAGGCGTCTACCTCGCGCTTGAGCTGCTCGTCAATCATGCGTCCTCCTCCGCACGGCGGTTGTTCTCGCCGACCATCTTAGCGCCGATAGAGAGGAGAACCATACACACCTATCCAAAATGTGCCCGCAGAGCCCCGAAAAGGGGGAGGTGTGTATGGTCGGTGCGCCTACACCACGAACAGGAGCGCGGAAAGCGTGATGCAGACGCTGCCGGCCAGCGTGAACAGGTGGAAGACAAAGTGCAGGTAGGGGACCTTCTTGATGGCGTAGAAGACCGCGCCCACGGTATAGCTGAGGCCACCGGCGAGAAGCAGCCAGAACGCGGGCGGCGGCAGGAGCTCCCAGAGGTCGCCTATGTGGAAGACCACGAGCCAGCCCATGAGGACGTAGACGAGCGCGGTGAGCCAGGCAGGCTGGCGCTCGCGCAGCAGGCACTCGGCGACGATGCCCACCACGGCCACGCCCCACACGGCGCAGCACAGCACAAGTCCCCCGCGGTCGGCCAGCGTCACCAGCGAGAAGGGCGCGTAGCTGCCGGCGATGAGCAGGTAGATGCCACAGTGATCGAGCACGCGAAAGACGGCCTTGGCCTTCTCGGGGGCGAGCGCGTGGTAGAGCGTGGAGAAGAGGTACTCCACGATGAGCGAGACGCCCATGATGATGGCCGCCGCCAGCCGCGCGCCGCCGCCGTGGGAGACGGCCATCACGATCAGCAGGACGAGCGCCGCGATGCCGAGAAGGACGCCCACCCCGTGCGACACCGAGTTGGCGATCTCCTCGCCGAGCGAGTAGAGGCGCTTGCGCAGACCGCGCTTCTCGCCGGCTGAGCTGGTGGCTTCAACCATGGTCCCTCCCTGGGGACGAGGGCCGCTTCGGGGGTATAATGGCCCGGATTTGTCTGTCTGGGGAAAGCATACCCCTCGGGCCCGTCGGGGAGGGCGCGTTGAAGAAATCGACGTTCATCGGAAACCTTGCGGCATGGGTCGTGGTGGCCGCGGCGTGCTGCGCGTTTCTCGCGTGGTGGCACACCGGCGAGGGGACCGCGAACATCTCCGACCCGCTCGTGCAGCTCGGCGTGGTTCTCGCCGCGCCCCTGCTGCTCTTCGCGATCGGCGCCCTGATCGGTATCGCGCTGATGTGGTTCAAGAAGATCCTCGTCGGGCGCGTGGCCAAGCGCGTGTGCCAGGTGATCGGCGTGCTCTCGCTCCTCATGCTGCTGCTCACCGGCATGCCGGTCTTTGTCCCCGCCGCTGAGGACGCGCTGCTGGGCCCGGCCTTCGTCGTGGTCTACGTCACGATGGTGGCGCCGCTCCTCATCATGATGCTCGGCTTCGTCTACGCCGTCGGGTGCGCTGGCGTCGACAAGAGCAAGCGCGGGCCCTTTGCCAAGTACCTTCCCGAGGACCACTTCGACGACTAGTCCCCGACCAACGGAGAGAGACCCAATGGAATTCGTGATCGTCTACCTGCTCGTGAACATCGCCGCCGGCGCCGTCGCCTGCTTCTTTGGCAAGCGCCTCTTCTACGTGGTGCTCGGCCTGCTCGTGTTTCTCGGCGTGTTCAACATCGCGCTCTCGTCCACGAACGGGTCCGCGCTCTCGTTCGTGATCGCCGCCGTGCTCGGCGTGGTCGCGGCGCTCCTCTCCAAGTTCGTCTACAGGGCAGGCGTCTTCCTCGTGGGCTTTGCCGCGGGCGCCGCGCTCGGCTTCGTGGCCACGATGCTCCTCCCGCAGGAGGCGGGCGACTTCCTCGGCGTGATCATGGTCGTGGCCGGCCTGCTGCTGGGCCTCGCCGCCGCGCACTGGTCCGACCTCGCCGTGCGCGTGGGCACCGCCTGGACGGGTGCCACGTTCGTGGTGCCCAACGTGCTCGCCGCCGTCCTCGCGCTCCCGGCGCTCTCCGCGCTCGCCGTTCCCGGCGACGCCACGGCGACCTTCGACGCGCTCTCCGCCTACATCGCCAGCGACTTCTCCGCTGCCTACGGCACCGCGATCCTCGTGGGTACGATCGCCCTCGCCATCGTGGGCGTTGTGGTCCAGGCGCACCAGAAGGACTAGGAATCGCCGCCCTTGTCCGCCGTGCCTCTAGAAATCGCGGGGGCTGTGCGCGATTTGGCGCCTATGGCGGTACAAGCCCGGCATTTTCTAGAAGATCTGGCGACAAGAACCGCCATTCCTAGAGCGTGCCCGCGCCCCGCGGTACAAGGCCGCGGTTTTCTAGAAGCCCCTCTGACAAGGCTCCGGTTTTCTAGAAGGGAGCGGCCTGCCCTTTGTCACGCGCGTGTAACGCTTCTTGCGCGCGTTATGGCCCGCTGCTAACGTATCCAGCATGAAGAGCGCTGTCGCACATATCACGATGATGATGGTCATGGAGATGCCCAAGCCCGGGCACTCTGCCGTGTCGTGCGCACGTCGCACGGACGGGGAGACCGGGCGCCTTCACTAGGTCGTCTCCGGCGGGAGGCGGCCCTCCCAGTTCACGTCATCGAGCGGAGCCTCGCGCATGATCCAGATCAAGAACCTCACCAAGACCTACGGCAGCGCGCCGGACGCGCCGCATGCCCTCGACGACGTCTCCATCGACGTCGCCGACGGAGACATCATCGGCATCATCGGCATGAGCGGCGCCGGCAAGTCCACGCTCGTTCGCTGCATCAACCTGCTCGAGCGCCCCGACTCCGGCCAGATTCTCGTGGACGGCCAGGACGTCACGGGCCTCACGGGCGCCGCGCTGCGCGCGTACCGCCGCCGCGTGGCGATGATCTTCCAGAACTTTGGCCTTCTCGCCCAGAAGACGGTGCTCGCCAACGTGTGCTTCCCGTACAAGGCGGCCACCGGCCGCGTCACGGCGGAGAACCGCGAGCGTGCGCTGGAGCTGCTGGACATGGTGGGCCTGCGCGACCGCGCCGACTCCTACCCCAGCCAGCTCTCCGGCGGCCAGCAGCAGCGCGTGGCCATCGCCCGCGCGCTCGCGTGCGACCCCGAGTACATCCTCTGCGACGAGGCCACGAGCGCCCTCGACCCGGCGAGCACCAACACCGTCCTCAAGCTCCTGCGCCAGATCAACCGCGAGACCGGCGTCACGATCATCGTGATTACGCACTCCATGGGCGTGGTCGAGAAGATCTGCCGCAACGTCGTGGTGCTGGAGCACGGGCACGTCGTGGAACGGGGGAGCGTGGCGGACGTCTTCGCCGACCCCCAGTCCCAGGCCGCCAAGGTACTTCTCGAGAGGGTTGATTGGGATGCCTGATGTTGTGAACGCCTTCCTCGCCGAGTATGGCGAGCTGCTCGCCGAGGGCACCCTCTCCACCATCGTGATGGTGCTGGTGCCCACGGCCATCTCCTACGTCCTCGGCCTTGCGCTCGGCGTGGTGCTCTACCTCACCGCGCCCGGGTCGCTGCGCCCGATGCCGGTCCTCAGCGCCGTCCTGGGCTGGGTGGTCAACATCCTGCGCTCGTTCCCGTTCATCGTGCTCATGGTGTTCATCATCCCGTTCACGCGCCTGGTCATGGGCACGGCCTCGGGACTCGCGGGCATCATCCCCCCGCTCGTGCTCGCCACCACGCCCTTCATCGCGCGCATGGTCGAGCAGTCGCTCGCCGAGGTTCCGCGCGAGAGCGTCGAGGCCGTCGAGGCCTGCGGCGCCAGCGTGCCCCGCATCGTGTTCTCGGCGCTTCTGCCCGAGGCGTTGCCCTCGATCGTCCGCGGCGTGGCCGTCGTGCTCATCGCCGTGCTCGGCTACACCGCCATGGCCGGCGCCATCGGCGCGGGAGGCCTCGGCGACATCGCCGTGCGCTACGGCTACTACCGTCGCGTCGACGAGGTCATGGTCGTGGCCGTGATCGTGCTCGTCGTGATCGTCCAGGTGATCCAGAGCGTCTGCGACCTCGCGGCGCGTCGCGTGGACCACCGCATCCAGAACTAGCGGGCGAGAAGAACCCCTCGCCCCGAACCCCGACTCCCAAAGGAGAAATGCCATGTCCCACAACGTCACCCGTCGCTCTCTGCTCTCCGCCACCGCCCTTCTCGCCACCTCCGCGCTCGCCGCGTGCGGCGGCAACGGCGGCTCCGACGACGGCGCGTCCGAGGAGGCCTCCGCGACCCTCACCGTGGCCGCCAGCCCCAGCCCCCACGCCGAGATCCTGAACGACTTCGCCGCGCCGCTGCTCGCCGAGCAGGGCATCACGCTCGAGGTCAAGGAGTACACCGACTACATCCTGCCCAACCAGGACACCACCTCCGGTGAGGTCGACTGCAACTACTTCCAGCACCTCAACTACCTCAACAACTACAACGAGGAGAACGGCACCGACCTCGTGAGCGTGGGCAAGATCCACTTCGAGCCGATGGGCGTGTTCGCCGGCAAGTCCGACGACCTCGCCGCCATCGCCGACGGCGCCACGATCACCATCCCCAACGACGCCACCAACGAGGGTCGCGCGCTGCTGCTTCTCCAGGACCAGGGCCTGATCACGCTCTCCGAGGATGCCGGCATCACCGCCACCCCCAACGACATCGTGGACAACCCGCACAACGTGAACTTCATCGAGCAGGAGGCAGCGATGCTGCCCTCCACCCTCGCCGATGCGGACTTCTCGGTCATCAACGGCAACTACGCGATTGACGCCGGCCTCACCCTCGCCGACGCCGTGGCCCAGGAGAGCGCCGACTCCGACGTCATCAAGAACGAGTACGCCAACGTCATCGTGACCACGCCCGACAAGGAGTCCGACGAGAAGATCGCCGCCCTCGTTGACGTGCTCACCACCGACGACTTCAAGGCCTACCTCGAGGAGACCTTCGGCGACTCCGTCCAGGCCGCGTTCTAGGAAACCACCCAGACCAGGGCACCTGGCCCCGCCCCCTCTCGGGGACGGGGCCTTGTCATGTCCAGGCTCGCTCAGCGACGCCGCCTGCGGCGCATGCTGAGAAGGACGGAGGCTACGCCGAGAGTCGCGACGCCGGCTGTCGGCATCGCGGCCTCGCCGGTCTTGGCGAGCGGGGCGACCTCGCGGGCCTGCTCGACGTAGTCCTCGTCATGTCCCTCGAGGCCCTCGCCGCCCCCGTTGCGGTAGAGGTCGACGTGTGCCCGGTTGGTGAGCGTCGCGCCCTCCTCGTAGGCATCGGTGGTCGTCATGCGCATGACGAGCGGGGCTCGCTCGAACCCGTCCTCGGTGAGGTCTCCCGCATGGGTGGCCGTCACGTCGTCGACGTCGTCATGCAGGTCCTTGAGGTCATCGCGGTCCCAGTCCCCGGAGCGCGTCGTGAAGCCCTCCTCCACGCGGCCGTACTCGAGGCGTATCGACACGACCTGCTCGCCCTCGTCCAGGCCGAGGTCGGAGACCGAGAGCTCGTTCGCCTCGACGGCGCTCACGTCCCGCGCCCAGAGCCGCCAGCCCTCGTAGGAGAGGACGCGCCCGTCGTCCCCCAGCGCCTCCGCATTGTCCTCCGAGAGGAGCCAGGGATTGTCGTGCCCGTCCGAGAGCGTCGCGTTGGCGTCGCTTGCGTCGACGGGGTCGGTCTCCGTGAGGCTGGTCCGGTACCACACGTTGAGCAGCCCGTCGTAGTCGCCGCTCGCGACGGGCGTGACGATGCCCTCGAGCTCGGCGAGCCCGTCGATCGCAGCTCCCAGCTCGTCGGTCACGGTGAACTCGTCCACCCAGGTCGAGCTCGTGCTGCGGAAGTCGACCGAGTAGGCGTAGGACCCATCACCGTCCTCGACGACCTCCTGGCGCTTGTCGACCTCACCGCCGACCTCGATCGGGCGGTCATACATGACGACGGTCTGGACCTCGCCCGTCGGGGCGACGGAGAACTCCACAGCCGTCGCCTCGTCGTAGTCGTGCGGGGTCATCTCCTCGACGAGCGTGTAGGTGCCCACGGGCAGAGCATCGATGAGATGCGGCTCCTCGGTGGAGACCCAGCTCTCAACCACGTTGCCGTCGGCGTCGAGCACGGTGAGGTGCGCCCCGGGGACCTCCCTCTCGTTCGTGATGTCGCGCTTGGACAGCTCGACCTTGGTGAAGTCGTCCTCGACGGAGACCTCGAGGGTCGGCGAGCCGTCGATCAGCCCCGTCTCGTCGACGACGAAGGTGCGCAGGCTACCGTCGACGAGGTAGCCGTCGGGCGCCTCGACCTCGGCGAGGCAGTAGGTCCCGGGTCGCAGATGCCGCAGCGTGAGCGTGCCGTCGTCTCCGGTGGTGACGAGCGCGCGCTCCGGCTGCGTCGCGCCCCCGTCGTCCTTCTCGCCCGCGTCGTCCCGCCAGAGGGCGAAGGTGGCCCCGGCGAGCGACTCCCCCGTGCCGAGGACGGTCTTGTCGAGCGTCACGACCGTCGGCTCGTTGGTCGCCTCGACCGAGGCGGTGACCACCAGGGTGCGGTCGTCGGCATAGGAGAGGGTGAACTCGTGCGGCGTCGCGTCGAGCGCGTGACCCGGTGCGGGCACGGACTCCACGAAGGCGTAGGTCGCGCTGCCCGTGCCGAGCGGGAGGCCGTCCACGGTGGCCGCGCCGTCCTCGCCCGTCGCCACGTGGCCCACGATCTGCCCCGCCGTCGCCTGGACGGTCCCGTCGGGCGAGATGACGTCCTGGCGCGCGATGACGTCGAACTCGGCGCCGGCGAGCGAGCCCGCGCATCCCTCGTCATGCACGCCCGTCGCCGCCTCCGCCGCGCCGGTCGAGCACCTCTTTGCGATGGTCGCCGACCCCGTCGCCTGCTCGTCGGCGAAGACGACGACGCTGACCGGCGGCGTCTCGGGGGAGTTGTCCACGGTCACGACGACGTCCTCGCCGGAGGTGAGGTAGGGCGCTGCCGCGGAGACCTCACGGATGACGTAGGTGCCCGGCCTGAGTTGGCCGGGGAAGGTCACACATCCGCTCTCGTCGGTGGTGAACTCGCTGATCTGCTCGTGGTTGGGATACCACACGTCCTGGGACAACTCGTTGCCGCCCTCGTCCAGGAGCTTGAAGGTGAAGCCCGCGAGTGGCACCGTCTGGCCGCTCCCCGCATCCGTCTTGACCACCTGGATGCGCGTCGACACGAAGTCGTTGTCGACGATGTGGTGCAGCGTGACGCCGTTCGCCATCTGCTCGGGCGAGACGTGCCACTCCGGCGCCGGCTGGTAGCCCTCGGGCGTGGTGGAGGCGACCTCGCGCACCGTGTATCCCGCGCGGTCGTAGGGGAGCGCGCCATGGACGCCCTCGGGGCGCTCGCCGACGCCGTACCAGCCGCCCTCCGTGGTCGCGTAGCCCTTCTCGTCCGTGATGAGGGTGGCGACCACCTCGCCGGTGGTGCCCGACACAATCTGGAACTCGACGCCCGCCGCCGGGTCCTGCAGCCCCGAGCCCTCCGCACCGGTGTCACGGTACTTCACGAGGTCCAGGTCGAACGCGATGACGTCCTCGACGAAGTCCCCCGCGGGCTCGTGCGTGACGACGCCGGTCTCGGAAAGGCTCTCCGCGCCGATCTCGTACACGTGGACGGTCGGGTCGAGGAGGTAGCCCTCCGGCGCCCTGGTCTCCGTCACGCTCACCCTGCCGAGAGGCAGACCGGAGATGGTCAGGGACCCGCTCTCGTCGGTCGTCCCGGTGTGGGCGGCGCCGCTGGCGTCCACCACGCGGTACTCGGCGCCGGCGAGCGACGCCCCCGCCTGCGCTGCCCCTCCCGTCGCCGAGTCGCGCTTCACGATCCTGAGCTCGAGCGTCCCGGGAGCGTCCGTGAGCTCTACGACGCCGTCCGACGACCCCGTGGAGAACTCGACGCGATCGTCGCTCAGGACGAAGCCCCGGGGCGCTGCGGTCTCCACGGCGTAGTAGCTTGTGTTTGGCTTGAGCGAGCAGCTTGCGCGGCCCTCGTCGTCGGTGGTGATGGTCGCCACCTTCGCGCCGCTGCCCGCCTCGTAGATTTCGTAGGTCGCCCCGGCATAGCCATACTCGGCATTCCCGCTCGTGAGCGCTGCGTCCGAGGAGACCTTGTCAAAGCGGACCTCCACGAGGGGGTTGTACTCGAAGGTCACCACCGTCTGGGAGCGGGCGCCCTCCACCCACGCGGAGTTGTTGCCGGTGTCCATCTGATAGACCTCGAACCCGTCGGGCGCGCCCAGGCCGTCGATTGCGAGGCCCACGGCGCTCGGGTTCTCCACGCCGCCGTTGCTGCCGTAGGTGTAGCCGAGGATGTTCCAGCAGTACCACGCCCTGAAGGCGTCTGAAGTGTCCGTGAGCGCGACCCCTCCGTCGCTCGTCACGCGATCGGCGACCAGTATGTGCGTGTAGACGTAGAACTCGTCGTCGGTGATGGACGAGCCGTCCCAGTCCTGGCCTGCGGGGAAGCTTCTTCCCTGCGCGTCGGTTCCGCCGATGTGGGAGCGCCAGTAGTCGGGGTCGAACCCGGGGCCGCCAAAGCCGTAGTACATGACCCGCTCGACGCTCTCGACCGGCCATCTCCACCCCGCGTTCTCCACCGTCTGGACCGGCTCCCGCGTGTAGTAGCCCGATTTCGGCGGGTTGTTCTTCGGGTCGGCGCAGTAGGCCACCTCGCCGTTCGCGCTCATGCGCGCGGTCCCCATGGTCCCGAGCCCGCCGTACCAGATGCGCTCGCCCACGGTGAGATAGATCGAGTCGCCGGTCTCCGTCTGTGCGGCCACCGCCCGCGTGCCGGTGCCGCCGAGGATGCCCTGGAGGACGAGGGCGAGGGTCAGCAGCAGGGCGACGATCCGCCCCAGGGGCCGCCTCCTGCCCGGTTGCCTCGTTCTTGTCGGCCCCCTCCTGACGTCTCTTCTGGGGAACACGTGCCTTGCGTGAGCCATGGCGCCTCCTCGTCCGGTTTGTTGGGTGGGCGGAGAGCCTAGCACGGGGACCCTTCCACCAATCTTCCGGTGGCTGTCACCTGTCTGCGCCCGCAGGTGGGGAGCTCGGGTCTGGTTGATGGTTCGATAATTTGTCGGCAGGCGGTCGCGGGTGCCACGCGAGCGCAGAGGGTGGGCCGAGAAGGGCACTCCTACCGAGGCGCGACGTGACCGACGTAGCTTGCCGTTCGCCCGCGCTGGGAAGCCCCTGCGTATGCTGCCGTAAAATGGAGCTAATGGGTGTGCGCGAGTCAGGAGGCTCCATGGGGAACGATTGGGCATCGCGGAGTACGGTAGCCCTCTTCTTCAGTTACTCCCACAACGATGGGCTGGTGAAGCAGATAGTCGAGCGTGCAGTCTCTGCCTGCAACAATCGGGATGGTGCGCCCAAGCTGCAAATGTTTATCGACGAGCGCAGCATCCTGCCGGGTGAGGTCTGGCGGGGGGAAATTGAAGACGGCTTGCGGCGTACCGAGATATTTCTTCCCTGCATCACTCCAAACGAGACGGCGCGGGGCTACGCGAGGGAGATCGAGATGGCGGGCGGCACGGCGTGCATCAGCCCGGCGTAGTGAGTGGCGGAGTGATGCGCCATCTTTCTCGATGAATGTGCGTGGCTGACCGCTCCTGATTGCATGGCAGATTGTGTCGAAGGTTTCTGTTTGGAGGGGGGCATGATGGCACGGATGAACCTGGGCGATCTCGTCTGGACGCGCGAACCGGCGGCGTGGAAAGTAAGCGAAGACGCGGTCGAGGTCACCACTCGGCCGCGCACCGACCTCTGGCAGCGGACCTACTACCACTTCCGCAACGACAACGCCCCTGTCTTGCAGGCGCGCACCGAGGAGAGATACTTCAGCTTCACGGTGCGCACGAACTTCTCGCAGAGTCATCACCGCTTTGATCAGTGTGGCATCGTGGTGTATCTGGATTCAGAGAGTTGGATTAAGGCGTCCGTCGAGTACGAGAACGAGCGCTTTCAGCACCTGGGGAGCGTCGTCACCAACGGCGGCTGGTCAGACTGGGCTACGACCGAGATTCCCGCGGACGAACGGCAGATGTGGTACCGGCTCTCCCGGCGCGGGGATGACTTCCGCGTGGAGTGCTCGCGTGACGGCAGGGTCTTCTCGCAGATGCGCGTCTGCCACCTTGCGGCCGCGACGGGAGCCGTGAACTTTGGTGTGTACGCGTGCTCGCCGGAGGATTCCTCGTTCACGGCACGCTTCGACCAGTTCGACTTTGGTCCGTGTGCCTGGACCGCCCATGACGGCCAGCAGCCGGACGAGGGGTAGCAGATCGTGTCGGTCTGGGTCACGGGAGACGTTCACGGGAGCATCGACGTGGGCAAGCTCTCCGGGCGCAACTGGCCCGAGGGTAGGGACCTCACACGAGATGACCTGGTTGTCGTTTGCGGTGACTTTGGCATGCCCTGGGACGGATCAAACGAGGAGCGCTACTGGCTCGACTGGCTGGCCGCGCGCCCCTGGACCACGCTCTTCGTGGACGGCAACCATGAGTGCTTCCCGTACCTCGCCGACCTGCCCGTGACCGAGCGCTGGGGTGGTCGCGTGCAGGAGTACCCCGAGTGGCCGGGCATCGTCCACCTCATGCGCGGCGAGGTCTACGAGCTGGGCGGCCTGCGGACCCTGGCGATGGGTGGCGCCTCGAGCCACGACAGGGAGTGGCGGGTCGAGGGGTGGAGCTGGTTTCCCGAGGAGCTGCCCAGCCGGGAGGAACTCGAGCATGCCGAGAGGAACCTGGACGCCGTGGGCTGGAGCGTCGACCTCGTGGTCTCGCATTGCTGCTCGAGCCGTCTGCTGCCCGCCGCCCTCGCGGCGGCACGTGTGGCCGGTGGCCGTGACGGCCGCGACCGCCTCAACGAGTGGTTCGACGCACTCGAGGACAGGCTCGACTTCCGCGGGTGGTACTTCGGCCACTATCACGCCGACGCGCAGCTCGACGAGCGCCACCGGCTGCTGTATCGCGACATCGTGCAGGTGACATGACGGGTGGACAGGGGGCACCCCCCTGCGTTATAGCGAGGGTTGCGAGCCCCGGGTCACATTTTCCTTCTCAGCGCCTGGAGTGCGGGAATAACCCCGCCATAGTCGTTTGCCAGGCCGTAGGTCGCATATTTCGCCACAAGGGTGTTGAAGTACTCCGGCTCGACCTGCTTACAGAAGAAAAGCATTCCCAGGACCCGCGAGGGTGAGCCTTCCTGCTTCTTGAGCAGCGCATATAGCTGCCTGCAGAGCTCCTTCTTGCGGTCCCGCCCAATCGAGAGGGAGCCGTCGGAGGTCAGAAAGACTCCGGTGACGCGACGCGCGTTCCCCGTTCCGCGACAATGGGTCTTCGACCTGTTGAGGGAAAACCCGTGATCGGAAAGTATCTTCTCGACGATCTGCGTGATGAGGCCGGTGTTGATTCTGGAGTCGGAGGATATCGAGATGTCGTCCGAATAGCGGGAGTAGGCATAGCCGTCGGGCAGTGCGGCGATGATCTCTCCGTCGACGGGGAGCATGATTCGGTTGGCAATGAACGGCGAGCACGGACTGCCGACGGCGAGCGCGCCCTTGTAGCATGAGAGGCTGGCGAGAAGATCGACGTCGTCTGCGCCGAGTTGGTGTCGCTGCCCGGTCTCCCCGTCGCGTGCGGACATTCCGGAAAAGACCTTCACCACCACCATCTCGCGTGTGCACGAGGGAAAGAAGTGATGGATGTCCAGCGTGAGCAGGTGCCGGTGGGATGCGTGGATCAGCGCGTTTTGGACGATGCTTCGACCTGTCTCATAGGCGGCGACATAAGGCGGGAGTTCGCTGGTGTTCTCGCGCACGAAGTCGGCGATCCACTCCTGGACGAGCTGGAGACTGGGATCGGGGACAGAGATGACCCGGGCCTTGCCCTGGCCACTCCGGTCCTTCGCGATGATACGAGATCTATAGAGGCTGTCGACGCGTTCGGGGAGGCCGAGGACGTAGTCGGTCGAGACGCCGACCCCGCGGGCGATGGCCGTGCTGACGGGAATCACTCGAAGTACCCCTCCCTTCTTGCCGCATGTCGGCGCTGCAGGAGGAACCTGGCGCGCATGTTCTGGAACGCCTCGCCCTCCGCCTCTTTGCCGAACATAAAATACGACTCGAGATGAACATTCGAGCTCAAGCAGGGGCGAGTGCGACCCCTCATGCGCTGCTCCACGACGTCAACGAGCTTGGTTGCTCGCATGATGCCCAGCACTTGGTCAAGCGTGAACGTGGTGTCGCCCCCGAGCCTCATGTCCTTCGAGAGGATCATCGACTTTGCCCGGAGAGAGCCCCTCTTGTAGCGGAGCTCCTTCGTCATGAAGTAGAGCTCCTCGAGCTCATCGATCGTCAGCGGGCCAAACAGCTGCAGAAGGTCGAGGAGCTCGTGGACAAGGGGGCCAACGAAGAACACGGGAGACGTAGCCCCCGCAGTAGTTGGCTGCTCCCCGCCGACGGGGTTGAACCTCTTTCGGTCCTTGATCAGCTTGCTGCCGAGGGACCGGTGCACGTTCTCGCGAAGCATTGAGACGAACGACGTCAGCTCGGGACTGGAGAACGGGTTGTCAAGGTCAACATAGAAGACCTTGTTCAAGGGTCGTCTGCTCTGCATCATCTCGCGGACGGGGCCGTCATTGATGAAGGAGTGCTTGTCGCGCGTTCCCCTGTCAAGGACGATCGAGGTGATGGCGGCGGCGTGGGGCAGAGCGGAGAAGATTCCGAGCTCGCAGAACGAGCCGTCGCTTTCGCCAAAGACGACGATCCAGTCGGAGATGTCGGCAAGGATCGCCTCCTGCTGCACGAGGCTCATGCCAGTGAGTGATTCTTCGCAGGAGACGTCCTCGGCGGTCAGGCAGAAGACGTTCTGCAGGTCGCTGTTCCTGTTCCTTTTTAGATAGCTCCTGAAACGCCTTCGTGACGCATGTGAGCTCTCGTTCCCGCCGCACGGGAAGACGAACAGTGGTCGGTCGCCATGCACCTGGTTCTTGCGACGGGCCTTGCGTATGAGGTCAATGTCCAAGCAGCTGAGCGAATCCATGATGCGTCCAATCCAAGAGGGGGCGAGAGAACGCACATTCGCTCGATTCGGTTCGGGAGCGGTGCACTTATGTGCACCGCGACCGGACCGAGTTTGGCGAATCACCTTCCCCGGCCTTAAGTCCGGGGAAGCGCGGGTCACGTCTCAGCCCGACCATTGACGGCGGACTAGTCCGAGCGGAAAAAGCGTCGGACCAACGACAGGTCTACGTCCCTCGCCCCCTTTTGTTTGAGTTTAGCAAAGTGCAGGTGACACATCGCGTTCCCTCCGCGAATGGGCGTTCCTGCTGAAAGACGTGGTGGGGGCGAGTATGATTGTCCTGTACTGCTCGATGGCACCTTGCGCCGCGTGCGCGAGAGGCCGGTCAGGAGTTTGGCGGAAGGGGAACAAGCATGGCCTCCGCGGACGAGAAGATGTGCAGTCGCATCGAGAAGAAGGCCGACGAGCTGGTGAGCAAGTGTCGGCGAGATGCGGAGGCGGCGAGCGGGGCCCTGTCGAGCGCCGAGAGCGAGGCAAAGAGTGCCGAGAAGGGCAAGGTCGACGGTGGGTCGGTCGCATGCGGGTGCGTGGTCATCCCGATCGCGGCGATCATAGTCGCTGCCCTGCTCGAGAACGTCGTGGGACTGTTCGTCGGTGGCGTGGTCCTCGGGGTCTTCCAGCAGGGTGGCTTCATCATCGGCGCCGTCGTGGCGATAGCACTGGTCGTCCACTTCGCTACTTCGAGCTCGCGCGCGAGCCGGGCGAGCGCGCGCGTGGGCATGGCGACCGGCGGCGACGACGTCGCGAAGAGGCGCCTGGAGGACGCCGAGGCGCTGCGACGCAGGGTGAAGACGGCTACCGGAAGGCTCCGCTCCGCGACCTCCGACGACGAGCTTCGCAGCGCACGCTCCTCGCTCGAGCGCCTCGAGCGAGAGATCGACTCCGTGCGCTAGGGGCTCCCGTGCTCCGCCGCCCTTCTCGTCGTTCAGATGGGAGCGAGCGGCGACCTGACGCCTTCGCGGCGGTAGAATGGGCGCGTTGCCGTTTGCGACCGTGAGGGGCCCCATGACCGTGCTCGAGCTCATGCAGACCGACGCTCCGTACGTCGCGCGATTTGAGGACATGCCAAACGATCTGCAACTGCGCGCCAAACGACTCTGCGCGCGCTACAACCGTACCGAACCCGGGGCGGCCGACGAGCGTGCCGCGATTCTCGCCGAGCTCTTTGGCACGAGCGGGCCTCAGGTCTTCATAGAGCCGAACCTGCGCTGCGATTATGGCTTCAACGTGCACTTTCATGGGCTTGCGGTCGTGAACTACGACTGTTGCTTTCTCGATACCTCGCCTATCCACGTGGGTGCGGGCGCCTTCATCGCGCCTGGCTGCGTGCTGGCGTGCGCGGGCCATGCCGTGGATCCCGGTCAGCGTGCGGCGGGCATACAGACCTCCGCCCCCATTACGCTGGGCGAGAATGTGTGGCTCGGCGCCAACGTGACGGTCTGCGGCGGCGTTACGCTCGGAGACGGCAGCGTGATTGGTGCGGGGAGTGTCGTGACGCGGGACGTTCCCTCGGGCGTGGTTGCGGCGGGCGTGCCCTGTCGCGTGATCAGGCCGATTGACGAGCGTGACCGGGTGGAGCCGTTCGACTCGGTGATAGGGTCCCCAAGCTGAAGGAACGAGCATGAACCTGCCTGACCATGACATCGTCTTCACGCCCGACCCCGAGCTCAAGGAGCACTGGCTCGACGGGTGGGCCGCCTCCAGTGGGAGCGGTCGCGCGGTGCGCGCGCTCGCGCTCGCCGGTCTCGTTGGTGCCGCGTTCTTCGTGGTGCTTGCGCTCACGACGGTCGACCTGGGCGCCGCGGCGCGCGAGGCGGCGGGGACCGAGGAGGGCGTGGAGCTCGCGCACCTTGCGTTCATGTGTGTGGGCGCGGCTTGCTTCCTCGTCATGACGGCCGTCGCGCGCCTGTGCGGACGGCGGCTGGAGACCTCGGCGAGCTCGCGCATCTCCAACGAGCGCCTGACCATCGACCGGGAGGGATACCTCGTCTACGCTCGGCGGGACGAGCGGGAGCTCGTCGACACCGGGGACGCCCGCTACTTCTGGGGGAGGAACCGAGAGCCGAGGCGCGTGTGCCTGAGCGTCGCGTATCTGCCCTGCTGCGAGTTCTATCTGCTCGACGAGTATCGCGAGCTCGTTGTCATGCCGCTGCGCGCCGGCGCCGTCCGCGAGCGCTGGTTTGCGAGCGAGCGCGAGCTCGAGACGTCCGGCGCGCTGCGCTCACGTCTCAACGTGGGCCACAGCACGCCGGAGGACCTCGCTGCGGACTCGATCGACGACCGGGAGCTCGGCATCGAGCTGTTCCCGTACTTCTCCCCGGACCTGGTGGATACGCTTCGTAAGTTGGGCGTGCCGCAGGGTGCGCCGCACCTTGGCTAGTTGTCGCTGCGGGAGAAGCCGTTGCGCATTCTCATGCTGGTCTCGTAGAGCACCTTGCCCAGGAGGTCGTCCGTCTGGCGACGGCACTCGTCGGCGATGGCCTGGTTGCAGGCCTCAAGATCACCGCCCTCGGCGTCACACTCCCGTACCAGCGCTGCGCAGCGGCTCGTGAGTCGCTCCTGATAGCGCTCCACATGCGTCAGACATGCGGCGTAGGAGGCGTCCGCGAGCGCGGCGACGAGACGGTTTGCCCAGTAGAAGCTGTCTGTGGTGACCTGCGTCGTAGTTTCGGAGAGGTAGGCGGGCGTCGTTGTCACGCCGGCGTAGAACGGCACGAGGGCGTTGAAGACGTTGCTGCCGAGCGAGACCCACTGCAGCGCGGCGCGGCTCGCGTCGGCATAGGGGCGAAGCTGCAGCACGGCGAGCTGACAGTTGCGGTTGATGCCGATCGGTCGGTAGAGGCCGCGCGTGGAGGCGGGGCCGTTTCCGTAGGGGTCGTAGGGGGTTCCCTGGTAGTGCAGCGAGAGCACGTACTTGACGTCCTCGATGGTGACCTTGCGCTCCGGCTCGCGGCACCACGGGATGCGGTTGCTCTCGGGACCAAAGTCGGCGCCCGGCGCCGCCGTCTCCCAGGGGCCGGCGCTCGGGTTGAGGAAGCGCTGCATGTCCCAGGCGCGCGGCGTGTTGTAGACGTGGTCGGCGTCGGAGTGGCTGCCGAAGGCGTCGCGCGGGTTGAAGTGGCCCGCGGAGACGCCGATAGTGAGGTCGAGGTGGTTGGCGGCCATCCATTCGCGCAGGTCGGCGGAGCAGAGATGCTCGCGCTGCTCGCCGAAGGCGTCCGTGAGGTCGAAGTCGTCGATTCCCAGCTGGTTGGGCATCGTGACGTAGGAGTCGTCCGGCACGCGGCGGGCGATCCAGTGGTGGCCGCCCACGGTCTCCAGCCACCAGATCTCGTCGGCGTCGGAGAAGGCGATGCCGTTCATCTCGTAGGTGCCGTAGCACTCGAGCAGGGCCCCGAGGCGGGTCACGCCGTCACGCGCGCTCTTGGCGTAGGGCAGGACGAGCGTGACCATGTCCTCCTCCCCGATGCCGCCGAGACGCTCGGGCTCGTAGTCAGGCTCGCCCTCCGTGCCGCGTGCGGCACGGTATTCCACGAGCGGGTCCGCGGCGAGAACGCGCTCGTTGGAGGTGAGGGTCTCGGTGGCGCTCATGCCCACGTTGCGCGCGTTGAAGCCGGCCGCCTCCCAGAGCCCCTCCTTGAGGTCGGCGTTGGGCATGGCAGTGTAGCGAGTGCCGCCCTCGGGAAGCTCAATCTTAAGGTGGGAGATCACGCTCCGGTAGACGCTGCCCGCCACGGGCGCCTCGCGCGCCACGAAGCGCTTCGCCTCGAACTCCCCGCCCGGCGAGTCCTCGTTGCGGGCGATGATGGTCGAACCGTCGTAGCTGGCCTTCTTGCCAACGAGGATGGTGGTGCAGGGCATGGTGCCTCCTTCTGGGAATGACGTGGTGTGCGCGTCACCATCTTAGCGCGCCGGGTTGCATGAAATGGTCTCTCGTGCAGCGTTGGGGGCGTTTTCAAGATCAAAACCGGCGTTCGTGTAGCGTAAAAATCGACCGAAACTCGACTTTTCCTTCCGTCTCGCAGGGTTTTCCCAGATAGCAATATCAATATCAAAATTAGATTCCGAAAATGGGGAGTTTTTACGCTACACGAGTCGACGTTTTAATTTCTGAGACGGCGTTATGTCGCACGAACGTTGCTTTTATGCAAACGCGACGCGACCGCGTTGCGCCGGGAACCGTGACCGCGCGATAATACGTCGGTTCACAACGAGCGTCGAAAGGCTGCCACGCATGTCGATGAAGTTCAAGCGTCTCCTCCCCATCCCCAAGGACATCCGTGCCGAGATGCCGCTCTCCGTGGAGATGACGGAGCGCAAGGCGGCCTTCGACCGGGACGTGGCCCGCGTGCTGCGCGGCGAGGACGACCGCCTGCTGCTCATCGTCGGCCCGTGCTCGGCCGACCGCGAGGACTCCGTGCTCGACTACGCCACGCGTCTGGCCAAGCTCGCCGAGACCGTGCGCGACCGCCTCGTCGTGATCCCGCGCGTCTACACCAACAAGCCGCGCACCAAGGGCACCGGCTACAAGGGTCTGCTCCATAACCCCAACCCAGAGGCGGCCGACGACCTGCTCGAGGGCGTCAAGGCCATTCGCCGCATGCACCTGCGCGTGGTGGAGGAGACCGGCCTGTTCACGGCAGACGAGATGCTCTATCCCACGAACTACCAGTACCTAATCGACGTGCTGGCCTACATCGCCGTGGGCGCCCGCTCGGTCGAGAACCAGGAACACCGTCTCGTGGCCTCCGGCGTGCCCATGCCGGTCGGCATGAAGAACCCCACGGGCGGCTCGACCGACGTGATGCTCAACTCCATCTACGCCGCCCAGCAGCCGCAGACCTTCATCTTCCGCAACTGGGAGGTCTCCACCACCGGCAACCCCCTCGCGCACGCCGTGCTGCGCGGCTACGTCGGGCTCGACGGCATCAACTACCCCAACTACCACTACGAGTACCTCGAGCGTCTGGCGGAGAAGTACACGGCGGCGAGCTTCGAGAGCCCCGCGGCGGTCATCGACTGCAACCATGACAACTCCGGCAAGCGCCCGTTCCAGCAGATTCGCATCTGCCACGAGGTGCTCGACTCGATGAGCCGCTCGGACACGATCCGCCACCTCGTGCGCGGCTTCATGGTGGAGTCCTACCTCGTCGACGGCAACCAGCCCGTGGGCGGCACCACCTACGGTCAGTCGATCACCGACGCCTGCCTTGGCTGGGACAAGACCGAGCGCCTCGTGAAGGAGATCGCGGAGCGCGCGTAGCTTGAGGACGCGCTACCTGCCGCGCTCGGCGCGCCGCTGGGCACGGGCGGCGAGCGCCATGCCACGCAGCTCCTTGGCGCGTGCGGCGTTCATGGCCTTCACGCCCTTGAGCGGGTAGTCGATCCCGAGCTTGTCGTACTTGGTCTTCCCAAGGGTGTGGTAGGGGAGGAAGTCGAGGCCCACGACGTTGTCCCAGTCCCCGATGATGCGCCCGACGGCCGCGCACTCCTCCTCGGAGTCGGTGAGCCCGGGCACCACCACGTGACGCACGAGCGTGGGGATGCGCCGCCGCGCGAGCTCCTCGCCAAGCTCGAGCGCATGTGAGGCGGGCAGCCCACAGAGCGCCTCGTGCAGCGTGGGGTCCGATGTCTTGATGTCGAGAAGCACCATGTCGGTGGCGTCGAGCAGCTCAGAGAAGCGGTCCGCGCGCGCCGCCGAGAAGGTGGCTGCCGAGGTGTCGAGGCAGGTGTGGATGCGGCCTGCTGGCGCGGCGTGGGCGCCGCGGAAGAGGGCCGCCACGAAGTCGGGCTGCGCCATGGGTTCTCCGCCGGTGACGGTGATGCCGCCGGTGCGGTAGAAGGGACGGTTGCGCTCGTAGCGCTCGAGCAGTTCGCCGACAGTCATGCTGGTCCCGGGACCGGTGCCGTCCGCACGGGCGAACTCCCAGGTGTCGGGGTTGTGGCAGTACTGGCAGCGCATGGGGCAGCCCTGGCAGAACACGACGAATCGCGTGCCGGGGCCGTCAACCGTCCCAAAGCTCTCGGTGGAGTGCACCCGACCGATCACGTCAAGATCACGAGCGCGTCCCTCGGTATCCACAGTCACATCCGCACCTTCCACCCAGACCTGCATGCAACCATGATAGACAGAAGCGGGCGGGGAGGTTGCGGAGCAAAGTTCCTGAGCGCCAAAGGCGCGAAGCACTTTGCGAAGCAACCTCCCCGCCCGCCCTACGGACAGGTCAGGCTGACCTTACATCGCCTCGTGGAAGGTACGGGAGATGACGTCGTCCTGCTGCTTCTTGGTGAGGGAGTTGAACTTCACCGCATAGCCGGAGACGCGGATGGTCAGCTGCGGGTACTTCTCGGGGTGGGCCTGGGCGTCAAGCAGGGTCTCCTTGGTGAAGACGTTGACGTTGAGGTGGTGGCCACCCTCCTCGACATAGCCGTCGATCATGCTGACGAGGTTGTCGACCTGCTCGGGAGCAACGGTAGCGCTCATGTGAGTTCCCTTCTCGTGTGGGTCGCCCCGTCGGGGCGACCCGTTCTGTCTCTCACAGTGTACCCGACAAATGACACTAGACAACTGTCATTTGTCGAATCCTCCGAACGGCCTAGCAGCAGCCGCAGTCGGGGGCGGGGTTCTCGATCTGGATGTCCACGCCGAGGGCGTCGAGGTCGAGCTCGTCGAACATGACGGCGCCGTCCTTGCCGAGGGCGTTGGGCACGATGGAGAACGTGTTGGAGATGCCGTCCTGGGCGTCCTTGAACGGGAGCTTGGCGACGGAGGCCAGCGACGCGACGGCGCCGTGGGTGTCACGACGGTGCATCGGGTTGGCACCCGGGGCGAAGGGCTCGCCGGCGCGACGGCCGTCGGGCGTGTTGCCGGTGGCGTTGCCGTAGACGACGTTCGAGGTGATCGTGAGGATCGAGGTCGTCGGGACGGAGTTGCGGTAGGTGTCCGTCTCGCGGACGTACTTCATGAAGACCTCGACCACGTCGTGGGCGATCTGGTCCACGCGGTCGTCGTCGTTGCCGTACTTGGGGAAGTCGCCCTCGACCTCGTAGTCGGTGACCAGGCCGGTCTCGTCGCGGATGACCTTGACCTTGGCGTACTTGATCGCGGAGAGGGAGTCGGCCACGACGGAGAGGCCGGCGATGCCCGTGGCGAACCAGCGGTGCACGTGCTCGTCGTGCAGGGCCATCTGCAGGCGCTCGTAGCAGTACTTGTCGTGCATGTAGTGGATGATGTTCAGCGAGTTGACGTAGACCTCGGCGAGCCACTGCATCATGTCGCGGTACTTGGACACGACGTCGTCGTAGTCGAGGTAGTCACCCTCGACCGGACGGAACTTCGGGCCGACCTGCTCGCCGGTCTTCTCGTCGCGGCCGCCGTTGATGGCGTAGAGGAGGCACTTGGCGAGGTTGGCGCGGGCGCCGAAGAACTGCATCTCCTTGCCGATGCGCATCGAGGACACGCAGCAGGCGATCGCGTAGTCGTCGCCGTGGTAGACGCGCATGAGGTCGTCGTTCTCGTACTGGATGGAGCTGGTGGTGATGGAGATCTTGGCGCAGTAGCGCTTGAAGGCCTCGGGCAGGCGCGTGGACCAGAGCACCGTGAGGTTGGGCTCGGGGCTGGTGCCCATGTTCTCGAGGGTGTGGAGGTAGCGGAAGGCGGTCTTGGTGACCATGGAGCGGCCGTCGACGCCCATGCCGCCGAGGGACTCGGTGACCCACTGCGGGTCGCCGGAGAACAGCTCGTTGTACTCGGGGGTGCGGGCAAACTTGACCATGCGGAGCTTCATGACGAGGTGGTCGATGATCTCCTGCGCCTCGGCCTCGGTGATGACGCCGTTCTTGAGGTCGCGCTCGGCGTAGATGTCCAGGAACGTGGAGTTGCGGCCGATGGACATGGCGGCGCCGTTCTGCTCCTTGACCGCGGCGAGGTAGCCGAAGTACAGCCACTGCACGGCCTCCTGGAAGTTCTTGGCGGGCTTGGAGATGTCGAAGCCGTAGATCTTGCCGAGCTGCCCCAGCTCCTGGAGGGCGCGGATCTGCTCCGCGAGCTCCTCGCGGTGACGGATGACCTCCTCGCGCATGTGCTTCTGGGTGCCCGCGTGCTCGGCGCGCTTCTCCTCGATGAGGCGGTCGACGCCGTAGAGCGCCACGCGGCGGTAGTCGCCGATGATGCGGCCGCGGCCGTAGGCGTCGGGCAGGCCGGTGATGATGTGGCTGTGGCGGCAGGCGCGCATCTCGGGGGTGTAGACGTCAAAGACGCCGGCGTTGTGCGTCTTGCGGTAGTTGGTGTAGATGTTCACGACCTCGGGGTCGACCTCGTAGCCGTTCTGCTTGCAGGCGGCCACGGCCATGCGGATGCCGCCGTTGACCATGAGGGCGCGCTTGAGGGGCTTCTCGGTCTGCAGGCCCACGATCTTCTCGAGCGGCTCGTCGATGTAGCCGGCCTCGTGCGAGGTGATGGTCGAGACGACCTTGGTGTCCATGTCGAGGACGCCGCCGGCCTCGCGCTCCTTCTGGAAGAGGTCCATGACCTCGCCCCAGAGCTTGGTCGTGGCCTCCGTGGGACCGGCGAGGAAGGACTCGTCGCCGTCGTAGGGGGTGTAGTTGCGCTGGATGAAGTCACGGACGTCGATCTCGTGCTCCCAGTTGCCGCCGACAAAGCCGGCCCAGGCCTCCTGCTGACTCACTGCTCACGCTCCTTTTTCGAGGATGGTCGTTGTGTTGCCGCGCGGGTAACGGCACAACAAAGCTACCAGAGTTGGGTCCCCGTGAGGCTGGGAAAGTTAGCATCAGCTAAAAACTTGGAACAGGCACAACATGTTGTGTCCAGATTGACAAGCATCGCCAACCTGTGGGGGTCTCAAAGTATAGTACGAACGGACGAGAATGACATCGTGAACCTCGGGAGAAGGTCGCGCGCCGCGCACCGGACCGGCTGGCCCCGCACGCGGCGCGCCGAGTGTACGAGTTATCGCGTGATGACTCGGAGCGGATAGCCTACTACGCCATGAACATAACGTAAGACAATATTCCTAGCGGTCATTGCGAGAGAAACTCGTACACTCGGCGAGGGTGCGTGCCGTCGCGCTACCAGACGAACGGGATGATGAGCTTGGTGCGGTCTGCGTAGGCGCGGTACTCCGGGTTCTCGCCGTAGCGGGCCTCGTGGCCCTTGGCCATGCGACGCGCGCCGTCGAGCATGATGAAGATGATGCAGACAAAGCCGACAAGCGCCATGGCCCACTGGCCCACGCCGGCGAGGCTCGTCGCGCCGGCGAGAAGGACGCCGGTCCAGAAGAGCATCTCGCCCAGGTAGTTGGGGCAGCGCACGACCGAGAAGAGCCCCTTGGTGGCGACCATGTCCGGACGCTCGGCCTTCTGGGCGCTCTTCTGCTGGTCGGCCACAGCCTCGACCACAGCGCCGGCCGCCATGACCACGACACCCACCCACAGCACGACGTCGTCGGGCGTGCCGTTGGCCAGGCGCAGGTGCAGCCCCGCCGTCTCGCAGACGTAGAGCGCGCCCATGAACAGCCACGCGAGCGCCTTCACAAAGACGGGCGGCTCCTCGCCCACCTTGGTGGCGAGCACCTTGCGATAGGCGGCGTTGCCCATCTCGCGACGGTAGAGGAACAGCCCCAGGCGCAGGCCGTACGCGAGGCAGACCACCAGGCCCGCGACGATGCCGGGGGTCAGCGCCCCCGCCCCGGCGCCCCAGACCACGCAGGCGACGGCGATGCCCGCCACGGCAAAGCCGTAGCCGATGGACATGAACCACACGAAGCGCCTGAAGCCCATGGAGCAGCAGGCGAGCGCCACCACGAAGAGGATGCCGATAAGTACCCAGTTCACGTTATGCCTCCTTAGCGGCCTTGGCGGCGAGCTCGGCCTCGATCACGGGCGCGTAGCTCTTCTCGGCGATGTACTCCCGGAAGCTGCGGCCGGGAATCTCGGTGTCTCCCACGCAGTCGTTCAAGAGCGTGAACTTGGAGAACTTGAGCACGTCGGACTTGCCCTGGGCCTTGATTTTGGGAAGCATCCCCAGCACGTCCATCATGAACGCCGGCACGGTCTTGACCGGGCCGTTCGTGACGCCGTCGGCGTTGTAGAACATCTCCGCGATCTGTCGGTAGGTGTAGGTCTCGGTGCCGCCCACGGAGTAGGTCTTGTTCTCGTCGCACATGGTCTCAAGGATGAAGCGGGCGAAGTCGCGCGTGTCCACGACGTTGGCGCGCGGCTCGAAGCCGCCCTTGGTCTTGAGCAGCTGGACGCTCTTTGACTTGATCATGGGCCAGAAGACGTGCGCGATGTCGTAGAAGTAGCCCGTGGGGCGCCAGATCACGTAGGTGAGGCCGGACGCCTTGAGCGCCTCCTCCAGCATGAACTTGCTGTGGACCATCGGGATGCCCTCGCCCTTGTCGGCGTTGATGACGCTGACGTAGCCGAAGTGCGCCACGCCCGCGGCGCGCGCGGCCTCGATCAGGTTGAGGTTGCCCTGGTAGTCGATGTCGTAGTTGGTGAAGCGCGTGGACGCCCCGGTGAGGCCGACGGTGGTGATCACCACGTCGGCGCCGTCGCAGAGGCCCTCCAGGGTCTCCGGGCGGGTGACGTCGATCTGGCGCGTCTCAAAGCGGGACGCGTCCACGTCGTCGGGGACGCGCACCACCGCGTCGGCGGCCACGATCTGGTGGTCGGTCGCGCACAGCGCGCGCAGGATGTCGGAGCCCAGCTTGCCAAAGGCTCCCGTGAGCACGATCCTCATCTACTTGACCTCCTTCGGGCCCGCCGCGTGGAGCATGAGGGTGCCCCACAGGAAGCAGGCCATCGACAGCGTGTTGGTGAGCTGGGCGACCCAGTGCATGGAGCTCGAGTCGTCAAACTTGGCGCCGAGGTAGCCCATTCCGAGCATGAACACGAAGGCCAGCGCAAAGGCAACGGGCACGAGCCTCTTGCCGCTGCGGGCGCCCTCGACGGCGAGAAGGACCTGCGCCCCGCCGAGCCCGACCACCTGCATGACGATGAACGGGATCGAGGTCGTGGTGGCCGCCGGGGCCGCGCCCGCGGCGAGCGCCGACGAGGCGTTCTTCTCGCCCTTCCAGAAGAGGCCCGTGAGCCCCAGGAAGAAGAGGAGGAAGCCCGGTCCCTGCAGCGTGAAGAGCGCGTGGTCGAGAAGGACGTAGTCGCAGACGCCCGTGGCGTAGAGCAGCTTCCAGAGCGCTTTCATGAAGCCGCCGAGAAACGCCATGATGGAACCGGCGGCCACGAGCGAGTAGGCGCCCTTGGGCAGGCGGTCGTAGAGGTCGCGCTGGAGGATGACGGCGGCCACGAGGAACAGGGCCACGGGAACGCAGTCCACGAGCGCCATCGCGACGGTGATGCCCCCGCCCATCAGCGCTTGTCCTTCTCGGCGCGGCGCTTGTCGTTGATGATCTTGACGTGCTCGTCGGTGATGAGCTCGACGCCGTTCTCCTTGGCCCAGGCCACGCAGCCGTTGAGGACGGTCTTGAGGAACGGGCGCGGCACCTTGGCGAAGTTCTTGAGCGCCTCGTCGGTGAACTTGACCGTGTCGTCCGCGCGGTTGGCCGCGTAGCGGATGGACTCGATGTCCACTTCCTTGGGGGCGGGGATGGGCTCGGCGATGGGCTTGGCGAGCTTGGGGAAGCGCGTGTACCAGAAGTTGGTGGAGTCACGGTAGCCGTAGTCCACGGGCACGGGCGGGAAGCTCGTCTTGGTGACGCCGTTCACGATGGCGTCGTAGTAGCGCTCCTTCATGAGGATCTTGTCGATGTGCAGGATGAAGTGGGCGCCGTACTTGGACGTGATGCCGTTGAAGTCGTTGTAGGGGCCGGGGTGTCCGTCGTCGATGTCCTCCACGCGGAACTTGTCGGCGCCCTCGAGCTCGGCGGCCCAGGTGCACTCGAAGACCTGGAACGCGGTCTTGATCACGGGCGGGCGCAGCGGGTCTGAGGGGTCGGCCTGGCCGGGCTCCATCTCAAACTTGAGGTCGCCCATCTTCTCGGCGGAGGGGCCGGGGAAGCCCAGACGCACGGCCTCCTTGAAGCTCTCGCGGTCGTCGGGGATGAAGTTGAGGGCGCACTTGTGCGTGCGGAGCAGGTTGGCGCAGGTGTTGGACGTGTTGCGGCACTCCAGCAGCATCGCGTAGCGGTCCTTGCCGGCGATGTAGTACGGGAAGCACAGCGAGTACGAGCCGATGTTGAGGGAGCCGTCGGGGTTCATCGTGGAGATGCACACCGTCGGCATGGGGAAGAACGCCGACGTCTGGTAGAAGTTGTCGACGATCCTCAGGTCCTTGAAGCTGCTCATGATTCTTGTCCTCCTTCTGTATGCGGGGCGCCCGCGGCGAGGGCGGACGCAAGCTTGCCCATGGCTGGGGTGCCGAGGTCGGCGTTGACCGAGCAGGCGAGAAGGGCCTCGGCCAGCACGTCGGCGAGCGGGGCGAGGTCCGCGCGGCCGGCGCGCTCCGTCACGGCGCGCACGGGGCGCGCGACCTGCTCGCGGAGCATGCGGTGGTAGCGGGTGAGGTAGCTCGAGGCGCTGCCGCCCTCGTACTGCTGCCACGTGGGGCGGTAGGCGTCCGAGAAGGCGTTGAGCTCGTCGCAGAGGTCGCAGAGTCCCCGCTCGAGGTCGGTGGCCGCGGCCGCGACGGCGTCCATGCGCGCGAGGGCGTCCTGCCAGTCGGCGAGCGCGAGCGTCGCGACGATCTCCTCCTTGTCGGAGAAGTAGTTGTAGATGGTCCCCGGCGCCACGCCCACGCGCTGGGCGAGGGCGCGCATGGAGAGGGAGCGCCATCCGTCGGCGGCGAGGGCCTCGCGCGCGGCGTCGAGGATGCGCTCCCGCAGGTTCTCGATGATCTTGGGCATGGACGTCCTTCTCGCCAGCCTTTATGAACGCGTTCATTTTAAGGTCGGCGACGGGCTTTGCAAGGGTCGAGAAGGACGAACGGGGGAGCGGCGGCTACTGCTCCTGCTCGTGGCGCTCGCGCAGGGCGGGGAGGATGCGCTTGACGACCCACCACACGGCCACGGCGACCACGATGACGATGATGACGTACTTGACGATGTCGGAGACCCACTCGGCCTGCTCGGTCACCGTCTCCCACGCGCTGCCGGCGGCCGCGCCGAGCGAGCAGAGGATCGTGTTCCACACCGCGGAGCCGACGAGCGTGTAGAGCGAGAAGCGCACGACGTTCATCTTGGCGGTGCCGGCGGGGATGGAGATGAGGCTGCGCACGACGGGGATGCAGCGGCAGATGAGGACCGTCACCTGCCCCTTGCGGTCGAACCAGTCGACGGCGCTGGCGATGTCGTCGGGCTTGAAGCCCAGAAGGCGCATCGGGCGCGTGCCGAAGAACGCCATGAGGCGCTCGCGCGAGAGGAGCCGGCCCACGCCGTAGAGGATGTAGGCGCCGGTGATCGATCCGATGGTCGCGGCGATGATCACGCCGGGGAGCGTGAGGTCGGTCGTGGTGGTGAAGAAGCCCGAGAGCGGCAGGATCAGCTCGCTCGGGATGGGCGGGAACACGTTCTCGAAGAAGATGAGGAACCAGACGCCGATGTAGCCGAACTGGCTGATGAGGTTGGTGAAGACGTCCTCCATGGGACTCCTTTCGGGAAACGGCAGCGCGCTCCATTATCGCCGCTCGCGCCGCGCGCGGCGAAATAATCAACGATTGCACAGAAGTTGGACATTGCGACAAACTTGCACTTCCGGCGAGAGGCGCAATCCTTCACCGTAATTTGCAGCTGGGCACCAAAAGAAAGAATACAAACTCCAGCTTTATGAGCGAGCTGTCCTCCGCCCTGCGCACAAGGAGGCTGAGCGTGCCTACCATTTCAGCTGCCTGGAACGGCGCATAGTCGTCACGTTGCCTTGCTCGCCGCTTGCTGGTCTGGGCGCGGCGTTCTGCTGCAGGTTGGGTCTCGGGCGTGGTCGAGGAGATCATGCGCCACGGACTATGTATTACACTACCGGATAGCACGAAAAGGTTCCGACACGCCTTCGGTGCCCTCTGCCCGGGCTACCAGGCAGAGGGCCCTTCCACGATCGTCTCTACTCACATCTCGAGGGGATGGAGCAGTGATGCAGCAAGAGAGCGCCAAGCCGACCCCGCCCGAGCTGTGGGTTGTCGTGCCCTGCTACCGCGAGGAGGAGGTCCTGCCCATCACGGCGGACGCCCTCCATTCGCTCATGGGCGCGCTGGTGAACGAGGGGGCCATCTCAGCCTCGTCCAGGGTCCTGCTGGTGGACGACGGCAGTCCCGATGGGACGTGGGGGCTCATACGCGCCCTGGCCGAGGATCCGGCGTTCGGCGGGCTCTTCTGCGGCATCTCGCTCGCGCACAACCGTGGCCACCAGTCGGCGCTTCTCGCCGGGCTCATGGAGGCGCTCGAGCGCGGCTGTGACTGCGCGGTCTCCATGGATGCCGACCTGCAGGACGACCCTGCCGCGGTGAGGGAGATGCTCGAGGCGCACGCCGCCGGCGCCGAGGTGGTCTTTGGCGTGAGGTCGTCCCGGGAGCGGGACACCGCGTTCAAGCGCGGTACGGCGCACGCGTTCTACCGTCTCATGTCAGCGCTCGGCGTGGAGACGGTGCCCGACTCCGCGGACTATCGCCTCATGGGCAGGCACGCCCTCGAGGCGCTCTCCGGCTATGGCGAGGAGAACCTGTTCCTGCGGGGCATTGTGCCGTCGCTGGGCTTCAGGACCGCGAAGGTCTACTACGAGCGGGGCGAGCGCGCGGCCGGCGAGTCCAAGTACCCTCTCGCCAAGATGGTGGCCTTCGCGGTGGAGGGCGTCACGTCCTTCTCGACGGCGCCCATCCGCATGGTCGCGGCGGCGGGGGCGGTCTTTCTGGTCATCGCGCTCGTCATGCTCGTGTGGTCGCTCCTGTCCGCCTTCCTCGGGTCGACCGAGCCCGGCTGGGCGAGCCTTATGGTCTCGCTGTGGTTCATCGGCGGCGCGGTAATGCTCTCGCTTGGGGTAGTTGGCGAGTACGTGGGCAAGTGCTACCTCGAGTCCAAGCGGCGCCCGCGCTGGCACATTGCCGAGCGCGTTGGGTAAGGCATGCGCGGGCTCATTGAACAGCTGCTCAAGTTCGGGGTCGTCGGTGCGGCGGCGACGCTCATAGACTTTGCCGTCATGATCGCGCTGACCGAGCTCGCGGGGCTTGACCCAGTGATTTCGGCGGGAGTATCGTTCACCGTCTCCGTGGTCTTCAACTACCTCGCCTCCATGCGCTTCGTGTTCACGCGGCGTGAGGACCTTGGCCGTGCGGCGGAGGCGGCGATTTTCGTAGCGCTGTCGCTCGCGGGCCTGGCGATCAACGAGGTGCTCATGTGGCTCGGCGTCACCATGCTCAGGCTCAACTACGTCCTGGTCAAGGTGGCTGCCACGTGCGTGGTCATGCTCTGGAACTTCCTCTCCAGGAAGCGGTGGCTCGACGCGTCGTGAACAATCCTCCATCGGCTGGGGCACCCCGAAGGGATCTGGCCGACATTACATCAACTCTGAAATGGTTGCCCCAATGGGGAACCTCACGAGGGTCTTGCGTCACGGTGTGAGTGCGCAGTGGGGCCTTCTCGCCGTAAGATCTGACGCCCGAGATGAGGAGGGCCCTTGGCCTGCCCTAGAGCGCGGACTCATAGATGGCGCGGACGTCGTCGAGTGAGAGGCGCATGAGGTCGCCGATCTCGCGGCCCTTGTTCTGCTCGAGCGTGCCCAGCAGCGCCGGGATCTGCTCGGCCGTGACGCCGAGCTCGCCGAGGGTGCGCGGCATGCCCATGGAGACGAAGAACTCCTGCAGCTCGTCGATCGTGGCGGTGACGGCGTCGGCCACGGCCTGCTCGGGCGTCACGTCCACGGCGTCCGCCTCGGGGTCGACCGGCTCGATGCCAAAGACGTCGCGGCCGAAGGAGAGGAAGCGCTCGGGGTTGGCGCGCCAGACGTAGCGCATCCACGCGGGGAAGACCACCGCGAGGCCCGCGCCGTGCGTGATGGTCGCATCGTGGGCGGAGAGCTCGTGCTCGAGGGCGTGGCTCTCCCAGCCGCCGGCGCGCGCGTTCGGCTTGGCGTTGCGGCCCAGGCCCGCCAGCCCGTTGTGCGCGAG
The DNA here is from genome assembly GCF_002159735.1 of Olsenella sp. An270. GTDB lineage: Bacteria > Actinomycetota > Coriobacteriia > Coriobacteriales > Atopobiaceae > Thermophilibacter. The sequence goes on from NZ_NFJF01000003.1 coordinate 227,120, forward strand.
CATGCCCGCCCACATGATGTTGGCGCGGGCGTCGTAGTCCTTAGGGTCGGCGAGGGCGCGCGGCGCCTCCTCCATGAGCGAGCGTACGAGGCCGCAGGCGATGTTGTCGGTCACGGGCACGGGCCCGTAGCTGGAGAAGTAGCGCTCCATGATGTGCGCGCACATGTCGGTCACGCCGGCCGCGGTCTGGTAGGCGGGGAGCGTGAAGGTGAGCTCGGGGTCCATGACTGCGAGCTCGGGGCGGTTGAGGTCGGTGGAGAGGCCGCGCTTGAGGCAGAGCTCGTCGTTTGAGATGACGCAGGAGTCGCTCGCCTCGGAGCCGGCGGCGGGGATCGTGAGGACGCAGGCCACGGCGGGCTTGCCCTCGGCGACGGGCGCCGCCTTCTTGGCAAAGAGGTCCCAGACGTCGCCCGCGTGGGGGACGCCGAGGGAGATGGCCTTGGCGGTGTCGATGGCCGAGCCGCCGCCCACGGCGAGGATCACGTCGGCGCCAAAGGAGCGCGCCGCCGCCACGCCCTCGCGAACGTGCGCGACGCTCGGGTTGGGGCGCGCGCCGCCGAGCTCGTCATGCGCGACGCCGGCGGCGTCGAGGGAGGCGAGCACGCGCTCGAGCGTGCCCGTGCGCACCACGGAGCCCTGGCCGTAGACGACGAGCGCGCGGACGTGGCCGAGGGCGGCGAGCTCGGCGCCGGTGCGGTCGCAGACGCCGCGGCCAAAGACGAAGCGGGTGGGCGAGAAGAACGTGAAGTCGTTCACGGTGGCTCCTTTCGTGGGATGCATGAGAAGAGCTTAGCGCTTGCACGGCGCTTGTGCGGCGCTTACGTCCGGTTGACGTGGCGGCGATACGGTGTAGCCGTACGGTCATCTGTCGAGGGGGTGCGCCATGCTGGGCGAGAAGATCGTGGGGGCCGAGGCGTCGTATCTGAGGAGGCTCGGCGCGCTGAGCGGGATGCTCTGCGGCACCTGCGCCCTTCTCGGCCTCGTGCTCGTGGCGCTGCAGCCGACCGTCGAGAACCTCGGCGCGCTTCTCGCCTGCGCGGCCGTCTCCGGCGCGGGCGTCGCGCTCGCCCGGGCAAGCTAGCCTCGCCCCCCAACCTGAAAGCGCGGACAGCGTCGTGCTCGTCCCGTGCAGGCCGGCCCCTCGGTCTGGGCGCCCGCACGGTCGGGTAGCATCCCCTCAACAACGGTTCCGACCCAAGGGAGATGCGCCATGTGCACGGCAGTTCGCTTCACCGACGACCAGGGGAACATGTTCTTTGGCCGCAATCTCGACTGGACGTTCGGCTACGGGCAGGGCATCATGCGCACGCCCGGTGACGCGGCCGTGCCCGCCGCCTTCGACCGTCCTGGCGACTCCGCCCGCGGCCACGACGTGATCGGCGTGGGCATCGAGGCGCTCGGGGTGCCGCTCTACTTTGACTGCGCCAACGACGCGGGCTTGGCCGTCGCCGGCCTCAACTTCCCGCAGAGCGCGCGCTATGCGGCCGGCCCCGTCGACGGGACGGTCAACGTGGCGGCGTACGAGTTCCCGTACTGGGTCGCGCGCAGCTTCGCGACCGTCTCCGAGGCCCGAGCCGCGCTCTCCGGCGTGACCGTGGTGGCCAAGCCCGTGAGCGACAAGCTGCCCGTCGCCAACCTGCACTGGATCGTCGCGGACGCGACGGGCGCGATCGTGGTGGAGTGCATGGAGGACGGCATGCGCGTCTGGGACGACGACGTCGACGTCCTCACCAACGAGCCCGACTTTGGCTGGCACCGTCAGAACCTGCGCAACTACCTCACGCTCACCGACGCCGCCCCGGCTCCGGCCTCCTGGGGTGGTGCCGAGCTCAGGACGTTCGGCTCGGGCGAGGGCCTGCGCGGCGTCCCCGGCGACTACTCGGGCCCCTCTCGCTTCGTGAAGGTTGCCTTCGTGAACGCGCACTATCCCGCGCAGTCTGACGAGAAGGACAACGTCACGCGCCTGTTCCGCACGCTGGGCTCCGTGGCCGTGCCCGAGGGCTGCGCGCGCATGGCGGACGGCTCGTACGAGAAGACCCTCTACACCAGCGGCTTCTCCGCCGCGACGCGCACCTACTACTACGCGACCTACGACGACCCCCAGATCCGCGAGTTCCCGCTGGCAGGCTAGGGGAGGGCGTTCTTCTCGCCCTCGTCCGCCCGGTTCCCCCACTGCGCGCGCGTGACGCACAGGACGCGCTCGACGCGCCCACCGGCGTCACGCGCGCGCACCTCCGTGAGCCCGAGCTTCTCCATCACGCGGCGACTCTGCAGGTTGCCCTCGTAGTGGCCGGCCCACACCCTCTCGAGCCGCAGGTCGTCGAAGGCGTGGGCGAGCACGGCGCGTCCCGCCTCGGGCATGTAGCCGTGCCCCCAGAGCGGCCGGGCGAGCCAGTAGCCGAGCTCTGCCTCGCTCGCGTCCCGCGCAAGATCGGACGCGGCGCCAAACTTGAGGCCGATGGCCCCGACTGGCTCGTCCTCGCCCGCGCGCCCGCGGACGACGATGGCATAGCTCTCCGGCACGGCGAGCACCTCGCGAATGATCCGCGCGCTCTCCTCGACGCTTTCGTGCGGCTCCCATCCGGCGCGCGGCCCCACCTCGGGGTCGCGCGCCCAGCGATGGAGCGCGGGGGCGTCCGCCTCGGTCCAGGGGCGCAGCGTGAGGCGTTCCGTCTCGAGCCGGGTGGTCATGGCATCTCCTCGTCTCAAATGGCCTATGCACCGCATTATGCGATTTCCGACGGAATCGGGGCCCAGGACGTTGGCAATCGCGTATTCGCCCCAGAGGTCCGGATGTTTGACAGGTACCCCACGGGGGTATAGAGTTCATCGTAAGAAACCCCGAGGGGGTATCCGGACGAAAGGACGACCGTGGCCGAGAAGAACGACTGCCCGCACTGCGGCGGCCTCAAGCACACGCCGCGCTCTCCCGAGCTCAAGGCCAGCGTCACGCGGCGCATCAACCGTGCCGTGGGGCAGCTGAACGGCATCAGGGCGATGGTGGAGGAGGACCGCTACTGCGGCGACGTCCTCACGCAGCTCGCCGCCGTGGAGTCGGCCGTGAAGGCCATCTCGCGCGAGGTCATGCGCGACCACCTGGAGACCTGCGTCGTCGAGCGCATCCAGGCCGGGGACACCGAGGTCACCGACGAGGTCATGGACCTCTTCCGCAAGTTCATGTGAGGGGCGTCGCATGAGGGAGACCTTTGACATAACGGGCATGACCTGCGCGGCGTGCTCGGCGCGCGTGCAGAGGGCGGCGGGCGAGGTGCCCGGCGTCGAATGCGCCAACGTGAACCTGCTCAAGAACTCGATGGAGCTCGACTACGACGGCTCGCCCGAGACGGCCGCCGCCGTGGTGGAGGCCATCGAGAAGTCCGGGTACGGTGCCGCCCGTCGCGCGCCGGCGGGCGAGAAGGGCCGCGGTGCCGCGCCCGCCGACCGCCCCGGCGCCGCCGCCGAGAGGGCCATCCGCGAGAAGCGCGACCAGCTGATGATCTCCACGGTCTTCTCGGTGCCGCTCTTCTACGTGGCCATGGGCCCGATGTTCGGCTGGCCGCAGCCGCCCGCGCTCGCGGGGGAGGCCAACCTCGTGGCGCTCGGGCTCACGCAGCTTCTGCTCTGCGCACCCATCCTCTTCGTGAACCGTCACTACTTCATCACCGGCTTCAGGACGCTGGCGCATCGCGCGCCCAACATGGACTCGCTCATCGCGCTGGGCTCGGCCGCCTCTGCCATCTGGAGCGTCGCGCAGCTCTACCGCATGGCGTGGGCCGCGGGCGCGGGCGACGCGGCCACGCTCCACGCCGCCGCGCACAACCTCTACTTCGACTCCGCCGGCATGATCCTCACCCTCATCACGCTGGGCAAGTTCTTCGAGGCCCGCGCCAAGGGCCGCACCACGGACGCCATCGCGGCCCTCATGGACCTCGCGCCCAAGACGGCGACGGTCGTGCGCGACGGCGCGGAGGTTGAGGTCCCCACCGAGGACGTCATGGTGGGGGAGCGCGTGATCGTGCGCGCCGGCGAGTCCGTGCCGGTGGACGGCGTGGTGCTCGAGGGCTCGGCCACCGTGGACGAGTCCGCCATCACGGGCGAGGCGGTCCCGGTGGAGAAGGGCGTGGGCGACCGCGTGACCGGCGCCACGGTCTCCATGCGGGGTTGGTTCGCGATGGAGGCGCGCGCCGTCGGCGACGACACCACGCTCGCCGGCATCATCCGCCTCGTCGACGAGGCGACGAGTTCCAAGGCCCCCATCGAGCGCATGGCCGACAGGATCGCCGGCGTATTCGTCCCCGTGGTCATCGCCATCGCCGCGGCGACGTTCGTGGCGTGGCTCGCACTCGCGGGCGACGTGGCCACGGCGCTCACGCACGCCATCTCCATCCTCGTGATCTCCTGCCCGTGCGCGCTCGGTCTGGCCACGCCCACGGCCATCATGGTGGGCACCGGCCGCGGCGCCGCAAACGGCATCCTCATCAAGTCCGCCGAGGCGCTCGAGACCGCCTGCAACGTGGACGCCGTCGTGCTGGACAAGACCGGTACCGTCACCGAGGGCTCCCCGAGCGTGACGGACGTCCTCCTCGCCCCCGGCGTGTCCGAGGCAGAGCTGCTGCGCGTCGCCGTTGCGCTCGAGCGCAAGAGCGAGCACCCGTTGGCCGGCGCCGTCTGCGCCTACGCCGACGAGAAGAACGCAGACGCCGACAAAGACGCGCGCGTCGAGAAGTTCGAGCAGGTCGCGGGCGGCGGCCTCTCCGCGACGGTGGACGGCTCGCCCGTGCTCGCCGGCAACGCGCGTCTCATGGCGGCGCATGGCGTGGTGCTCGGCGAGCTCGAGGCAGCGACGGCGACGCTCGCGGACGACGGCAAGACGCCGCTGTTCTTCTCGCTGGGTGGGCGCGCGCTGGGCATGATTGCCGTGGCCGACCCCGTGAAGCCCACGAGTTCCGCGGCCGTCGCGCGACTCCGTGCCATGGGCGTTCGCACGGTGCTTCTCACCGGCGACCAGGAGCGCACCGCGGCCGCCGTTGCGCGTCAGGTGGGCGTCGACGAGGTCATCGCGGGCGTGCTGCCCGCGCAGAAGGAGGCCAAGGTCCGCGAGCTGCAGGAGGCCGGGCGCACCGTCGCCATGGTCGGCGACGGGATCAACGACGCGCCGGCGCTCGCGCGCGCCGACGTGGGCATCGCCATCGGCGCCGGCACGGACGTGGCCATCTCATCGGCCGACGTGGTGCTCATGCACTCCGACCCGGTTGACGTGGCAACTGCGATGGAGCTCTCCCGCGCCACGATGCGCAACATCAAGCAAAACCTCTTCTGGGCACTCTTCTACAACGCCATCTGCATCCCCGTGGCTGCCGGCGTGCTCTCGCCCTGGGGCGTCACGCTCAATCCGATGATCGGCGCCGCGGCTATGGGCTTCTCGTCCGTCTTCGTGGTGACGAACGCCCTGCGCCTGCTCGCCTGGAAGCCGAGCGAGGTCACAGCCGACGTCGCGACCCCCGTCGCAACCGACGTGAGAGTTGAGGAATCTAACGTCGAGGAATCGAGAAAGGACACGACCATGACCAAGACCCTGAACGTTACCGGCATGATGTGCCAGCACTGCGTCGCGCACGTGAGGAAGGCGCTGGAGGGCGTCGACGGCGTGAGCGCCGTGGACGTGAACCTCGAGGCCGGCACCGCGACCGTCGAGGCCGGCGACTCCGTGACCGACGAGGCCCTGGTGGCCGCCGTCGTGGACGCGGGCTACGAGGCCACGGTCGCGTAGGTCTACAATGGGCCGGTTCGTCAACGCACGTCAGAAGGACCGGCCCGTGAACCTTTCCTCCGAGCAGAAGCGCGTCGTCTACACGCTGGGCTTCTGCGGACTCGTCTCCGCCGCCGACAACTGGTTCGTCTCACCGGCGCTGCCCGCCATCGCGAACGCGCTTGGCGTGGCGGCCTCGGCGGCGACGGTCGTGCTCACCGCCTATCTCGTTCCGTATGGCCTGCTCCAGCCCGTGTGCGGCACGCTCGGGGACCGCTTCGGACGCCTGCGCGTGCTCCACGTCATCGTGGCCGGCCTCGCCGCAGGGACGTTCCTCTGCGCCGTCGCCCCCACGCTGCCGCTGCTCGTGCTCGCGCGCGTGCTCACGGGCTGCTTCGCGGCAGGCATCATCGCCGTCTCGCAGGCGCACGTCGGCGACGTCGTGGGGCCGGAGCGACGAGGCGCGGCGGTGGGCGTCCTCATGGGCATCACCTTCACGGGGCAGGGCCTCTCCTCGGGCCTGGGCGGCATCATCACCGACCTCATGAGCTGGCGGGCGGCCTTTGCCTGCTTTGGCGCGCTGGCGCTCGTGGCGCTGGCGCTGCTCTGGCGACTCCCTCATCCCGAGGAGTCGACGGATGGGCAGGGGGCCGCCCCCGCCCAACAGGGCGGCTTCTTCATTCGTGCCGCCCGAATCTTCTTTGGCACCTATCGCGCGATCTTCTTCGTGGCGTGCACCACAGGTGTCGTCTTCCTGGGCGTCTACGGCTTCATGGGGACGTTCCTCGCCGAGCGCTGCGGGCTCGGCTCCACGCAGGCGGGCCTCATCATGATGCTCTACGGCGTGATGTGCCTCGTGGGCGGTACGGTGTCCGGGCGCATCGGTGCCGCCCGCGGCCCGCGCGGCGTGATTCTTGTGGGCGAGGTTTCCGGGCTCGTCGCCATCGTCGCGCTTGCGATCGTGACGGCGACGGGCGCCTGGCAGCCGGCGCTCCTCGCCGCCGGCGCGCTCGGCTTTGGCTACATCCTAACCCAGCCCACGCTCGTCTCCCTCTCGATGGATGCCGACCCCGCGCAGACCGGGCTCTGCACGGGCCTCATCGGCCTCGGGGTCTTCGCGGGTGGCGGCGTGGGCTCGTCGCTCGGGGGCCAGCTCGTCGCACTTGGCGGCTACGACGCGCTTTGGCTCGCGGCGGGGGTGCTGCTGGTGGCGCAGCTCGTCCTCGGTGGCTATGCGCTCGCCAGGCTTGCGTGCCGAGCGAGTTGAGGCTCCGAGGTCATCCTTCGGCGGATAATTTGCATAAAACGCTCGCTCGTGCAGCATTACGGTGCCTTTGGCGAACAAAAATGCCGTTCGTGTAGCGTGATTTTGATGCTCGGAGGGGAATTGCGCGCTCCGTCTTCGGAAAACTGCAGCTGGCAATATCAGCATTAAAATCAAATATCGATTTGAGGCGAAAAATACGCTACACGAGCGACCATTTTGATTTCTGAGAGGCCGTAATGCTGCACGAGCAAGCGTTTTATGCACTTGGCGGCGATGCCGGAGCGCGCGGGTGGTCCCGGCGGCGTTCCCATGCGCTACCATGAGGGGCCAGACGAACCGCGAGTCGGGCAGGGAGACCCCATGGCAGATGAGAAGAATGCGCAGGTCCAGATGTCGCTCTTCGGCGACGAGATGATTTCGGGGACCGAGACGGCGCCCGCGCGGTCCCCGCGCGCCCGCCACGCGGAGCTCAACCGCATCCTCTCCCATGCCGCCTACGCCTACTACGCGCTCGACGACCCCGAGATGACCGACGCCGCGTTCGATCGGCTGCTGCAGGAGCTGCTCGCCCTCGAGGCGGAGCATCCCGAGCTCGTCACCCCCGATTCCTACACCCAGCGCGTGGGTGGCTACGTGTCCGAGCAGTTTGAGCCGGTGGCACACGCCGCGCGCATGTACTCGATGGACGACGCGATGGACCTTGCCGAGCTCGACGAGTGGCTCGCGCGAACCGACGAGGCGCTCGGCGCCACGCCGGAGCACCCGGTGGCCTACACCTGCGAGCTCAAGATCGACGGCCTGGGCGTGGCGCTCACCTACACGGACGCCCAGTTCGTGCGCGCCGCCACGCGCGGCGACGGCACGACGGGGGAGAACGTCACGGCGAACGTCCTCACGGTTCGTGACGTTCCGCGCGCGCTGGCGCCCGCCGGCCTGGCGCGCCTCGCTGACGGCGGCCTCGGCCGCTCCGTCGAGGTTCGCGGCGAGGTCTACATGCCGCGCCATTCCTTCGCGCGCCTGAACGAGGACGCCGACGCCGCCGGCACGGCCCCCTTCGCCAACCCGAGAAACGCCGCCGCGGGAAGCCTTCGCCAGAAGGATCCCAAGGTGACGGCCCGCCGTGACCTCGAGACCTTCATCTACGCCGTCGCCGACGAGGCCCCCATCGACGTCCACACCCAGTGGGACTTCCTCCAGTGGCTCCGCGACTGCGGCTTCTCCGTGAACGACCACGCCGCGCGCTGCACCTCCGCGGCGGAGGTGCACTCCTACTGCGAGCGTGCACTCGCCCAGCGCGACGAGCTCGACTACGACATCGACGGCGTGGTCGTGAAGGTCGACTCCTTCGCCAGCCAGGAGGCGCTCGGCTTCACGGCGCGCGCCCCTCGCTGGGCCATCGCGTTCAAGTTCCCGCCGGAGGAGAAGCGCACCGTCCTGCGCGAGATTCGCGTGCAGGTAGGACGCACCGGCGTGCTCACGCCGGTCGCCGAGTTCGACCCGGTGACCGTGGCCGGCTCCGTGATTGCCCGTGCCACGCTCCACAACGTCGACGAGATCGCCCGCAAGAACGTCCGCGTGGGCGATACGATCGTGGTCCACAAGGCCGGCGACGTCATCCCCGAGGTCGTGGGGCCCGTGCTGGAGCTCCGCCCCGAGGGCGCACCCGAGTTCCGCATGCCCGAGACCTGTCCCTCCTGTGGCAGCCCCGTCGTGCGCGAGGAGGGCGAGGTCGCCTACCGCTGCGTCTCGATTGACTGCCCCGCGCAGGCCACCGAGCGCCTCATCCACTGGGGTAGCCGCACGGCCATGGACATCGACGGCCTCGGCGACGAGCTCGTCTCCCGCATGGTCGAGCAGGGCCTGCTTTCCGACGTGGCCGACTTCTACGATAGGCTCACCGAGGAGGCGCTCGCGGAGGTCTGGACCGGCCGCCAGACCGTCGACGGCGAGGACATCGTCGTGGGCCCGGTCATCGCCGCCAAGATCATGGCGCAGGTTGCGGAGTCGCGCGGCCGCGGCCTCGCACGCGTGCTCTTTGGCCTGGGCATCCGCCACGTGGGCGCCACGGTGGCGCGCCAGCTCGCAGCGCACTTCGGTTCCATGCAGGCGCTCGCCACGGCAACAGAGGAGGACATCGCCCAGGTGGACGGCGTCGGCCCCAAGATCGCCGCGAGCGTGCGTGGGTTCTTCTCCATCGAGAAGAACGTGGCCGTCGTGGAGCGCCTGCGCGAGGCGGGCGTGGTCCTGGAGGAGGAGCGCGCGGAGCCCGAGCGCCCCCAGACGCTCGCAGGACTCACCTTCGTGCTCACGGGCACGCTCGAGCGTCGCACGCGCGACGAGGCCAAGGCGGCGCTTCAGGCCCTCGGAGCCAAGGTCACGGGTTCGGTCTCCAAGAAGACCAGCTACGTCGTCGCCGGCGAGGCCGCCGGCTCCAAGCTCACCAAGGCGCAGAGCCTCGGCGTCCCCGTCCTCGACGAGGCCGCCCTCGACCACATCCTCGAGACTGGTGAGATCCCGGCGTAGGTCCCGTCACACGGCGGCGTTCTCGCGCCTCCACTCGCGCGGGGACACGCCGAACGCCCCCTTGAAGGCGCGCGAGAAGTGCAGCTGGTTGGGGTAGCCCACGGCCCGCCCCACCTCGGCCACCGGAAGCGCGGTGAGCTTGAGCAGCTCGGCCGCCTTGCCCATGCGGTAGCCGATCAGGTACTGCTGCGGGGACTTGCCCGTGGCCGCCTTGAACACCTTACCAAAGTAGCTGCGGTTGAGGCCGGTCTGCTTGGCAATGTCCTCGACCGTGATGTCTGCCTGGTAATGCTCCTTCACGAAGTCGATCGCCTCGCTGATGTAGAAGCTCTGCAGGCGGCTCGTCGGCTGCTCGTCGGGGTGGGCCACGGAGCGCAGCAGGTAGTCGAGGAAGAGATACGTGTGCCCAATGAGATGCAGCGCCGAGGCGCTCCTGTTTGACACCAGGTAGCGCATCTCCTCGACCATGTGGGCGCGTAGCTCACTCGACTGCGAGCGATAGACGGGGGAGGAGGGCGTGAGCCCGGCACCCTCAAGGTCGTCGCGCACGCGGATCCCGTCGAACTCGACCCAGATGTACTCCCAGGGGTCGTCGAGGTCCGCCACGTAGGTGTTCACCTGACCGGGAAAGATGAGGAACCCCTCGCCGCCCGAGAGGCGGTAGTCGGTCTTGGAGCCCCGCTCGTCCGTCGTCATGAGCAGGCCGCGGCCGGAGATGATGTAGTGGAACAGGAAGTGGCTGCGACGCGCCGGCCCAAAGGCGTGTCCGGGCTCGCATGCCTCGCGGCCGTACTGATACGGCATGAGATCGACGTAGTGCCCGTGCGTGAAGGTGGAGAACTCGAGCTCGTGTGCCGGCATGTCCGCGCGCCTCCCGTCATCCTGCGCATGGACGAGAAACCCATGTCGCATTTTGCATAGTTTATCGCTTTGGCGGCATACGAGAAAGGACAATAGGAAGCATAAAGATAAATTGAGAACAGCCCAATGTGGAATCGATTCCCGTTTTTGCCGAAAGCATATAAGTCATCTACCAGCGTCTTTACAAATCATCAAAACCACTCGCCCCAAAAAGACTTCCGTTCGGCGAATGGATGAAATCCTCCTGAATAGCCGAGCAAGCACAATACCGGCCCTATCACGAAGAAAGGGATAACACATATCAGAATGCGGAGAAAATCGCGTAAAAGTGGCAACATAAAATTAAGCGCAACGTAAGGTGGGGCCTCGGTCGGCGGGCGCACGCCGGGCGGGCAGGGAGAAAGGTTGCGCAGATGGCAAGCCTCACGCTCGAACACGTAGGTAAGAAGTACCCGAACGGCTACGAGGGGGTGAAGGATTTCAACCTCGAGATCGCCGACAAGGAGTTCATCATCTTCGTCGGCCCGTCCGGCTGCGGCAAGTCCACGACGCTGCGCATGATCGCCGGCCTCGAGGACATCACCTCCGGCACCCTCAAGATCGACGGTCGCGTGGTCAACGACGTCGAGCCCAAGGACCGCGACATCGCCATGGTCTTCCAGACCTACGCGCTGTACCCGCACATGTCGGTCTATGACAACATGGCGTTCCCCCTGAAGCTCCGCAAGGTCCCCGCCGACCAGATCGACAAGGCCGTCCGCGAGGCCGCCCGCATCCTCGACCTCGAGAAGCTCCTCGACCGCAAGCCGTCCGCCCTCTCCGGCGGCCAGCGCCAGCGCGTCGCCATGGGCCGCGCCATCGTTCGCGCCCCCAAGGTCTACCTGATGGACGAGCCGCTCTCCAACCTCGACGCCAAGCTCCGCGTCCAGATGCGCGCCGAGATCTCCAAGCTCCACGACCGTCTCGGCGCCACGATCATCTACGTCACGCACGACCAGACCGAGGCCATGACGCTGGGCACCCGCATCGTCGTCATGAAGGACGGCGTCATGCAGCAGGTGGACACTCCCACCAAGCTCTACAACGAGCCCTGCAACCTCTTCGTCGCCGGCTTCATCGGCTCCCCGCAGATGAACTTCATCGACGTGGCGGTGGCCGAGAAGGGCGACGGCGTGACGCTCACCTTCGGCGGCAACGTGATCACCCTCACCGGCGCCAAGGCCAAGGCCCTGATCGACGGCGGCTACGTGGGCAAGGTCGTCGTCATGGGCATCCGTCCCGAGGACGTCGTCGAGGAGCACGAGTACGCCGAGGGCCGCACCCTCTCCGAGACCTTCCCGGCCACGGTCACGGTCTACGAGCTGCTGGGCTCCGAGGCCATGATCTACGCCGACGTCGACGGAGGCCAGATCTCCGCGCACCTCTCCGCCGCCAGCTCCGTCCGTACCGGTGACAAGATCAACTGCTCCGTCGACGTGGATAAGATCCACCTCTTCGACAAGCAGACCGAGCTCGCCATCGCCCACTAGGGAAGGAGGGCACACCTTATGCAGAAAAGAGCACTGACACGTCGCTCCTTCCTCGGGCTCTCCGCCGCCGCTGCCGCCGGCCTCGCGCTCACGGGCTGCGAGGGCGAGCGCTCCGACGGCAGGACCGAGATCGAGTTCGTCTCGTACAAGCGCGAGGCCGTGAGCATCTTCGAGGCTCTCATGGCTGAGTTCAACGAGACCAACGACCACATCTACCTCAACTTCACGAGCCCCAACGACGCCGTCACCATCATGAAGACGCGCTTCGTCCGCGAGGACTACCCCGACGTCGTGGCCATCGGCGGCGACGCCTCCTACGCCGACTTCGTCGACTCCAACATCCTCGCCGACGTCACGGAGTACCCCGGCATGGCCAACGTCCAGCCGGCCTACCAGGAGATCATGAAGAGCGTCACCTACGTCCCGATGGACGGCATCTACGGCGTCCCCTACATCGCCAACGCCGCGGGCATGCTCTACAACAAGGACATGTTCGCCGAGAAGGGCTGGGAGATCCCGACCACGTGGACCGAGTTCTGCGACCTCTGCGAGCAGATCAAGGCCGAGGGCGAGGTCCTTCCCCTCTACCTTGGCTTCCTTGACACCTGGACGATCCTCTCGCCCTGGAACTCCATGCTCGTCGAGCTCGTGCCGTCCGACCACATCCGCAAGGTCAACGCCGGCGAGGCCAAGTTCGCGGACTACTACCGCGAGCCTGCCGAGAAGCTCCTCAAGCTGCTGGAGTACGGCGAGGACGGCCCGATGGCCTACAGCTACGAGGACGCCTGCACCGCCTTCGCGCGCGGCCAGTCGGCGATGTTCCCCTGTGGCTCCTTCGCGGTCCCGCAGATCCTGGGCGCCAACCCGGAGATGAACATCGGTCTCTTTGCCATGCCGGCCTCCGACGACCCCGACGACCGCATCGTCGTCTCCGGCGTCGACCTGTGCTGGAACATGACGACGGCCAACGAGGACCATCGCGAGCAGATCTACGAGGTCATCGACTTCCTCAACAAGCCGGAGAACCTCCAGACCTACATCGACGACCAGAAGGCCATCCCCTGCATCGAGGGCGACTTCACGCTCGACCCGCTCTTCGACGACATCCAGGAGTTCCTGGACGAGGGCAAGGTCATCGACTACCCCGACCACTCCTATCCGTCGGGCATGGCCTGCGACGCCCAGCTCCAGGCGTTCCTCATGGACGGCGACGTCGACGCGTTTCTCGCCAACTGGGACAACCTCTGGCAGCGCTACAACAAGACCGTCATCCGCAAGTACAACGAGTACATGGCGAACCAGGGATAAGGAGGGGAGAAAGACATGGCAAGCACCGCTGTCGCAAAGGCGGGATCTGACAGGAACCGCACCTTCCTCGCAATCCTGATCCCCGTGCTGATCCTGTTCTGCGCGTTCAACACGATTCCGCTGCTCACCGGCTTCTTCTACAGCTTCACGGACTCCAAGGGCTACGGCGCGTTCGAGATCGTGGGCCTGCAGAACTACATCGACCTCTTCCAGGACGCCCGCGTGGGCAACTCGTATCTGTTTACCTTCAAGATCGCCGTCGTCTCGACGATCCTGGTCAACGTGATCTCGCTCATGCTGGCCATCGGCCTCTCGAGCAAGATCAAGTTCAAGAGCGCCCTGCGCGGCATCTACTTCGTGCCCCGCATCCTCGGCGGTCTGGTCGTCGGCTACGTGTTCAGCTACTTCTTCACCTACATCGTCCCCGCCCTCACCGGCACGACCTCGATGCTCGCGAGCACCGAGTGGGCGTGGGTGGCCATCGTCGTGGTCCTCGTCTGGCAGGCCTGCGCCCAGACCACGATCATCTACATCACCGGCCTCTCGTCGGTGCCCGAGGACGTCTACGAGGCGGGCGCGCTCGACGGCGCGACCGGCTGGGACAAGTTCCGCTACCTCACGTTCCCGCTCATCATGCCGTCCATCACCACGAACATGGTCCTGGTCATGAAGGACATGCTGATGACCTTCGACCAGATCGTGGCCATGACCTCCGGTGGCCCGGCGCAGTCCACCGAGTCCATCTCGTACCTCATCTACCAGAACGGCCTCAACAACAGCCAGTTTGGCTTCCAGTGCGCCAACGCCGTCATCTTCTTCATCGTCATCGCCGTGATCTCCATCGCGCAGACGAAGTTCCTGAACAGTAAGGAGGAGCAGCTCTAATGGCTAACAACACTGTTCCTACCAAGGTCAAGGAGCGGGTCAACTGGCCCATCACCATCCTGCTCATCGCCGGCCTCATCACCATTATCTTCCCGCTCTACATGGCCGTGGTCATCGCCTTCAAGGACCCCTCCGAGATGACCAACGACATCGCGGGCATCCTGTCGTTGCCCTCCACGTGGTCCCTCGACAACTTCATCGAGGCCATCCAGGTCACCGACTTCGCCCACTCGTTCATGAACTCGCTGATCATCACTGTGGCAGCAGTCGTGGTCTCCATCGTGGTCCACAGCCTCGCGGCCTACGCGATCGGGCGCAACATGGACTCCAAGAAGCTCTTCAAGGCGTCCTACTACTTCATCGTCGCCGGCATGTACGTGCCCTTCGCGATCCTGATGATGCCGCTCGTCAAGCAGACCGCCATCCTGCACCTGGACAACATGGTCGGCGTCATGATCCTCTACGTGGTCTTCTACATGCCGATGAACATGATGCTCTACACCGGCTACCTGAGGAACATCCCCACCGCCCTCGAGGAGGCCGCGCGCGTCGACGGTGCGTCCACCTGGACCACCTACTGGAAGGTCATCTTCCCGCTCATGAAGCCCATGCACGCCACCGTCGCCGTCATCACCGGCCTTGCCGTGTGGAACGACGTCATGACCCCGCTCGTCATCATGGGCGGCTCCGGCGTGAACACGCTGCCGCTTGCCCAGATGAACTTCCAGACGGCCTTCGCCACTAACTACAACCTGGCCTTCGCCTCCTACCTGCTCGCCATGCTCCCGATGATCATCTTCTACATCGTGGCTCAGAAGCAGATCATCGGCGGTGTCACCAACGGTGCCGTGAAGTAGGCCCGTGATGAACGTAGGGCATCTGTAAAGATTCCCCCTGACGCCCGGAATCCGCCGCATGACGGGTTCCGGGCGTCCCCGGATGCGCTACATTCGCCTTTGCACTTTCAGGCATACGAGAGAAACCGAGGAACCATGCCCCTGTCGTACGACGCCCCCGCGCGCCTCCTCACCATCTCAACGGATAGATCCACCTATCAGATGAAGGTCGACGAGTACGGCTACCTGCTCCACCTCTACTACGGCGCACGTGCGGAGGGGGATTTGTCCTACCTCCTCACGTACTGCGACCGCAGCGGCATGTGCGGCTGCCCGCACGACGTGGCGGACCGTACCTACTCGCTCGATTTTCTCCCGCAGGAGTACCCCTTCCAGGGCTCCGGAGACATGCGCAGCCCGGCCCTTCTCGTCCGCGACGCCGAGGGCACCTTCGGCTGCGATCTGCGCTACAAGTGCCATGAGGTCCGTCCGGGCAAGTACGACCTTCCGGGGCTTCCCGCCGTCTACGCGGGCGAGAAGGACGACGCCGAGACCCTCTCGGTGACGCTCGCAGACGAGCGCCTGGGCCTTGAGGTCGAGCTGCTCTACGGCGTCCTGCCCAGGCTCGACGTCATCACCCGCGCCGCTATCGTCCGCAACAACGGGGGCGCCCGCGTCACCGTGGAGAAGCTCCAGAGCGCCTGCCTCGACTTCGTGACCGGTGACTTTGACGTCATCACCTTCGACGGCCGCCACGCGATGGAGCGTCGTCCCACGCGTCGCCACCTCCAGAACGGCTCGCTCTCCGTGGGCAGCCGCCGCGGCATGTCCTCCAACCAGTACAACCCGGTCATGATTGCCTGCGACCACGCCGCCACCGAGACCTCGGGCCGTTGCTGGTCCATGAGCTTTGTCTACAGCGGCGGGTTTCTCGCCGAGGCGGAGCGCGACCAGTACGACCAGTCCCGCATCCAGATGGGTCTTGACGACGACCTCTTCTCCTACCCGCTCGAGCCGGGCGAGAAGATCGTGGCGCCCGAGGTCATCATGACCTACTCGGGTGCTGGCCTGGAGAAGATCTCCCACAACCTGCACCGCTGCATCCGTCGTCACGTCTGCCGCGGCCCCTGGCGCGACGCCCCGCGTCCCATCCTCATCAACAGCTGGGAGGCCTGCTACTTTGACTTCACGGGCGACAAGCTCGTGGAGCTCGCTAAGAAGGCGTCCGAGCTGGGGCTGGACATGCTCGTCATGGACGATGGCTGGTTTGGCGCCCGCAACGACGACCACCGCGGCCTCGGTGACTGGCAGCCCAACATGGCCAAGCTCGGCGGCACGGTGGCCGACCTCGCCCGTCGCGTGAACGAGGTGGGCCTGGGCTTTGGCATCTGGGTCGAGCCCGAGATGGTGAACGAGGACTCCGACCTCTTCCGCGCACACCCTGACTGGGCGCTCACCGTCCCCGGCAAGGAGCCCGTGCTCGGCCGCGACCAGCTGGTGCTGGACCTCTCGCGCGCCGAGGTGCGCGACAACCTCTTTGAGCAGCTCTGCGCCGTGCTCGATCAGGGCGGCATCGACTACGTCAAATGGGACTACAACCGCTCGATCGTAGACGTCTACTCCCGCACCGCGAGCGACCAGGGCAAGGTCCTCTACGACTACATGCTCGGCCTCTATGACCTTCTCGAGCGCGTGCGCTCCCGCTACCCGGAGCTTCTCATCGAGGGCTGCTCCGCGGGTGGCGGCCGCTTTGACGCGGGCATGCTCTACTACACGCCGCAGATCTGGACGTCGGACAACACCGACGCTCGCAACCGCCTGGAGATCCAGTACGGCACCTCGTTTGGCTATCCGTGCTCGGCGATGGGCGCGCATGTCTCCGCCTGCCCCAACGAGATCACCGGTCGCACCGTTCCTCTCGGCGCCCGCGGGACCGTGGCCATGGGCGGCGGCGCCTTTGGCTACGAGCTGGACCTCATGGAGCTGAACGACCGCGCCTGCGAGCTCATCAGGAGCCAGGTCAAGACCTACCGCACGATCGAGCACCTCGTGCGCGAGGGCCTCTTCTACCGTCTGAGCGACCCCAAGGACGCCGCGGTAGCGGCCTGGGAGTTTGTCTCCGAGGACGGCTCCGAGGCACTCGTCTGCGCCGTGGTGACGCGCGTGGACGGCTACGGACTGGCCAACTACGTCGTGCCGCGCGGCCTCACGCCCGGTGCGCACTACCGCATGGTGAGCAACGGTCGCGTCTACTCCGCCGACGCCCTCATGGACATGGGCCTGCCCGTCTCCGTGCCCGCCACGCCGTACGAGAGCTTCATGTATCGCTTCGAGCGTGTCGACTAGCCAAGAAAACCAAGGTTTTGTGCCGCGCGACCACCTTCGTCGCACGGCACGCCTGTTTCGAGGCGTCCCCCTCATGTTTTGGGGCAAAAGTTTGATGTTCTTCTCGCCCCGAGATAAAAGGTGTTGCCCACAAGCACGCTGCTTATGGCTTTGAGCCAAGATAGCCGAGCTTGTGGGCAACATGTTTTATGCGCTTGCAGCCCCTATATCAAACTTTCGCCCCAAAACCGAGAAGAGGCCTCGGGGGAATCAGGGCGGCGAGAAACACAGGTCTACTCAAACGGGAAGACGACGCCAAACTGGCGTCGGATCTCGTCCATCTGGTGCATGAGCTCGAGCGTCTCGGCGTGGGGCATCTCCGGGCACTCGAGCGCGCCGGCCTCGATGGCGCGCTTGCAGGACAGCAGCTCGTACTCGTAGCCTGTGATCTGCTCGGGCACCGCGATCTCACGCGTGAGCTCGCGGGTGAGACCGTCGGACGCGTAGACGCGGATGACCTGCGGGTTGTTGATGTTCTCGACGGTGACAAATCCCTTGGTTCCCAGGATCTGGCCCTCGCGGTCGGTCATGGCATACATCGTGGAGAACAGGCTCGCCATCTGACCGGACTCGTACTCGATCATGACGTTGTCCTGCCCGTCCACGCCGGTCGCGGCGGGCACCATCGACGCCGCGATGCGACGGATCCCGTTGCCGAGCACCATGCTGGCAAAGTTCAGCGGGTAGACCGTGAGGTCAAGCAGGGCCCCGCCGGCAAGCGCCGGGTCAGTCATGCGCGCATTGCCGTCCACGCGATAGCCCAGGTTGGCGGCGACGGTTGTGACCTCGCCGATCTCGCCGCTCGAGACGATCTCGTCAACCATCTTCCGTGACGGCATGTAACGCGTCCAGATCGCCTCGGCGAGCAGAAGCCCCCGCTCGCGGGCGCACTCGATCATCTCGCGCGCCTGACGCTCGTTCGCGGCGAAGGCCTTCTCGCACAGCACGTGGTGGCCGGCCTCGAGCGCGGCGATGGTCCAGCGGTGGTGATGCGAGTGGGGGAGCGCCACGTAGACGAGGTCCACGTCGGGGTCGGCAAGCAGCTCCTCGTATGAGCCGTAGGCACGCGAGAAGCCCCAGCGCTCGGCAAACTCCCGCGCGCGCTCGGGGTCGCGCGCGGCGACGGCGTAGTTCTCCACCTCGCTCATCCGCGCGATGGTCTCCGCCATCTGTCCCGAGATGTTGCCAGCACCGATGTAGCCCACGCGCATCGTCTTCATGACGCGCCCTCCGTCCTTCTCGCCTTGAGCCAACTATAGCGACGACGGGTCGCCGTTGGACGTCTCAGACGAGAAAAACGTCCACGTGCGGCCCGTCGTCAGAGGGAAGGGGCTATCGGATGACCCAAGCGGTGGAGTCGGTGGGGAGCTTGCAGCCCGCAAGCTCGGCGCTGGCGAGAAGGACCTCGCCCTCGGGAAGCTCGACGGCGCTCGCGCCGAAGTTGGTCACGCTCGTGAGCACCCGGCCGTCCGCCGTGGGGCGGCGGTAGGCGATGACCTGGTCGTCGTAGCCATCCGCCCACGTGAGCGACGTGTCTCCGGTGGCCGTGAGCAGCTCGGCGCGCAGCGCGAGCGCGTGGCGGTAGTAGTGGAGCATCGAGTGCTCGTTCGTCTCCTCCACGTCCACGGCGTGACCTGCGAACCACGCGGGCTGCGGCAGGTGCGCGGGCGCGTGCGTCGCCGGTGCCGAGAAGCCGAAGTCGTCCTTCTCGGCTTCCCAGGGCAGCGGCACGCGGCAGCCGTCGCGACCCTTGAGGGCGTCGCCGTGCGCGGTCATAGTGGCCTGCGGGTCCTCGAGCGCGTCCCAGGGGATGTCCGCGACCTCAAAGAGGCCGAGCTCCTCGCCCTGGTAGAGGTAGACCGAGCCGGGAAGGCCCAGCTCCATGAGCAGCGCGGCGCGGGCGCGACGCGTGCCCAGCTCGCGGTCCTCGTGGTAGCTCTTGCCGTCTCGCAGCAGCCAGTCGTTGGCGAGCTGATGGTGCGCCGAGGACTTGATCTGCGGCAGGCCGTAGCGTGTGGCGTGACGCACCACGTCGTGGTTGGAGAGGACCCACGTGGTGGTGGAGCCGGAGTGCTCAGCGGAGTCGAGGCCCTCCTCGATGGCGAGGCGCATCTCGTCGGCCATCCAGTTGGCCTTGGCGAGCTCGAAGTTGAATACCTGGCCGAGCTCCTCGGTCGAGGCGTAGCGCCACTGGTGCTCCGGGATGACCCACGCCTCGCCCACGGCAAAGCGCGCGGGCTCGTACTCGTTGAAGACCTGGCGCCACTCGCGGTAGATCTCGTGCACCTCGGGGCGATCCCAGAGGGGGTTCTCGGCGCCGGGGTGGTCCTGGTCGGGGTCGTCGGGCCACTCGCCGAGCGGGCGGCTCTCGAGGTCCTTGGCGAGCGCGTGCGCCACGTCGATGCGGAAGCCGTCGGCCCCGCGGTCGCTCCAGAAGCGCAGCGTCCTCTTGAAGTCCTCGCGGACCTCGGGGTTCTTCCAGTTGAGATCCGCCTGCTCCACGGCAAAGAGGTGCAGGTACCACTCACCGTCGCCGACCGGCTCCCAGCCAGGCCCGCCAAAGGTGGACCTCCAGCCGTTGGGCGGCAGCTCTCCGTGCTCGCCGCGCCCGGGGCGGAAGATGTAGCGGTCGCGCTCGGGCGAGCCGGGGCCCGCTGCCAGCGCCGCCTTGAACCACTCGTGCTCGGTGGAGGTGTGGTTGGGGACGATGTCCACGACGACTTTGATGCCCGCGGCGTGCGCGGCGGCCGCCATCTCGTCGAAGTCCTCGAGCGTGCCCAGGCGCGGGTCCACGTCGCGGTAGTTAGCCACGTCGTAGCCGCCGTCGACGAGCGGAGAGGGGTAGAAGGGGGAGAGCCAGATGGCGTCCACCCCCAGCTCGCACAGATAGTCCATCTGTGCGGTGACGCCGCGGATGTCGCCGAGGCCGTCACCGTCTGTGTCGTAGAAGCTGCGCGGGTACACCTGGTACACCACGGCCTGCTTCCACCAGTCCTCGCGTGCGTTGTTCTTGGTCATGTCATGCTCCTTTCTCGTTTCAAGGTGATTCAAAAGGGGACTGTCCCCTTTTGAATCACGAGAGATGCCAGATGTCGCGGTTGTACTCTCGGATGGTGCGGTCGGACGAGAAGAACCCGGACTTCGCAATGTTCACGAGGGTCTTCTCGCCCCATGCGAGACGATCCTCGTAGTCCGCGAGGCAGCGTTCCTTCACTGCCACGTAGTCCCGCGCGTCGAGCAGCGCCATGAAGTAGTCCTTGGCAACGAAGTCCCGGTAGACGCGTGTGAGGCACCCCGCGTCGCCGCGCGCGAGCAGCTCGGGCGAACAGACGAAGTCGAGCACCTCAGTGAGCCCGGGGTCCGACTGCCAAAAGTCCCAGGGCCGGTAGTCGCCCCGGTCGTAGAGGTCGATCACGTCCTCGGAGGAGCGACCGAAGAGGTAGACGTTCTCGCGTCCCACCAGCTCGGCGATCTCCACGTTGGCGCCGTCCAGCGTGCCCAGCGTGAGCGCGCCGTTGGCCATGAACTTCATGTTGGAGGTGCCGCTCGCCTCCTTGGACGCGAGCGAGATCTGCTCGGAGACGTCAGCGGCGGGGATGAGGTGCTCGGCAGCCGTGACGTTGTAGTTCTCCACGAAGACCAGGCGCAGCCAGGGCGACACCTCGGGGTCGTCCGCGATGAGCCCGGAGAGCGCCAGGAGCAGCGCGATCGTGTCCTTGGCAAGCGTGTAGGCCGGTGCCGCCTTTGCACCGAAAACCATCGTGACCGGTCGGTTGGGAACGTTTCCACGCTTGATCTGAAGATACTTCCAGATGGCGTACAAGGCGTTCATCTGCTGACGCTTGTACTGGTGCATGCGCTTGACCTGGATGTCAAAGATGGAATGCGGATCCACCTGGATGTTCTTCTCGGCGCGGAGCCACGCGGCCAGGCGCTCCTTGTTCTGTCCCTTGACGTCGAGGAGAGCCTGCGTGAAGACGGCGTCCCCGCGCAGGGCGAGAAGGTCCTCGAGCTGTGCGGCATCGCGCTTCCAGCCGTCACCGATCGCGGAGGTGACGAGCCCGGCCAGTGCCGGGTTGCAGCCCATGAGCCAACGACGGAAGGTGATCCCGTTCGTCTTGTTGGAGAACTTCTCGGGGTAGAGCTCGGCGAAGGGGCGCATCTCGGACTCCACGAGGATCTGCGTGTGGAGCGCCGCCACGCCGTTCACCGCGTGGCTGAAGTGCACGTCCATGTTGGCCATGTGCACGACGCCGCTGTCGTCGATCACCGCGACGCGTTCGTCGCCCGTGCGCGTGCGGGCGAGCTCGTCCAGCTGACGGATCACGGGAACGATGCCGGGAGCCACCTGCTCGAGGTAGCCCATGGGCCAGGTCTCGAGCGCCTCGGCGAGGATCGTGTGGTTGGTGTAGCCGCAGGTGCGCTCCACGATGGCGGCGGCGTCCTCGAAGGCGATTCCGCGCTCCGTGAGCAGGCGCACGAGCTCGGGGATCACCATCGAGGGGTGGGTGTCGTTGATGTGGACGGCAACGTGCTCGGCAAGCTCCTCGGGAGCGAAGCCGCGCTCCTCGAGCTCGGCGAGGATGAGCTGCGCTCCGGCCGAGACCATGAAGTACTGCTGGTAGACGCGCAGGAGCCTGCCCGCCTCGTCGGAGTCGTCGGGGTAGAGGAAGCTCGTGAGGCTGTGACGGACGTCGCCCTTGTCAAAGGCGATGCCGTGCTCGGGTGCGGGGGCGGGGTCCTCGACGTCAAAGAGGTGCAGACGGTTGACCACGCCGTTCTCATAGCCCGGGACCTCGATGTCGTACATGCGCGCCGTGAGCGGGCCAAAGCCAAAGGGCACCGAGAAGGACGTTCCCGTGTCGATCAGCCAGGACTCGGGCTCGATCCATGGGTTGGGCTCCTCTCCCTGGACGCCCCGGGAGAGGTCCTGACGAAAGAGGCCGTAGTGGTAGTTGAGGCCGACGCCGTCACCGGGAAGTCCCAGCGAGGCGATGGAGTCGAGGAAGCATGCGGCGAGACGGCCCAGCCCGCCGTTGCCGAGCGAGGGCTCCGGCTCGCTGTCCTCCACCTCGGCGAGCGAGGTCCCGTGGGCGGAGAGGATGCGCTCGACCTCGTCCACCAGGCCGAGGTTCATGAGGTTGGCCCGCAGAAGGCGTCCCACCAGAAACTCAGCGGAGAAGTAGTAGAGCTTGCGCTCACCCGCGGCGGGTCGCATCGCGGTCTCCAGGTCACGCGTCGCTCGCAGCAACGCGCAGAAGACCTGCGCGTTCGTGGCGTCGTCAAGGGTGGTGCCCATGTCGGCGAGCACCCGGGCAAGACGATTCTCGAAGTCCATCTCACTTCACCTCGTTCTTCTCAGCCTGCATTCCCGCCTTGGACAGAGGAGCGGGCAGGCGGTGATAGAGCGCCATCTGGTGGCGGATGCGTTCGGCCAGCTCGTCGCTCGCAAAGCCCGGCTCCGCGCGCCAGCACCAGTTGGAGCCGAGCGTGGAGGGCGTGTTGATGCGCGCCTCGCTGCCCAGTTCCAGCAGGTCCTGCATCTGCACCACGGCGAGCTCCGAGGCGCTTGCCCAGATGCCGCGCATCATGCCCCACGCCTCGCCCTCGGCGGCGTCGAGGTGCAGGTACTCGCGGGCGGCCTCCACGTCCTTCTCGGGCGCGGTCTGAAGCCAGCCGACGGCGGTGTCGTTGTCGTGCGTGCCGACGTAGGCCACGCTGTTCGCGGGATAGGCGTAGGGGAGGTAGGTCTCGTCGCCCGCCTCGGAGTCGCGGGTGTCGAAGGCGAACTCGAGCACCTTCATGCCCGGGAAGCCCGACTCAGCGAGCAGGCGCCGCACGGAGTCCGTGAGGTAGCCGAGGTCCTCGGCCACGATGTCGCAGCGGCCGAGCCGCTCCTCGAGCACGCGGAAGAGCTCGATGCCGGGGCCCTTGCGCCAGCGGCCGTCGGCGGCGGTCACGGAGCTCGCGGGTATGGCGAAGTAGGAGTCGAACCCGCGGAAGTGGTCGATGCGCAGGATGTCGTACCTGCGCAGCTGGGCGGCAATCCGGTCGCACCACCACTCGTAGCCGTCCGCCTTCATGCGGTCCCAGGCAAAGAGCGGGTTGCCCCAGAGCTGACCGATCGCGGAGAAGCCGTCGGGCGGCACGCCGGCGATCTCGTCGGGCATGAGGTTGTCGTTGAGCTGGAACTGCTCGGGGCGCGACCAGACGTCCGCGCTGTCGAGCGCCACGTAGAAGGGCAGGTCGCCCATGATGCGCACGCCCGCTGTGCTCGCCTCGGAGCGCAGGCGCTCCCACTGGCGGAAGAAGAGGCACTGCACGACTTTCCAGAAGCGGACGTCGCCGTCGAGCCGCGCCCGCGCATCGGCGAGCGCGTCCGCGTCGCGCAGCCTGAGCGGCTGCTCCCAGGTGGTCCACGACGCCCCGCCGTGGGCATCCTTGAGCGCCATGAAGAGGGCGTAGTCGTCGAGCCACGTGCGCTCTCGCTCGCAGAAGGCGGCAAGCTCGCTCGCGTGCGTCCGCTCGAATCGCTCCGTCGCATGGCGCAGCACGTCAAAGCGGTTGTCCCAGAGCGCCCCGTAGTCGACGCGCGCTGGGTCGTCGCCCCAGTCGAGCCCCGCGTACTCGTCGTGGCGCAGCAGCCCCTCCTCGGCGAGGTCGTCGAGGTCGATCAGGTAAGGGTTGCCCGCGTACGTGGAGAATGACTGGTAGGGAGAGTCGCCGTAGCTCGTGGGCACGACGGGCAGGACCTGCCAGACCGACATGCCCGAGCGGGCGAGAAACCCAACGAACTCGCGCGCCGCCGCCCCCAGCGTTCCCACGCCCCAGGGGGAGGGGAGTGACGTGACGGGCATGAGGATGCCACCGCTTCTCACGCTGACCTTCCTTTCTTCTTGCTCTTCTCGTCCGACTAAATGCTGCGGACGCTCTCTCGCTCGATGAGCTGGAACGGAACCACCTCATGAACGGCCGGGCTGCCACCCATGCCGTCCAGCAGGATCTGCGCACTCCTCTCGGCGAGGAGCTCCGCGCTCTGACGAATCGTCGTGATCCGGGGAACCGAGAACTGTGAGAAGGAGGTGTCGTCAAAGCCGACGAGGGAGATGTCGCCCGGGACGCTGAGCCCCTGGTCGGCGAGGGCGCGCAGGGCGCCGAAGGCAATGACGTCGCCGAGCGCGAAGACGGCGGTGAGGTCGCTCGTGCGCTCGAGCAGGCGCCGCGCGGCGTTGTAGCCCGCGTCCTCCAGGAACGCGCAGGGCTCGTAGTCGCGCTCGAAGTCAAGTTCCACACCGCGCTCGCGCAGGGCGCGTTCGGCGCCGCGGAGGCGCTGCGAGCTGATGCTGTTCTCGGCCCGGTCCCCTCCGATGACACCGATGCGCCGGTGGCCGCGCTCCCAGAGGTGCTCGACGGCGCGCGCGGCGGCGGCCTCGTTGTCGATGGTCACGCTGGAGAGGTTGTCAAAGCCGAGGTCGGCGGCCGAGTTGGTCACCAGGACGCAGGGGGCCTCGATCTCGTGGAAGGACTCGCGGAAGTAGCGCGGCTCGCCTCCGAGGAAGACCATCCCCTTGGGACGGCGGGTCTGCTGGTAGTCGATGGCGGCGTGGACCTCGCGGGAGTCGTCGTCGAGGTAGGTGACGGCCATCTCCTCGTCGGCGGCGGCGAGGGCCGCCTGCAGAGGGCCGATGATGTCGTCGAAGAGGCGGTTGCCGACGCCCATCACGAACGCCGTGATCGGGGTCTGCGAGCGCATCTTGAGGTAGCGCGCGTTGGAGTTGGGCTCGTAGCCGCACTCGGCCATGACGGCGAGAATGCGCTTGCGCGCGCGGTCGCTGACGTTGGGCTGGTTGTTGATCACACGGGAGACCGTGCCCACGCCGTAGCCGGACGCCGCTGCGATGTCACGGATGTCCATGCCTGTCTCCTTCCGTGTGAGCCACGTCGCGAGCTGTTCTACCTCAAAGTGGAAACGTTTCCAACTCGGCTATAGATATAGCACGACCGAGCGAGAAAAGCCTCGAGATTCATGAGATTCCGCTCACCGCCAAAAGCGCGCCGCCCATCGGTGGGTCGTCCTTCTCGGCACCTCTTCGTTCTAAGAAATGGCGGGCTTGTCTCATGGTCGTCTAGGATTTCGGGCCCTTGTGCGGCATGGACGCTGCCGCATCTAAGAATCGGCGACTTTGCCCGCCTTTTGCCGGCTTTTTGCCCGTCTTTTGGACACCCTACAAGCGTTCGTTGAGACAAGGCCCGAGTTTCCTAGAAGCCCTTGTGACAAGGCCTCAAATTGCTAGATTGACCTGCGGCAAAGCCCCATTTTTCTAGAAGCGCACCCACCAAGGCGAGAAGGACGGCGGCCCGCGCGCGGAAACGCTTCGCCCGCTTGCCGCATAGCCCGTCTCGGGTCGATTCCCATGCGGTATCGTCTCTTGGTAAGTGAGCCGATTTGGTATCGGGCCCGGGGCCCGGGGAGGGAGCGCGCTATGGCCGAGGACTGCTCTGGTGTGGTGGAGAGGGGGATCGCCGACCTCGTCGCCTATGCCCTCGACCGGGGGCTCATTGGTGAGGAGGACGTCACCTACGCCGCCAACCTGATGCTCGACGCGCTTGGCTACGAGCCCACGGGCGCGTTCGTCCCCAAGGAGGCCGTCGCCGCCGCGCGCGCGGCCGCCGAGCGCCCCGAGCTCGAGGCGATTCTCGCCAGCCTGCTCGACGACGCCGTCGAGCGCGGCGTGTGCGATCCCGGCATCGCGAGCCGCGACCTGCTGGACACGCGCCTCATGGGCTGCGTGACCCCGCGTCCGAGCGAGGTCGTCCGCACGTTCTGGGAGCGCTACGACGAGTCCCCCGAGGAGGCCACGAACTACTTCTACCACCTCGCGCTCGACTCCGACTACATCCGCACCTACCGCATCGCGCGCGACCGCAAGTGGGTCACCTTCACGCGCTACGGCGACCTCGACGTCACGATCAACCTCTCCAAGCCCGAGAAGGACCCCAAGGCCATCGCCGCCGCGCTGGAGAAGCAGAAGTCGGGCGGCGCCGAGCCCTACCCGCGCTGCCAGCTCTGCCCCGAGAACCTGGGCTACGCCGGGCGCCTCGACCACCCCGCGCGCGAGACCATCCGCCTCATCCCGCTCACGCTGGCGGGCGAGCCGTGGTACCTGCAGTACAGCCCGTACGTCTACTACAACGAGCACTGCATCGTGCTGTCCGAGAAGCACGTCCCCATGCAGATCAGCCGCACGACGTTCCAGCGCCTGTTTGAGTTCGTGGGCAAGTTCCCGCACTACACGGTGGGCTCCAACGCCGACCTGCCCATCGTGGGCGGCTCCATCCTCACCCACGAGCACTACCAGGGCGGCCGCTACGAGTTCGCCATGGCCCGCGCCGGCGCGCGCGAGGAGATCTCCTTCGCGGGCTTCGACGACGTCCGCGCCCAGATCGTGGACTGGCCGATGTCGGTGATCCGCCTCGACGGCGCCGACCCCGCGCGCCTCGTGGAGCTGGCCGACAAGATCCTCACGGCGTGGCGCGGCTACACCGACGAGGCCGTGGGCGTGCTGGCCGAGACCGACGGCACCCCGCACAACACGATCACCCCGATCGCGCGCCGTCGCGGCGACGACTTCGAGCTGGACCTCGTGCTGCGCAACAACCGCACGACCGACGAGTACCCGCTCGGCATCTTCCACCCGCACCAGGAGCTGCACCACATCAAGAAGGAGAACATCGGCCTCATCGAGGTCATGGGCCTCGCGGTGCTGCCGGCGCGCCTGCTCGGCGAGATGGACCGCCTCGAGCAGGTCATCCTCGCGGGCGAGGACCCGGCGTCGGTTCCCGAGGTGGAGAGCCACGCCCCGTGGGCCGCTCAGGTCCTCGTGCGTCACCCGGAGTTCGCGCCGGAGAACGTGGCGGGCGCGGACCCCGCGGCGCTGCACGCCGTGATCGAGGACGAGATCGGCCAGGTCTTTGCGCAGGTGCTCGAGTGCTGCGCGGTCTTTGCCGACGACGAAGAGGGTAGGGCGGCGTTCGCGCGCTTCGTCGCGGGCGTCTGCTAAGGAAGGAGACAACCGAAATGGGCATTCCCAGCCAGGACGTTCTGAACAAGGTGTACGGCGAGGACGCCGAGCGCGCGCAAGCACGGCTCTCGGCGCTCGCGAAGCGCTACGACGAGGCCTTCGGTGCCGGTGACCCGGAGTACTTCACCGCCTCCGGCCGCACGGAGATCATCGGCAACCACACCGACCACAACGGCGGCAAGATCCTCTGTGCCTCCATCACGATGGACAGCATCGGCGCCGCCCAGAAGACCGACGACGGCATCGTCACCATCTGGAGCGAGGGCTATCCCGAGGCCATCGTCGTGGACACCAACGCGATCGACCAGATCCCGCACGGCGGCGGCTCCACCACGCTCGTCGCCGGCATGCTCGAGGCCACCGTCAAGCGCGGCTTCAAGGTCGGCGGCTTCAACGCCGTGTGCTCCTCCGAGGTCATCCCGTCCGCCGGCGTGAGCTCCTCGGCCTCCTTCGAGATGCTCGTCTGCGAGATGATCAACCACCTCTACAACGACGACGCCATCGAGCGCGCCGACTACGCCCGCATCGGCCAGTACGCCGAGAACGTCTGGTGGGACAAGGCCTCCGGCCTCATGGATCAGATGGCTTGCGCCGTGGGCGGCACGATTCTTCTGGACTTCTCGGACGGCGTGAAGTACGAGAAGGTCGACTTCGGCTTCGACGAGCTGGGCTGCGACCTCGTCATCGTGAACACGGGCAAGGGCCACGCCGACCTCTCGGCCGAGTACTCCTCCGTCCCCAACGAGATGCACGACGTCGCCGCTGCGCTCGGCGTCAAGAATCTCTGCGAGTCCAACGAGGAGGCGGTCCTCGCCAACCTCGCCGAGCTGCGCGAGAAGTGCGGTGACCGTGCGGTGCTGCGCGCCCTGCACTACTTCGAGGAGGTCAAGCGCGTCGAGGCCGCGGAGGCTGCGATCAACGCCGGCGACAAGGCCAAGGTCCTCGACATCATCACCGCCTCCGGCCGCTCCTCCTGGGAGTGGCTGCAGAACGCCGTGGTCCCTGGCATGCCCGAGGAGGAGCCCATCCCGATGGCGCTCGCCCTCACCGAGCTCTACCTGCGCAAGATCGGCGCCGGCGCGTTCCGCCTGCACGGCGGCGGCTTCGCGGGCGTCATCATGTGCGTGATCCCCAAGGCCGAGACCGCGGGCTACGTTGACTACATGGCCAGCTACTTTGGCCGCGAGAGCGTCTACCTCACCAACATCCGCCAGGTTGGCGCCGCCTGCCTGGGGAAGGCGTAGGGGCGTCGTTTCTCTCGTCAGATGCGCTCGTTTGGGCGGCGGCGCGGCCTCGGCTTCGCCGCCGCCCTTTTGCCCGACGCGTCCCGTTCGCCGATGTGTTATCGAACATGTAATGATTGACCATTGAAGAGCCGGTAGGAGGCGGTACAATTTCTTGCATGTCTGAGCGGATGCGGATGAGAAGTCGCTCTGTCCGCACATCAGTCAAGGTGGCGAGAGAAAGGCGAGAGACATGAGAAGAAGTGTCAGGGGGGGGGTATGCTGGCTCTCGCTTGCCCTAGCAGCTAGCATGGCCCTGGGGGCGGTTCCCGCCCTTGCTCAAACGGCGGCCACGGAGGACCCAGAGGGGGTCTCGGTCGAGCAGCAGGCGGATTCCGAGGGCGAGAAGGACGTCGAGCCCCGTGCGGTTGAGGAGAACTCACTCGACGTCGTGTACGTTTCGAATCAGGGCAGCGATACCGACGGCGACGGCTCCAAGGGGCATCCCCTCGCTTCGCTTGCTGAGGCGGTTTCTGCCGTTAAAGATGGCGGCACCGTGTACGTGATGAGCGATCTCTCTATTGCGAAGATGGCCTACGTGAACGGCAAGTCCGTGACGATAGACGGCGGCGAACACGTCGTGACGAGGGCTGATGAGTTCGAGAAGAGCCAGGATCTGAACCGTGGCGGATTTAATGGCAGCATGTTTGAGGTGGCGAATGGTGCCACGCTTCGCCTAGAGAGCATTACGCTCGACGATGCGATGCTCCACGAGGGCAGCGAGTTCGTTGAGGAGAAGACGGGACAGGACGTCTCGGATAAAAACAACGAAGCTAAGGTCCAAAGCGGCATTATCACGGCGTTCGGTGACGGTCATGGCCATGTGATCTTGGGTGAGGGCACGATTCTCAAGAACTATGGCGGGCTGTGCGCCGTGCGCGTGGGCGGCAACCGAGATGCCGATGGGAACTGGAGCGGCAGCACGCTGCTCATGGAATCTGGAAGCATGATCTGCGACAGCAGCAGTTCCGTTGCGCGTAAGGGCGGCTTTGCGGCCATCTGGAACCAGGGTGGCAAGGTCGAGATGCAGGAGGGCTCATCGATCGAGCACGTCAACGGGCGTGCGATTTACTCCGAGGATGGCGGTATTACCACCGTGGGCGGGTCGATCTCGGACATCAAATCGAATGAGACTATGATGGCCCACACAGGCTCGTTCTCAGGTGATTTTGGCGGCATGGTGTATTATGGCGAGGCCTCGACGGGCACCTTCGAGTTGACGTCTACGGGTTCGATCAGCGACATCAGTAGCCATGATGGGAAGGCTGGCGATGTTGCCGTTATGCTCATTGGTAGCTCATTCACGATGGATGAGGGCTCTTCCATTACCGATATCGGTACGATTGGCTTATTCAATCTGAATGGCGGAAAGGTCTATATCAACGGACGAATCGAGGATTGCCATACCGACAACGTGTTTTTCCGTCTCTGGGGAGGCGGTGACGTTGTGTTCTCCTTGGGGGAGACCGGCGTGATCAAGAACTGCTCCACAAGTGACGCGGCGATGCTGTATCGAAACGGCGGGCGCACCACCATTGAGGTAAACGGCGAGATCAACAACTTTGAAGTCGGGACAGTTCTCTGGCTCTCAAATAACAATTCGATGAAAAACGGCTCGATGACGCTTGGCTCAACGGGGAAGATCACCATGTGCTCCGGCAAGGCGATCAGAATTGACGATCCCTCGACGGCGGTCATTTCGGGTGAGATAAGCGATTGCGATGGCTATGCCATCCAGTACGGCTATACCGCTGGATCGTCTCTCGCGATTACCGAAGGGAGCGTTATTTCCGGGAACAACAACGGGGCAACCCAGATTTACGTAACGGCGAACAACAATCCTGCCGCCGCTACCGACGCCCTGCAGCATGTAGCGATAGGTCGTGGGGCGCTGGTAGGCAACCAGTCTGTCACGCTTCCCTTCGGCACGGTGGCGCTTGACGCGGATTATCCCAACATCGGTCTTGGCGTCGCACATGACGCTGCGGTAACCGCTATCAAGGGCGCTGTGACCGCCGAGCACCCCGACTGGAAAGTGCGTGGCACCAGCGCTCTCTGGTTCCAGCCCTCGGAGGGGTCCGTCCACTTCACGGCGAGCAAGCCGGTTGGTGTGACGAACACGGGGCTTTTCGCTGCGTGTGTTCCGCTCAATGAGGACGGTAAGCCTAACGGGGAAGTTGAGCTTGTAGAGGTCGAAAACGGCGATGTCATCGACGTGACGCTCGACGGGCTTACGCCCGGACAGTCGTATGCTCTCATGTTCGTCAACAACGCCGAGTACACGCTCGCCTCCGACGACATTACCATCTATACCGGCGGCGGCCAGGGCGACAAGGAGTACGACAACGGCGGGTTCCCGGTCGTCACGATGTACAACTCGGTTGACGAGATCAAGTCGATGGAGGTTAACGGCCAGTCGGTCACCGAGGACGAGGCAAGCGGCGTCACGTTCGAGAGTACGCTCATCAGCCTTTTCGATGTTACGTATCTTGACGAGCAGGGCAATCCGGTCGAGTCCGACGCCAAGCCGGGAGAGTATACCGTTTCGCTCGACTGGAAGGATCCCGGCACCACGGTTCGCATCAACGGCAATAAGGTGAACTCCAAGCTCGAGGACGGCACGCTCATCGTGCGTCATACCGCGGACGTCAAGGGTGCCACCGAGGGCACTACGACGCACGAGCTTCTGACCGAGGAGCCGACCGAGCCCGTGAAGCACGCCGAGGCGGTTGCGAACAAGCTCGGCTTCGATCCGAGCTTCTACACCAACGACGATGAGGACCGCGAGGTTGACGCCGAGGGCATCCAGCTGCTCGATGACGACCTGCTCACCGAGATCGGCGACGGCCGCCAGGAGCTCATGGAGCAGAAAGCCGCGGACTATCTGGGCGACGCG
This sequence comes from Olsenella sp. An270, assembly GCF_002159735.1. GTDB lineage: Bacteria > Actinomycetota > Coriobacteriia > Coriobacteriales > Atopobiaceae > Thermophilibacter. Next base: position 258,724 of record NZ_NFJF01000003.1, read on the forward strand.
GGCGAGGGCCAGGCATGGCGCTACGACTTCCACTACCTCGACCTCGTCGACGCCTACAACGGCAACGCGTGGGTTTCTGCCAGCTACGGCACCACCATCTACCTGCCCTATCCCGAGGGCGTGACCAAGGAGACCGCAGAAAGCCTCGGTGTCCAGGTCGTGCACTACCCCGGCCTGCACCGTGAGTACGGCATCGCCGGCCAGGCAGAGGTCGAGGAGGCCCTTGCCGCGTGCGAGCTCGAGACCATGGAGGTCGAGTTCACCGACGCGGGCATCAAGTTCGACACCGAGCGCGCTGGGTTCAGCCCCTTCGCCATCGTGTGGCAGACCGACGCCCGCACCATCACCGCCACGGCCGACGAGGGCAGCACCGTGACTCCGGCGGGCACCTTCACCGTCTCCGTCGAGGAGGGGAAGACCTTCTCCATCGAGGCGAAGGAGAACTACGCCATCGCCGACGTCACCCTGAACGGCGTCTCGGTGCTCGACCAGGTGAAGGACGGGACCTTCACCGTTCCGGCGAGCAAGGAGGACCAGGAGCTCGTGGTCACGTCCCGCTCAACGCTCCACACCATCACCGCCACGGCGGGCGAGGGCGGCACCATCACGCCGTCCGGTGACGTGACGGTGTCCGAGGGCGACGGCCAGACCTTCACCATCACGCCGAACGACGGCTACGTCATCGCCGACGTCAAGGTCGACGGCGAGTCCGTGGGCCGGGTGGACTCCTACGCCTTTGACGGCGTGACCGAGGACCACAGCATCGAGGCCACCTTCGAGACCGAGTCCGCAGCTCCCCACGAGCACGTCTGGTCCGACTGGAAGTGCGACGGCGAGACCCACTGGAAGGTCTGCGAGGTCTGCGGCGCCGTCTCCGAGAGGGCGGAGCACACCTTCGGCGACTGGGAGCAGGTGAGCGAGTCCACCGAGTCCGAGAAGGGCCAGTGGGTGCGCACCTGCACCGTCTGCGGCTACGAGCAGCACGGCACGACGCCCGTGACGGAGCCCGACGGCTCCGGCATGCCGGAGACCGGTGACCGCACCCCGACAGTGCTGACCGGCGTCCTGGCGGCGTGCGGCGCGGCGCTGGTGGCGGGCACGGTGATCTACCGCAAGCGTCACGACGGCTAGCGGAAGACGTCTCCGACATCAGGAGCGGCCTCGTTTCCTCACGGAGGGAGCGAGGCCGCTTTCTTGTGTCGTCGTTCTTCTCGTCGAGAAGGGTGCGCGAGAAGGGCCTGCGGCCGAGAAGAACGCGCGGTCCTACACGCTCTCGGGACGGAAGAGCCCGCGTCGCTCGGGAATCGACTCGTCGGGGAGGTCCAGCAGGTAGGAGCCGCAGGCGTTGATGATCGTGGCACCGCTGGGGTGCTCGCGCACGCGCTCGATGCGGCCGTACTCCAGGTGGACGTGCCCGTGCAGGAGGTGGCGCGGGCGCGTGCGCTCGAGCAGGCGGTCGAGCGCCTCGAAGCCGCGGTGCGGCAGGTCGTCGAGGTCGCCGTAGCCTCGCGCCGGCGCGTGCGTCACGATGAGGTCGACCCCGCCGCTCGCCTGGGCGAGCAGCGCCATCCGCGCCGCCCTTCTCGCCATCTCCGCCTCGGTGAAGCCGTGGACCTGGTCGTTGTAGCGGATGGAGCCGCCCAGCCCCATGAGGCGAAGGCCGTGGAAGTCGCGCACGTGGCCGTCAATGTCCACGCAGCCCTCGGGGGCGTGGCGCTCGTAGGCGGCGTCGTGGTTGCCCCACACGTAGGCGAGCGGGACGTTGGCGAGCGTCACGATGTGCTCGAGGTAGCGGGCGGGCAGGTCTCCGCAGGAGACGATCAGGTCGACGCCGGCAATCCGGTCGTGGTCCCAGTGGTCGTAGAGCCAGCCCTCCTCCACGTCCGATATGCAGAGAATCCGCACGCTGCCCCCCTAGCGGCTCGTGTCCTTGAGCAGGACCGTCGCCGGGTCCACCGGGATCACGCCCGCGACCTCCACCTCCACGAGGCCGTCGCGGTCGAGCTCGCGCTGCTCGGGCAGGCGTCCCACCACGTTCTCGTTGAGCCAGCGCATGCGCACGATCTGCTCGCTCGTGAGGCGCCCCGCCTCTGGGCCCTGGACCACGTCGCCGCCCTGGGCGACGAGCTTGCCCGTGAACGGGTGCACGCGCCCGGAGAGCACCGACTGGCGCAGCACGTCCACGAGCATGCGCTGCCCGCGCGGGAGCTCGTCGGAGAGCCGCACGTCGAGCACGCCGGCCGACATGCCCCACCAGTAGTTGAGCGACTGCCCCCTGACCTTCTCGCCCTCCTTCTTCCAGGTGTCATTCCTGATGGAGCGGACGAGCATCTCGTAGTAGCGACCCCACTTCCAGACGGGCTCGGCGAGATGGTCCTCGGTCCCGTCGTCGTTGACCCGGTAGAGCCCCCACGACTCCTTGGGCGCGAGCGGGTTGGCGTAGTCGTGCCCGGAGATGATGTGCACCCCCTCCTCGCGCAGCTCCCGGCGCCAGTCAAAGTCCTTGGCGGAGAACCACTTGAGGTGGACCGTCACGTAGGGGTCCACCATCTGGGCCCCGATGGCGAAGGCGTTGATCTCCGCGACGGTCGAGAAGACCGGCGACTCGGCGACGTAGCCCACCTTGTGGTGGCCCGCCAGGCTCGCCGCCAGAGCGCCGAGCAGGAACTTGGCCTCGTACATGCGGCCGTAGAAGCCGCGGACCGCGCTGTGGGAGAGGCTCACGGAGCAGTTGAGGTAGGCCGGCCCCGGATGCTCGGCCGCGGCGCGGGTGACCTGGCGCATCTGCGTGGGGGAGCAGGTCACCACGAGGTCGGCGCCGTAGTCCGCGGCCTCGCTCACGGCCTGGTCGAAGGCGTCGTCGGAGCTCCGGTCGGTGAAGACGCGCGTCGAGACGGTGGCGCCCAGGCGCATCTCCAGCTTCTGGCGCCCGCGGTCGTGCAGGGCGATCCAGCCGGAGGAGAGCGGGTTGCGGTCGTAGATGAAGGCGACGCGGAAGGGCTTGGCGCGCATCGTCGTCTTGGCGAGGTTCTTGAGCTTGGGCAGCGGGGCGGTGTGGCCCTTCGCGGGGTCCTCGAGGTAGGCCCGCGCGCCCTCGCCCTGGGTGACCACGAACTCGCCCCAGATCCTGCCGACCTCGGCGTCCACCAGGGAGGGGGTGAGCCCGCGCACGTGCTCGAAGCCAAAGATCGTGACGTAAGTGGCGAGCGCGTCGCCGACCTGCAGGTCGAGCGCGTCCCCTCCGCGGGCGTGCCAGGACATGGAGAAGCTGTCGAAGAGGGAACGCAGGTCGCGCACCACGTCCTCGGGCCACGGCTCGTCGAGCCCCTGGCCGAGAAGGGCGGCTAGGCGCGCGTAGAACCCCTCTTGGTCGGAGATGATGCCGTAGATGGGGCAGACCCGGTAGAAGCGCGTGAACTCGTGGTAGAGGCGCAGGGCCTTCTCGTCGGAGGGCATGGGCGTGACGCGCGTGATGCTCGCCAGGATGGTGGGCATGCCCAGGTAGCGCGAGACCGACACGCGCTTGTTGCCCTCCTGCACGTAGAAGCGCTGCAGGTACTCGTAGACCACGATCGGGTCGCGCAGCCCCTCGGCGCGCTGCGAGTCGATGAGGTCGCTCCACTTCATCGCGAACTCCGACTCGGGGTCGGCGATGGGGAGGAAGCTGCTGGAGAACATGTTCTGCCTGCCGCGGGTCTTGGTCCCCGCGATGAGCGAGAGGTCGACCTCGGCGAGCCCGACGGGGACCTCGCCCTGGTAGCCCTGGTTCTTGAGGATGTCGTCGAGGGCGGGGGGATAGGGGTAGCGCCCGGCGGCGACGTCGCGCTCCACCTGCTTGAGGCCGAGCTTTCGTGCCTTGGCGTAGTCCTCGAGCATGGCGCTCCCTTCCTGGGCGGGACCGTTCCCATACATGGTAGCGAATCGCGGTCGGCGCCGACTGGTATCCTTGCGATATGACGGGAGGTCCACATGGCGCTCATCAAGGGGCATAGGCGGGGCTGGGCGGTCGCGCTCACGGTGGCGGGCTATCTCGCCCTCCTGGCGGTGCCGAGCTTCCCGGGCCTGCCGTACCTGTTCGACCAGGCCCTCCAGCGCGTGCTCCTGTTCGCGCTCGCGGTCGCCTTCGTGGCGCTTCTCGGCGGCGCGCGGTCGCTCGCGCCGTCCACCGTCGGCCTGCGACGCGCCCTGCGCGAGGGCCGCTACCCGGTCCTCATCGTCATGGGGCTGTGCGTGGTCGAGGTCGTGTCGCTCCTGCAGCTCGCGGCGTCGGGCGAGGTGGTGCCCCTCTCGCCCACCTGGGCCGTCGACCTCGCCGGCGTGGCGCTGCTCTGCCTGAGCGTGGGCCTCTACGAGGAGACGCTCTTCAGGGTGCTGCTGCTCGGCGGCCTGCTCTTCGGCCGGGGCTCCACGCGCAACGGCGTGGTGACGGCCGTGCTGGTGTCGTCTGTGATCTTTGGCGCCGCGCATGTGGCGCTGGTGGGGGAGCTCGACCCCCTGACGCTTGTCCAGATGCTGCTCAAGACCGCGCAGACCACCTGCATCGCCCTGGTGCTCGGGACCGTCTACGTGCGCACGCGCAGCTTCCTCGGCGTGGTGGCGATCCATGCCCTCGCGGACTTCTTCCCCATGGCGCTGCTCGCCGTGATCGGCGAGCTGGACGACTCGCTCGGCGGCTACGTGAGCGGGGGAGAGGGCGAGCTCGCCGTGCTCCTGGGCCTTGCTCTCGTGGTCGTCTACCTCGTGCTGATCGCGCTCTACGCGCCCGCCGCCGTGCATGCGTGGAAGCTGCTCGAGAAGACCCCGCTCCCGGCGTCAGGCCCGTTCGAGCAGGACTGGTACCCCCGGGCCGACGACGACCCCACGCTCGCCCCGCCCTCCGACGACGACCG
>NZ_NFJF01000004.1 GCF_002159735.1 Olsenella sp. An270
TGGCGGCGGACTCCACGCTCACCGAGAGGGGCTGGCCAAACGCGGCGCTGAGCTGGGCCGCGATGTCGGCGAACTCGGCCGAGAAGGCTACGTGCGGCCCGGACGGCGGGGTCTCCCCCGCCGCGACTCACGAAGTGAGCGAGGCGTCAGCCGAGCGCGGAGCGAGCGGGGGAGACCCCGCCGTCCGGGCCGCGCAGGACCTCACGCCCGAGTTCGCCGACATCGCGGCCCAGCTCAGCGCCGCGTTTGGCCAGCCCCTCTCGGTGAGCGTGGAGTCCGCCGCCACGACGTCCGACGAGGACGCCGCCGAGGAGCTCTCCTACGACGACGCCCCGGAGGAGGACCCCGGCTTCATCGACGAGCCGGTCGACGACAGCGAAGACGACGACACGGACGACTAGCACGACCGCACGCACTTCTCGCCACGAGACAGCACGACGACGAAAGGAAGCACATGTCCAAGGGATTCAACATGGGCGGCATGAACCGCGACCAGATGATGGCCCAGGCCCGCAAGATGCAGGAGCAGCTCCTGGCCGCGCAGCAGAAGGCCGCGGCCACGGAGGTCTCCGCGAGCGCCGGCGGCGGTGCCGTCAAGGTCACCGCGACGGGCGACCTGCGCCTCACCTCGCTCGCGATCGACCCCGCCGCCGTGGACCCGGAGGATGTGGAGATGCTGCAGGACATGATCCTCGCGGCCGTGAACGACGTCCTGGAGTCCGCCGAGCAGATGGCCAGCCAGCAGCTCGGCGCCGTGACCGGCGGCATGAGCATCCCGGGCCTCTTCTAGGCGGCCCACGCGCATGGACACGGCCATCAGCGACGGCCGCGCGCTCCAGCGGCTGCTCGACGAGCTGGGACGCCTCCCGGGCATCGGCCCCAAGTCGGCCCAGCGCATCGCTTACTACCTGCTCGAGGCCGACGCCGACCAGGCGCGTCGCCTCGCGCAGGCGATCCTGGAGGTGAAGCAGCAGGTGCACTTCTGCCCGGTCTGCTTCTCCTACGCCACGCGCGACACCTGCGACGTCTGCGCTGACGCCTCGCGCGACCGCACGTCGGTCTGCGTCGTCTCGGAGCCGCGCGACGTCGCGGCGATTGAGCGCACAGGCAGCTACCATGGCCTCTACCACGTCCTCGGCGGCGTCATCAGCCCGATGGACAAGATCGGCCCGGAGCAGCTCCACGTGCGCGAGCTGCTGGCGCGCCTGGCTGACGGCGAGGTGACCGAGGTCATTCTCGCCACCAACCCGGACGTGGAGGGCGAGACCACGGCGACCTACCTCGCGCGCACGATCCGCCCGCTGGGCGTGCGCGTCTCGCGTCTGGCGAGCGGCCTGCCCGTGGGCGGCGACTTGGAGTACGCTGACGAGGTGACCCTCGGGCGCGCCATCGAGGAGCGCCGCGAGGTCTAGGAGAGAGCGATCGGGGGACTTTCCATGCCTTTCAAGGACGAGAAGAACACGCGCCCGGCACATCGCGCGACCCACGCCGCGAGCCACGCGCGCCCGTCGGGGCGCCGCGCCCGCCAGCAGTCGACCGCGCTCGCGAGCGACTCCGACCAGATCTCCACCATCGGCGCCGGCCAGGGCGCCCGCGTCACCACGCGCAAGAACGCCGCCGAGGCGGCGGGGCGTGCCCGCAAGAACGCGGAGCGCCGCTACGCCGAGCGCCACCCGGAGGACCGGGCCCCGCAGTCCGGCCCCAAGAGGAGCGTGCTCAACGTCGTCCTTCTCGTGGTCGCCGCGATACTGGCCCTGGCGGTGATCTTTGCCGTGGGCACCCTCGTCACCTCGCTCGTGTTCCCGCCCGCCGAGGAGGAGACCACCCACGACCAGACGCTCCACCTCACCGAGTCCGAGATCGAGGCGCAGGAGCAGCAGCGCGAGCACGACGCCGGCCAGGAGCAGGTGGGCGTCGACGGCACGGTGAGCTACGCCGGCCAGACGTACGCCCTCTCCCAGGGGGAGGACGGGGTCTGGAGCCTGGTCTACTCCTCCGGCGAGCCGGTCTTCGAGCTGCCGGGCATGCCCGTCGCGCTCGTGCGCACGGCCGACACGCTGCTCGTCCCCGAGAACGTCGACGGCGGCTGGAACGTCGCCTGCTACGTGATCGGCGGCCACTCCAGTGGCATCACCTACGTCGTGGACGCCGAGGGCAACCCCGCGGGCGGCTCCGGGGAGATCGAGTCCGTGGAGCTCGACGGGACCACGCTGCGCGTGACCGTTGGTGGGACCACCACCGACGTCGCACTCGCGTAGGTTTTGTGTGCGCGGCGGCGCCCGCAACTTTTTTGAGATTGGGCCTTGCCACGCTCTGGGGGGTATGAGAGAATAGCTCCCGCGCAAGGCGCACGGGGTGTTAGCTCAGCTGGTTAGAGCGCCGGCCTGTCACGTCGGAGGTCGAGGGTTCGAGTCCCTTACATCCCGCCATTGCACGTTCGGGGGTCCCGCGAGGGACCCCTTTTTTCATGCCGAGACGCCCCCCCGGGCCCCGCGCCGCACGCCGCTCGGCGACAAGGGCCCCGCGCCGCAGTCCCGCTAATGCGTGTGTCGCGCTATCATATTGGGCGTCGGACACGAGCGAGAACGGGGCGCCCATGGCAACCAGCGCTCACACACAGCCGCGACGGGTCGCGGTCTTTGACTTCGACGGAACCGCGATCGACGGCCAGTCGGGCTCGCTGTTCACGCGCTACCTCCTCGCTCAGGGCATGATGTCTCCGCTGCGCCTGCTGCGCCTCGGCTGGTGGGGCGTCCGCTACAAGCTGCACCTGCCGTTTCGCCAGGGCGAGGCCCGCGAGCTGGTCTTCGGCGCGCTCGGCGGCCGCACCTCCGAGGAGGTCGACGCCCTCATGACGCGCTTCCACGACGAGGTCCTCGCTCCGCTCTACCGTCCGCAGGCGCTCGACGAGGTCGCCTGGTGCCACGGGAAGGGCATGGTCGTCCTGCTCGTCTCGGCCACCTTCGAGCCGATCGCCGAAGTCGCCGCGAGCCGCATGGGCGTGGACGGGTTCGTCGCCACGCGCATGGAGCGCGACGAGCGGGGCCGCTACACGGGACGAGTCGACGGCCCGGTCGTGGCGGGGGCCGAGAAGTGCCGCGCGGTCGAGCGCTGGTGCGACGCGCACCTCGGCGCGGGGGCCTGGGTGCTCGAGCGCGCCTACGCGGACCACCACACCGACGCGCCCCTCCTGGACGCCGCCCGCGAGGCGCGCGCGGTCTGCCCCGGCAAGACGCTCGCGATTAGCGCCCGTCGGCGGGGCTGGCCCGTCCTGGACTGGGGCGAGGGGAAGGAACCGGGTCGGAGGTAGGCCATGGACGTATCGAGAAAGACCGACTACGCGCTGCGCATGATCAGCGAGCTCGTCGAGAGCCCGGACGGGATCCTCTCGGTCCGCAGCGCCGCGCAGGAGAGCGGGGTGCCCTACTCCTTTGCCCGCTCGATCCAGCGCGACCTCGCGGCCGCCGGCATCGTCACCAACACGCGCGGCGCGAGCGGCGGGATGCGACTCGCCGTGGACCCGACCAAGACGACGCTTCTGCAGGTCGTCGAGGCGGTGCAGGGCCCGGTCTCCCTCTCGTGCTGCCATTCCGCCGACCCCGCGGGCGGCGTGTGCCCCAACCGGGAGGGATGCCGCTACACCTCGGTGTGGTGCCACGCCGAGCGCCTGCTGCGAGACCTCTTCGCGAGCGTGACCCTCCACCAGCTCATCGTCGAGCGCCGCTCGCCCGTCCCGCACGCCACCTTCGAGCTCGTCCCCGAGGACGAGGCCAGGCGCGACCTCGGGGACGGGGCGTGAGGGCGGCCGCCGAGCCGTCGGGCGAGAGGGACCTCGCGGCCTTCCGCTCCCTCGTCCTGGGGCGCGGCAAGGAGCTCTACCGCGACCTCCCCTGGCGCCGCACGCGCGACCCGTACCAGATCTGGATCTCCGAGGTCATGCTCCAGCAGACGCAGACCACGCGCGTGGACGGCCGCTGGCAGCGCTGGCTGGAGCGCTTCCCCACGCCCGTGGCGCTCGCGGCCGCCGAGCCCGCCGACGTCCTCGAGGAGTGGCAGGGCCTCGGCTACAACCGGCGCGCCCTCGCGCTGCACCGCGCGGCGCAGGCGGTGGCCGCGCTCGGCGGCGAGCTGCCGGCCGAGACCGCGGCCCTCGAGGCGCTGCCCGGCGTGGGTCCCGCCACGGCCGCGGGCATCCGCGCCTTCGCCTTTGACCTGCCCTCCGTTTACCTGGAGACCAACGTGCGCACGGTCCTGCTCCACGAGCTCTTCCCGGGCGAGGAGCGCGTGAGCGACCGCGCGCTGGTGCCGATCCTGCGCGCGACCTGCCCGCCCGACGCGAGCGATCCCGCGGACGACCCGCGCACCTGGTACTACGCCCTGCTCGACTACGGCGCCTACCTCAAGCGCACCGTGCCCAACCCGTCGCGCCGCTCCGCCGGCCACGCGCGCCAGTCGCGCTTCGAGGGGTCGCACCGCCAGAAGCGCGCCGAGCTGCTGCGCGTCCTTCTCGCCCACCGCGGCGAGCCGCGCGGCGTTGGCCTTAAGACCATTTGCGAGGAGCTTGCAAGCGTGGAGGAGAAAGCGGGTAGAAGGTCGATAAGCGCCTCCGAGGTCGAGGCCCTCCTGGGCGAGCTGTCCCGCGAGGGCTTCTGCCGGCCGGGCGACGGGGCGTGGCACGTCTGACATCGGTTGAGCCGTCGGGCAGGGGCCCGGCGCAGGAAACGTGTCCCTCCCGGGGGACTGAGAGGAGCCTCCAATGGCCGTCGACTTTGAGAACTCGCAGACGAAGAAGAACCTCGAGGCCGCCTTCGCCGGCGAGTCCCAGGCCACCAACAAGTACGCCTACTACGCGAGCAAGGCCAAGAAGGAGGGCTACGTCCAGATCTCCGACATCTTCACGGAGACCTCCGGCAACGAGCGCGAGCACGCCAAGCTCTGGTTCAAGTACCTCCACGGCGGCGAGGTGCCCGACACCCTGACCAACATCAAGGACGCCGCCGCAGGCGAGAACTACGAGTGGACAGACATGTACAAGGGCTTCGCCGAGACTGCCGAGGCCGAGGGCTTCACCGAGATCGCCGCCAAGTTCCGCATGGTCGGAGAGATCGAGAAGCACCACGAGGAGCGCTACCTCAAGCTCGCCGAGCGCGTCGAGAAGGGCGAGGTCTTCGCGCGCGAGGGCGTCAAGGTCTGGAAGTGCCTCAACTGCGGCCACCTGCACGTGGGCGCCGAGGCCCCCGAGGTCTGCCCGGTGTGCAACCACCCGCGCGCCTACTTCGAGGAGCAGAAGATCAACTACTAGGCACGACCGCATCGCACGTCCGGCCCGTCGGCGCCCCTCGGCCCCGGCGGGCCTTTCGTGTGCGCGCGGGACGAGACGGTCGGGCGAGAAGGACCGTCACGTCGTGCGGGAAGGTTCCCGCCCGCGCGGCCCTGCTCGCCGCCCCGTTGCCCGCACTCACCGCCTTTTCGTGGACAGTCGGTTGACGCGAGGCCCACAATGAGTGTTGTCCTGTGCACAGACCTTCGAGGAGCGTGACATGGAATCTCTCGACAGCACTCTCTACCTGAGCAACGATGACCTGTTCCTCTTTGCTCGCGGCGAGTGGTACAGGAGCTACGAGAAGATGGGCGCCCACCCCGCCGTCACCGACGACGGAACCCACGGCTACCACTTCGCCGTCTGGGCCCCCGACGTGAGGAGCGTCCACGTCATCGGTGACTTCAACGGCTGGGACGAGACGGCCACGCCGCTCTACCCGACCGAGACCGGTGGCATCTGGCAGGGCTTTGTTGCCGGCATCGAGGAGGGCGCGCTCTACAAGTACCTCATCGAGTGCAACGACGGGCGCAAGCTCTACAAGGCCGACCCGTACGGCTTCTACGCCGAGAAGGTCCCCGGCACCGCCTCGCGCACCTTCGACCTCGACGGCTACGCCTGGAAGGACGCCCACTACCTCGAGCAGCGCTCCCATCGGGACATGTTCGCCGAGCCGCTCAACATCTTCGAGGTGCACCTGGGCAGCTGGCGCCGCCACGGTGACGAGCCCCAGGGCGAGCCCCGCGAGGACGGCACCTATCCCGGCCCCGGCGACCCGTTCCCCGCGCAGCGCGGCGTCGTGTACTCCTACGATGACCTCGCCGACGAGCTCGTCGAGTACGTCAAGGAGATGGGCTACTCCCACATCGAGATCATGCCCGTCAACGAGCACCCGTTCGACGGCTCCTGGGGCTACCAGCCCACCGGCTACTACGCCGCCACGTCCCGCTACGGCAACCCGCGCCAGTTCATGCACTTCATCGATGCCTGCCACGAGGCCGGCATCGGCGTGATCTTCGACTGGGTGTGCGGCGGCTTCTGCGCCAACGCCGAGGGCCTGGCCAACTTCAACGGCGGCATGCTCTACGAGCACAAGATCCATCCCAACTGGAACACCCACCAGTTCCACTACGGCCGCGGCGAGGTTCGCTCCTTCCTCGTGTCCAACGCCCTGTTCTGGGCGAACCTCTTCCACGCCGACGGCATCCGCATGGACGGCGTCTCCTCGATGCTCTACATGAACTTCGGCATCGACGACCCGGGCCAGAAGCGCTTCAACGAGAAGGGCACCGAGGAGGACCTCGACGCCTCCGCGTTCATCCGCCAGACCAACTCGGTCATGGGCAAGGAGCACCCCGACGTCATGATGATCGCCGAGGAGTCCACCGCGTGGCCGCTCGTGACCTACCCGCCCGAGGACGGCGGCCTGGGCTTCCACTTCAAGTGGGACATGGGCTGGATGAACGACACGCTGCACTACATGCAGACCGACTTCCCCTGGCGCCCGGGCAACTACCGCATGCTCACGTTCTCCTCCATGTACCAGTTCAACGAGAACTTCATCCTGCCGCTCTCCCACGACGAGGTCGTCAACGGAAAGTGCTCGCTCATCACGCGCATGCCCGGCGACTACTGGCGTCAGTTCGCCGGCATGAGGACGCTCGCCTTCTATCAGATGATGCACCCCGGCGGCAAGCTCAACTTCATGGGCAACGAGATCGCCCAGTTCATCGAGTGGCGCTACTACGAGGGCATCCAGTACTTCCTCTCCGAGCAGTACGACACCCACCGTCACCAGCAGCGCTTCATCCGCCACCTCAACCGCTTCTACAACGAGCACCCCACGCTGTGGCAGCGCGCCTTCGACTCCGAGGGCTTCGAGTGGATCGACGCCGACAACGCCGACCAGTCCATCATCAGCTTCATCCGCAGGGGCGACGACCCCAAGGAGGACCTGGTCATCCTCATCAACTTCGACGTCAACGCGCGCGAGGACTTCCGCATGGGCGTGCCGGAGTGGGGCGTCTACGAGGAGGTCTTCAACACCGACAACGAGCGCTTCGGCGGCTCCGGCGTCCTCAACACCGGCAAGCTCAAGTGCCAGGACGAGCCCTGGAACGGTCGCGAGCAGTCGATCGTCGTGCGCGTCCCGCCGCTGGGCGGCATGATCCTCAAGCGCACCGGCACCCTGCGTCGCCCGGCCAAGAAGACGGACGGCGGCGCCGCGGCCAAGAAGCCGGCCGCCAAGAAGGCGGACGAGAAGGACGTCAAGCCGGCTGCCAAGGCCACGGCCAAGAAGGCCGCCCCCAAGAAGGCGGCCGAGAAGAAGCCGGCTGCCAAGAAGGCCACCCCTGCAAAGGGAAAGTCAGAAAAGAAGCCTGCCGCGAAGAAATAGCCTTCGACGGAGTAAGCTTAAGCGAGGCCGCCCGCGGGCGGCCTCCAACCGGGAGGTCACGCGACGCCTCCCTGTGCGGACTCGTCCGCGCCCCCGAGTGTTCGTCGCCACGATGCAAGGAGTAGTTTTGACTGACAACGCCAAGATCTTCGAGAACCAGCAGGACTTCGTCGAGCAGTACCGTGAGGCCTGCCTGACCCGCTACGGCACCCCCTTCGAGGAGCTCGCCGACCACGAGCGCTACTTCGCCCTCGCCGAGCTCATCGCCAACAAGGGCCGCGCCATCTTCCCCGAGTCCCACCCCAAGGGCACCAAGAAGGTGTACTACTTCTCCCTCGAGTTCCTTCTCGGCCCCCTGCTCGACAACTACCTGATCAACTTTGGCATCCGCGACGTGGTCGCCGACGGCGTCAAGTCCATGGGCTCCGACCTCGAGACCCTCTGCCGCCAGGAGGTCGACCCGGGCCTCGGCAACGGCGGCCTCGGCCGTCTTGCGGCGTGCTTCCTCGACTCCATGGCCCACGAGGGCATGGCCGGCTACGGCAACGGCATGCGCTACCGCTACGGCCTCTTCCGCCAGTACATCGAGGGCGGCCGTCAGGTCGAGCGCACCGACAACTGGCTCGCGGGCGGCTTCCCCTGGGAGACCCGCAAGGACGGCAGCGCCGTGCTGGTGCGCTTTGGCGGCCAGGTCGTCCGCCACGAGCAGGACGGCAAGTTCTGGTTCACGCAGGAGGGCGGCGAGATCGTCCGCGCCGTACCCTACGACGTGCCCATCATCGGCTACGGCGGCAAGGTCGTGAACAAGCTGCGCCTGTGGTCGGCCGAGCCCTACACCGAGGACTTCGACCTCGACGCCTTCAACGCCGGCGACTACGCCCGCGCCAACAAGTTCCGCTCCGACGTCGAGGCCATCTCCACGATCCTCTACCCCAACGACGCCGGCGAGCACGGCCGCATGCTGCGCCTCAAGCAGGAGTACCTCTTCGTCTCCGCGGGCCTGCAGACCATCCTGCGCACCTACGAACGCGAGTTTGGCCCCGACTGGGAGCACCTCGGCGAGCACGTCTGCATCCACACCAACGACACGCACCCCGCCATGTGCGGCCCCGAGCTCATGCGCCTGCTCGTCGACGAGAAGGGCGTTGACTTCGACCTCGCCTACAAGATCGCCAGGGAGACCATCTCCTTCACCAACCACACGGTCATGCCCGAGGCGCTCGAGAAGTGGCCGATCAACACCTTCCGCAACCTCCTGCCGCGTCTCTACATGTTCATCGACGAGATCGACCGCCGCTACCGCGACAGCCTCGCCAACCACCTCTCGCCCAACGAGGGCAACTGGACCAAGGTGCTCCAGGAGACGGCGATCCTGTGGGACGGCCAGGTCCGCATGGCCAACCTCTCGATCATCTTCTCGCACTCGATCAACGGCGTCTCGGCGCTGCACACGCAGATCCTCAAGGACAGCGTCTTCCACGAGTTCTACGAGATGATGCCGCACCGCTTCAACAACAAGACCAACGGCGTCACGCACCGTCGCTTCCTCGCCGAGGCCAACCCGAGCTACTCCAAGCTCATCACCGAGGCCATCGGCGACGGCTGGATGGACGACGCCATGGAGCTCGAGAAGCTCATCCCCTTCGAGCAGGACGCCAGCTTCCTCGACGCCATGGAGCTCGCCAAGAAGGCCGACAAGGAGCGCCTCGCCGCCTACATCAAGGAGACCTCGGGAGTCGAGCTCGACACCAACATGGTCTTCGACGTCCAGGTCAAGCGCTTCCACGCCTACAAACGCCAGCTCCTCAACGTCTTCAAGGTCCTCGACGTCTACAACCGCATCCTGGCCGACCCGAGCTACAGCCCGCGCCCCACGGCGTTCATCTTCTCCGGCAAAGCCGCCCAGAGCTACACCTTCGCCAAGGAGGTCATCCGCCTCATCAACTCGGTCGCCGACGTCATCAACAACGACGAGCGCGCGAACGACAAGATCAAGGTGGCCTTCGTGCCCAACTTCGCGGTCTCCAACGCCCAGCTCATCTACTCCGCGGCAGAGATCTCGGAGCAGATCAGCGTGGCCGGCGCCGAGGCCTCCGGCACCTCCAACATGAAGCTCATGATGAACGCGGCCATCACCCTCGGCACGCTCGACGGCGCCAACATCGAGATCTCCGAGCTCGTGGGCCCCGAGAACATCAAGATCTTCGGCCTGCGCGCCAACGAGGTCGACGAGCTGCGCGCCTCGGGCCGCTACTACGCCTGGGACATGTACAACGGCGACCGCGACCACATCGGCCGCATCGTGGACATGCTCACCGACGGCACGCTCGCGCGCCTCTCGGGCAACTTCGACAGCATTCACGACTACCTCATGGTCGACAACGACCCGGATCTGGTCCTGCGCGACTTCCACTCCTACGTCCAGGCCTTCGACGAGCTCACCGGAGCCTACGGCGACCGCCGCGCGTGGAACAAGTCGGCGCTCCACAATACCGCCAAGGCCGGATACTTCTCCTCAGACCGAACGATCCGTGAGTACATGGAAGACATCTGGCACATTTAGGGCTAGGACACTTCGGGGGCCCCGCGCCCCCGCGTGAGTTGGTTGTCGAAAGGAGTGGGGGTATGAGCAAGAAAGAGTGCATCGCAATGCTCCTCGCCGGAGGGCAGGGAAGTCGTCTCGGTGCGCTGACGAGCAACGTGGCAAAGCCCGCCGTCTCGTTCGGTGGCAAGTTCCGCATCATCGACTTCGCCCTGTCAAACTGTGCGAACTCGGGCATCAACACGGTCGGCGTGCTCACCCAGTACCGTCCGTACCTGCTGCACAGCTACATCGGGACCGGCGAGGCGTGGAACCTCGACGAGCGCGGGGGCGGCGTCGCCATCCTGCCGCCGTTCGCGACGCAGACCGGCGGCGCCTGGTACGAGGGCACCGCTGACGCCGTGACGCAGAACCTCGGCTACATCGAGCAGAACGACCCCGAGTACGTGCTCATCCTCTCCGGCGACCAGCTCTATCGCATGGACTACTCCGACATGCTGGCCACGCACAAGGCCAACAACGCCGACCTCACGATCGCCGTCATGCCGGTGCCGTGGGAGGAGGCCTCCCGCTTTGGCATCCTGACCGCCGACCCCGACGGCCGCATCACCAAGTTCTCCGAGAAGCCCAAGAAGCCCGACAGCAACCTTGCCTCCATGGGCATCTACATCTTCAACGCCGACCTTCTCGTCAACACGCTGAGGGAGGACGCCAACGACCAGAACTCCTCGCACGACTTCGGCGGCGACATCATCCCCAAGCTGCTGGCGGACGGCAAGCGCCTGTTCACCTACAAGTTCGAGGGCTTCTGGCGTGACGTCGGCACCATCTCGAGCTACCACGAGACGAGCATGGACCTGCTCGGGTCCAACCCCGCCTTCGACATCTTCAGCACCGACTTCCCGATCATGAGCAACGCCTCCACGCGCCCGCCCGCGTTCGTGGGCAAGGACGGCACCATCGACGACTGCCTCGTCGCCAACGGCTGCCAGGTCTACGGCACCGTGAAGCACTCGATTCTCTCGACCGACGCCTACGTCGGCGAGCGCGCCACCGTCATCGACTCGGTGCTGCTCCCGGGCGCCGTGGTCAAGGACGGCGCCAACGTCGTGCGCGCGATCCTCGGCGAGAACTCCGTGGTCGAGGAGAACGTCAGCGTCGGCAGCGTCGACACCACGAAGGACACCGCCGTCATCGGCAACGACGTGGTCGTCGGAAAGGGGGAGAACTAGTCATGGAGAAGGTCATCGGCCTCATCACCTGCAACTACTCCGCCAAGGAGTCCAGCGCGCTCACCGAGAGCCGTCCCGTGGCGTCGCTGCCGTACTTCGGCCGCTATCGCCTCGTCGACTTTGCCCTGTCGAACCTCGTGAACTGCGGGATCCGCACGGTGGGCATGGTCATGCCGTACAACTACCGCTCGATCATCGACCACACCGGCTCCGGCAAGGACTGGGACCTCGACCGCAAGAACGGCGGCCTGTTCATCCTCCCCGGCTCCGCGTTCGGCACCTCGCGCACCGGCGCGCGCTTCCTGCTTCGTGACCTCATTCACAACAAGACCTACTTCAAGCGCAGCAACGCCGACGCCGTGATCTGCTCGACGGCCAACTTCGTCTACAACATCGACCTCGACGAGGTCTACGAGGCCCACAAGGCCTCCGGCGCCGACATCACCGTCCTCACCAAGACGGCGTCCGAGAAGGACGCCGACGTGACGGCGTTCGACGTCATCGACGGCCGCGTCCAGGGCGTGCGCCAGGGCGTCAACTTTGGCGACACGATGTTCCTCGACTGCTTCGTCATCAACCGCCAGCTGCTGCTCGACATGTTCGACTGGTACGCGCCGACGGACTACCTCGACCTCTTCGAGGCGATGACGGGCGACTTTGGCCGCGTCGACGTGCGCACCCACGACTTCGGCGGCTACGTCGCGCCGATCTTCAACAAGCGCTCCTACTTCCGCGCCAACATGGACCTGCTCGACCCGCGCATCACCGCCGAGCTCTTCCCCGCGGACCGCTCCATCAAGACCAAGACGCACGACACGCCGCCCGCCAAGTTTGAGATCGGCTCCCGCGTGCTCAACTCCGCGGCGTCCTCGGGCGACCGCATCTACGGCAGCGTGAGCGACTCCATCCTGGGCCGCAACGTCATCGTCGAGGCGGGCGCCACGGTGCGCAACTCCATCGTGATGCAGGGCTGCGTCGTCAAGAGCGGCGCGCGCGTCGAGAACGCCATCGTGGACCGCGGCAACGTGGTCCCGGCCGGCACCGAGCTGCGCGGCACCCCCGAGGACGTCCTCATCACCGAGAAGGCCCACGAGTAGGCGAGGGGGAGTCTCAATGGCAACATCAGCCAAGCGCAGGAAGCTGCGCGTGCTCTTCGCGTCCTCCGAGGCCGTGCCCTTCGCCAAGACGGGCGGCCTGGGTGACGTGGCGGGCTCGCTGCCCCGCGCTCTCAAGCACGCCGGCGCCCGCGTCGCCGTGATCCTGCCCAAGTACGCGAGCATCCCGCAGGAGTACAAGGACCAGATGAAGCACGTAGCCGACTTCTACGTGCCGCTCGCCTGGCGCAACGAGTACTGCGGCATCGAGAAGCTCACGCTCCAGGATCTTGACTTCTACTTCGTGGACAACGAGGCCTACTTCAAGCGCGACGGCCTCTACGGCTACTTCGACGACGGCGAGCGCTTCGCGTTCTTCTCGAAGGCCATCTGCGAGGCCATCGCCAAGGTGCCCGAGCTCGAGTGCGACGTCCTGCACTGCAACGACTGGCAGACGGCCCTGTGCTGCGTGTTCCTGCGCGAGTTCTATCAGCAGGTCCCGCAGTGCGCCAACGTCAAGACCGTCTTCACGATCCACAACGTGAAGTTCCAGGGCCAGTACAGCGACAAGGTTCTCGAGGAGGTGCTGGGCCTCGCCCACATCCCCGCCGCGCGCGACCAGCTCTACTGCGACCGCGACTCCATCAACTACATGAAGGGCGCCCTCTGCTACACGGACTTCCTCACCACGGTGAGCCCGAGCTACGCCTACGAGCTGCAGATGCCCTTCTACGGCGAGGGCCTCGACGACATCTTCCGCCGTCGCCAGAACGTGCTGCGCGGCATCCTCAACGGCATCGACCAGACCATCTGGGACCCCGCGACCGACCCCATGATCCCGGCCAACTACACGGCCAAGGAGCTGGAGAACAAGGCGGAGTGCAAGCGCGCCCTCCAGGAGGAGCTGGGCCTGGCGCAGGACCCCACGCGCCCGCTCGTCGTCTCCATCGGCCGCCTCACGGACCAGAAGGGCCTGGGCCTGGTGCGCTACGCGATGGACCACCTCATGCAGCGCGGCGTGCAGGTTGCGATCCTGGGCACCGGCGACAAGGACCACGAGGACGCCTTCCGTTACTTCGACGCCAAGTACGGCGACCAGATGTGCGCGCGCATCGCCTTTGACAACGCGCTCTCGCACCGCATGTACGCGGGCGGTGACATGCTCCTCATGCCGTCCGAGTTCGAGCCGTGCGGCCTGTCGCAGATGATCGCCATGCGCTACGGCACCCTGCCCGTGGTGCGCGAGACCGGCGGCCTGCGCGACTCCGTCATGCCGTACAACAAGTACACCGGCGAGGGCACGGGCTTCTCGTTCGCCAACATGAACGCCGACGAGATGGCCGACACGCTCCTGGGCGCCTGCGAGATCTTCTGGACCGAGCCCGAGACCTGGCGTAAGATTCAGCTCCAGGCTATGGACGCGGACTTCAGCTGGCGTCGAGCCGCGAACGACTACATGGACATCTACCATGACCTCCACCCGGAGATCATCAGGTACAACAAGAGGAGAGACTAGCGTTTGAGAGCACGCCACGTAACCTCAGAGCGTGAGTACAGGTCTCCATTCGGTGCCGTCCAACTGGGCGGCACCGTTTCGCTGAGCATAGACGTGTGGGAGGACGACGTCACCTTCTGCACCCTGCGCGTGTGGACCGACGCCCACGGCGAGGAGCTCATCGAGATGCGCGGCGCCGAGCACGCCGGCGGCCTGCGCTTCACCGCCACGTACAAGCCCGCCGAGACCGGCGTGGTCTGGTACAACTTCGACATCGAGGCGAACGACGGCGCGGTGTGGCGCTACGGCGCGCGCGAGGGGTGGACCACCGGCGAGGGCGCCTTCGCCTACGGCGACCCCCCGTCGTTCCAGATCACGGTCTTCTCGCCCCGGGCTCGCCAGCCCCTCTGGTACCGCGAGGGAATCGTCTACCAGATCTTCCCCGACCGCTTTGCGCGCGGGGAGGACTGGCGCGAGCGCGCCGCGGACACGCTGGCCGTGCGCCGCAGGGGCGGTCCCGACCGCAAGGTGCTCGAGGACTGGGACACGCCGCCGACCTACGAGCGCCGCGAGGACGGCAGCGTGGCGTGCTGGGACTTCTACGGCGGCACGCTCGAGGGCATCCGCGAGCGGCTGGGCTATCTGGAGGACCTGGGCGTCACGGCGCTCTACCTCAACCCCGTCTTTGAGGCGGCGAGCAACCACCGCTACGACACGGCCGACTACCTGCGCATAGACCCGATGCTCGGCGACGAGCAGAGCTTCCGGTCCCTCTGCGTCGACGCCGAGGAGCACGGCATCTCCGTCATCCTGGACGGCGTCTTCAACCACGTGGGCGCGGACTCGCGCTACTTCAACCGCTTTGGCACCTACCCCGAGCCGGGTGCGTGGCAGGGCGAGCGCTCGCCGTACCGCGACTGGTTCACCTTCCACGAGGACGGCACCTACGCCGGCTGGTGGGGAGACCAGAACCTCCCCTCCGTGCGCGCCGACTGCGAGGACTTCCACGACCTCGTGTGCGGGCGTGCCGGCGTGATCCGCCACTGGCTGCGCCAGGGCGCGCGCGGCTGGCGCCTCGACGTCGCCGACGAGCTCACCGACGAGTTCATCGTCCAGATCAAGCGCGCCCTGCTGTCCGAGAGGCCCGACGGCGTGCTGATCGGCGAGGTCTGGGAGGACGCCTCCCACAAGATGGCCTACGGCAAGCTCCGCCAGTACTTCCAGGGCGCCGAGCTCGACGCCACGATGAACTACCCGGTGCGCACCGCCCTTCTCGCCTACATCCGGGGCGACATGGGCGCGAGCGAGCTCGCCGCACGCCTGGAGGAGCTGCGCGAGAACTACCCGCGCGACAACTTCTACTCGGCGCTCAACCTGCTGGGCAGCCACGATCGCGAGCGCCTGTTCACGGTGCTCGGCGGCGCGCCCGACCCGGACTCGGTCCCCGAGGGCGAGCGCGCCGGCTGGCGCCTCTCCGACGACCAGGTGGGCCTCGCGAAGGCGCGCCTGTGGGTCATGGCGCTGCTGCAGATGACCCTGCCCGGCGTCCCGTGCGTCTACTACGGCGACGAGCGCGGGGTCGAGGGCTTCCGCGACCCGTACAACCGCGCGAGCTTCCCGTGGGACGGCGGCAGGCGCGACTGCACCGACATCTACCGCAACGCGATCGCGGTGCGCAAGATGCTGCCGGAGCTGCTGGTGGACGGCGAGTTCGAGCCCTTCTCGTCTGGCGAGGACGTCTTTGGCTTCTGGCGTCGCGGCGAGGGCGAGCGCGTGTGCGTGCTCGTCAACGCCAGCCTCTCCGAGGCCCACACCGTCAAGGTCCCCGTGGGCGACAAGCAGGTCTCCGACGTGGTCTCGGGCAAGGTCCCGCGCGTGAGCCACGGCCAGGCCGAGGTCTTCCTCTGGCCGCTCGGCACCTCCGTGCTGCACTTCCACGACGAGCAGCGCCTCCAGGCCCCGCTCGAGCGCGGCATGGGCGTGCTCTGCCACATCACCTCCGTGCCCAACGGCGGCTGGCCCGGCACCCTCGGCGCCCCGGCGCGCCGCTTCGTGGACTGGCTCGCCGCCGGCGGTCAGAAGTACTGGCAGGTCCTGCCCGTCAACCCCACGGACCGCTTTGGGTCCCCGTACGCGGGCCTGGGCGCGTTCGCGGGCAACCTGGGCCTGCTCGAGCTGCCGGCGCCGGCCGCGCTGGCGCGCCTCGAGCGGATCGGCAACGACCCCGAGTACCTCCGCTTCTGCGACGAGAACGACTACTGGCTCACGCCGTACGCCACCTTCCGCGCGTGCAAGGAGCTCCTGGGCGAGAAGCCCTGGCAGGAGTGGCCGGAGCCCTATCACACCTACTCGCCGCGCCTGGCGTCCGACCCCAAGCTGCGCCACGCGATCGAGGCGCACCGCCGCCTGCAGTTCGAGTTCCAGCGCGAGTGGGACGACCTGCTCGAGTACGCGCACGCGCGCGGCATCAAGATCATCGGCGACATGCCGATGTTCGTCTCGGCCGACTCCGCCGACGTGTGGAGCGAGCCCGACATCTTCGACCTGGACGAGCGCGGCTATCCGCGCCGCCAGGCCGGCGCCCCCGGTGACGCCTTCGCGCCCGACGGCCAGAACTGGGGCAATCCCACGTTCCGCTGGGACATCCTCCGCGAGCAAAACTTTGGCTGGTGGCTGCGCCGATTCAGCCGGATGCTCGCCCTCTACGACGTGGTGCGCCTCGACCACTTCATCGGCTTCTCCTCGTACTTCGGGATCCCCGATGGCAAGACGGCGCGCGACGGCGCGTACGCCTTCGGCCCCGGTGCGGAGCTCTTCAAGGCGGCCGAGCGCCAGTTTGGGCCGCTGCCGTTCATCGCCGAGGACCTGGGCGCGATCACGCCGGCCGTCCGCGCGCTGGTGGCCGCGACGGGCTTTCTGGGCATGGACGTGGCGCAGTTCTCCGACGACGACGTGCGCGAGGGCTACGCCCCGCGCCCCGAGACCGTGGCCTACACCGGCACGCACGACAACCAGACGCTGGTGGGCTTCTGCGAGCAGCGCTACGGGCTCGAGCGCGAGGAGGCGGTCGAGGTCGCGGACGGCATCATGCGCCGCGTGCTCGCGAGCGACGCGGACGTGGCGATCGTCCCGCTGCAGGACGTGCTCGGCCTCGGCGACGAGGCGCGCATGAACGTGCCCGGCGTGGCCGACGGCAACTGGAGCTGGCGTGCGTCCGACGCCGACGTCGCGGCCGCGGCGTCGCGCCTGGCCGAGCTCGCCGAGGAGAGCGGGAGGATCCTGGGCTAGCGCGACGGGCGCACGGTTCTTCTCGCCTGTTCTTCTCGGCCGCTTGCCGCGTCCTGAAAATCGGACCTGCGGCACGGAAGGGCGCCCAAACGTCCTTAAAATCAAGGCTGCGGCACAAATCGGGTCCTCCGACGTGCCGCAGCCTCGTTTTTAAGGACAGCTTGCCGAGAAGAACGAGCGAGGCGCGACGCCCACGTCGTCAGCCGATGCCGTACGCTTCCACGGGGACGACGTCCCGGACCTCGGCGTCCGCCCGGTCCCGCCCTCGCCCGTGGTCGCCCCAGCGGACGCCGTCGATGCGCTCTAGCTCCAGGTAAAGGCGCAGCCTCAGCCGCCTGAGCCGCTCGCTCTCCCGGTGGGTGCGTCGCTTTGCCGGGGTGCCGAGGTCGCGCCTGATGAGGTCCACGAGACCGTCCATGTAGGCGAGGTCGCGGTACTGCCTCCTGGTGACGAGGTACTCCACGATTCCGATGGCGGTGAGCTCGTTATGCCGCTCCGCGTCTCGCGCATGCGCCTCCTCGCTGGCGTGGTCTCTGCCGTCGTACTCCACCGCCGCGCCGAGCAGCGCCCTCCCGTTGCGCATCGCGTCGGCGGGCGCGCGCAGAAGGATGTCGGGCTTGCGGATGCCGGCGCGCATCCTGTCGCGGATGCGGGTGACCTCCAGCGGCGCGTTCATCGAGAGCACGTCGAGGCCGTAGCCGCCGCGCGCAGGGTTGAGTCCCAGGCGCAGGGAGAGCTTGGTCTCTCGCGGGGATCCGGAGTTCACGCAGGCACGTCCCAGGGCGCGTCGCACCTTGGCGGCGCCGGGGAACGAGCCCAGGGCGTCGAGGTGCGCCAGGACCATGTCGCGCGTGGTGGGCGCGGACCAGCGCTGCCACATGCCGCCCTCGAGCTCCGGCGCGATGGCGTAGGTGCCCATGAGCTCGGAGAGCAGCACGATGAGCTCGAGCTCCGTGAGGCGCGGCGCCATCTGGACGGCAAGGTGCTCCGGGGAGACGCACCGGACGCCGGGCGCCACGAGAAAGGCGGAGCCGGCGGGCAGCGGGCGGGACACGGTGTGCGTCTTGACGCGCTTGGACCTCCTGCGCCCCGCCTCGTCGGCGACGAGGGCCTCTATCGGCTGCGCGAGCCGGCCGAGCAGCGGCGTCTGCGCAATCAGGCTCGCAAGCTCGGCGTCGCTTGGGCCGCGGCCGGGGACGGGCGCGTCGCAGCGCTGGCGCCACTCCAGGCTCAGGCGCAGCTCTTGTCGGCGGATCACCTCTAGGGCGGTAAGATGAGAAAGCATCAGTTCCATGTGACGATTATAAACTAATAATTTAGTAACACAACGGATAGCCTTGCATTGAATGTTAGTCGACCATCCGCGTCACGGGCGTCCTGAAAAATGGGCCTGCGGCACGGAAGGGCGTCCAAACGTCCTGAAAATCAGGGCTGCGGCACAAATTTGGCCCTCCTGCGTGCCGCTGCCTCGTTTTTAAGGACATCCGATGGGGAAGGCTCGGAACCTCGGGGCGTCATCGCTACAATGGGCGAGAAGAACCACCCGTCGCGACCGACCCCGGATGCCGGGGCCGGCGCGCCCTGCTGTAGAGGTAGCCCATGCTGATCGACCGCGTTTCCCGCCAGTTGACTGCAGCCCCGGAGCTCGCGCCGCTCGTGCGCGCGCTCGACGCCGGCGAGGACGCCAGCCTGTCCGTGGCCCAGTCCGCACGCCCGCTCGTGCTCGCCGCGCTCTGGGCGAGAAGCCCGCGCCCCTGCCTGCTCGTCGTCTCCGGCGAGGAGGCCGCGGACCGCACAGCGCGTGCGCTGGCTGCCTGGCTCGGCCAGGACGTCGTGGGCCGCTACCCTGAGCGCCGCGACCGGCCCTGGGCCGACACCGCCCCCGACGACGCCGTCGTCGGTGCGCGCTGCCGCTCCGTCGCGCGCCTCGCCGCCGGCGAGAGCTGCGTGATCGTGGCGTCCGCCCACGCGCTCCTGCGACGCGTGCCGCCCGTGGGCTCGGGCTACTTCGCCTCGAGCACCTTTGCGGTGGGCGACGAGGTCCCCTTTGAGGACGTGCCGGCGCTGCTCGTGGGCATGGGCTACAACGACGCCGGCGACGTGGACGCCCCCGGCACCTTCCATGTGCACGGCGACACGGTCGACGTCTTTCCCGCGCAGGCCACGAGCCCGGTGCGCATCGAGTTCTTTGGCGACGAGATCGACCGCGTTCGCCGCATGGTCCCCTCCACGGGCCAGACGATCGGCGAGCTGACGGAGGTCACGGTCTCGCCCTGCCGCGAGCTCGCGCTCACGGACGAGACGGTCGCCCGCGCCGAGCGCGCCCTCTTCAAGGCCGCCCAGGACAACACGAAGGTGGCCGCCGACCTGGAGCTCATTCGCCAGCGGGCCGCCGCCCCCGCGCTGGAGCGCTACCTCCCGCAGCTCTACGGCACCACGGCGAGCCCGCTCGAGCACGTCGCGCAGAGCGCGCTCGTGGTCCTCGCCGAGCCGCGTGCCCTCTTCGACGACTGCATGCGCGCGTTCGACGAGCTCACCGCCGCCGCGAACGCCACCCGTGCGAGCCTCGACGGCCTCTACGCCTCCCCGCGCGAGATGGACTTTGGCAGTCAGCAGCGCCTGTCCTTCTCGTCCATGCTGCGCGCCGGCGCCGGGACGTCCACGGCGGACCTCGAGGTGCGCCAGCCCGGCATCGCCGGCTCCGACGCCAAGCTCATGGGCCGCGTTCGCCAGCTCGTGGCCGACCGCTGCGCCGTGCTCTTCGCCGTGCCGGACCGCGGCGCGCGCGAGTCGCTGGAGCTGCGCCTCTCCGACGAGAACATTCCCTTCGTCGAGTCGCTGGGAACGGCGGCCGAGAACAACGCGCCGCAGGTGGAGCCCTTGGACCGCGGTTGTGTGACCTTCACCGACGCGCCCGTGCCGGCCGGCATCGTGATCCCGGGCGCGCATCTGGCCGTGCTGTCGGTCTCCGACCTCGCGTCCCGCACGGCCAAGTCGCGCCGCCGCGCCCGCCGCGTGGACCCCACGAGCGTGACCTTCCCGTTCAAGCCCGGCGACTACGTCGTCCACGCCACGCACGGCATCGCCCTCTTCTCCGACATCGTGCGTCAGGAGGTGGCCGGCCGCGAGCGCGACTACTTCCTGCTGGAGTATGCCGGCGAGGACAAGCTCTTCGTGCCGCTCGAGCAGGTGGACCGCATCACGCGCTACGTGGGTCCCGACGGCAGCTCGCCGCGGCTCACGCGCCTCAACACCGCCGACTGGTCCCGCGCCACGGGGCGTGCGCGCCGCTCCGCCAAGAAGCTCGCCTTCGACCTGGTGGACCTCTACACGCGCCGCAGCTCCGTGCCCGGCTACGCCTTCTCGCAGGACACCCCCGTCCAGGAGGAGATGGAGGCGAGCTTCCCCTACGAGCTCACCGCCGACCAGCGCTCCTCGATCGCCGACATCAAGGCCGACATGGAGGCGCGCCGTCCCATGGACCGCCTGCTCTGCGGCGACGTGGGCTTTGGCAAGACGGAGGTCGCCCTGCGTGCGGCGTTCAAGTGCTGCCAGGACGCCAAGCAGGTCATGGTGCTCTGCCCCACCACGATCCTGGCGCAGCAGCACTTCGAGACGTTCTTCTCGCGCTTCTCGCCCT
Source organism: Olsenella sp. An270 (assembly GCF_002159735.1). Lineage (GTDB taxonomy): Bacteria > Actinomycetota > Coriobacteriia > Coriobacteriales > Atopobiaceae > Thermophilibacter. The sequence goes on from NZ_NFJF01000004.1 coordinate 21,007, forward strand.
TTGACCTCAAGGTGGCCGTGCTCTCCCGCTTTGTGACGCCGGCCCGGCAGCGCAAGGCGCTCGAGGGCTTCGCGGACGGCTCGGTGGACGTGCTCATCGGCACGCACCGGCTGCTCTCGGCCGACGTCAACCCCTATGACCTGGGGCTCGTTATCATCGACGAGGAGCAGCGCTTTGGCGTGCAGCACAAGGAGCAGCTCAAGAACATGCGCGAGCAGGTGGACGTGCTCACGCTCTCGGCCACGCCCATCCCGCGCACCATGCAGATGGCCATGAGCGGGGTGCGCGACATGAGCCTCATCATGACGCCGCCGCCCGGCCGCCTGCCGGTCAAGGTGACGGTGGGGGAGTGGGACCCCGACGTGGTGAGCGCGGCGATCCGCGACGAGCTCGCGCGGCACGGCCAGGTCTACTACGTGTCCAACCGCGTCCACACGATCGACGACGCGGTGGGGCGCGTGCGCGAGGCGGCGCCGGAGGCCCGCATCGGCGTGGCGCACGGCAAGATGAGCGCCCGCGAGGTCGAGGACGTGATGCTGCAGTTCCAGGAGCACGAGGTCGACGTGCTGGTGGCCACCACGATCATCGAGAGCGGCATCGACAACCCGCACACCAACACGCTCATCATCGAGGACTCCCAGCGGCTGGGCCTGGCGCAGCTCTACCAGCTCAAGGGTCGCGTGGGCCGCGGGCGCATGCAGGCCTTTGCCTACTTCATGTTCCCGGCGGAGCAGCCCCTTACGCCCGAGGCCACCGACCGCCTCACGGCGATCAACGAGTACCAGGACCTGGGCAGCGGCATGAAGATCGCGATGCGCGACCTGGAGATTCGCGGCGCGGGCTCGCTCATGGGCGCCGAGCAGCACGGCAACCTCTCCAGCGTGGGCTTTGACCTCTTCACGCAGATGCTCGGCGAGGCCGTGGCCGAGGCGCGCGGCGAGACACGCGACGTGGAGCAGGCCGAGGTCACGATCAACCTGCCGGCTGACTTCTTCCTGGCCGAGGAGTACCTGCCCGACGTGGACAAGCGCGTGCTCGTGTACCGCCGCCTGGCGGCGGCCGCGGACCTTTCCGAGGTCGATGCGCTGCAGCAGGAGTGCGAGAAGGACTTTGGCGCGCTGCCGCTCGCCGGGCGCAACCTCTTCGACCGCGCCCGCGTGCGCATCCGCGCGCAGCGCCTGGGGTGCGCAAGCGTGAGCCTGGCCAACGGGCGCCTGGTCTACCAGGGCGTGGAGGTCTCGCGTCAGACGGCGCTTCGCCTCAAGGAGCGCGGCGGCGTGGTCTACCCCAAGACCAAGAAGGTGGCCTATCCGTTCCACCGCACGCAGGAGGAGGTCATGCCGGCCGCGCTCGGCGTCCTCGAGGAGATCGGCGGCGACGACGAGGTCGAGGAGGAGTAGCGGCGCCGCGGGTCCTTCTCGGAATCGCTGCCCTTGTCGGCGGCGGCCCCAGGAATCTCCGCCCTTGTCGCCCGCCCTTCTAGGAATGTCGGCCCTTGTCCGCGCCGCGTCTAGGAATCGCCGCCCTTGTCCGCCCTGGGAGGCGCCAGGGCGTACAACCCCTCGATTTTTTAGACGTGCGGCGGACAAGGGCCGCGTTCTTTAGAAGCCTCCCGGACAAGGGCGGCGATTCCTAGAAGGGCGGGCGACAAGGGCGGCGTTTCTTAGACGCGCCCCGGACAACCCCGGCAATTCCTGGAGCCGTGGCCGACAAGGGCGGCGTTTCCTAGACGCGTTCGCAATAAACCATGGCAAAAGAAGCAAATTCCCCGCCAGAAATCACGATACCGTGATATACTGCGTTTGACGAAGAAGGGAGTAGCGGATGCCTGTCCTCGCGCGTTTCTATGGAATCGTTATTCGCATGTACTTTCTTGGCTCGGAGCACAACCCGCCGCACATTCATGCGATCTATGGGGACAGTACCGCCGCCTTTGACATTCGGAGCGGCTGCGTGCTCGACGGGGAGCTTCCCGCAAGGGCGGCTGCGATGGTGCGCGAATGGATTGGGCTCCATCGGGACGACCTCGTTACAATGTGGGAAACGCAGGAGTTCAAGAGGCTCGACCCGCTGGATTGAGAGGAGCGCGCCGATGTTTCATAAGGTCAAGGACGTGACGCCTCTTCCGGAGCTCCGTCTGCGCGTCCAGTTTGCCAACGGAACAACCAAGCTCTATGACGCAACGCCGCTCGCAGAGCGATTCGATGCCTTTAAAGAGCTCGAGAAGGGTCAACTATTCGAAGACGTCGAGGTCGATGCTGGTGGGTACGGCGTCTCGTGGAACGACGACCTTGACCTCTCCTGCGACGAGCTCTGGGAGCATGGCGAGCCGATAAAGACGGAGTTTGACGGCCTGATGTCCTTCGCCGACGCAAGCGCCCTCTGGGGGCTCAGCGAGTCCACGCTTCGCAAGGCCGTCTCATATGGGAAGATCGTCGCCGGCGTGGATGCCCGGAAGTTTGGCAAACAGTGGGTCGTCACGTCCGAGGCCATGTACAGGGAATACGGGGAGCCGCTGAGCGCATAGCCGATGGTTGGGCCGCGGCCCTACACCCAGCGGAAGCCGTGGCCCGTGATCTGCGACGTGTTGACGTAGGTCACGAAGGCGTCCGGGTCGATCCCCCGCAGGTACTTCTCGAGCTTGAGGGCCTCCGAGCGCGTGAGCACGGTCATCACGACCGAGAGCTCCCTGCCCGTGTACGCGCCGTAGCCCAGCCAGACCGTGGCGGTGCGCGCAAGGCGGCGCACCACGAACTCCTGGACGCGTGCGGGCCGGCGGCAGACGACGGTGCACACCTTGTGCTGCTTGAGGTCGTCGAGCACGCCGTTCACGATGACCGTCTCCAGCAGCAGGCCCACGATGCAGTAGACGCCCGTGCGCACCCCGTAGAGCGCCACGCCCGAGCAGGCGGTCACGGCGTTGACCACGGTGATCGCGTGGCCGGTGGGCAGGCTCGTGTGCCGGGAGAGCGCCATCACGAGGATGTCGGTCCCGCCCGTGGAGGCGCCGGCGTTGTAGGCGATGCCGGTGCCCGCGGCGACGAGCACCAGCGAGCAGACGAGGTCGATCCAGAGGTCCCCCGTCACGGACCCGCTCACGGGAACCAACGCCTGGAGCACGCTCACGTAGGCCGAGAGCAGGATCGACGCCACGACGCTCCAGGCCACGGCGCGTCGCTCGACGAAGATCAGGCCGACCACCACGAGCACCACGTTCACGGCCCAGAGCGCCACGTCGCTCGGCAGGGCGGGGACGAGCGTGGAGATGACGATGGCCATGCCCGACGCACCGCCGGTGGCGAGGTTGTTGGGGGCCTGGAACAGCACATAGGCCAGCGCGCACAGGATCGCCCCGACGTTCACCGCCACGGCGGTCCGCACCATGCTCGGGCGGTCGCGACGCAGCAGCAGGCGGTCGCTCATGCGCTCCTCCTCGGGCGTGAGCAGGCGCTCGGCCTGGATGACGGGCGCCCCCTCGTATGCGGGCGAGGCCTGCTCCGGTCTCACTCCGGCATGAGAGAGCTCCTCCTCGGCGGCGAGCCGCCCAGGGTCGTCGTGACGCATGCGTTCCTCCGTTGTTGAAGACCTACGTGGTGTGGCGGTAGGTGTAGACGCTCCCGTTGTAGTAGGTGTTGATGTACTCGAACGGCACCGAGACACCGTCGATCGTGGTGTAGGTCACGTGCGACGAGCAGAGCAGGGCAATGTCGTCGGCCTCGAGCAGGCGCTTTTGCTCCTCGGTGGGCAGCAGCGCACGAAGCTCCTGGTCGACGTGCGAGGTGCTGATGCCGAGCGAGTGGACGTAGTCGTAGAGCGAGCCGTTCAGGCACTCCACGCTGATCGCGGGGATCACGGAGGCGGAGATGTAGGTGTCGCTGATGGCTATGGGCATGTCGTCGCCGGTGCGAAGGCGCACGAAGTGGTGAATGAGGTCGGTGCCCGAGAGCCCGAGCTTCTCGGCGGCCACCGGCGCGTCGGCCGCGCTGACGACCTCGTAGGAGATGAGGCGCGCGCCGGCCTTCAGGCCGATGGCGGCCATGTCCTCGGTGAAGCTCGCCCCGCCGGCGAGGCTCTTGTTCACGTGGCGGCGGGTCACGAAGCTGCCGCGCCCGGGGACGCGCTCGATGTAGCCGTCGGCGGAGAGGTTGTTGAGGGCCTTGCTCACGGTCATGCGCGAGAAGCCAAACTGCTCGCAGAGCTCCTCCTCGGTGGGGACCTGGTCTCCCACCTTGAGCGTCCCGTCCTCGATCATCTCGTGGACGGTCTTCTCGACCAACCGGTACTTGGGCTCTCGCGCCATGACGCCTCCTCCCGTCTCTACCAAGGAGGGTAACAAACTGTTTGTAATTGTCTAGACATGAATTATTCCAACGGTCGAAACACGTCGGGTTCCGGCGGCTCCCGCCAGCGACGTCGCCTCCGGGAGCTGCTGTTTTCAGGTTTGTCTGTACATATGTTCACCTCGCCATCAGCCAGTTACCGACGGATAGATACCATTCGGCCCACAATGTCATTACAAAGAGACAATATGTATATACAAAGTTGCTAGGGACAAGCCGACCGAAGGAGCGGACATGATCACCAAGCTCGAAGACCCCAGCATGTACGGCTACATTAAGGACACCGGCCACGCGCTGCGCAACGCCTTCGCGGAGCGCGCGGTGTTCTGCGACCCGTTCGTCGAGCTCATGACGACGCACGACTTCAAGCGCGTCTACTTCGTGGGCTCGGGCACGAGCTACAACGCATCGATCTACATCTCCACGCTCATGCAGCGCTACGCGCGCGTCGAGGCCAGCGCCGGCTTCCCCACGCGCTTCGACGAGAACGACATCGCCACGAGCGGCGCCTACCGTCCCGACCAGGTGCTCGTCGTGGGCGTCTCGCAGTCCGGCACGAGCGTCTCCACCATCGACGTCATGCGCCGCGCGCACGAGGCCGGCTTCTACGCGCTCGCGCTCACCGACGTCATGGACAGCCCCGTCACCGAGAGCGTCGACTCCGCCATCCGCCTGCTCACGGGCAAGGAGGAGGTCCACGTGGAGACGCGCGGCTACCAGGTCTCGCTCTTCGAGGGCTACCTGCTCGCCATCGCGGCCGGCCACGCCCTGGGCACCCTCGACGCCGCCGCCTACGCGCAGAAGCTCGCCGACGCCGAGCGCCTCGCGAACGACTATGACAGCTTCGTCGCTCAGGCCGACGCCTGGTACGACGCGAACGTCTTCGAGCTCATGGCCATCACGCGCGGCTACGTCTGCACCTACGGCATCAACGCCTGCACCGCCGAGGAGGCCGAGCTCAAGCTCAACGAGACCTACCACAAGCCGGTGCGCGGCTACGAGCTCGAGGAGATGATCCACGGCCCGCACTACGCGCTCGACGAGAACAACTACTCCTTCTTCGTCGCGCCGGACGGCCCCGGCATCGAGCGCGTCCCGAGCTTCCTCAAGTGGTACGAGGACAACAAGGTCACCGACCACGTCTTCGTCATCACCAACGGCGACCACGCCGGGGAGTTTGGCGAGAAGTCCATCTGCTTCGAGCAGGAGGTCCCCGACGAGCTCACCCCGCTGGTCATGGTGATCCCCCTGCAGATCATGGCCTGCCGCAACTGCATCAACGCCAAGATCGACACGCGCTACCGCCCGGCCAACCGCACCTCGTTCGCCCACCTCAACTAGGAGCGCGCCATGAGCCAGGTTCTTATCGCCACGCACTCCACGCTCGCCGAGGGCTTTGCCAGCGCGATCCGCTTCTTCAAGGCGGACGCCGACAACGTCCACTTCCTCAACGGCTACGTGGCGACGACCGAGTTCGAGCGCGAGCTGCGAGAGGCGCTCGAGGCGCTGCCCGCGGGCGGCCCCGTCGTCGTGTGCACCGACATCCCCGGCGGCTCCGTCAACCAGGTGGCGATGAGGCTGGCGGGCGAGTACGGATTCCTGCTGGTGAGCGGCATCAACATGCCGCTGCTCCTCGAGCTCGCGTTCGAGGATGACCCCACGTACGAGACGCTCGCGCAGACGGTGGCGAGCGCACGCGCCCAGCTCATGCTCCCCCTCGCGGACATCCCCGCTCCCGAGGAGCCGAGCGCCGAGGAGGAGGGAGACGAGGACGAGGAGGAGCTCTAGCCAAGAGGCTCGCCGCGGGCGAGCAGCCGAGAAGAACAGGGAAGGGAGTAGACATGATCGTGCTCACCAGGGCAGACGACCGCCTCATCCACGGACTCGTAGCCGTTGCCTGGACGTCGCACCTCGCGCCGGAGACCATTCTGGTGGCCAATGACGCCGCGGCGGCCGACGAGTTCAAGAAGAACTCGCTCAAGCTGGCCAAGCCCGCCGGTGTGAAGCTGTTCGTGAAGTCCGTCGAGAAGGCGGCGGCCGCGCTCAACAACCCCGTCAACGACAACAAGAAGATCTTCCTGGTCACGCAGACGGTGGAGGACGCCAAGCGGGTCTATGACCTGCTGGACGACGCGCACAAGTTCACGCGCCTCAACATCGGCACCGCCGGCGTGAACAAGAAGCCCGGCGAGACCTACGTGGCCATCATCCCGCAGGTCTACACCACCGCCGAGGAGCTCGAGGCTGCGCGCGCCCTGAACGCCGCCGGCGTCACGGTCTTCGGCCAGGCCAACCCCACGCTCGAGAGCGCCGACTTCGCGGCCATCGAGCGGGCCTTCAAGTAGGAACGGAGCGGGCGCGTCGTCCGGCGCGCCCGCCGCAAGTCAGCAAGAGAGAGGAACGACATGCTGCAAGGATTCTTGGTCGCCCTCGTGGCGTCGCTGATCTACCTCGAGTCCCGTCTCGGTGGTCAGCACATGCTCGACCGCCCGATCATCATCGGCCCGATCGTGGGCCTCATCATGGGCGACCCGATGAAGGGCCTCGTGATCGGCGGCGAGCTCGAGCTCGTGTGGATGGGCCTCAACGGCATCGGCACCACCACCCCGCCCAACGTCGTCGTGGGCTCCGCGCTCGCGACCGCGCTCGCCATCAGCACCGGCGCGTCCTACGAGACCACGCTCGCCCTCGCGGTGCCCATCGCCGTCGTCGCCCAGATCTGCGACATCGCGGCGCCGATCGTGAACACCTTCTTCGCCCACCAGGCCGACCGCCTCGCCGACAAGGAGAAGTACGACCTCATCGACTGGTGCGTCTGGGGCGGCGGCATCGTGTACTTCCTGTTCAAGTTCGTGCCCATCTTCCTGGGCTTCGTTCTTGGCTCCGGCGTCATCACCGCCTTCGTGGACCAGATCCCCGACGTCATCCAGAACGGCCTCAACCAGTCCGGCAACATCCTGCCCGCCCTCGGCGTGGCCATGCTGATCCAGCTCACCTGGGACAAGAAGTTCGGCGTGTTCCTGTTCCTCGGCTTCGCGCTCGCCGCGTTCCTCGGCGTGAGCACCCTCGGCGCCGCATTCTTCGGAGCCATCGCGGCCGTCGTCTACTACATGCTGAGCGGCAACAAGGCCTCCGGGTCCGTCCTTGCCGCCACGTCCGGTGAGACCGTCGTCGACGATGACGACAGTGAGGAGCTCTAATCATGGCAGAAGAGAAGAAGATCAGCGCCAAGACCCTCCGCCGCGTCTTCTGGCGTCACTACCAGCTGCTCGGCTGCTTCAACTACGAGCGGCAGATGTCCACGGGCTACGGCTACACGATGATGCCCGCCCTGAAGGAGCTCTACAAGGACGACCCGAAGGCCATGCAGGAGGCCGTGAAGCGTCACCTCGAGTTCTTCAACTGCGCGACGTCCACCTCCCCGTTCATCATCGGCCTGACCTGCGCGATGGAGGAGCAGAACGCCTCCGAGCCCGGAAGCTACGACACCAGCTCCATCACCTCGGTCAAGGCGGCGCTCATGGGCCCGCTCGCCGGCATCGGCGACTCGTTCTTCTGGGGCACCTTCCGCGTCATCGGCGCCGGCATCGGCGCGCCGCTCGCCGTGGCGGGCAACGTCCTCGGCCCGATCATCTACGCGATCCTCAACGTGATCCCGTCCGAGATCGTGCGTCGCTGGGGCTTCAAGATCGGCTACAGCGGCGGCTCCAAGTTCCTCGAGCGCATCTCGAGCGACGGCACGCTCCAGAAGGTCACCGAGGCCGCGCGCATCATGGGCCTCATGGTCATCGGCGCCATGATTCCCTCGATGGTCCTGCTCACGCTCAACGCCACGGTCGACATCAACGGAGCCACGGTCGTGCTCCAGGAGGTCCTCGACCAGATCTGCCCGTACATCCTCCCGCTCGGCCTCGTCGGCGGCTGCTACAAGCTGCTCAAGAGCGGACGCTCGGGCACGATGGTCATGTTCGGCCTGCTCATCCTGGGCATCGTCCTCGCCGCCCTCGGGCTCGTGTAGGACCCTGCGCAACGTCCCTCTCTCGCGCCGCCGCGCCCGCCCCCCGCGGCCGCGGCGGCGCGTCGTCTCACGGAAGGAGTGGAAGTGGTCAAGGCGGCGCTGTTCGACATGGACGGGGTGCTTGCGTTCACCGAGCGCTACTACAACCGGCGTCGCGTCGAGTACCTGCGCGGCCAGGGGTTCGAGCTGGGCGACGTCGACGACTGGACCGGCGTCCACGACGACGAGTCCTGGGAGCGCTGCGTCCCCGGCGACGCCGCGCTGCGGGAGCGCCTGCGCGCCGGGTACAACCGCTTCGCCGACGAGCACCCTACGCCCTGGGGCGAGCTGGGCAACAGGCGTGCGCACGCCACGTTCGTCGCCCTGCGCGGCCGGGGCGTGAGGATCGCCATCTGCTCGTCGTCGCCGCGCTTCCTCATCGAGGAGTGCATGGAGGCGCTCGACCTCGGCGACCTCACGGACTACGTGATCAGCGGCGACGAGTGCGTCGCCCACAAGCCCGACCCAGAGATCTACCTGCGCGCCATGCGACACCTGCGCGTGTCTCCCGAGGAGTCCGTCGTGGTCGAGGACTCGCCGACCGGCATCCGCGCCGGCAAGGCGGCGGGCGCGCTCGTGTGCGCGCTGCGCCAGCCGGACGGGGTTCTTCTCGACCAGCGCGAGGCGGACCTCGTGATGGACGACCTCTTCGAGCTGGTCGACCTGGTCGGAGAGCGGCGAGTCGCCTCGCTGGCGTAGATGCGGCGGCGCGTCCTTCTCGGAATCGCCGCCCTTGTCGTCTGCGGCCCCAGGAATCGCCGCCCTTGTCGCCTGCCCCTCTAGGAAAGCCGGCCCTTGTCCGCGCTGCGTCTAGGAATGCGAGGGGTTGTACGGCTTCGCAGCCTCCGTGGCGGACAAGGGCCGCATTCTCTAGAAGCCTCCCGGACAAGGGCGGCGTTTTTTAGACTCGCCCCGGACAAGGGCGGCGATTTCTAGATGCGGCCAGGACAAGGGCCGCAAATCCTAGACGCGCTCCGGACAACCCCGTCGATTCCGGGACGGGGAGGCGCCCGCGAACCGTCCGAGCGGTAGAATCGCAGGCGAGAAGAACGCCTCGCCAAAGGAGCCGCCATGTCGCAAGCAGCCGATCGCGTGGACGCCGAGACCGCCGCCCGTCCCGGCGCGCCGACCACGCACCCGGAGTTCGACCGCCTCGTGCGCACAATGTGGCGCCTGCGCCAGCCGGACGGCTGCCCCTGGGACCGCGAGCAGACGCACCGCTCGATCACCAAGCACATGGTCGAGGAGGCCTACGAGGCCGTGGAGGCCATCGAGGCGGATGACCGCGCCCACCTCGTGGAGGAGCTCGGCGACGTCCTGGAGCAGGTGGTCCTGCACGCGCAGATCGCCGCCGACGAGGGCGCCTTCACGATCGACGACGTGGTCCGCGGCCTGAACGAGAAGCTCGTGCGCCGCCACCCGCACGTCTTTGGCGCGCACGCGGCCGCCGGGGACGGCGGCGAGGTCCAGGACATCTGGGATGACGTCAAGGCCGCGGAGCGCGCCGCCTCGGGCGAGAAGGACGCGCCGCAGGGCCTCCTCGACTCCGTCCCGCGCAGCCTGCCCGCCCTCATGCAGGCGCAGAAGATCTCCAAGCGCGCCGCCAAGGCAGGCTTCGAGTGGGAGACCGTCGCCGACGTCTGGGACAAGGTCGCCGAGGAGCGCGCCGAGTTCGAGCGCGAGGCACCCGGCTCCGACGCCCGCGTCCTCGAGTTTGGCGACCTGCTCTTCGCGCTGGTCAACGTCGCGCGGCGCGAGGGGATCGACGCCGAGGAGGCGCTCGCCGCCTCCAACCGCAAGTTCAGGACCCGCTGGTCCCGGATGGAGGACCTGGCTCGGGCCGAGGGCGAGCCGCTCGACGAGCTGGACACCGTCCGGCTGAACGAGCTCTGGGACCGTGCGAAGGCGGAGGAGAATCGCTGAAGCCCCGCTCGGCGGTCCGCGCCTCTGCTATAAAGGGATGAGGCGCCCCGCGCGCCGGCCCTGCCACACCAGTCCGAAACGAAGCACGGCATGAGCGAACAGAACCCCAAGCCCAAGAGCCGCGACGCCGCGCGCCCCACGAGGCGCGCCAAGGCCAAGTCGGCGACAAGGCCCAAGGCCGCAGCCAAGACCAAGCCTGCGGCCAAGCCCAAGCCCAAGGCCGCGGCGAAGGCGCCCGCCGCCCGCCGCGGAGCCCCGTCCCGCGCGGATGCGCCCGCGCGCTCGAGCGCCCTCGACAGCGTTCGCGGGAAGCTCGGTGCGGCCGGGGAGGCCGTGCGCGACCCGCGCGCCCTCGTGGCCGGCCACCGCGTCGCGGCCATCGCGATCGCGGCCGCCCTCGTCCTCTTTGTGGCGCTCTACGGTCCCGCCTGCGGCCTCTACCAGGCATGGCGCGAGAACGGCGTGCTCCTCGCGGAGCAGGAGCGCGCGAGCGCCGAGAGCGAGGAGCTGGAGGGCGACATCTCCACCCTCATGACCGAGGACGGCATCAAGGACGAGGCCCGCCGCCGCGGCTACGTGGAGGAGGGCGAGACCCGCATCGTCGTGGAGGGCGCCGAGTCCGAGGACGACGCCTCGGCGGACGAGAACGAGACCGAGGAGACGCCCTGGTACCTGAGCGTGGGCGACTTCCTGTTCCAGTACCACCCAAGCGAGGAGGGGGAGAAGTGACGCGCCTTGCCTGCATCGACATCGGGACCGTGACCGCGCGCCTGGCGGTCGCGGACGTCGAGGGGGGCCGTGTGGTCCGTCTCGCCAAGCACTCCGAGATCTGCAACCTCGGCCAGGACGTGGACGCCACGGGCCGCCTGAACGACGAGGCCATGGGCCGCGTGCTCGCCTGCGTGCGCAGCTACGTGGAGTCCGCGCGCGAGGCGGGCGCCGTCGCGGCCTGCTGCACCCTCACGAGCGCGGCGCGCGACGCCGAGAACGCTCCCGTGCTGGGCGCGGAGCTCGACGCCCTGGGCCTGGACCCGCTCATCATCCCCGGCCAGGTGGAGGGCGCGCTCACCTTCCTCGGCGTGACGCACGACTTCCCCGGCCAGAACGTCCTCGTCGCCGACAACGGCGGCGGCTCGACCGAGCTCGCCTGCGGTCGCACTCGCGAGGACGGTAGCCTTGACCTGCGCTTCGTTCGCTCCGTCGACGTGGGATGCCGTCGCGTGACCGAGAAGTTCCTCTCTGCGGACGGCCCCGACGACGAGTCCGCCGTCGCCCGCGCCCACGAGTTCGCCGCCGCCGCGTTTGGCCCGGCGGTGCGCGAGGGCGGCCTCCTCGCGGCCGGGACCGAGGGCGCCGCCGCGGACGCGCCCGCCACGCTCGTGGTGACGGGCGGCACGGTGACGAGCCTCGTCGCGGTGAAGAAGGAGCTCGAGCCCTACGATCCGGCGCAGGTCCACCTGGCCACGCTCTCCCGGGAGGACCTCGAGGAGCTCGAGCGACGCCTCGCCTCCCTCACGGTGGACGAGCGCGCCGCGCTGCCGGGCCTGGCCCCCAAGCGCGCGCCCGTGATCCTGGGCGGCGTCGCCGCCGTGCTCGAGCTCATGCGACAGACCGGCTTCACCCAGCTCACCGTCAGCGAGTCCGACCTGCTCTTCGGTCTCGCCGTCGCCGCCGAGACCACCCTCGCCGGGAAGGAGTCGCCGGTCGGCTGGGGCCCCACGATGCGCATGCTGCGCTAGGATAGACACGCGCCGCCGGGCGGCGTGCCGGGGGCGTGGCGGAACTGGCATACGCAGGAGACTTAAAATCTCTCGCCGCAAGGATTGTGGGTTCGAGTCCCACCGCCCTCACCAGCAACAAGACGAGGCCGCGAGTCCAAGGGACCCGCGGCCTCGATGTTCTTGTCGGCCCCGCTAGTTGGTGAACATGAACGCGCGCTTGTCGAAGTAAATCTTGTTCACGAAGATCATCACGATGCTCGTGACGGTCTGGCCCATGGAGGACAGGCCCATCGCCTCAAGGAGGCTCACCTGCGTGACCACGGAGAAAGCGACCGCGTACAGGATCGAGGCCGCGATGACCGTGCCGAGAAGGACGAGGTACTGCGTCGGCGCGCCCTTCTTGAACCCGGCGAGGTTCATGCGCACGACCACGCAGCAGACCGCCAGCGCGACATAGATGACGGCAAAGATGACGTCGACGGCCTGCAGCCCGCCGTAGACCAGGTAGACGAGGTCCTTGGCGCTGCCGTAGTCGGTCATGTAGTGCCCGCCCGTGAACAGCGTGTAGGCCGTGAACGCGAGCACTGCCGCGGAGAGGAAGAGCTGCACCCAGATGATGAACTTGAACCAGTTCATCGGCGGGACGGCCTGGGCGGCGTCCGCGGGGACGGGGTGGTTGTCGACCGGCTCGGCGCCGGGGGCGGGCGGCGTCCAGGGCTCGGGCTCGGACGCGGGCTCGGACGCGGGCGTCGGCTCGGGCTCGGAGGCGCCGGCCCCCTCCGGTCCGGACGTGCTGACCGAGGCTCCGCAGTTGGGGCAGAACCTCGCCTCCTCGGGTATCTCGGTGCCGCAGTTGGGGCAGAACATGGGTCCTCCCGTCGTCAGGGGCTGTCTCGGCGCGACGCGCCGACGCAATTGTACGGCAAGGGGCCAGCGCCCGCCCCGGCGCGGCGACGGCCCTTTGGTATACTTAGCCGCGCGTCCCCATCGTCTAGTGGCCTAGGACATCGCCCTTTCAAGGCGACGACACGGGTTCGACTCCCGTTGGGGGCACCACGTACCTGCGGCGGGCTCGTCCGACATCCGGACGGGCCCGCTTCTTTGGCGAGAAGAACCCGCCCCGTCGCTACCAGTCCAGGTCGCTCTTCTCGGCGAACGCGCGGGCGGACGCCTCCAGCCAGTCGTGCCCCTGGCACCAGGCGATGAACTCGGGCACGTCGGTGATGATGGGCTCCGCCTCGCGCACGGCCATCATGGCCTCCTCGAAGCCGCAGGCCGGGACGTCCGGCCGGTCGGGCAGGTAGGGCTCCACCATGACGGGGCGCAGCAGCGCGTAGGCGCCGCCGGAGACGAGCTGGTCGTACCCGCGCAGCGCGCGCCGCGCGGCGGTGAGGCGCCCCAGCTTGTAGAGGAGCAGCACGCGCGCGAGGTGCGACCAGGCGCTCTCCCTGCCCGACCAGCGCGCCTCGAGCGCGCCGAGCGCCGCCTCGTCCTCGAGCCGGGCGCACGCGAGCATGTGCGTGTGCCGCGCGCCGAGCGGGTCGTCGAGGGTCGCGTCGACGACCGAGGCGGCGGCCGACGCCGCCATGCGGAAGCGCGCCCCGTCGAGGCAGGCCCGGGCCACGGCCGCGCGCAGGCGCAGGCGGGGGCGGCAGAGGACGTCGTCCCAGGCGTCGCCCTCGGGGAGCTCCCTGAGGGACCCGTCGCGCTCGAGCTCGAGCAGGGCATCGAGCAGCGGGTCGGGGTCGAGCTCGGAGGCGAGAAGGGTGGTGAGCCGCGCGTCCAGGCACCCGGGGTCGACGGCGGCCGCGCGCTCGCACTCTGCGCGCAGGGCCGCGAGCCGGCGGGAGCGCTCGGCCTCGAACGCCTCGTCGTCGAGGAGGTCGTCGTGCCCGAGGCTCGCCCGGTAGGCGTCGAGGGCGCGGGCGAGCAGGAGCAGCGCCTGCTCGGGCGCGGCGTCGACAAAGTCGACGGGGTTCTGGCGCACGGCGAGCACCAGCTCGGCGTAGGCCTCGTCGGAGAGCGGGCCGATCTTCTCGTTCCTGCGGCGGGCGCAGCGCGCCACCAGCTCGTCCCAGGCGTTCATCGTCCGATCGCCCCCTCGGCGCCGCCGTCCTTCTCGCCCGTCGTCGCGGCGACCGCCCGGGCCGCCTCGGGGTCCAGCTCGGAGACCGTGCGGGCGAGCCACGCGCCGAACACCCCCTTGCCGGTGCGCTCCATGCCCTCCTGGAGCAGCACGACACCCTCGCTCACCGCCACGATCAGCTCGTCCTCGCCGTAGGCGGGCACGCGGATGCGGGCAAAGCGCCCGTCGGCGATCTCCATCTGGCGGATCAGGACGGCCGCGCAGCCGGGGTAGGAGGCGAGCAGGCGCTCGACCAGGCGGCGCGCGTCGGCGAGGCGGTAGGCCTTGTGCGCGAGCGCGATGCGCGCGAGCAGGATCCAGGCGTCGTCATCGGCGCGCGGCGCGGCGAGCGCGGGATAGCGCGCGGAGAGCCGCTCGAGCGCGGGCTCGTCCTCGAGCTTGGCGAGCGCGTAGGCGAGCGTGAAGCGGGCGTCGGAAAGGTCGTGCTGGTCGGAGGCGAGCAGGCGCTCGGCGGCGTCGACCGCCTCGTGGTTTCGCCCGCAGATGAGCGCGCACTCGGCCTGGTCGGCGAGCCAGCGCCACCAGGGCCGCATCGCCACGTTCGCCCCGAGCGGGCGGCGCGCCTCGTCCAGGGTCTCGCAGAGGCGGTCGCGCTCCGCCTCGCAGGCGCCGCGGACGGCGTCGGCGCGCTCCGCGAGGAAGCGGCCGCGCTCCTCGGGGGAGGCCGTGCCCAGCGAGAAGCGCATGCGGGCGGCGTCGTGGCAGCCGGGGTCGAGCGAGAGGGCCTCGTCGAGCAGGGACCGCCCGCGCGCAACCAGCGTCTCGGCGAGGGCGTCGCCGGCGAACGGCAGCCGGTAGTCGACGAGCTCGGTTGCGAGCGAGACCAGGTGGAAGGCGCGGTCAGCGTCGGACTGCGGCAGCGAGTCGCGGTCGCGCGCCAGCCGCCGGCCAAAGGACGCGAACTCGCGCGCCGCCTCCGCCGGGTCGCCGCCGTCGAGGGAGAGCGCAAAGCGCAGGCTCATGCGCAGGTAGTCCTCGCGTCTCGAATCGTGTGCCATCACGCCTCCCCTCCGCCTAATCGTAGCCGAGATGCGCGTCGCCCGTCCTTCTCGCCCGCTCGCGGAGCGGCCCGAAAACACGAAGTGTTGCCACATGGTTTCGCTATACTGAGACGCGGCCGAGAAGGACGTCTTCCCGACCGTCAAAACATTCCGTCGCGGTGGCGGCGGCATAGGAATTGGAGGAGTGTTATGGGACGTTTCACCAATCCGCGTGACCTGTACTTCGGCGAGGGCGCGCGCCACGAGGTCAAGAACCTCAAGGGCGAGCGCGCGGTCATCGTCACCGGCGGCGGCTCCATGCGTCGCGGCGGCTTCCTGCAGGACGTCGAGAACGACCTCAAGGAGGCCGGCTTCGAGGTCAAGCTGATCGAGGGCGTCGAGTCCGACCCCTCCGTCGAGACCGTCATGAACGGCGCCGCGGTCATGGCCGAGTTCCAGCCCGACTGGATCGTCGCCCTCGGCGGCGGCTCGCCGATCGACGCGGCCAAGGCCATGTGGATCAAGTACGAGTACCCCGAGACCACCTTCGAGGACATGTGCAAGGTCTTCGGCTTGCCCGAGCTGCGCACCAAGGCTCACTTCTGCGCCATCTCCTCCACCTCCGGCACCGCCACCGAGGTCACGGCCTTCTCGATCATCACGGACTACTCCAAGGGCATCAAGTTCCCGATCGCCGACTTCCAGATCACGCCTGACGTGGCCATCGTTGACCCCGAGCTCACCTACACCATGCCCGCCAAGCTCTGCGCTCACACCGGCATGGACGCCCTGACCCACTCCATCGAGGCCTACGTCTCCACCGCCGGCTCCGCCTACACCGACGCCAACGCCCTCTACGCCATGCGCGAGATCGTCGAGTGGCTGCCCAAGAGCTACGCGGGCGACAAGGAGGCCCGTCAGCACATGCACGACGCCCAGTGCATCGCCGGCATCGCCTTCTCCTCGGGCCTGCTCGGCATCGTGCACTCCATGGCGCACAAGACCGGCGCCGCCTTCACCGGCGACCACATCATCCACGGTTGCGCCAACGCCATGTACCTCGGCAAGGTCATCCAGTTCAACGCCAAGGACGCCCGCGCCAAGAGCCGCTACGCCTACATCGCCTCTGAGGTCTTCCACCTCGCCGGCGAGACCGAGGACGAGCTCGTCGCCGCGCTGGTCCAGATGATCCGCGACCTCAACGACAAGATCGACATCCCGCAGGGCATCAAGAACTACGGCAAGGGCGGCGTCAAGGCCGACGAGTCCATCATCGACTACGCCGAGTTCGAGGAGAAGAAGTCCCGCATCGCCGTCGACGCCATCGGCGACGCCTGCACCGGCTCCAACCCGCGCCAGCCCACGCCCGAGGAGATGGAGAAGCTCCTCGAGTGCGTCTACAACGACGTGGACGTGGACTTCTAAGCCATCCGGCTCGAAGCCTCACCTGCGGCCGGGGTCCTTTGGGCCCCGGCCTCTTTTGTCTCGCTAGCCCAGGCGGGCGTGCGCGCGGACCGCGGCCTGGAAGGCGTCCTCGAGCGCCTCTGACGAGTCGCCGAGAAGGACGAGCATGGAGCGCTCGCCGCCGGGAGCCCCATAGGCGCGCGCGACGGCGTCGGGCACCGCGCCGGCGCCGCGGACGACCTCGAGTCGCAGGCTCCCGTACTCCTCCCTCGCGGCGGCGACGAGGCGCTCGGCGTCACGGCGCGCGCGGCTCTCCTCCACGAGCGCGAACACGCGGTGGTCGGGCGAGAAGAGCAGGTCGCCGTGGCCGGGGACCCGGGCGTGCAGCAGCCCCGACGCGATCTGCGCGACGTCGATGCCCAGCAGCGCGGACGTCGCCACGACCCCGAGCGCGGGCCCGAGGTTGAAGAGGCCCGTCACGGGGAGCGCGAGGCACGCCTCCCATTCGGGCGTGTGCGCCTGGAACTGCACGTAGCCGTAATGGGACTCCATGTGGCTGGCGCCCACGTCGGCGATCGCGCCGCGTGCGGAGAAGCTCAGGCCGCGCCCTCCCGCCCGCGCGGTCCCGGCACCGCCGGTGCCGATCGTGCAGAGGACGTCCAGCCGGTTGGTCCCGCGCTCGGCGGCCTCGTCCAGCTCGACCACGAGGAAGGGGAGTCCGGCGTCGGCGGCGTTTCGGACGTGCGAGTCAATGCGCTCCAGCTCATGGGCTAGGTTTGGGCGGCGTTTCCACTCCGCTCCGTCGTGGAGCTCGCGAGCCCCAACGATTCCGGCGCGCCCGTAGGGCTCGTCCGCGTCGAGCACCGTCCGGAGCAGCGCCGAGGCGACCTCACGGTCGCGTCGGCCGCCCGCGACGCCTATGACGACGGGCGCGCCCATCGCCGTGGGTCACGATTCCGCGCGGGCTGCGACGGCCTCGAGGAAGATCTCCCCGTCGGGTCGGCAGGGGACAAACTCGTCTCCCACGTGCTGGCGGGTCTCGTCGCCCTTGGCGAGCAGGCACACGATGGCCGGGCCCTCGCCCTCGTAGGCGAGCTCGACGCTGCGGCGCACGGCCTCCTCGCGGTCGCAGATCACCTCGTAGGGAACGCCCTCGGGAGTGGCGTCGGCCATCTGGGCGCAGATCTCCTCCACGGGGTCGTGCGCGGGGTCCTCCTCGGTGTAGATGAGGTAGTCGGACCACTTGGCGGCCTCCTGCGGCAGCTCGGTGCGCCGCTCGTAGGCCTTGCCGCCGGGCGCGCCAAACAGCGCGATGATCCTATAGCCCGGGAACTCCTTCTTGACGGACGGGAAGAAGCGCTGGTAGGAAAGCTTGTTGTGTGCGTAGTCGACGAGTGCCACCACGCGCGAGCCCGGCTCGCCGAGCAGCTCCATGCGCCCGGGGACCGTTGCGCGGGCAAGCGCGGGTACGATCCTCTCGGCGCCCACGCCCAAAAGCTCGCAGATGGCGATCGTCGCCAGAGCGTTGTCAACGTTGAAGAGGCCGGGCATGGCCAGCGCGACCGGCCCCTCCCAGCTCGGCGTGTGCGCGACGAAGCTCACACGGCCTAGCTCGGAGCGGACGTCACTCGCCCAGACGTCGGCGCCGTCACGACCCTCGGCGGAGAACCGCAGGACGCGGCCGTCGCCCAGGGCGGCCTCGGCGCGTGCGAGCGCGACGTCGGCCTGGTCGCCGTCGAGGTTCACCACGGCGCTTCTCGCCTGGTCGAAGATGCGCAGCTTGCTCTCGAAGTAGTCCTCGAAGCTGGGGTGCTCGACCGGCGAGATGTGATCGCGGCCGATGTTGAGGAAGCAGGCGACGTCCAGCGTGAGACCGAGGACGCGGTCGTACTTGAGTCCCTGGCTCGAGACCTCCATGTCAAGGTAGGGGAGGCCCGCCTCGCGCGCGTTGGCGACATGGCGCCAGAGGTCGGGGGACTCGGGGGTGGTGTTGTGGCTCTCGAAGTTCTCGATGCCGTCGTAGGTGTCGATCGAGCCGATGACGCCCGTTCCCGAGCCCGGCTCGTCGCCGTCGAGCACGGCGCGCAGCATGTAGGAGACCGTGGACTTGCCCTTGGTCCCGGTGATTCCCACGACGCGCACGTCGCGGTCGGGATGGCCGTATGCCTCGGCCGAGACGAGGGCCATCGCGCGGCGCAGGTTGCTCGCCACGAGGGCGGGGGTCCCGGGCGCGACCTCGGCGAGCTCGGCGGCGTGGGCCTCGTCGCAGAGGTAGGCGACCGCGCCAGCCTCGAGCGCGCTCGTGAGGTAGGCGGGCTTGAACGCCGCACCCTTGCACACAAAGACGTGCCCCGCGCGGGCAACGCGGGAGTCGCAGTCGGCGCCGGTGACGGGCGTGGCGCCCGCGTCGGCCGTGAGGTTGGTGGTGCCTGCGAGCAGGCCCTGCTCCTCGAGGAGCAGGGCGAGCGAGGCAAGAGTCGTCGTATCCATGCGTCCAGTATAGGGCAGGGCACCGGGCGCCGTATGCTAGACTGCAAGCAATCGGGCGATTGGCGCAGCGGCTAGCGCAGGTGCCTTACACGCACAAGGTCGGCGGTTCGAACCCGTCATCGCCCACCCGCTCACATGGGCCCTCGCCCGCTTTTGCGGCGGGGGCCTCTTTCAGGAGGACGCATGACAGACCCCACCCTCGCCCGCGCCAACGGCCGCCCCTTCAACGAGATGCGCCCCGTCACGCTCACCCCGGGCGTCATGAAGAACGCCGCCGGCTCGTGCCTTGCGGAGTTTGGTGACACGCGCGTGCTCTGCACCGCCTCGGTCGAGGAGGGGGTTCCGGGCTGGCGCAAGTCGGCGCACGCCGGCTGGGTCACCGCCGAGTACGCGATGCTGCCCGCCGCGGGCAACCGCCGCACGCCGCGCGAGTACCGCGGTCGCAAGGGACGAAGCATGGAGATCGAGCGCCTCATCGGGCGCAGCCTGCGTGCCGTCACGCGGCTCGACCGCCTGGGAGAGGTCACGATCACGCTGGACTGCGACGTCATCCAGGCCGACGGCGGCACGCGGACGGCGTCGATCACGGGCGCCTGGGTGGCGCTGCACCAGGCGCTCATGGGCCTCGTGGACGCCGGCAGGCTCCCGCGTCTCCCGCTCACTGACCAGGTCGCTGCGGTGTCGGCGGGCATTGTGGACGGGGGCGTGCTGCTCGACCTGGATTACCCCGAGGACTCGCGGGCCGAGGTCGACCTCAACCTCGTGGGCACCGGCGACGGTCGCATCGTGGAGGTCCAGGGTACCGGCGAACGAACCACGCTCGACCGTGCGCAGCTGGACGCGCTCCTCGACCTCTGTCAGGGCGCCGTCGCCCACCTGACGGAGCTGCAGGCGGACGTCACGGGCTTCCGCCCGGCCCGGTAGGGCGTCGCCGCCGGCCCTTTTGCATAAAGCTCGCCTTCGTGTAGCAAGGAGGGCGCTTCCGCGCATAAAACCGTCGCTCGTGCAGCGTCCTTTTCTCGTCTGGGAGATGGTTAAATTTCTGCGAACTGCGGTTTCTTTGGCCAGGGCGCGATTCGGTTCCTCAGAATCGTCTCTAGGGTCCATACTTACGTCGCACGAGCGACGGTTTTATGTTCGGGGATGCCCCCAATGCCGCACGAGCGCGCATTTTGAACACCCAGGGAGGTCCTTCATGGAAAACGTCAACGTTAACGTGCTCGATCCCGAGCGCACCGTGGTCGTGGCCACGGGCAACGCCCACAAGGTCACCGAGATAGAGGCGATCCTCGCGCCGGTCATGCCGGGCGTCCGCTTCGTGGCCCTCGGCGAGCTGGGGGACTTCCCCGACCCCGTGGAGGACGGGGAGACGTTCTTCGACAACGCGCTGATCAAGGCCCGCGCCGCCCAGTCCGAGACCGGCCTGCCCATGGCGGTCGCCGACGACTCGGGTCTCTGCGTGGACGCCCTCGACGGGGCGCCCGGCATCTTCTCCGCGCGCTGGGCCGGCGAGCACGGCAACGACGCGGCCAACAACGACAAGCTCATGGCGCAGATGGCCGACGTCCCCGACGAGGCTCGCACCGCCCGCTTCCACTCCAGCGTGGTGCTGGTCCGCGGCGACGAGGTCCTGCGCGGCGACGGCGACTGCGAGGGTCGCGTGGGCCACGTCCCCCGCGGCGACGGCGGCTTTGGCTACGACCCCCTCTTCCTTCCCGACGACACCCCGGGCAAGACCATGGCCGAGCTCACGCCGGCGGAGAAGAATGCGATCTCACACCGCTTCCACGCGCTCGAGGACCTGTCGGCCAAGCTGTAGGCCCCGACGCTCTTGTACGCAATTTCGCCGTCTGCCTAACGCTCGGCGCGGCGCGGGACGCCTTGGTGCATGATGGGGTTGTCCTAACGAGTCGTTCGTCCCGAGGGAAGGGAACCACCATGAAAATTCTGCGCGCCAAGGACTACGCCGACATGAGCCGCAAGGCCGCCAACATAATCTCGGCGCAGGTGATCCTCAAGCCCGACAGCGTGCTCGGCCTGGCCACCGGCTCCACCCCCATCGGGACCTACCAGCAGCTCGCCAAGTGGTGCGACAAGGGTGACTGCGACTTCTCGCAGGTCTCGACCTACAACCTTGACGAGTACCGCGGCCTCAGCCACGACGACCCGCAGAGCTACCACTACTTCATGCGCGAGAACTTCTTCAACCACGTGAACATCGACATCAACAACACCCACGTGCCCGACGGCGCCAACCCCGACGCCGAGGCCGCCTGCGCCGAGTACGACCGCATCGTCGCCGCCGCCGGCTACCCCGACCTGCAGCTCCTAGGCATCGGCAACAACGGTCACATCGGCTTCAACGAGCCCGCCGACTGCTTCTCCAAGGGCACCCACTGCATCGACCTCACCGAGTCCACGATCAAGGCCAACAGCCGCCTGTTCGAGCGCGAGGAGGACGTCCCGCGCCAGGCCTACACCATGGGCGTGCAGACCATCATGTACGCGCGCATGATCCTCGTCGTGGCCAACGGTGCGGCCAAGGCCCAGGCCGTGCACGACATGTGCTACGGCCCGGTCACCCCGAGCTGCCCGGCGTCCATCCTGCAGCTCCACACCAACTGCGTGGTCGTCGCCGACGAGGAGGCGCTCGCGCTCTGCCCGGAGGTCTAGGCAGCCCGCAACGGCGTGCCGGGGGCGAGAAGCGCGGTCTTCTCGCCCCTTTTTGCGCCTCGGGTTGAGGGTTTGCGCTTGCGCAGCGAGCGCCGTATGATAGAAGTTCCTGTATTTTGGGCTTTCGCCTCTGTCATACGGAGGATCGCATGGAGAACGACATCCCTCCCGTGAACCGGGTCGACGAGATCCGCGACGAGCTGTCCGCCCTCGAGGGCAAGCGCCTCAAGGTCAAGGCCAACATGGGCCGCTCCCGCATCGTCGAGCGCACCGGCACGCTCGTGCACGCCCACCCCTCGCTCTTCGTCGTGGAGGTCGAGGAGCGCCGCGGGCGCACCGCGCGCCAGTCCTACCAGTACGTTGACGTCCTCACCGGCACCGTCGAGCTCTACGACGTGGAGTCCGGCGAGCGCCTCTTCGACTTCGCCGAGACCATCGTGGAGTAGCGCCCGATGGCCGCCCCCACGGTCGTCGAGACCCCCTGCAAGGTCAACCTGCACCTCGGCGTTCACGCCCAGAAGGACGAGCGCGGCTATCACCGCGTCGACTCCCTCATGGCGCCCATCGCTCTGTTCGACACCATCGTCGTGGAGGACGCACCCGAGCTTCGCGTGCGCTTCTCGCCCGCGCTGTCCGTGCCGGTCGAGAAGAGCGGCGTCTGGCGCGCGGCGGCGCGTCTCGCCGAGGCGCTGGGCGAGCAGCCCCGCGTGTGCGTGAGCGTGACGCGGCGCGTCCCCGGCAGCGCCGGCCTGGGCAGCTCGTCGACCGACGCCGGCGCTACGCTGCGGGCACTCGCGATCCGTTGGGGTGTGAGCCCGCTCGACCCGCGCGTCGTGGAGGTGGCCCGCGGCATCGGCGCCGACGTGCCCTTCTTCCTCGACCCGCGCGCGGCGCTCTACGGCGGCGCCGGGGACGTGCTCGAGCGCACGCTGCCGTGCCCGGAGATCCCCGCCGTCCTGGTGATGCCGCTCGCGGAGGGCGGCTCCACCCCTGAGGCCTACGCCGAGTTCGACCGCGCCCCCGCGGCGCCGGATGACCCCGCGCAGATGGTGGGCGCGCTGCTCGCCGGCGACGTTCGCGGAGTGGAGACGAGCCTGGCCAACAACCTCGCCCCCGCCGCCCGCGCCCTCTGCCCGGAGGCCGGCGAGGTCGAAGCGTGGCTGCGGTCGCAGCCGGGCGTGCTCGCCGCGCAGGTCACGGGCTCGGGCACCTGCTCGTTCGCGCTCTGCGAGAGCGTCGCCGCAGCCGACGCGATCGCCGCGGCCGCCGTCTCCCGCGGATGGCGAAGCTGGTCGACAAAAGTCCTTGGTTCCTCGACGGAAGTCTGCTAAAATATCCCCTCGCTACGGGTTGTGGCTCAGCTTGGTAGAGCGCTCGGTTCGGGACCGAGAGGTCGCTGGTTCGAATCCAGTCAACCCGACCACGTACGATCGGGGGCCGTCGGCATCGCGCCGTCGGTCCCTTTTGTGTTCCGGTGACCTCCCTTTCTTATCCGCCTCACTTTTGAGGCCGCAAAAGTCACGCGAGTTTTTTGCTCAACTGGGCAAACGTCAAAGTTCAGCATGGATTTGAGGCCGCAAAAGCTGCGCGGGCGATAAGGACCGCGCCGCCTCTCACGCGAGCGGCAGCGTCGCCCAGTCGGCAAAGAGCTCCTCGCGCAGGCGCATCGCGGCATCCGTCTCGCTCGATGTCCGCCTGCGATAGGGAACGCCCAGCTTCTCGGCTATCAGCTGCGAGAGCGCATCAAAGCGCGCGAGGGACGTCAGCTGGCCGTAGGTGACGTTCACCACGTCAACGCCCACGAGGTCGAGCGCCGTCGCGCGGTCCGCGTCGGATAGGGCGGCATCATCGAAGGCGTGCGCCAATCGGCTCTGGCACTCCACGTCGAGGGCGCGCCGCCCCTCGACGGCGTCCCAGTAGATGTCGCAGACGAGAAACGCGCGCCGCGCGAGGCTTCTCGCCCCTTGCGTGAGGGGGACGCGCTGGTTGTGTCGGAAGGCGCCGTAGCCCTCCCCGCCGAGCCGGCGTGAGAGCCCCAGGAGCATGCCGGCCCTCACCTCAAACGGCGACGCCGCACCGGCGACGACGAGCTCGGCCGCGCGCAGCAGCCGGGTCCGTCCGCGCGCCGTCAACGAGCAACGCGCGAACTCCTCGAGCTGCTCGGGTGTCGAGAGCGGCGGCCGTGACCAGAGCTCCGTGAGATGTCCATCGCGGTCAAGGGTGGGTGACCAGCCCGAGATGCGGGGAAGACGCCCCTCGTCTATGAGCCGCTGGAGCAGGGCGCGCACGGGCTCGGGCGCGACGTAGACCGAGAAGGACCCGCAGAGCTCGGAGGCCAGCATCACGACGCGGGGCAGCGATGCCCGCGCCGCGATCTGCTGGAGCGAGAAGAGCGGCGAGACGGCTGTGACGCCCGGCGCGACGCTGCGCCAGCCTCCCGGCTCGGCCGGCGTCGAGCAGAGGCGTGGCCGTACGAGTGCGGACGCGCTCCGCTCGGATGGGTGACAGACCAGAAGGTCGACGGGCGGCTCGAGGGCGACCGAGAGCGCCCTCGCAGAGGCCGCGACCGCGCCAGCTCTTATGCCGGGATGTGCGCGGCCGCCGTCGGCCCGACTCGCGAGGACGCAGAGCGGCGAGGATGCGGCGAGCTCTTGCCGGAACGCGCGGACCTCGGAGGGGGAGAGAAGCTCGCGCAGGAGCGGGCTGTCCTCGGGCTTGGACGCGAGCAGGCGGACGAGGGGCGGCGTCCTCCAGTAGAGGAACGCGGACGTGTCGCAGATGGTGGCTTCCATGTCCGGAGGCTAGCATGTGCGGGACGTCCCCGGACGTGACTCTGCGAGCGCGCTGTGACACCGGCATGCTTTCTCGCGCGAGATTTGAGGCCCCAAATCGCACAGTTCTTCTCGTCTAACTCTATTTTCGCAGGTTGAGGCGCCGCGATTTTTTGTCAATCAAGAAGTTCTGTCATTTGAGGCCACAAAAGTCGGAGTCATCAGGCATTTTGGAAACGATGGGCAGACAACCGAAAGTCATGTGCGAGCTACTGGCGTTTTCCCAGCTCGCAGCCAAGGGCGATGAGCGAGAAGAGACGCTCGGCGGCGAGGGCGTAGAGCTCCTCGGCCCGTGCGAGCGCCTCGTCGAGCGGCATCGCGTCGATCGCCGTGGGCACCATGGCGCAGAGGCCGGGCGCGGCACCGGCGTCGGCGCTCATTCCGCCCACGACCGCCACGCAGGGCACGCCTGCCCGCTCGCACGCCGCGGCGACTCCGGAGACCACCTTGCCGCGCGCGGTCTGCGCGTCGGCGTGGCCCTCGCCCGTGACGCAGAGGTCGGCGCCGGCGAGAAGCTCGTCAAAGCCCACAAGATCCAGCACGCGCCTCACGCCGGAGACCGACTCGGCGCCCAGGAACGCGAGGCACGCCGCGCCGAGGCCGCCCGCCGCACCGGCGCCGGGCACGTCGAAGTCGCGGCCGAACGTCTCCCGCAGCACGCACGCCCAGTTCCCCATGCCGTCGTCGAGCCTGCGAACGACCTCGGGGGAGGCGCCCTTCTGGGGGCCAAAGACGAAGCTCGCGCCCTCGGGCCCCACGAGCGGGTTGTCCACGTCGCACATCATGGTGAACGACGCCCCCGCGACGAGCGGGCTCACGCCGGAGAGGTCCACGCGCGCGACGCGCTCGAGGTCGGCGCCGCATCCAGCGAGCTCGCGGCCGTCCGCGTCGAGCAGGCGCGCCCCGAGCGCGCGGGCGAGGCCCATGCCGCCGTCGTTGGTGGCGCTGCCGCCCAGGGCGACGGTCACGTCGCGCGCCCCGCGCGCGAGCGCGTCCATGACCAGCTGCCCGGTGCCGTAGGTGCTCGTCGCGAGCGGGTCGCGCTCGTCGGGCGCGAGCAGGGGCAGGCCCGACGCCGCGGCCATCTCGATGACCGCGCGACCGCCCGGGAGCAGCGCGTAGGCAGCCTCGACCGGTCGTCCCAGCGGGTCGGAGGCGGCGGCGAGGACCCGCTCGCCCCCGCATGCGGCGAGAAGGGCGTCCACCGTGCCCTCGCCACCGTCGGCCATGGGGACGGCAGCCCACGAGCAGCCGGGGAAGTGACGCTCGGCGGCGGCTCCCAACAGGCGCGCCGCGTCCGCGGACGACAGCGTGCCCTTGAGCGAGTCGGACGCGAAGACGAACCTCGGCGCGCTCCTCATGCGGCCCCCTCTCTGGACGAGTTCACCCCCATTGTACGTGCTCGCACGCCCTATACTGTCGCCGTGAGACAGACGAGAGGAACGGACGGACCCTTGATCAAGCTCTTTGCGAGCGACCTCGACGGTACGCTCTTCAACATGCTCCACGAGACCGACGGCGGCATTCTCCGACGACTGCGGCGCGCGATCGAGGCGGGGCGCCACGTGGCGCTGGCCTCCGGTCGCTGCGTCCGACGCCCCGCAGACCTGGGCTTTGCGGACCTGCCGATCGAGTCCGTCGGCGCCAACGGCGCGCACATAGTGGGAAGCGGCGGCGAGGTGCTTCGGCACGTGACGATTGACCCCGCCGTCATAGAGGAGCTGCTCACGGGCTTTCCCGAGGTCTGTGTGAGCTGCGTGGGACGTGACCACACCTACGTGCGCGGCACGCGCGAGGCCCACGCGGCGGGCTACCTCATGCCGCGCGGCCTCAAGGGCATTGTCCTGCGCTACCGCATGAGCCGCTCCGCCCCCACGGACGAGGAGCGCTTCGACTGCACGGACGCCGACGTGCTCGCGCAGGACGTCTGCAAGCTGAACTTCCGCGTGAGCGACCCCGGCGAGCGCCGGGAGCTGGAGGCGTTTGTCGCCGAGCATGCGGACGCGGTGGTCAACGCCTCGTTTGACGGCGATCTCTTCGAGCTCACGGACGCGCGCGTCGACAAGGGCGAGGCCGTGGCGTGGCTCGCGCGCGAGCTCGGGCTGGGGGAGGACGAAGTCGCGGTCTACGGCGACGGCGGCAACGACCTGGCCATGCTCGAGCGCTTTGACCACGCCTACGCCACGAGCAACGGGAGCGACGCCGCCAAGTGCGCCGCCGGAAACGTCATAGGCAGCTGCGCCCTGCACGCGGTGCCGCGTCACATGCTGGCGACCGTCCGCCGCGAGGGTCCGCTGCGCTGAGGTTCTTCTCGGCCGGCGCCGGCCCGACGCTGGCGGAGCGCCCGCCGAACGCCGGTCATGCCCCAGCCGAACGCGCACAAAACCGTGGTTTTGCAAAAACGGCCACCCCGTGTCTGCGGGGTGGCCGAATCTCAGGCGTTTTCTTCGGTTTTGGGGCGAACGTTTTATATTTGCGACTCCAAGATCCGCGCTTTTCCACGTTCTACGGGGTTGTGGATAAAGAGTTGATACAAAACCTCTCGTTTCCTGCCCCCCGCATCAATCCTTTGCCCCAAAACAGCAGTGGTGAGGGGCAGGGGGGGTGAGGGGCCCACAGGTCGGCGGCGGAGGGCCAAAACAGCAGCGGTGAGTGAGGGGCGAGTGAGGCAGGGGCAGGGCGGCGCGGAGCAAGAAGGGCGGGGCAGCCGAGAAGAACCTCGCGCCCGCTACCGTACGACGCGCGCGCCGCGGGGCATGACGCCCCTGGCGCTCGTCGCGACCAGCACGTTGTTGCCGGGCTTGCCGGGCTCCTCGGGCCACTCGGGCACGTAGCCCACGTGGTCGAACTCGTGCCCAAAGGCGTCCGCGACGTCGTCCAGCACGCGCGCCCGGCGCCCCTCACAGGCGCAGCGCACGTTGGCCAGATAGACGCCGTCCGCGGCGAGGTGCCCGCGGACCGTGCGCGCCCCCTCGTCGCTCGTGAGCGGCCCGAGCGGGCGGTTGCCCGAGAAGGCGTCGTTCACGATCACGTCGTAGGGCTCCTCCGCGGAGCGCACGAAGTCCCAGGCGTCGCCCGTCACCAGGCGCAGGCGCCCGTCCTTCTCGGCCCCCGTCCTCTCCAGGCACTCGTCGAGGAAGAAGAACTCGCGCGCCAGCGCGGTCATCGCCGGGTCGATCTCAACCACGTCGACGTGGGCCTCGGGCACGTACGCGGCGAGGTACTTGGGCAGCGAGTAGCCGCCCCCGCCCATCACCAGCACGCTCAGCGGCTCGTCGGGGGTGCGCCCGCGCCTGGCGACCAGGTCCTCGATCACGCGCGCCATCTCGCGGTGGTACTCGCACGCCAGCTGGAAGCGCAGGTCCTCGGGCACGTAGCAGCCGCTCTGGAAGGTGCCGTTGACGTTGATCAGGCGCACGGGGGTGCCGTCGGCGTTCTCCGCGTCAAAGACCAGCGTCATGCCAAACTTGGTCCGGCGCATCTCCACGTTGCGCTTGCGCAGCAGCCACGGCATCGCGGCGAGAAACGCCGTGCACACGACCGTCAGCACGGCCAGGGCGATGAGGATCTCTCTCAAGGGGCCTCCCAGGGGGCGAGAAGGGCGGGCGCCGCCGCATTTCTCGCGTTTAGAGATTGTGAGTAGCGCGTAACCTCGGTTATACTAGCTGATGCTGTATTGGGCCTAGGGCCCGCTCGCACGTCTACACACTGGAAGGACATCATATGATTTTCGGCATGGGTCCCCTTGAGCTCGTTCTTATCGTCGTCGTCGTGCTCGTCATCTTTGGGCCCAAGAACCTGCCCAAGATCGGCTCCGCGCTCGGCAAGACCGTGAAGAACGTCCGCGAGGGCATGGAGGAGGGCTCCGAGGACAAGTCCGACGACAACGCCTCCCCGATCGAGTCCCACGACGTCGAGGTCGTCGAGGACGAGGATGACGCCGACGCCCCCGAGGTCGCCGACGAGACCGTCTTCTGCAGCCAGTGCGGCGCCAAGAACGCCGCCGGCGCGGCCTTCTGCTCCAAGTGCGGCGCCAAGCTCAACTAGCGGCAAGCGGCAGGTAGAAGGAGCGCGCACATGGACAACGCCAAGAAGATCGAGCTCACCGCCGAGGGCCGTCAGAAGCTCGTCGACGAGCTCGCGTATCGCGAGGGCGAGAAGCACGACGAGATCGTCGAGCGCATCAAGGAGGCCCGCGGCTTTGGCGACCTCTCGGAGAACTCCGAGTACGACGCCGCCAAGGAGGAGCAGTCCAAGAACGAGTCCCGCATCAACGAGATTCGCCAGATCCTCTCTGTGGCCACGGTCGTCGAGGACAGCGGTCACGCGCTGACCGTCTCCATCGGCACCACCGTGGAGCTCAAGGACGAGAAGGGCAAGAAGTCCACGTTCAGCATCGTGGGCACCACCGAGACCAACTCGCTCGAGCACCGCATCTCCGTCGAGTCCCCCGTGGGCAAGGCCCTCGTGGGCCATAAGAAGGGCGACAAGATCGAGGTCGTCGCGCCGTCCGGCAAGACGCGGAAGTACACCATCACGGGGATCTCCCGCTAGGCTACTTCCTCACCCAAGCAAGCGTGGCGCCCCGTGTCTGCAAAAGCAGGTGCGGGGCGCCTTATCTGAAAGGACCCCCATGGCCGAGAACGCCACCACCACCGACGAGCGGAGCATGCGCCGCGCCCGCCGCCAGGCCCTGATCGACGCGGGCGTGAACCCGTACCCCATCGCCTCCGAGGTCACGGCGCACGCCGCCGAACTCGAGGCAAAGTACGCCGAGCTCGCCGACGGCACCGACACCGAGGACGTGGTGAGCGTCGCCGGCCGCATCCGCGCGCTGCGCAAGCAGGGCAAGGCCGCCTTCATCGTGCTCGAGGACGTGACGGGCTCCATTCAGCTCTTCTGCCGCCACGACGTGCTCGGCGACGAGGGCTGGGCGCTTCTCGCCAACCTCGACCTGGGCGACATCCTCGGCGCCACGGGCGCGGTGCTGCGCACGAGGCGCGGCCAGCTCTCCGTCTCGCCGACCTCGCTCACGGTGCTCTCCAAGTCCCTCCGCCCCTTGCCCGAGAAGTTCCACGGCCTCACCGACCGCGAGGTCCGCTACCGCCAGCGCTACGTCGACCTCATCATGAACCCCGAGGTCCGCGACGTCTTCCGCAAGCGCAGCCAGATCGTGAGCCTCATCCGTCGCTACATGGAGGCCGACGGCTACATGGAGGTCGAGACGCCGATGATGCACGCCATCCTCGGCGGCGCCAACGCCAAGCCGTTCGTGACGCACTTCAACGCGCTCGACCGCGACTTCTACCTGCGCATTGCCACCGAGCTACCGCTCAAGCGCCTCATCGTGGGCGGCCTCGAGCGCGTCTTCGAGATCGGTCGCAACTTCCGCAACGAGGGCATGGACCTCACGCACAACCCCGAGTTCACCTCGATGGAGGCCTACTGCGCCTACTCCGACCTCGAGGGCATGAAGCGTCTCTCCGAGGGCCTCTTCAAGATGATCGCGCGCGAGGTCTGCGGCTGCGCGGAGGGCCACGAGGTCATCACCTACCAGGGCCAGGAGATCGACATGTCCGGCACCTGGGCGAGCCGCCCGCTGTCCGAGATCGCCTCCGAGTGCGTGGGCGAGGAGCTCACGATGGACACGCCCGTCGAGCACCTGCGCGAGCTCTGCGAGAAGAACGGCATCGAGGTCCAGCCCAGCTGGGGTGCCGGCAAGCTCCTCTTTGAGCTCTACGACGAGCTGGGCGAGAAGACCATCGTGAATCCCACCTTCGTGTGCGACTATCCCGAGGAGGTCTCCCCGCTCTCCAAGCGCAAGGCCGAGGACCCGCGCCTCACCGACCGCTTTGAGCTGGTCATCGCCGGCCACGAGTACGCCAACGCCTTCTCCGAGCTCAACGATCCCGTCGACCAGGCCGGCCGCTTCGCCGAGCAGGTGGCGGCCAAGGGGCTGGGCGACGACGAGGCCATGGGCTACGACTACGACTACGTGCGCGCCCTCGAGTACGGCATGCCGCCGGCGGGCGGCATCGGCTACGGCATCGACCGCATGGTCATGCTGTTCTGCGACCAGCCCGCGATCCGCGACGTGCTGCTCTTCCCGGCCATGAAGCCGGAGACCATCACCAAGGCCGACATCGAGGCGCAGGTCGCGGGCGTGGTGACCGACAACACGGCCGCCTCCGTGGACGCGATCGCCGAGGACTCCGAGAAGGTCACGGCTGCGGCGGCGGAAGCTCCGGCGGCGCTTGTCGCCGGCATCGACCGCGACGCCGCGCTCGCACTTCTCGCTGAGCACAACCACGAGGAGTTCCACATCGAGCACGGCGAGACCGTGGGCGGCGTGATGCGTGTCTTCGCCGAGGAGATGGACCCTGACAACGCCGACTTCTGGGAGGTCGTGGGCATCCTGCACGACCTCGACTGGGAGGAGCACGCCGACGATCCGGCGAACCACACGGTCTACGCCGCGGAGCTTCTCGAGGCCGCGGGCGGCAGCGCCGAGCTCGTGCGCGCCATCCAGTCGCACAACTCCGACAACAACCCCGAGCTGCCCGCGCCCGAGCTCCCCATGGAAAAGGTCCTCTTCGCCGTGGACGAGCTCACGGGCCTCATCGGTGCGGCCGTGATCATGCGCCCGAGCAAGTCCGTCATGGACTTCGAGGTGAAGTCGCTCAAGAAGAAGTTCAAGGACAAGCGCTTCGCCGCCGGCTGCAACCGCGACATCATCCGCAAGGGCGCTGAGCTCTGCGGGTGGGAGCTCGACGAGCTCTTCTCGCGCACGATCGACGCGATGAAGGCCATCGCGCCCGACCGCGACACGTTTGGGAAGTAGCCTCTCGACCGAGGTCCTTCTCGCTCGACAATTCCCGTCTCTCCGTGGCGGCCGGCACTCATGAGTGCCGGCCGTCGACCTGTCTTGAGCCGACACTTACGCGCAAAACGCGAGAGGCTGCCCGCACTCCTTCCCATAATCCGTCAACCAAGCCGACACTCCGCGCGGGCACTCATATGTGTCGGCATAGTACGACCGTGAAGAATTTGTGCCGTCGGCACGTCCCGCCCCTTGGGACCTTCGTGCGTGGCGCGCGACGGCGCGGCGTCTGAGCAGGCGGCTCGCCCCTCGGAGACCGAATGAGCCCGCCGGGTGACAGCTTGCTGCGCGCCAGCGGAAGTTTTGGTGAAAGCGTCCCTGCCTAGCCTCTGGTTACACCACGTCGAAAGGGGTGCTATGGGACAGGACGTCTTCCTCGCCGGACAGCACTCGCTCCGGCTCACCCGCGCCGCTCGCCGCGATCCGGGCCTGCTGCTCGTTCCCGCCCCCGACGAGCATCTGCGAACAGGCCAGACCGCGATTGACCTGCCGTCGCTGCGGTCGTCGCTGCCCGACATCCTCCTTCCGATCGCCCCGGGCGCGCCGCTCGAGATGACGTTCTTCTCGCGCGAGGCGAGAAGCGAGTCTGCGCTCGTGCGGTCGCGCTGCCTGCTCTCGAGGCTGCCGAGCGCGTCGTTTCTCGAGGTGGTCCACGCGGACGGCAACCCGTGGGACTACGCGGGGGAGGGCGCGCTGCGCCTGTTCGTGGAGTCTCCCGCGCTGAGCCTGATCAGAATGTGCCAGCAGCTTGACGCGCTGGTCAGCCGCAGTGCGCTCTCCCCCAATGCCGCGTTCTTCCGGCTGCTCACCTTCCCCATGGAGGCGTGCGGCTCCTACGCGCGCGACCCGAGCGACCCGGCGTTCGGGAGCTGCGCCTTCGAGCTTCCGGCGCTCTGTCGCGCCGACGACCTGAGCGCGTTTCTTGGCGAGGCGACGGGAATCAGGGGGCTCCGCCAGGCCCGTCGCGTGGCGACGCTCGTCCAGGACGGGGCGGGCTCTCCGGAGGAGACGCTCCTCTCGTTCGCCTTCAAGCTCCCGCCCGAGCTCGGCGGCATAGAGGCGCCGCCCTTCTCGGAGAACGAGCCAATCGAGTGGCCGAGCGACGTGCTCCACCTCATAGAGCACCGTCGGATGCGCCCCGACTTTCACTGGGCGCGTCACCGGACCGCGTCGGAGTACAACGGCAAGGAACACGTCAGCGAGGAGGCGTTCGAGGAGGACCAGCGGCGCGTCCGGGACTACCAGACCTGCGGGATCTCGGTCTTTCCGGCGAGCTACAAGAACGTGAGCACCCTGTCGGCGCTGAACGCCTACCTTGCGCGCGTCGCGCATGCGCTGGCGCAGACCGAGGGCGCGGAGTTCGAGGCTCGGGTGCGTCGGACGCTTGCGGACGAGGGCGCGAGCTTCATGCGGCGCGTTCTTCTCAGCCAGATGCTGCCCGCCGTTCCAAGCGAGAAGCCCGACTGGTAGGGTGAGTCTCAGGCGGTCGTTCTCCTCGTCCCTCCCTGCCGCACATATGAGTGTCGGCTTAGTTGACGCCTTATCCGAGGGAGTGTCGGCATGCTCTCGCGCTTTTGCGCGGAGTGCGGGCGCTGTTACGCTCAATAGCCGGCACCCATGAGTGCGGGCGAGAAGAACGCGCGGCCCGCGAGAGACGCGACGTCGCTTAGCGCGTTTGCGCGCGCGGCGCCGTGGGTACAAACTAGTACCGTGAATCCACCGTGCGGAAGGACGCACCCATGTTCGAGAAGTTCACCGACAAGGCGCGCAAGGTGATGAGCCTCGCCCAGGACGAGGCCCGCAACCTCGGCCAGATGTACGTGGGCACGGAGCACCTGCTGCTCGCCCTCATCAGGGAGGGCGAGGGCGTGGCCGCCCAGGCGCTCGCCAAGCTCGACGTCACCTACGACGAGACGCTCGCCACCGTGCGCAGCCTCACCGCCAGCGAGAACGAGCCCGTCCCCGGCGGGCACATCCCGTTCACGCCGCGCGCCAAGCGCGTGCTCGAGGGCGCCTACCGTGAGACCATGACCCACGGCCAGACCTACATCGCAACCGAGCACCTGCTGCTCGGCATCGTCGCCGAGGGCAACGGCCGGGCCATGGACGCCCTGCGCCAGATGGGCGTCTCGGGCGACGCGGTGCGCAACGCCGTGAACGAGCTCTCCGGCAAGACCCCCGAGGCGGCCCCCGGCCCCGCCACGGCCGACGTGCGCATGGCCGGGTTCGGCGGCCCCTCCCCGCAGGGCGAGGAGGGCTCGGTCCTCGAGCAGTACGGTCGCAACCTCACCAAGCTCGCCTCCGACGGCAAGCTGGACCCCGTGATCGGCCGCGACCGCGAGATCGAGCGCGTCATGCAGGTCCTCGCCCGCCGCCAGAAGAACAACCCGCTCATCCTGGGCGACCCCGGCGTGGGCAAGACCGCCATCGTCGAGGGCCTCGCCCAGCTCATCGCCTCGGGCAACGTGCCGGACATCCTGCGCGGCAAGCAGATTTGGACGCTCGACCTGGCGAGCCTCGTCGCCGGGTCCAAGTACCGCGGCGAGTTCGAGGAGCGCATGAAGAAGGTCGTCTCGGAGCTCGAGGCCTCCGACGAGGACATCCTGTTCATCGATGAGATCCACACCGTCATCGGCGCCGGCTCCGCGGAGGGCTCCATCGACGCGGCCTCGATCCTCAAGCCGCCGCTCTCTCGCGGCGAGATCCAGGTCATCGGCGCCACCACGGCGGAGGAGTACCGCAAGCACGTCGAGAAGGACTCCGCCTTCGAGCGCCGCTTCCAGCCGGTCAACATCGGCGAGCCGAGCCCCGAGGACGCCGTCAGCATCATCGAGGGCCTCAAGGACCGCTACGAGCAGCACCATCACGTCCGCTACACCGATGCCGCCATCCATGCCGCCGTCACCCTCTCGAGCCGCTACGTGCAGGACCGTTTCCTACCCGACAAGGCCATCGACGTGCTCGACGAGGCCGGCGCGCGCACGCGCGTCCACAAGATGGCGCTCCCGCCCGAGATCGCCCAGGTGGACGCCGACCTCGCCCGCGTCCGCGAGGAGAAGTCGGCTGCCGCGGCCGCCCAGGAGTTCGAGGACGCCGCGCGCCTGCGCGACGAGGAGAAGTCCCTCGTCACCCGCCGCGACGAGCTCGAGCACGCCTGGCGCGAGGAGCTCGCGGCCAACGTGGTCACCGTGGACGAGCAGGACATCGCCGACGTGGTCTCGGCCATGACCGGCGTGCCCGTCTCCAACCTCACCGAGGCCGAGGCGTCCAAGCTCCTGCGCTCCGAGGACGTGCTCCACCAGCGCGTCGTCGGCCAGGACGAGGCGGTCACCAAGGTCGCCAAGGCCATCCGGCGCAGCCGCAGCCCGCTCAAGGACCCGCGTCGCCCCGGCGGCTCGTTCATCTTCCTCGGCCCCTCGGGCGTGGGCAAGACCGAGCTCGCCAAGGCGCTCGCCGAGTTCCTCTTTGGTTCCGAGGAGGCGCTCATCTCCTTCGACATGTCCGAGTTCATGGAGAAGCACACCGTCTCCAAGCTCGTCGGCGCGCCCCCGGGCTACGTGGGCTACGACGAGGGCGGCGAGCTCACCAAGGCCGTCCGCCGGCGCCCGTACTCGGTCGTCCTCTTCGACGAGGTGGAGAAGGCGCACCCCGACGTCTTCAACGTCCTGCTCCAGATCCTGGAGGAAGGTCGCCTCACCGACGGCCAGGGTCGCCACGTCGACTTCTCCAACACCGTCATCATCATGACGTCCAACATCGGCGCCCGTGACATCGCCCAGACCTCCACCATGGGCTTCTCGGCCCAGGGCGCGAGCGGCCTCTCCGACCAGGAGATCGAGAGCCGCGTCATGTCCGAGCTCAAGAAGCACTTCCGTCCCGAGTTCCTGAACCGCGTGGACGAGGTCGTGGTCTTCAAGTCGCTCACCTCCGAGCAGCTCCGCAGCATCGTGGAGCTCATGGTCGCCGACCTGCGCGACCGCCTCGTGGCCGAGGGTATGTCCATCGAGCTCACCGACGCCGCGCGCGACCTCGTCGCCAAGAGGGGCGCCGATCCCGTCTACGGCGCCCGCCCGCTGCGCCGCGCCATCCAGACGCTCATCGAGGACCCGCTCTCCGAGGAGCTGCTGCAGGGCCTGTGGCACCCCGGCGAGATCATCCGCGTGGACGAGAAGGACGGCGCGCTCGTCTTCGAGCACACGACCGGCGAGATTCCCGCGCCGCGTCGCCGCGAGACCATGAGCTCGCCTGACCTTCTCGCCCCGCCGCCCGAGCCCTCACGTGGCGCCTCCGGTGCCGGTGGTCTGCTGAGCGCGGGGGAGTAAGGGGGCCGAGCGCCGCGCGGACGGCGCTATACTCGTATTCGACCGACACCGAGGAGAGGGGCGCCCGTGGAAGCCACCCAGCTCGACCCCACGACCGCGCGCGAGCAGCGCTTCGAGGACGCGATCAGGAAGACCGCGCCCGGCACGCCGCTGCGCACCGCGCTCGACATGATCCTCGCCGGGCACCTCGGCGCCCTCATCTGCGTCGGCGACACCGAGAACGTCCTCGCCGCCGGCGACGACGGGTTCAAGCTGGAGGTCTCGTTCACGGCCAACCGCCTCTTCGAGCTCTGCAAGATGGACGGCGCCGTGGTGATCGACCGCGACCTCACCAAGATCCTGCGCGCCAACTACCACCTCAACCCCGACCCGTCGCTGCCTACCTCCGAGACCGGCACGCGCCACCGCACGGCGGCGCGGATGAGCCTGCTCACCAAGGCGATGGTCATCTCCGTCTCTGCGCGGCGCTCCGTGGTCAACGTCTACGTGGACGGCCGGGGCTACGAGCTCAAGAGCGTGAGCGACCTGCTCTCCACCGTGAACCAGCTCACCGTCGCCATGCAGAACACGCGCAACCAGCTCGACCGGAGCCTGCTGCGCCTCACGAGCCTCGAGCTGGACAACTGCGTCACGCTCGGGGACCTCACGAGCATCTTCTATCTCTTCGAGGTGCTGCAGTCGGCCGGCGAGGAGCTTGACGCCTGCATCGCCCAGCTCGGCCGCGAGGGCAAGATCGCCCAGATGCAGCGCGAGGAGTACCTGGCGGGCACCGACGAGGCCTACACGCTCATGATCCGCGACTACGCCGCCGACTCCTCCGAGGAGACCGCCCGCGGCATCCGCAGCCGTCTGCACGACACCGTGAACACGCAGCTGCGCTCTGCCAAGCTCGTCGCCAGGATCCTTGGCTACACAGACGACCGCGGCGAGGACTCCATCATGACCCCGCTCGGCCTCCGCACGCTCTCGCGCGTGCCCGTCGTGCGCGACGGCATGGCCGACAAGATCGTCGACGAGTACGGCTCGCTCCAGGAGGTCCTCGAGGCCGTGGACGACGACCCGTCGCGTCTCGGCGAGATCGGCGTCAAGAACCCGGGCGTGCTCGCCAACAGCCTCCATCGCATGTGGGACAAGGGGGAGTGATGGGCACCCCCGCCCCGGCGCCCTGCGCCGCGCGACCGGGCGTGGCCGCGTCCGGCGCCGACACCTGCGCGGTCATCGTCGCCGGTGGGTCCGGCGAGCGCTTTGGCGACCCGCGCGGGAAGCAGTTCGTGGACCTGTGCGGCCTTCCGCTCATGAGCTGGTCGATCATGGCCTTCGACCGCGCCCCCTCCGTGGCGCGGATCGTGGTGGTGTGCGCGCCGGACCACGCCGCCCAGGTCGAGAAGGACGTGCTCTCGCGGCTCTCCCTGGCAAAGCCGGTCGAGCTCGCCCCCTCGGGCGAGACCCGGCAGGCGTCGGTCCGCTCGGGCCTGGACGCCAGCCCCCGCGACCTCCCGCTCGTTGCGATCCACGACGCGGCTCGTCCGCTCATCGAGGTCGAGCAGATCGAGGCGGCCGTGGCGGCGGTGCGCGCCGACGAGGCGCTGGCTGGCGCCATCCTCGCCATCCGCTCGGTCGACACGCTCAAGCTCGTCGAGGGCGCCACGATCGTGGCCACGCCGGACCGCTCGTTCTACTGGGCCGCGCAGACCCCGCAGGTCTTCCGCCGCCGCTCCCTGCTCGCCGCCCACAAGGCCGCCGAGCGCGAGGGCTACCAGGGCACCGACGACGCCTCGCTGGTCGAGCGGCTGGGCGGTCGCGTCCGCGTGGTCGAGTCCACGCGCGACAACATCAAGATCACGCTGCCCGAGGACCTCGCCCTCGCCGAGGCCACCCTCGAGCGGCGCCTGCTTACCTGACCGGCCGGGGCGGCGGCCAAGGCCCGGCGCTCGGACAGTCCTCGCCGCGTAGGGCGCGGCTGCGGAACTCGCGGCGGGCCTTGGCCGCCGCCCCAGCCCGCCCCACCCGCTCGCGACAGGAGGTCCCGACATGCTTCGCATCGGACACGGGTTTGACGTGCACGCGTTCGCCGACGGCAGGCGCCTGATACTGGGCGGCGTGGACGTGCCGTGCGAGCGCGGGCTGGCCGGCCACTCCGACGCGGACGTGCTCGCGCACGCCCTCATGGACGCCGTGCTCGGCGCGCTGCGCGCCGGCGACATCGGCAAGCTCTTCCCGGACACCGACCCCGCCTACGAGGGCGCGGACTCGCTGGTCCTGATGCGCCACGTGGCCGAGCTTACCCGCGAGCTCGGCTGGCGCGTCGTCGACGTCGACTGCACCATCGCCGCGCAGGCCCCCAAGCTCGCGCCCTACCGCGACGAGATGCGCGCCAACATGGCCGCTGCGCTCGGCGTGCCCACGGACGCCGTGGGCGTGAAGGCAACCACGACCGAGCGCCTCGGCTTCGTGGGCCGCGAGGAGGGCATCGCCGCCTGGGCCGTCGCCCTGCTCGAGCGCATCGAATAGCGGCCCTTCTCGTCCGCCGGCGCTATACTGGTCCAACGCAAGAACACCAACCACCAAGGAGCGACCATGCTCGTCTACAACAGCCAGACGCACAAGAAAGAGGAGCTCGTCCCCATCGAGCCCGGCAAGATTCGCATGTACGTCTGCGGCCCCACCGTCTACGACCAGATCCACATCGGCAACGCGCGGACCTTCCTCGCGTTCGACGTGATTCGTCGCTACCTCATGTACAAGGGCTACCAAGTCACCTTTGCCCAGAACCTCACCGACGTGGACGACAAGATCATCAACCGCGCCAACGAGACCGGGCGCACCGCCGCCGAGGTCGCCGAGGAGTGCTCAGCCGCCTTTATTGAGCAGATGCATCGATTTGGCGTGCTCGACCCGGACATCCGCCCGCGCGCCACGCACGAGATCGAGGCCATGCAGGAGATGATCTCCCTGCTCATCGAGCGCGGCGTGGCCTACCCCGTGCCTTCCGGCGACGTCTACTTCTCCGTCCGCGCCGACCACAACTACGGCATCCTCTCCGGGCGCAGCCTGGATCAGATGCGCGCCGGCGAGCGCGTGGAGGTCAACGACGAGAAGCGCGACCCCTTCGACTTTGCCCTCTGGAAGGCCGCCAAGCCCGGCGAGCCCAGCTGGCCCTCCCCGTGGGGCGACGGCCGTCCCGGCTGGCACACCGAGTGCTGCGCGATGATCCACCGCTACCTGGGCACTCCGATCGACATCCACGGCGGCGGCGCCGACCTGATCTTCCCGCACCATGAGAACGAGACCGCCCAGGCCATGTGCGCCTGGGACTCCGCGCTCGCCAACACGTGGATGCACACCGGCATGCTCCGCGTCGACGGCGAGAAGATGTCCAAGAGCCTCGGCAACTTCTACACGCTCAAGGAGGTGCTCGACAAGTACCCCGCCGACGCCGTGCGCCTGCTCATGCTGCAGACCCACTACCGCGCGCCGCTCGACTTCTCCTTCGAGCGCCTCGAGGGCGTGGCTGGCACGCTCGAGCGCCTGCAGACCTGCGTGCGCAACCTGCGCTGGGCCGCCGAGCGCTCCCCGCAGGACGGCGAGCTCAACGACGCCGACCGCACCCTCGGCGCGCAGATCGACGCCGCGCGCGAGGAGTTCTGCCGCCAGATGGACGACGACTTCAATACCGCCGGTGGCCTCGCCGCGATCTTCTCGCTCGTGACCGCGGCCAACACCTACCTGGCGGAGGCTGCCGACGACACCTCCACGGCCGTCTGCCTGCGCGCTGCCGACATGCTCTCCGAGCTGGCCGACGTCATGGGCATCAGCCTCTCGCGCTCCGCCGGCGACGACGACCTGCCCTCCGGCCTCGTGGATCTTGCGCGCGAGCAGGCCGGCTACGAGGGCGACTCCGCCGCGGAGGCGGCCGAGGCCCTTCTTGCCGCCCGCCAGGCCGCGCGTGCCGAGAAGAACTGGGGCGTCGCGGACGCCATCCGTGACGGCATCGGCGCGCTCGGCCTCGTGGTCGAGGACACCGCCGCCGGCGCCCGCCTGCACCGCAAGGAGTAGATTGCAAGTACTTCTCAAGAGGGACGTGTCGGCATGCGGGAGCTTTCCAGATAACAGCTGATTAACAGCAATACAGTTGAAAGACTTACCAACCCCCACTATAGTGGGGGTTGTCTTCCATTTACAGGGAAGACAACTGCTTTCTCCTAGATCAAGGGAGCTCAGCATGGGTCTCGTCTACCACTACACCTCTCCTGAGGCAGTGCTGAGTATCTTGCGGAACAAAGCGCTCTGGTTCTCCGACTGCGAGTTTATGAATGATCCCGAGGAGATTGCGTACTGTCACCGTCTCTACGATGAGGCGTGGGCGGAGGTGTGCCTTGAGGCGGGCATTCCGGAAGAGCAGGTTAATCGAAAAATAACGAGTCAGGCGAACCCCTATGAGTGCGAGTCTCCAATTAGCGAGGAGCTCACCTTTAGTGTGCCCGCCCGGTATTACTCGTTCAGCACTTGTGCTGAAGCGGATAACCTAGCCATGTGGTCTTGCTATGCGTGCAGAAACGGCGAGACGGGCTATGCGCTGGGCTTTGACGCGGAGTTACTTACTCAGGAGCTCCAGGACCTAGCCTCATCTTTCTTGGAATCAGAGGTCTATTTCGACAGCCGTTCGGGTTGGGTTTGTTATGCCGAGAATGATCAAGGTGAGCAAATCAAGCGCCTTATTTTGAATCATCTTGTAGAGCGTAGCGTCATTTGCGAGCGTCGTTCAAGCTTGCTCGATCGCGTAATTGCGGGAGAGGTCGCGCGGGGTGACCACTGGGAACAAATCAGCGCGTTGGCCCCGTTTATCAAGCGTCCCGAGTTCTCATATGAGCGGGAGTATCGCTTCGTGATTCGTCTTTGCCAGCTCCCCATAGATGGCCTGGAAGGTTGTGGGGATGACTCGAAGGCAGAAGTAAGGCAAGGCTGGCGGCTGAGTTCGTCCGGAACACTCGTCCCGTACTACGAGCTTTCGCTCGGGCGGGCTTTCTCGGATGTGCTGAAAGAGGTCCAAGTAATGCACTTGGGAGAGTCGGGCATCGCAGTAAGCGGTATGAGGAGGTTGCTTGACAGTTTTGGCTACCAGCACGTTTTGGTCAGGGAGGCGGACGTTCGGCTAAGAAAGTCTTAGCGCAGGATTGATGGGAGTGAGTATGGGCTGGTTCTGGGGATTAGGTCAAAGGGCGGCGAAACCGATGCCAAAGAAGGCGACCTCTGACAGCAGGCCGGAGCTTCGGCTGACGGTCCGTTTTGAGGAGGGCGATGAGGGTGAGTTTTTGATTCCAGCTTGTGGGGGCAGCTGTGGTGGCGTCCCTTTTCGATGGAATATCGACTGGGGCGATGGAGCCAGAGGATGTGCATCGGGAGTTTCGTCGGCCTGGGGAGGAGACGTCTCCTCAGGTGACCTTGTTCATAGCTATGCTGTTCCAGGAACTTATGAAATTGCTCTTTCCCCTATCGAACAGGTCGGCGAGACTGCTGGAGATGCTCCGGGCTGGCTGCAGGC
The DNA here is from genome assembly GCF_002159735.1 of Olsenella sp. An270. Classification (GTDB taxonomy): domain Bacteria; phylum Actinomycetota; class Coriobacteriia; order Coriobacteriales; family Atopobiaceae; genus Thermophilibacter. Next base: position 62,316 of record NZ_NFJF01000004.1, read on the forward strand.
GTTTGGGTATCCCGACGGAGGGTTGCTTCGGGTGGGGGAAATGGGGCTTCGTCCTCCGCAGGGAGTAGATAAGCTCATTGAGGTCGACGGTATTCTGGATGATCGCGCGATTAATATTGAGCTTGAGGGTGCTTGCGCCAGCATGTTTACTAACTGCAAGAATATTACGATGGGGCCGAGCTTTACCATTTCAAGCCACAAAGAGCGGGCGGGAGACTTCTTCTGCTTCAAAATGTTCGCATGGGATAACGGTCCAACGTTCGCTATGGGAGAATCGTTTCAGCTTCCTCGGAACCTTCGTACTGTCGGAAAAGCGTTTTGTTGCAAGATGTTTATGTGCTGCAACGCCCCTTCGTTTTCTATGAACGATGTGTTCACCATTCCTCAAAACATTACTTCCGCAGGGAGCTCCTTTTGCCAGGAAATGTTTGAAGAGCATGGTCTAGGTTTAACCATGGGCAAAGCGTTCAACCTTCCACAAGGTTTGGTAACAGTGGAGGACAACTTTTGCGCGGACATGTTTTTGACTTCCGGTGGAGATGGGTATCGCTTCGAAATGAACGAAATTTTTAATCTCCCACAACACATCTCCGGTTATGTCGGAAACGGCTTCTGTAGCGGAATGTTTTCGTGGAATCGAGGCCCAAATTTCTCAATGAATAATAAATTCAATATTCCGACTGGAATTACAAGTGCAGGAGATGAGTTTTGTTGCAAGATGTTTGCGGGCTGCTCAGGTGCTCGCTTCTCTATGAACGATATCTTCAATTTGCCAGAGAACTTTACGTGGGCAGGAGAAAGCTGCTGTGCCTGGATGTTTAAACAATGCAACGGGAAGAGGTTCAAGTTAAACGAGAAGTTTGATTATCCCGTCGGGCTCACCGGCTCTAGACTTCTTGCATACGAGATGTTCAGCGAGTGCCGTTGGGATGCCTTGAACTTGAACATACAGGATATCGTAAGCCGTAATCCTCACCTTCAAATATGGCGACAGCCCATTTGATTGATTCACTTGCTTGTAAGGATGCCCCTTCGGATTACGACAACAGGAAGGACGGCAAGATGAATGAGCCATCTAAGGTTTTGTTGGGCAGCGCGTATAAGATGGAGCCGGGCTACGATGAGTGCGCGAGGTATCTCCTAAGGCCATTATGTGGGGGAATCGGCGTGTTGTCAGGAATGGCAGAGTTCTATGACTATCACGCAGGGGACTATCCATCGCCTCAGAACGCTTTCTGTGAGTCGCCTTCCAGCGCGGTGTATGGTCCGTTCCTGGGAGATTTCCTTGCCATGATGGACTACGTGGACGAGGACGTTCGCTTTTTCTGCATGACCGACCGATCCAGGATGCGGGAGTATGTCAACAGCTACCTTGAGGACCTTCTGCGGGGTGTCTACGTTGACGAGATCTGGCAGATGATAGGTGCCCACTTGGCGCGGCACACCTGCTCGGAGTCGGGATATAGGCAGAATATCGTGGTCGGAACGCCGTACTTCAACGATTTGTTCTACTCGACAAGCTGGAAAGCGGCCCAGGCGCTGTTCTCTCCGGACGCTATTTCCAGCCTGCAATCATCGTTCAAGTTCATTCGTGGTTACAATCCAGTGGTCCCGGCTCACAAGGCCTTCGTGTTTTACTTCGACGGCGGTCAGAATCTACGGTTCTTCTTTGATGCCCGAGACGGGCAATGCCGCATGGACGATACCTTGTTCATGGTGTCAAAGGACTTTCACTGCTCTGAGAACGAATATAAACAGAGCTTCGAGAAGTACGTACTGTTCTTGTCGAACTGGTCGCTCATTCTTGCTTGCTGGATGAGCATGCACGAGTTTGGGCAGTGCGCCTTTGGCTTGTATTGGGAGACTGGAGTTATGGCGCTTTGTCAAAGGAAGCAGCGAGAGGAATGGTGGCGAACGCATCGTCGCTAAAGGAGTTGAGGCACTTCTCAGGTGTAGCTCCACATTGTACGAGCAAAAGTACGAGCAAACTTTTGCTCGTACTTTTTTGCGTATACTATACGAGAAAGTTAGCCAGGTCGAAAGAAGGGACGTAGCGTGCGCGAATCCAAGACAGTTGAGTTCAAAGCGTCTGTCAGCGGCCCGTTTCTCAAGACCGTCTCGGCTTTTGCCAACTATGAAGGCGGAACGATCTTCTTTGGCGTTGCCGACGATGGGGCAGCAGTGGGCCTGCAAGATCCCGTGCAGGCGTGTCTGGATATAGAGAATCGCATCAACGACTCGATTTCTCCTGTCCCGGAGTTCGCCCTTACGACGCACGAGGCAACTTCGACAGTCGAACTCAAAGTCATGCCGGGGGCGGCGACGCCCTACCTCTATCGTGCGAAGGCTTACAAGCGCGCGGACAGCGCGACGGTCGAGGTGGATCGCGTCGAGCTTACACGCCTCACGCTCGCCGGCAGCAACCTGCATTTCGAGCAGCTGCCGGCAGAGAATCAGGGCCTTACGTTCACGTGCCTTGAGGTGGCGTTGCAAGCTGAGCTGGGCCTTGAGGAGTTCAACACCGACACCCTTAAAACACTGGAGCTGCTCTCGCCGAAGAACGGCTACAACAACGCTGCAGCAATCCTGGCCGATCAAAGTACGTTTCCCGGAATCGACGTCGCGCGCTTTGGCGAGAGCGTCAGCGTAATACTCAAGCGGGCTACCTATGAGGGCGCGTCGGCGCTTGCCGAGTTTGACGAGGTGGTCCGGCTCTTCAAGGATACGTACTGCTATGAGCTGGTGAAGGACGTCCATCGCATTGCGGTGGAGGCCATACCCGTCAGCGCCTTCCGTGAAACCCTCGCAAATGCTGTTGTTCATAGGACGTGGGACGTCGCGGCGCGAGTGCGCGTATCCATGCATCCAGACCGCGTAGAGGTCTCTTCCCCTGGGGGCCTTCCAACGGGCATATCCGAGGAGGAGTATCTCTCCGGCAGGGTTTCCGTTATGCGCAATCCCATCTTGGCCAACGTGTTCTATCGCCTAGGCATCATCGAGGCATTCGGCACGGGGGTAATCCGAATCAAGGAAGCATACGAGGGCAGCGCGGCAAAGCCCGAGTTCGTTATTACGGAGAACTCGATAACGGTTATCCTTCCCCTCGTGAGAGAAGACACCAACTTGACTGAGGACCAGCGGCTCGTGTACGACTTGCTTAGCCCCGTGCGCCTCATGCCTGCCGGAGAGCTGGAACAGCACGTGAGCTTTAGCAGATCCAAGCTCACGAACATCCTCAAGCAGCTGATCTCTCTTGGCTTGGCAGAAACGCGCGGGGTCGGAAGAGGTCTGAAATATCGACGCGCCGGGTGACGGATCCGGCCCAGGCTCAGGCTCACCAGTCGTTCCTGCGGGAGTCCAGAAGGAGTAGGCGACCATGGCAAAGAACCAGTCTCGTACACCGGGGCGTGACGTCCGGGGCGGCAAGGGCAAGGGGGGCCGTCCCTTCCGCCCGGTCCAGGGCAAGGGTCCTCGCGGCGAGAAGAACCGCCCGCCCGCCGGCCGTCCGGGCGCTACGCGCCGCGAGCAGCGCGACCGCACGGACCTCATCGAGGGGCGTCGTGCCGTGGAGGAGGCGCTGGCCTGTGGGATGCCGCTGCGCTCGGCGCTCGTGCAGGAGCGCTCCGGGGAGCGCGACCAGGCGCTCGAGAGAATAGCCGCCCGGCTCGACGAGGCCGGCGTGCCGGTGGAGCGCGTACCGCGCGCCCGCCTGGACGCGCTCTCCAGCCACGGCGCCCACCAGGGCGTCGTCGTGCGCACGCGACCCTTCGCCTACGCCGAGCTCGCGGACGTGATCGCGGCGGCAGGGGAGGGCCCGGCGCTCATCGTCGTGCTCGACCACGTGACTGACCAGGGCAACTTCGGTGCCATCGTGCGCACGGCCGAGGTCGTGGGCGCGGCCGGCGTGGTCGTGGCCAAGGCCCGGGCCGCCTCGGTGGGCGTGGGCGCGTACAAGACCTCCGCCGGCGCCGTCATGCACCTGCCCATCGCGCAGGTCCCCAACCTCGCACGCGCCCTTGACGAGCTCAAGGCCGCCGGCTTCTGGGCCTGTGCGGCCACCGAGCATGCGGGCGAGGACGTCTGGCACGCCCCCATGGGCGGGCGCCTGGCGCTCGTGATGGGCTCGGAGGGCGAGGGCATCTCGCGCCTGGTGGCCGAGAAGTGCGACTTCTCCTGTCGTCTGCCGCAGCGCGGGCGCGTGGAGTCGCTTAACGTGGCCCAGGCCACGACCGTGCTCTGCTACGAGTGGCTGCGGCGCGTCGAGTGTGGCGGCGAGGCCGATGCCTAGGGCGGCCGCCCCGCGCGAGCTGCTCGTGGTGGACGGCTACAACGTCATCTACAAGTCCGCCCGCTACCTCGCCCGCATGGACGAGACCGCCGACGGCGACCCCTTCGAGCAGGCGCGCGACCTGCTCGTCGCCGACGTGGCCGCCTATGCGAAGGGCCGCTACGAGCCCGTGATCGTCTTCGACGCGGCGGGCAACGTCTCACCGGAGCGCCCCGACCTCTCCAAGGCCGGCGTGCGCCTGGTCTTCTCGCCCGCCGGTGAGTCTGCCGACACCGTGATCGAGCGCCTGGTCACCGAGGCGCGCCTCGCCCCGCAGGCCGTGACGGTGGTTACCTCGGACAACACCATCAGGGCTACGGTGGGCGGCATCCCCGTGACGCGCGTCTCGAGCGACGTGCTCGTGACCAACATGGACGCGCTGGACGTCGAGTACCGCCAGGCCAACGCCGAGCGCCAGACCCAGCACATGCGCCTGGAGGATCGCATCGACCCGGCGGCGCGCGAGAAGCTCTGGCGCCTCCTGCGCGGCCGAGATGCCTAAAAGGGGTCAGACCCCTTTTAGGCAAGTTTGCGTAGCTGGCGGGGGCGCGGCCGACCCGCTATGATGGACGAACACGCCGGCATGGCTCAATGGCAGAGCAACGGTTTTGTAAACCGTGGGTTGGGGGTTCGACTCCCTCTGCCGGCTCCAGGGGCTCAGGGGCCGCGACTTCACGGTCGCGGCCCATATCCTTAGAGGGAGGGACGGGATGGCAGACGATTTCAGCGAGTGGGCTTCAGATGCCCCGCTGCGTACGCCGGACGGGTTCTCTGAAGTTGTCACGGCGGCTGGGGTGGCCGTCTCAGCCATAGAGCGCAACGAGATGCTTTCGTACGCGTCCAAGACGTTCGTCGGGGTGCACGAGCCGCTGCAGAGGCGCATCCTCGACGGCTACCAGAGCGCAAAGAGACTGCAGCTGCTCGGGATGGTGGGCTATGTGGTCGTTGCGTTGGTGGCGCTCGGCATCGTGCTGGCGCTGCCGCTTGAGATGGCGGCGGATCTTCGGGCGACCGTATGGGCCGCGATTGCCGCCCTTGCCTTCATCGTCTTCATCCCAGTGTGGGTCCTTCTCTGCAACCACGTTCTGGTGCCGGATTGGAACACCTACGCAACGTGGTATCGCCGCCGCGACCGCAAGGGGCTCGGCTTTGCCGACCTTTACGAGGCGCTTGGCATGACGTATCCGCTCGCACGTGGCTGACGGGCAAGCAGCAACTACGCTGACCTGCGGATGTGTACGCCTCGTGACAATGGATACGCCCGGCTGCGGGGTATACGTTGACAAGTTTTTTCCCGCGTCGTAATCTATCTTCCGCTTGCGGGGGAGAAAGCGCCTCGCGGGCGGCTGAAAACGGAATGGGGATGTGGCACAGCGGCAACTGCGGCGGACTGTAAATCCGCTCCCTCTGGGTTCCTTGGTTCGAGTCCAAGCATCCCCACCATTCGCCCGTGTAGCTCAGTCGGTAGAGCACTTCGTTGGTAACGAAGAGGTCACCGGTTCAAATCCGGTCGCGGGCTCCACTTCCGCCTTTCAGCGCACGCACCTGCCGGTGTAGCTCAGTTGGTTAGAGCACGCGGCTCATACCCGCGATGTCACTGGTTCGAGTCCAGTCACCGGTACCAGAGTCCCATGGCGGCGCCTCGGCGCCGCTTGGCATAAGTACGTAGTTTGTTTGGATTGGCCGTAAGGTCGGTTCCAGAAGGAGGATGGCAATGGCCAAGGAGAAGTTCGATCGTTCCAAGCCCCACGTAAACATCGGTACCATCGGTCACGTCGACCACGGCAAGACCACCCTGACCGCGGCCATCACCAAGGTCCTCTCCGAGACCGAGGGCTGCAAGGCTGACTTCACCGCCTTCGAGAACATCGACAAGGCCCCCGAGGAGCGCCAGCGCGGCATCACCATCAACGTTGCCCACATCGAGTACGAGACCTGGGAGCGCCACTACGCCCACGTCGACTGCCCGGGTCACGCTGACTACATCAAGAACATGATCTCCGGCGCGGCTCAGATGGACGGTGCCATCCTCGTCATCGCCGCCACCGACGGCCCCATGGCCCAGACCCGCGAGCACATCCTGCTCGCCCGTCAGGTCGGCGTGCCCTACATCGTCGTGTTCCTGAACAAGTGCGACATGGTCGACGACGAGGAGCTCATCGACCTCGTCGAGATGGAGACCCGTGACCTCCTGACCGAGTACGACTTCCCCGGTGACGACCTGCCGATCATCCGCGGCTCCGCCCTCGGCGCCCTCAACGGCGAGGAGAAGTGGGTCGAGTCCGTGCGCGAGCTCATGCACACCGTCGACTCCTACATCCCCACCCCGCCGCGTGACAACGACAAGCCGTTCCTGATGGCCATCGAGGACGTCATGACCATCTCCGGCCGCGGCACCGTCGCCACCGGCCGTGTCGAGCGCGGCGAGCTCAAGCTCAACGAGCCGGTCGAGATCATCGGCATCCGCGAGAAGCAGTCCTCCGTCGCCACCGGCATCGAGATGTTCCGCAAGACGATGGACTTCTGCGAGGCTGGCGACAACGTGGGCATCCTCCTGCGTGGCATCAAGCGCGAGGACATCGAGCGCGGCCAGGTCATCTGCAAGCCCGGCTCCGTCACCCCGCACTCTGAGTTCACCGGTGAGATCTACGTCCTCACCAAGGAGGAGGGCGGCCGCCACACGCCGTTCTTCGCCGGCTACCGTCCGCAGTTCTACTTCCGCACCACGGACATCACCGGCGACATCTCCGAGCTCACCGACTCCAACGGCACCAAGGTCGAGATGGCCATGCCGGGCGACCACGTGACCGTGAAGTGCAAGCTCATCCACTCCATCGCCATGGAGCAGGGCGACAAGTTCGCCATCCGTGAGGGCGGCCACACCGTCGGCGACGGCCGTATCTCCACCATCATCGAGTAGTCACCGCTCACTCGAAGCCTGGGGCCCGGCACCCTGCGTGCCGGGCCCTTTCTGCTCCGAGGCGTCGTTCTTCTCGGCTCTGTGCATTTTGTGATTGACGAGACGAGAAGAACGCTGCCTTGACAAAACCGAGAGGTGGATGGTAGCGTATACCACCGCACGTCACGTTCGAGGGAAACTCCCTCCAACGAGTAGTACTTTCAGGAGGATCAATGCGTACTCTGGTTACCCTCGCGTGCACTGAGTGCAAGCGCCGCAACTACACCACGGACAAGAACAAGTCCAACAACCCCGATCGCATGGAGTTGAAGAAGTACTGCCCGTGGTGCCACAAGCACACGCTGCACAGGGAGACCCGCTAGCAGGTGGGCTTTCCAAACAGGCCAGTAGCTCCAATGGTAGAGCGGCGGTCTCCAAAACCGTTTGTTGAGGGTTCGAGTCCTTCCTGGCCTGCCAGATCTCACCACCGGCTTTCCCTTCGGGGTTAGCCGGTTTCCATGTAAGGCACGTTCTCTAGGGAGAGTCGATGGCGAACAAGGACCGCAACAAGAGGAGCGCTCGCAAGGCGCGCGCCGAGGAGCGTGCCCGCGTCGAGGCGGCCCAGGCGGCCACGACCGGCTCCCAGCCCGCCAAGGCCGTCGCCAAGGCGGAGAAGAAGCCGGTGACCAAGCCCGAGAAGAAGAAGGCCGACAAGAAGCCCGGCATCTTCCGTCGGCTCCTCAACTATCTCGGTGACGTCCGCTCCGAGATGCGCCGCGTCGTGTGGCCGTCTCCCGAGGAGCTCAAGAGCTACTCGGTCGCCATCGTCGCCATGCTGATCGTCTTTGGCATCGTCATCTGGCTTGTCGACTCCGGCATCGTCGCCGCGCTCGTCGGCTACACCGGTCTGAGGGGATAGACATGGCTAAGCGCTGGTACGTGATTCACACCTACTCGGGCTACGAGAACAAGGTCAAGGCCGACCTCGAGCACCGCATCGAGACCTATGGCCTCGGCGACCAGATCGTGGACATCCAGATCCCCACGGAGGAGGTCACCGAGATCAAGGAGGGCGGTAAGCGCGAGACCAAGGAGTCCAAGGTCCTGCCGAGCTACGTCCTCGTCCGCATGGAGGGCAACGACGACACCTGGTCGTTCGTCCGCAACACGCCGGGCGTGACGGGCTTCGTGGGCCCCGACGGCAAGCCGTCCCCGCTGCGTCGCAGCGAGTTCGACAAGATCATGCGCCGCACGGGCGCCCGCGGCACCACCCCGGTGGCCCCCAAGCGCACCTCCACCTCGATCGAGGTCGGCCAGTCCGTGCGCGTGGTCTCCGGCCCGCTCGCCGACTTCGACGGCCAGGTCTCCGAGGTCATGCCCGAGGCCGGCAAGGTCAAGGTCATGCTCATGATCTTTGGCCGCGAGACCCCGGTCGAGCTCACGCTCGAGCAGGTCGCCACGATCGCGTAGGCGCAAGGAAGGGAACCACCGCCCGCCCGTATCGGTGAGGATTGCTTCTCGGGCGCGGTGCAAACATAGCAAGCGAACAACCTCTCAAGGAGGAGAGCCATGGCTCAGAAGAAGGTCGTCAACTTCATCAAGCTCCAGATTCCCGCCGGCGGCGCCAACCCCGCGCCTCCCGTCGGCCCCGCCCTCGGTGCCGCCCAGGTCAACATCATGCAGTTCTGCCAGGCGTTCAACGCCGCCACGCAGGACAAGGCCGGCGACATCATCCCCGTCGAGATCTCGGTCTACGAGGATCGCTCCTTCGACTTCATCTGCAAGACCCCGCCCGCCGCTGAGCTCATCAAGAAGGAGCTCGGCCTCAAGGGTGGCTCCGGCGTCCCCCAGCGCGACAAGGTCGGCCAGCTCTCCCAGGAGCAGCTCACCAAGATCGCCGAGATCAAGATGCCCGACCTCAACGCCAACGACATCGAGGCCGCCAAGAAGATCGTCGCCGGCACCGCCCGCTCCATGGGCGTCACCATCGCCGAGTAACATGCCGTAAGCGCCGAGGGGAACGGTCCTCTCGGCACGCGATGTGGGAGGGCGAGAAGCCCGCTGACCACAGGAGGTTCGCAACATGCCCAAGCACGGTAAGAACTACAAGGCCGCCGCGGCCAAGGTCGAGAGCACCAAGCTCTACACCCCCAAGGAGGCCATGGAGCTCGCCAAGGAGCTCGCCCCCGCCAAGTTTGACGAGACCGTCGAGGTCCACGTCCGCCTGGGCGTCGACACCCGCAAGGCCGACCAGAACGTCCGCGGCTCCATTGCCCTGCCCCACGGCACCGGCAAGTCCGTCCGCGTCGCCGTCTTCGCCGAGGGCGAGAAGGCCCGCGAGGCCGAGGCCGCCGGCGCCGACGTCGTGGGCTCCGACGACCTGGTCGCCCAGGTCCAGGCCGGCGAGCTGAACTTCGACGCCGCCATCGCCACGCCCAACATGATGGGCAAGGTCGGCCGCCTCGGTAAGATCCTCGGCCCCCGCGGCCTCATGCCCAACCCCAAGCTCGGCACCGTCACCATGGACGTCGCCAAGATGGTCGGCGAGCTCAAGGCCGGCCGCGTCGAGTACCGCGCCGACCGCTACGGCATCTGCCACGTCCCGATGGGCAAGGTGTCCTTCGACACCCAGAAGCTCGTCGAGAACTACGGCGCGCTCATCAACGAGCTGCTCCGCGTGAAGCCGTCCTCCGCCAAGGGCAAGTATGTCAAGTCCGTCGTCGTCTCCACCACGATGGGCCCTGGCATCAAGGTCGACTCCACCAAGACGCGCAACCTGATGGACGAGTAGCGCGTTTTTCTCAGCCAGCTTGACGGGCTTCTCGCCACGTGACACAATGGCGCGTGCGAGACGCCCTGTCTCGCGAACGTTTCACTGCATGTCCGCTGCCAAAGACAGCCGGTGCCGCAAGGCTCAAAGGGGAAACCCGCCTGCCGAGGTGGTCTCAGAGATAAGCATCCTCGAGGACCCCGCTTTGGCAACGCCAAACGGGGTCTTCTCATGCGGAAGGCCCGCCCGTCGGCGGCATGCCCGACCGCAGCAAGAGGAGGTGTAACAACATGCCATCCAAGTCCAACGTCGAGATGCTCGAGAAGGTCTCCGGCTCCATCGAGAACGCCAGCGGCCTCTTCGTCGTCGACTACCGTGGCCTCTCCGTCAAGGAGACCCAGGACGTCCGCCGTGCCCTGCGCGCCGCCGGTGCCGAGATGAAGGTGTACAAGAACAACATCGTCAAGATCGCTCTTGAGAACGCCGGACTCCCCAACATCGACGACATGCTCGCCGGCACCTGCGCCTACGTCTTCTATGGCGAGGATCCCGTGGAGCCCGCCAAGGTGATCAAGGAGCAGTCCGAGAAGCTCAAGAAGATGAACTTCATCGGCGCCATCGCCGACGGCAAGGCCCTCACGGCCGACGAGGCCAAGGCCTACGCCGACCTGCCCAACCGCGAGCAGCTCATGGCTCAGATCGCTGGTCTCATCAGCGGCTTCGCGCGCGACATCGCCGTCTGCGTCAGCGAGGTCCCGGGCGGTCTTGCCCGCAGCATCAACGCCGTGGCCGAGCAGAAGCAGGCCGCCTAGCACCACCACCTGCGGCACCCGCCGCACCGTACACGCAAATCCGCGCAGAACGCGCGGGACCGAAAGGATTGAAACATGGCTAAGCTCACCACCGAGGAGATCGTTGACGCCCTCAAGGAGATGACCCTGCTCGAGGCCTCCGAGCTCGTCAAGGCCATCGAGGAGACCTTCGGCGTCTCCGCCGCCGCCCCCGTCGCCGTTGCCGCCGCCCCCGCCGCTGGCGCCGCTGCCGCCGAGGAGGAGGAGAAGACCAACTTCGACGTCGTGCTCGAGGGCTTCGGCGACAACAAGATCGCCGTCATCAAGGTCGTCCGCGCTCTGACCAACCTCGGCCTCAAGGAGGCCAAGGAGGTCGTCGAGGGTGCCCCCAAGGCCGTCCTCGAGGGCGCCAAGAAGGAGGACGCCGAGGCCGCCAAGAAGCAGCTCGAGGAGGCCGGCGCCACCGTCACCCTCAAGTAAGTTCGCTTGCCTCAAGGGTTATAGGCACTGCCGAGGGGTCGGACCTGCGGGTCCGGCCCCTTTTTGCGTGCTTTGCGCACGAGGTCCTTCTCGCCCAGCGCGTCCTGAAAATCGGGCCTGCGGCACGTCCTTCTCGCCCGGCATCCTGAAATTCAAGGCTGCGGCACGTCAGGCGCGCCGCAGGCCCGATTTTCAGGACGGAGGAGAGAGGGAGCATGCCGCAGGCCCGATTTTCAGGACGGGGGCGGGACGTGGTTAGACGAGCGGTCGTCGACCGTCACCGAACCTCCACAACATGCGTGGCCGAGAAGAACGTTTGTGCAGGTAGATTGGGCGAGAAGAACGGGCTACTAAAAACCGTCGCGCAAGTCAAGCGTTTTCGTTGACCGGCCAGGGTCGTTTCGGTAGATTATTACGTTGCGACAATTGCCGCCTTCCACCCTTTTGAAGGAGGAAAAGCCTGGTGTCTACCGCAAAGACTGCACTTACCAAACCACAGGGCACGACCGGACGCAAGACCTTCAGCAAGATCGCTCCTGCGATGGAGCTCCCCAACCTGATCGACGTTCAGAAGAGCTCCTTCGAGCGCTTCATGGGCGAGGGGCTTGCCGAGTCCTTCGCCGAGTTCTCGCCGATCGAGAACTCCGCCCACACCATGGAGGTCGTCTTCGGCGACCACCAGTTTGGCGACCCGGCCCACACTATCGCCGAGTGCTGCGCCAAGGACATCTCCTACCAGGCACCGCTTTTCGTTGACGTGCGCTTCGTCAACAAGGAGACGGGCGAGATGAAGGAGCAGCTGGTCTTCATGGGCGACTTCCCGCTCATGACCGACCGCGGCACCTTCATCATCAACGGCTCCGAGCGCGTCGTCGTCTCGCAGCTCGTCCGCTCCCCGGGCGTGTACTTCTCGGCCGAGATGGACAACGGCGTGCTGGTGCACAAGGTCCAGTTCATCCCCGCGCGCGGCGCGTGGCTCGAGTTCGAGGTCGACAAGCGCGGCCACCTCGTGGTCTCCATCGACCGCAAGCGCCGTCAGTCCGCGATGGTGTTCCTGCGTGCCCTCGGCATCGCCGAGAGCGACGACGAGATCTACGCCCTCCTCGGCGACTCCGACGTCGTACGCAACACCCTCGAGCGTGACGCCTCCACCACCCGCGAGGCCGCCCTCCGCGAGATCTACCAGCGCCAGCGCCCCGGCGAGCCCGCCACGGCCGACGCCGGCCGCCTGCTTCTCGAGGGCCTCTACTTCAACAACCAGCGCTACGACCTGGCGCGCGTTGGTCGCTACAAGATCAACAAGAAGCTCGAGCTCACCTCCGAGGAGGAGAGCCGCGTCCTCACGAGCGAGGACATCGTCGAGGCCATCCGCTACCTGCTGGCCCTGCACGCCGGCGACGAGTCCAAGCGCGTCGACGACATCGACCACTTTGGCAACCGCCGTGTCCGCACCGTCGGCGAGCTCGTCCAGAACCAGTTCCGTATCGGCATGAGCCGCATGGAGCGCGTGGTCCGCGAGCGCATGGCCTCCCAGGACGCCGACGACATCACGCCGCAGAGCCTGATCAACATCCGCCCGATCGTGGCGGCCATCAAGGAGTTCTTTGGCTCCTCGCAGCTCTCGCAGTTCATGGACCAGGCCAACCCCCTCTCCGGCCTCACGCACAAGCGTCGTCTGTCGGCGCTCGGCCCGGGCGGCCTCGCCGGCCACAAGTCGGGCTCCAGCCGCCGCACCAACGTGCCGACGGCCGTGCGCGACGTCCACAACTCGCACTACTCCCGCATGTGCCCGATCGAGACGCCCGAGGGTCCCAACATCGGCCTCATCGGCTCGCTGGCCCTCTACGCCCGCGTGAACGAGTACGGCTTCATCGAGGCCCCGTATCGCCGCGTCGTCGACGGCAAGGTCACCGACGAGATCGACTGGATGACCGCCGACGAGGAGGAGGCGCACAACATCGCGCCGGCCAACACGCCGTTCGACCCCAAGACCGGCGAGTTCGTCGAGGTCGACTCCAAGGGCAAGGTCACGCGTCCCGAGCGCGTCATCGCCCGTACGCGTGACTTCGACGGCTCCTTCGGCGCCCCCGCCCAGGTGGCCGTCGAGGACGTCGACTACATGGACGTCTCCCCGCGCCAGCTGCTCTCCGTGGCCGCCAACCTCATCCCGTTCCTCGAGCACGACGACGCCAAGCGTACCCTCATGGGCGCCAACATGCAGCGCCAGGCCGTGCCCCTGATCAAGGCCCACGCGCCGTTCGTCGGCACCGGCATGGAGGAGCGCGCCGCGCTCGACTCCGGCGAGCTCATCCGCGCCGCGCACGCCGGCGTGGTCTCCGAGGTCGACGCCGCCCACGTGGTCGTCTACTCCGACGAGTACGGCTCCGAGCGCTACGACCTGCCCAAGTACGAGCGCTCCAACCAGTCCACCTGCATCAACCACCGTCCCATCGTGACCGCGGGCGAGAAGGTCGAGGCGGGCCAGCCGCTCGCCGACGGCACCTCCATCGACCACTGCGAGCTCGCCCTCGGCGCCAACCTCACCGTGGCCTACATGCCGTGGGAGGGCTTCAACTACGAGGACGGCATCATCGTCTCCGAGCGCGTGGTCCAGGAGGACCTCCTCACCTCGGTGAGCATCTCCCGCCACGAGATCGACGCCCGCGACACCAAGCTGGGCTCCGAGGAGATCACCCGCGAGATCCCCAACCTCTCCGAGGACATGCTCGCCAACCTCGACGATGACGGCATCATCCGCATCGGCGCCGAGGTCGGCCCCGGCGACATCCTCGTCGGCAAGGTCACGCCCAAGGGCGAGACGGCCCTCACGGCCGAGGAGCGCCTGCTCCGCGCCATCTTCGGCGCAAAGGCCCACGACGTGCGCGACACCTCCCTCAAGATGCCGCACGGCGCCTACGGCCGCGTCGTCGACGTCGTCCGCTTCTCCCGCGAGGCCGGCGACGACCTCCCGCCGGGTGTCAACGAGCTCGTCCGCGTCTTCGTCGCGCAGCGCCGCAAGATCCAGCAGGGCGACAAGATCGCCGGTCGTCACGGCAACAAGGGCGTCGTCTGCAACGTCCTGCCCGTCGAGGACATGCCCTACATGGCCGACGGCACGCCCGTCGACGTCCTTCTCGACCCGCTGGGCGTCCCCTCCCGTATGAACGTGGGCCAGCTCCTCGAGTGCCACCTCGGCTGGGGCGCCTCCCACGGCTGGGACGACGAGTCCGAGAACTCCGAGCGCTACGTGCCCGGCCCCATCCCCGTGGCCACGCCGGTCTTTGACGGCGCGACCGACGAGGAGGTCACGGAGGTCCTGCGCCGCACCAACATCAACATGATGAACAAGGCCAAGCTCGACTACGGCGACCACATGCGCGAGGAGTTCGTCCCGCAGCTGAGCGACCTCGGCAAGACGACGCTCTACGACGGCCGCACCGGCGAGCCCTTCAAGAGCCAGATCACCGTGGGCACGAGCTACATCCTGAAGCTCGGCCACATGGTCGACGACAAGATCCACGCTCGCTCGACCGGCCCCTACAGCCTCGTCACCCAGCAGCCGCTCGGCGGCAAGGCGCAGTTCGGCGGCCAGCGCTTCGGCGAGATGGAGGTGTGGGCCCTCTACGCCTACGGCGCGGCCAACGTCCTCCAGGAGATCCTCACCGTCAAGTCCGACGACACCAACGGCCGCGTCAAGACCTACGAGTCCATCGTCAAGGGCGAGAACGTGCCGTCCGCCGGCATCCCCGAGTCCTTCAAGGTCCTCGTCAAGGAGATCCGCTCCCTTGCCCTGGACATCGAGCCCATCTCCTACCAGAAGCGCGCCGAGCGCACGGAGCAGGAGAAGGCCGCCCAGGCGGAGGACGCCGTGGACGTCTTCGCGGGCATGTCCGACGCCGACGACCTCGTCCGCACCCTGAGCGACGCCGAGGGCGAGCCCGCCCTCGTCGGCGACGCGACCAGCGATAAGGAGTAGCGACAGTGGCAGACTTCGACACCACCGATTTCGACGCGATCAAGATCTCCCTTGCCTCCGCCGACCGCATCCGCAGCTGGTCGCACGGCGAGGTCAAGAAGCCCGAGACCATCAACTACCGCACCCTCAAGCCCGAGAAGGACGGTCTGTTCTGCGAGAAGATCTTCGGACCGACCAAGGACTGGGAGTGCGCCTGCGGCAAGTACAAGGGCATCCGCTTCCGCGGCATCGTCTGCGAGCGCTGCGGCGTCGAGGTGACCACGGCCAAGGTGCGCCGCGAGCGCATGGGCCACATCGAGCTCGCGGCCCCCGTGAGCCACATCTGGTACTTCAAGAGCCCCACGAGCTTCCCGCTCGCGCGCCTGCTCGACATCAAGAGCAAGGACCTCGAGAAGGTCCTGTACTTCGCCAGCTACATCGTCACCAAGGTCGACTCCGAGGCCCGCGAGGCCGACGCCGCCGACCTCAAGGAGGAGCTGGACGCCGACCTCGAGGAGCTCGACGCCGAGCGCGACGACCAGATCGCCCGCCTGCGCGAGCAGGGCGAGGGCGGCGAGGACGAGTTCGGCGACATCGAGCCGCTCTCCGAGGAGGAGATCCGCGCCGGCATCGCCGACCTCGAGGCCGAGTACGAGGACGAGAAGCGCCTGCGCACCGAGGCCTACGAGAAGTTCATGCAGCTCGAGGAGCGCGAGCTCATCTCCGACGAGGGCCTCTTCTCCGAGCTCCGCCGCTACTACGGCATCTACTTCAAGGGCGGCATGGGCGCCGAGGCCGTCCGCGAGCTCCTGCGCGGCATCGACCTCGAGTCCGAGGCCGCCGAGCTGCGCGAGGTCATCGCCTCCGACACCGCCCAGAAGCAGAAGCGCGAGAAGGCCATCAAGCGTCTGGAGATCGTCGACGCCTTCCTCAAGGGCGGCAACGACCCGGCCAACATGATCCTCGACGTCATCCCGGTCATCCCGCCCGACCTGCGCCCGATGGTGCAGCTCGACGGCGGCCGCTTCGCCGCGTCGGACCTCAACGACCTCTACCGTCGCGTGATCAACCGCAACAACCGCCTCAAGCGCCTGCTCGACCTCGACGCCCCGGCGATCATCGTCAACAACGAGAAGCGCATGCTCCAGGAGTCCGTGGACGCGCTCTTCGACAACGGTCGTCGCGGTCGCCCCGTCACCGGTCGTGGCGGTCGCCCGCTCAAGTCGCTCGCCGAGGCCCTCAAGGGCAAGCAGGGCCGCTTCCGTCAGAACCTGCTCGGCAAGCGCGTCGACTACTCCGGCCGCTCGGTCATCGTCGTCGACCCCAAGCTCAAGCTGCACCAGTGCGGCCTGCCGTCGCAGATGGCGCTCGAGCTCTTCAAGCCGTTCGTGATGCGTCGCCTCGTCGAGCTCGGTAAGGTCGAGAACATCAAGGGCGCCAAGCGCGCGATCGACCGCCAGCTCCCGGCTGTGTGGGACGTCCTCGACGAGGTGATCCAGGATCGCCTGGTCCTTCTCAACCGCGCCCCCACGCTGCACCGCCTCTCCATCCAGGCCTTCGAGCCGGTCCTCGTCGAGGGCAAGGCCATCCACCTGCACCCGCTGGTGTGCGCCCCCTTCAACGCCGACTTCGACGGCGACCAGATGTCGGTGCACGTGCCGCTCTCCACGCAGGCCCAGACCGAGGCCCGCGTCCTCATGCTCTCGTCCAACAACCTGCGCTCCCCGGCGTCGGGCAAGGTGCTGACCGTCCCGTCCCAGGACATGGTCTTCGGCTCCTACTACCTGACCACGCAGAAGGGCGAGAAGAGCGACGACATGCCGGTCTTCGCCGACTTCGACGACGCGCTGCTCGCCATCGACATGAACCATGACCTCGACCTGCAGCAGCCCGTCGTGGTGCGCGTGTCCGCCGCCGACGCCAACGTCGTCGAGGGCGACCGCAAGCTCTTCCGCATCACGACCGCCCGCGGCGAGTTCGAGGATCTTGACGTCACCGAGCACACCGCCCGCTTCGAGACCACGATCGGCCGCATCGTCTTCAACCGTCAGTGCCTGCCCGCCGACTACCCCTTCATCAACTACAAGATGGTGAAGAGCGACATCGGCGCGCTGGTCAACGACTGCTGCGACCGCTACAGCCTGGCCGAGGTCGAGCCGATCCTCGACGCCATCAAGGAGACCGGCTTCCACTACGCCACCCTCGCGGGCCTCACGGTCTCGGTCTGGGACGCCACGATCCCGGCCGACAAGCCCCAGATCCTCGAGGAGGCCCAGGGCCGCGTCGACGAGATCAACGAGTACTACGAGGACGGCTTCCTCTCCGACGTGGAGCGTCACACCGAGGTCGTCAACGCGTGGACCGAGTGCACCGACCTTCTCGCCACCGAGATGCTCGCCGGCTTCGCCGAGGACAACCCCATCTACATGATGGCCGACTCCGGCGCCCGTGGCTCCAAGACGCAGCTCCGTCAGCTCGCCGGCATGCGAGGCCTCATGGCCGACATGTCCGGTGACACCATCGACCTGCCGATCAAGGCCAACTTCCGCGAGGGCCTCGAGCCGCTGGAGTACTTCATCTCCACCTACGGCGCGCGCAAGGGCCTCGTCGACACGGCCTCGCACACCTCCGACTCCGGCTACCTGACCCGTCGACTGGTCGACGTGGCCCAGGACGTCATCGTCCGCGAGGAGGACTGCGGCACCGACGAGGGCGTCACCTACCCGCTGATCAAGCCGGGCCAGACCGACGTCGACACCGACCTCATCGGCCGCTGCGCCCTGAACGACATCTGCGACCCCGCCACCGGCGAGGTTCTTATCGCCAAGGACGCCTACGTCGAGTCCAAGGCCGACCTCGAGATGCTCGTCGAGCACGGCCTCAAGAAGGTCGAGCTCCGCGCGCTGCTCACCTGCAAGTCCAAGTACGGCGTCTGCCAGAAGTGCTACGGCTGGGACCTCTCCACGCGTCGTCCGGTCAACATCGGCACCGCGGTCGGCATCATCGCCGCTCAGTCCATCGGCGAGCCGGGCACCCAGCTCACGATGCGCACGATTCACTCCGGCGGCGTCGCGGGCGCCGACGACATCACGCAGGGCCTCCCCACGGTCGCCCGCATGTTCGACGTCGTCGGCAACGTCAACGAGAAGATCCTCGGCCGGGAGGCCGACCTCGCGCCCGTCTCCGGCGTGCTCCGCATCACGCCCGAGCAGGCCGAGTACCTCCTGCGCATCGTTGACGCCGACGACCCCACCCGCACCGTCGAGGAGTGGCGCGTCCCCGCGTCCGTCCGCTTCATGCCGGGCGTCGAGGACGGCATCGAGGTCCGCGCCGGCGACCAGATCACCCGTGGCTTCGTGAACTTCCGCAAGCTGCGTCGCCTCACCGACATCGAGTCGACGATGCACACCTTCGTCGAGTCGGTCAAGGACGTCTACACCTCCCAGGGCGTCGACCTCAACGACAAGCACATCGAGGTTATCGCACGTCAGATGCTGCGTCGCGTCCAGGTCACCAACCCGGGCGACTCCCAGTACCTGCTCGGCCAGTACGTCGACCGCTACGTCTTCGCCGACACGGTCCGCAACGTCGCGCTCGCCGGCGGCACCCCGCCCGAGGCCGAGCCGGTGATCCTGGGCACCCTCAAGGTGGCCAGCTCCATCGACTCCTGGCTCTCCAGCGCGTCGTTCATCCGCACCGCCGGCGTCCTCACCGAGGCCGCCATCGAGGGCGACGTCGACCACCTGCTCGACCTCAAGTCCAACGTCATCGTCGGCAAGCAGATCCCGGCTGGCACGGGCCTCTCCGCCTACCACGACGTGCAGCTCACCTACCACGGGACCAAGATCGACGGCCCGACGAGCCCGCTCGCCAAGAGCCTGCCCGAGTGGGCGCCCGACGAGCTCAAGGGCATCGAGGAGCAGCTCCCCAAGCAGCTCGACTGGGTCGGCGACGACTACGGCTTCGGTGGCGTGTACTCCAAGAACGGCCGTACGCTCTCCAGCGAGGACGCCAAGCTCTACCTCTTCGACGACCTCGGCGTCTCGCAGCGCTGGACCAACAAGTTCAGCGAGGTGGGCATCGAGACCGTGGGCGACCTCATCGGCAAGACCGAGGACGACCTGCTGCGCATCGACGGAATCGGCGCCAAGGCGATCGAGGAGCTCCGTGACGGCCTCGAGGCCCGCGGCCTGCTCTACATCCTGGAGCCCGACGAGGACGAGGCCGACAGCGAGGATCTCTCCCAGCTGCTCAACATGGTCTTCTCGCCCGACGCCGACGCCGACATCATGCTCGGCACCGCTGCTCCCGCCACGCACCACTTCGACGACGACGAGCTGATCGGCGGCTCCGACGCCTCGAGCGAGGGCGCCGACGTCATCAACGAGGACCTGGGCTCCCTCGACGACCTCCTCTCGCAGGTGGTCCGCCAGGAGTCCGAGGAGTAGGCGCTTGTCTACGCACATGTAAGGGGCGGCCTCGTCCTTCTCTCCGGCTCAGCTGAGCTTCGCTCAGAATTCGCCGGCGAGAAGGGCGGGGCCGCCCCGTCTGCTTTGCCGAAGGTCGCGGTCGTCTAAGAAGTGCCGCCCTTGTCCGGGTCCGTTCCGATAATCGCCGCCCTTGTCCGCGGCCGCTCTAGAAAAACTCGCCCTTGTTCGGGCTCGATCTAGGAAATCGCGGGGTTGTACAGCTCCAGACCTATTCGGCAGTACAAGGGCGGGAATTCCTAGACGCGTCCACGACAAGGGCGGCGTTTCCTAGAAGGACTGCCGACAAGGGCGGGGATTCTTAGAAGGTCAGCCGACAAGGGCGGTGATTTCTAGAAGGTCAGCCGACAAGGGCGGCGATTCCGGGGCGTTAGTCGAGCGGGCGCAGGGAGGAGAGCTCGGCGGCGTACGCGACGCCTTCCACGACGGCGCGGCCCCAGGGGTCGACGGTCTCGAGCGTACCGTACGCGAGCAGGGTCTTGCCGTCGTTTGCGAGCACGCGGACCTCCTCGCCCAGCCAGGCGAGGCGGGCGAGGTAGTCGTCGCGGATCCCGTCGAGCGGCCAGTCGCCACGTGCGGTCGCCCATGCGCTGACGCGCTCGGAGATCCCGTCCCGCAGTGCCTCGGCGAGCTCGGGGAGGTCCGGAACCTCCCCCAGCTCTGCCAGCGAGATCGCCTCCAGGCCCCGCGGCGCCCGCCTCACGTTGACGCCCACGCCGCAGACGGCGAAGAGCCGGTCGTCACGGTCGCGTGCGGTCTCGACGAGGATCCCGGCCAGCTTGCGGCCATGGGCGAGAACGTCGTTGGGCCACTTGAGCGAGGCGCCGCGCAACACGTCGGTCACACCCAGGCCGCAGGCGGCGGCAAGCCCCATCACCCGGGCGGGCGTGACCTCGGGCCTCAGCACCACGGACAGGTAGAGGTTGCCCTCGGGCGACTCCCAGACGTGCCCGCGTCGCCCGCGCCCCGCGCTCTGGCGTCGCGCGGCGACCGCGGTCCCGTGCGCCGCCCCGGCGCGGCCGAGTGAGAGCGCCTCGTCGTTGGTGGAGCCAACCTGGTCGAGCATGGTGAGCGGCCGTTGCGTCATGATCGGGCCCCGTTCGTCGTCGTTCCCCTGGGGAGATGTTAACGTCACCCATGTGTAGACCTCGTGGCAAAATGCCCCGGTCGGACGATAAGCGCCACGGGGGATTCATGTTTTGATAGTCTACACAGATGTTGACGCGTTAACAATTGTGCGTCGGCATCGACTGGATGGAGGCGACATGGGATTCCGCGTACTGGGCACGGGCTCCGCCCTGCCCGAGCGCTCGGTGACCAACGACGAGCTCTCCGAGTTCCTCGATACCTCTGACGAGTGGATCTCCCAGCGCACCGGCATCTCCGAGCGTCGTCTCTGCACCACCGAGACGCTGGACGACCTAGCGCTCGCGGCGAGCCGCGCCGCGCTCGACGCGGCGGGCGTGACCGCCGACCAGATCGATCTGATCGTCTGCTCCACCACGAGCGGCGACCACCTCATGCCGGCCGAGGCCTGCGCCATCGCGGAGCTTCTCGGCGCCTCCTGCCCCGCCTTCGACGTCTCCGCCGCCTGCGCGGGCTTCGTCTTCGCCCTGGACGTGGCGGACGGCTACCTCTCCCGCGGCCGCGCCGAGCGCGTGCTCGTGGTCGCGGCCGAGAAGGTCAGCCGCCTCGTTGACTGGACGGACCGCGCCACCTGCGTGCTCTTTGGCGACGGCGCCGCCGCCGCGGTGCTCGGCGCCGACGGCGACAACCCGCTCGCGGTGCGCCTCTCCACCGAGCCCGCGGTCGACGTCCTGCATGTCCCCGGCGTGCCCGGCACCTCCCCCTACGACAAGACCGAGCGCCCCGAACCCCACCTCGCGATGGAGGGCCGCCGCGTCTTCAAGTTTGGCGTGAACGCAATCGTGACCTCGGTCACCGAGCTCTGCGCCGAGGCCGGCGTCGCCGTCTCGGACGTCGACCACTTCGTCTTCCACCAGGCCAACGAGCGCATCCTCTCGTCGGCCGTGAGCCGTCTCGGGATCGACGACGCCCGCGTGGCACGCGCCCTCGCCGAGACCGGCAACATCTCGAGCGCCTGCATCCCGCTCGCGCTCGACCGCCTCGCCCGCTCGGGCTCCCTCGAGCGCGGCCAGCTCGTCGCCCTCGTCGGCTTTGGCGCGGGCCTCGACACGGGGGCGTGCCTACTGCGCTGGTAGCGCGGCCGCGACCCCTCCCAACCGTCCATTGGAGCGCCCGCCGGGCGCATGGAGAAAGAAGGAGTACCAACAATGGCAGACCAGACCACCTTCGACCGCGTGTGCGACATCGTCCGTGAGCAGGCCGGCGCCGACGACGCCGAGCTCACCGCCGAGACCAAGCTCTCCGAGATCGGCCTTGACAGCCTCGCCACCGTCGAGGCCGTCATGGCGTGCGAGGACGAGTTCGGCATCGAGATCGACGCCGAGTCCAACCCCGAGACGATCGGCGAGTTCGTCTCCATGGTCGAGTCCCTTCTGGAGAACTAGTCATGCTGCGCACCCCCATCTGTGACCTTCTCGGCATCGAGAAGCCCGTGTTCCAGGGCGGCATGGCGTGGATCGCCGACGCCAGCCTCGCCGCCGCCGTCTCCGAGGCCGGCGGCCTGGGCATCATCGCCGCGATGAACGCCAACGCCGACTGGCTGCGCGACCAGATCCACGAGCTCCGCGAGAGGACCGACAAGCCCTTCGGCGTGAACGTGATGCTCATGAGCCCGTTCGCCGACGAGGTGGCCCAGGTCGTCATCGACGAGCACGTGCCCGTGGTCGTGACCGGTGCGGGCAACCCCACCAAGTACATGAAGGCCTGGAACGCCGCGGGCATCAAGGTCATCCCCGTCGTCGCCTCCGTCGCGCTCGCCAGGCTCGTGCAGCGCGCCGGCGCCGCCGCCGTGGTGGCCGAGGGCACGGAGTCCGGCGGCCACATCGGCGAGACCTCGACCATGGCCCTCGTGCCGCAGGTCGTGGACGCTGTGAAGATTCCCGTCATCGCAGCCGGCGGCATCGCCGACGGCCGCGGGGTCGCCGCCGCCTTCATGCTCGGTGCCGTGGGGGTCCAGGTGGGGACGCGCTTCCTCGTGGCGGACGAGTGCACCGTCTCCGAGAAGTACAAGGAGATGGTCCTCAAGGCCAACGACATCGCCACGCGCGCCACGGGTCGCTCGACCGGCCACCCGGTCCGCGCCCTCAAGAACCCGTTCTCCAACAAGTTCGCCCAGATGGAGTCCTCGGGTGCGCCCGAGGAGGAGCTCAACGCCTTTGGCACCGGCGCCCTGCGCAAGGCTGCCAAGGAGGGCGACTACGAGAACGGCAGCTTCCTCTGCGGTCAGATCGCCGGCATGGTCCACGAGCGCCAGAGCGCGCTCGAGATCGTCGACGACCTCGTGAACGGGGCCGAGAAGGTCCTGGCAGGAGCCATGCAATGGGTAAAGTAGCCTTCCTCTTCGCCGGCCAGGGCGCCCAGCACCCCGGCATGTGCGCCGACCTCATCGAGGCGGAGCCCGCGGCCAAGGCCGTCTTCGACGCGGCCGACGCGGTGCGCCCCGGTACCACCGAGCAGTGCCTCTCCGGCACCAAGGAGGAGCTGGCGCAGACCATCAACACCCAGCCCTGCGTCTTCGCCGCCGACCTCGCCTGCGCCCGCGCGCTCTCCGCTCGCGGCGTGATGCCCGACGTGGTCGCGGGCTTCTCGCTCGGCGAGGTCGCCGCGCTCACCTTCGCCGGCGCCTACACCGACGAGCAGGGCTTTGAGCTCGTGTGCCACCGCGCCGAGCTCATGGCCGACGCCGCCGAGAAGAACCCCGGCGCCATGCGCGCCGTCGTGAAGCTCGACGCCGCAACCGTGGAGCGCCTCGCCTCCGAGGCGGGCGACGCCTGGCCCGTGAACTACAACAGCCCGCTGCAGACCGTCGTCGCGGGCACCGAGGAGGCCTGCGAGAAGCTCGACCTTCTCGTCAAGGAGGCCAAGGGCCGCGCGATGAAGGTCGCCGTCTCGGGAGCCTTCCACAGCCCGTTCATGGCCGACGCCGAGCGCGGCCTCGCCGCCTACCTCGCCGACGGCCACGCCCCCGCGGAGCCGTCCGTGCCCGTGCTGGCCAACCGCACGGGTGAGGCCTACCCGGCAGACGAGGCCGGCCGTATCGAGCTGCTCTCCAGCCAGGTGGCCAACCCCGTCCAGTGGGTCCGCACCCTGCAGAACATGGCGGCCGACGGCGTGGACACCTTTATCGAGGTGGGCCCCGGCAAGACCCTCACGGGCCTCGTCTCCCGCACGCTCGAGGGCGTCACGGCGCTGCCGTGCGAGACCGCGGAGCAGCTCGAGGCGGTTCTCGCCACGCTTCCTAAGAGGGGGGAGTAGCCATGGCCGAGAAGAACGGTGCGCTCGAGCGCGACGCCTCCCGTCGCGTCGCCCTCGTGACCGGCGCCTCCCGCGGCATCGGTCGCGCCGTCGCCGAGGGGCTCGCCGCCGACGGCTTTGACGTGGCGCTCGTCTACGCCGGCAACGAGGCCGCGGCCGCCGAGGCCGTCGCCGCCTGCGAGGCCGCCGGCGCCACCGCCCGCGCCTACCGCTGCGACGTCTCCAACGCCGACGAGGTCAAGGCCGTCGTCGACGCGGTCCTCGCCGACTTCGGGAGCGTCTGGGCCCTCGTCAACAACGCGGGCGTCACCCGTGACGGCCTGCTCGTGCGCATGAGCGACGAGGACTTCTCCCGCGTGATCGACGTCAACCTCAAGGGCGCCTTCCACACCACGCGTGCCCTCGCGCGCGCCTTCATGCGCCAGCGCGGCGGCCGCATCGTGAACATGGCCTCCGTCGTGGGCCTCATGGGCAACGCCGGCCAGGCCAACTACGCCGCGTCCAAGGCGGGCCTGATCGGCCTCACCAAGTCCGTGGCGCGCGAGCTCGCGCCGCGCGGCGTGACGGTGAACGCCATCGCGCCCGGCTTCGTGGAGACGGACATGACGGCGGTCCTCGCCGAGGGCGTCGTCGAGAGCTACGTGGGACAGATTCCCCTCGGGCGTCTGGCCAGCGCGGACGAGATTGCCGCCGTCACCCGCTTCCTCGTGAGCGACGCCGCGTCCTACGTGACCGGCGAGGTCATTCGCGTCGACGGCGGCATGGCGATGTAGCGATTCAAAAGGGGTACGGCCCTTTTTTGATCACGTTGGGAGTTGAGATGGAACACAGGGTTGCAATCACCGGCATCGGCGCCGTGACGCCGCTCGGCAACACGGCCAAGGAGACCTGGGAGGGCATGGTCGCCGGGCGCTGCGGCATCGGCCCCATCACCCACTTCGACACCGAGGCCTTCAAGGTCAAGGTGGCCGCCGAGGTCAAGGACTTCGACGGCGCGGCGCTGCTGGGCAAGCAGGAGGCCGCCCACCTGGACCTCTACTCGCAGTACGCGCTCGTCGCCTCCGACGAGGCCATGGCCGACTCCGGCCTCGGCGTCGACGGCGCGATCGACCACGAGCGCCTGGGCGTCTACGTGGGCTCCGGCACGGGCGGCATCAACGCCTTCGCCGACAACTGCCACACGATCGCCGAGCGCGGCCCGCGTCGCGCCTCCCCGTTCATGATCACGATGATGATCGCCAACATGGCCACGGGCAACATCGCCATCCGCCACAAGGCGCTCGGCCCCACGCTGCCCGTCGTGACCGCGTGCGCCACCTCCGCCCACGCGATCGGCGAGGCCTTCCGCGCGATCAAGCACGGCTACGCCGACGCCATCCTCGCCGGCGGCGCGGAGGCGGCCATCATGCCCGAGTCCATCGCCGGCTTCACGAGCTGCCGCGCCCTCACCACCAACCCCGACCCCGCCACCGCGTGCCGCCCGTTCGACGCCGACCGCGACGGCTTCGTCATGGGCGAGGGTGCCTGCGTGCTCGTCCTCGAGGAGTGGGAGCACGCCGTCGCGCGCGGCGCTCACATCTACGCCGAGGTCGTGGGCTACGGCAACACCGACGACGCCCACCACATCACCTCCCCCGACCCCGAGGCCGCCGGCATCACCCGTGCCATCCGCCTGGCCGTGGAGGAGGGCGGCGTGAAGCCCGAGGAGGGCCTCTACATCAACGCCCACGGCACCTCCACCAAGCTCAACGACGCGTCCGAGACGCGCGGCTTCAAGCAGGCGCTGGGCGAGGAGGCCGCGCGTGCGGCGCACGTCTCGTCCACCAAGTCCATGACCGGCCACATGATCGGCGCCACCGGTGCCGTTGAGGCCATGGCCTGCGCGCTCGCGCTCGAGAGCGGCGTCGTGCCGCCCACGATCAACTACCGCACCCCCGACCCGGAGTGCGACCTCGACTACACGCCCAACGAGGCCAAGGAGTGCGAGCTCACCTGGGCCCTCTCCACCAACCTCGGCTTCGGCGGCCACAACGCGGCGCTGGCGCTGCGCGCCGCGGGAAGGAACTAGCGATGGACGCAGAGAAGATCTCCCAGATCGCCGACGTCATGGCCTCGCGCGGCCTCACGCGCGTGCGCGTGGAGGAGAGCGACGGCTCGGCCGTCGAGCTCGAGCGCGGCGGGGTCGCCCCCGTCCCGGCGCCGGCCCCGGCTCCCGTGCCCGCCCCTGTGGCCGCGCCCGTCGCGGCTCCCGTGGCCCCCGTGGCCGAGGCTCCCGCACCCTCCGACGAGACGCTCGACATGGCCCACACCACCGCGGTGCGCGCCCCCATGGTCGGCGTGTTCTACGCCGCCCCCGCCCCCGGCGCCGAGCCCTTCGTGCACGTGGGCTCCAAGGTCAAGAAGGGCGAGACCCTCTGCGTGATCGAGGCCATGAAGGTAATGAACGAGGTCACCGCCGAGGCCGACGGTGAGGTCGTGGACATCTGCGTGAAGGACGGCGACCTCGTCGAGTACGGCTGCTGCCTCATGAAGATCTACTAGGGAGGCGCGCATGAACAAGGAAGAGCTCAAGGGCCTCCTGCCGCATCGCGAGCCCATGCTTCTGCTCGACGAGGCCGAGGTCGTGGACGGCGAGGCGCACGGGAGGATCACCATCACCGGGGACGAGTTCTTCGTCCAGGGCCACTTCCCGGGCAACCCCATCGTCCCGGGCGTGATCCAGTGCGAGATGCTCGCGCAGAACTGCTGCGTCCTGCTCGCCGACGACCTGTCCGCCAAGGGCTCCACGCCCATGTACACGAGCCTCGACAAGGTGCGCTTCAAGCACCCCGTGCGCCCCGGCGACACCGTCGAGCTCACCTGCCGCATCACCAAGAGCCGCGGCCCCTTCCGCTTTGCCACGGGCGAGGCGCGCGTGAACGGCGAGCTCTGCTGCCAGGCGGAGATGTCCTTCGCGCTCATGCCCGCCGACAGGGCCTAGGCCGCCGGCCGGGAAAACGTCAAGACGCCGGGAGGCGACGATGTTCGACAAGATCCTCATTGCGAACCGCGGGGAGATCGCGGTCCGCGTGATCCGAGCCTGCAAGGAGATGGGCGTCAAGACCGTGGCGATCTACTCCACGGCGGACGCCGAGGCGCTGCACGTGGCCCTCGCCGACGAGGCCTACTGCATCGGCGGCCCGCGTCCCGCCGACTCCTACCTCAACGAGGACGCCATCATCACCGTGGCGCTGCAGTCCGGCGCCAAGGCGATCCACCCGGGCTACGGGTTCTTCTCGGAGAACTCGCACTTCGCCCGCGAGTGCCGCGAGTGCGGACTCGTCTTCATCGGGCCCGACCCCGACGTCATCGACCGCATGGGCGACAAGGACGCCGCCCGACGCACCGCGCGCGAGGCCGGCGTGCCCATCGTCCCGGGCTGCGACCTGCTCGCGAGCGCCGAGGAGGCCGAGCGCGAGGCCGCCCGGATCGGCTGCCCCGTGCTCATCAAGGCGCGCTCGGGCGGCGGCGGCCGCGGCATCCGCAAGGTCGAGGACCCCGCAGCCGCCGGCAAGGCCTTCACCGAGGCCCACGCCGAGGCCGAGGCCGCCTTCGGCGACGGCGAGTGCTACATGGAGAAGTTCGTCTCGCCCGCGCACCACGTGGAGGTGCAGGTGCTGGCCGACGCCCACGGCAACGTGGTCTCCCTCGGCGAGCGCGAGTGCTCCGTCCAGCGCCGCAACCAGAAGCTCGTGGAGGAGAGCCCGGCGCCGTGCCTGGACGCCCATCCCGGCGTCCGCGAGCGCATGCACAAGGCCGCCCGCGACCTCACACGCGCCGTGGGCTACGTGGGCGTGGGCACGATCGAGTTCCTCTTCGCCGACGACGGCGAGTTCTACTTCATGGAGATGAACACGCGCCTGCAGGTCGAGCACCCGGTCACGGAGTTCGTGAGCGGCGTGGACCTCGTCAAGTGGCAGCTGCGCGTGGCGGCTGGCGCCGAGCTGCCCTTCTCGGCCGGCAACATCGACGCGCGCGGCCACGCCATCGAGTGCCGCATCAACGCCGAGACCCCCGACTTCCTGCCGTCCTGCGGCGAGGTCACGATGCTGCACGTCCCCGGCGGCCCCCAGGTGCGCTTTGACTCCGCGCTCTACGTGGGCGCCGTCGTGCCGCCCTACTACGACTCGCTGCTCGGCAAGCTCATCGTCTGCTCGTCCACGCGCGAGGAGGCCATCCGCAAGATGCGCTCGGCCCTGGGCGAGCTGGTCGTGGAGGGCGTGGCCGAGAACAGCGAGCTGCACCTCGACATCCTCGCCAACCCCGAGTTCGTCTCGGGCAACTATCACACCAACCTGATGGAGCACCTCTATGAGTAAGCGCGAGAAGAGCGTCAACGCTCTCGAGAGCCCGGTGACCGAGGTCGCCGCCGAGCTCCCCGAGCGCCACATCCTGGTCAAGTGCCCCGGGTGCCGCCGCGTGATCGACCAGTCCAAGTTCGCGGAGAACCTCGACGTGTGCCCGCGCTGCGGTCGCCACCTGCGCGTCTCCGGGCGCAAGCGCATGCGCATCACGGTCGACGCAGGGACCTTCGAGGAATGGGACCGCGAGCTCGCGGCCACCGACTTCCTGGACTTCCCTGGCTACGCCGAGAAGCTCGAGGCTGCCCGCGAGGCGAGCCACGAGAATGACGCCGTGATCTGCGGCCGGGGCAGGGTGGGCGGCCACGACTGCGCCCTGTTCTTCATGAACGCGGAGTTCATGATGGGCTCGATGGGCTCGGTCGTGGGCGAGAAGATCACGCGGACCTTCGAGCGCGCCACGGAGCTCGGCCTGCCGGTCGTGGGCTTCACCGTCTCCGGCGGCGCCCGCATGCAGGAGGGCACGACCTCGCTCATGCAGATGGCCAAGGTCTCCGCGGCGGTGCGCCGCCACGGCGAGGCAGGGCTGCTCTACGTCACCGTGCTCACCGACCCCACCACCGGCGGCGTCACCGCGAGCTTTGCCATGGAGGGCGACGTCATCCTCGCCGAGCCGGGCGCGCTCGTGGCCTTCGCCGGCCCGCGCGTGATCGAGCAGACCACGCACAAGCGCCTGCCCGCCGGCTTCCAGCGCTCCGAGTTCCTGCTCGAGCACGGCTTCTGCGACCTCATCGTCGAGCGCCGCGACATGGTGGCGACCATCGCCGAGCTTCTCGCCCTGCACGAGGGCAAGGCGCCCGGCCCGGGCGCCCCGCACGCGCTCGCGCACGAGGAGCCCCGCCGCGGCCGCGGCACGCGCCCCAAGCGCGCGCCGGAGCCCGAGAGCGCCTACGACATCGTCAAGCTCACCCGCTCCACGGAGCGCGCCACCGCCCTCGAGCTGATCGAGCGCGGCTGGGACGGCTTCGTCGAGCTTCACGGCGACCGCCTCTACGCCGACGACGCCGCCATCGTGGCCGGCATCGCCTGGAGGGGCGAGCGCGTCATGACCGTGATCGCCATCGAGCGCGGCAGCTCCACCAAGGAGCGCGTGCGCCGCAACTTTGGCATGGCGCACCCCGAGGGCTACCGCAAGGCGCTGCGCCTCATGCGCCAGGCCGAGAAGTTCGGCCGTCCCGTGGT
The DNA here is from genome assembly GCF_002159735.1 of Olsenella sp. An270. Lineage (GTDB taxonomy): Bacteria > Actinomycetota > Coriobacteriia > Coriobacteriales > Atopobiaceae > Thermophilibacter. Next base: position 92,008 of record NZ_NFJF01000004.1, read on the forward strand.
CTGCCTCGTCGACACCTCCGGCGCCTACTGCGGCATCGGGGCCGAGGAGCGCGGCCAGGGCGAGGCCATCGCCACCAACCTCGTGGCTATGAGCGGCCTGCGCACGCCGATCGTGAGCGTCGTGGTGGGCGAGGGCGGCTCGGGCGGCGCGCTGGCGCTCGCCGTGGCCGACCGCGTCTACATGCTCGGCAGCGCCGCGTACTCCGTGGTCAGCCCCGAGGGCTGCGCCTCGATCCTGTGGAAGGACACCAAGCGCGCCGGCGACGCCGCCGCGGCCCTGAACATCACCGCGGCCGACCTCTCGCGCCTGGGCCTCGTCGACGGCGTGGTGGCCGACCTCGGCCTCACGCACACCGAGCTCGCCCACGACCTCGTCCGCGAGGTCGAGCTCGCCCTCGACGAGCTGGAGCCGCTCTCCGCCGACGAGCTCGTGTCGCGCCGCTACGACAAGTTCCGCGCGATGGGAGGCGACCGCACATGCTCGCTCTAGTCACCGACTCCACCTGCGGCCTCACCCGCAACGAGGCGGCCGAGCTCGGCGTCGACGTCCTGCCGATGGGCTACGCCGCCGCCGGGATCCGCCACGCCGAGGGCTTCGTCGGCGAGAACGGGGACTACGCCTCCGCGCTCTCCGCGGGCGGTCTCGTGACCACCGAGGCCGTGCGCCCGTCCGCCTTCGAGCGCGCGTTCCGCCGTCACCTCGACGCGGGCGACGAGGTGCTCTGCATCACGATCTCCTCGCGCCTCTCCGGCACGCACCGCAGCGCCGAGCAGGCGGCGGAGGCCGTGGCCGACGCGCGCGTGACCGTGTTCGACTCCTGGGAGACCGCCGGCGCGCTCGAGTTCCTCGTCCGTCGCGCCCGTGCGCTCGCCAACGCGGGGAGCTCCGTCGCCCAGATCGTTGACGAGCTCACGGCGCTGCGCGCGTCCACGCGCATCGTCTTCTCCGTGCCCGACATGTCCGCGCTCTCCCGCAGCGGCCGTCTCGGCGCGATCCGCCGGGCGGTGGCGACCAAGCTCAACCGCTACCCGGTGATGGCCCTCGGCGAGGGCGCCATCGTCAAGCTCGCCGACGGCCGAGGCGCCCGCGGCATGGCCGCCGCGATGGCAGACCAGGTCCCGGCCGGGACGACCGAGCTTCTCGTCTCGCACTTCGGTCCGCGTGGGGTCGAGGCGCGCGAGGTCCTTCTCGCCGCCCGCGAGCGCTTCCCGGAGGCCCACCTGCGCGTCAAGGACGGCGGCCCCGTGCTCTCCAAGCACCTCGGCCTCGGCGCCGTCGGCCTCTCCTGGGCCTAGCGGCCCCGTCGACCGGCCCCCACGTCCTTCTCGCCCCGTCGCCCCGCTCTCAAATAACACGCAGAATTACCTTCAACAACATATATCCGCAGGAAAGTGTTTCGGAAAAGTCCAATTCTGCGTGTTATTTGAGTGGGGCGACGGGCTGAGAAGTGCGTGCGGGCCGCAGTCGAGAAGAACGTGCGGCCGAGAAGAACCCCACGCCGGGCCGTGAACTCCCTGTGGAGAATGGATACGCCCGGCCCCGTGGCGTTTTGACAACTGCCGCGCATGCGCGTAATCTTCACCGTTGCGTCAATCCGGGGCAGAGGTGCTGCTCGGCCCTTGAATACGAGTAAATGAGCACGTCGTCGATAGTACAGAAGGAGAGAGCTTTGCCTACTATCAACCAGCTGGTCCGCAAGGGCCGCATGAGCGTCAAGGCCAAGTCCAAGAACGCCGCCCTGCAGCACAACCCCCAGAAGCGTGGCGTCTGCACCCGCGTCTTCACCACCACCCCCAAGAAGCCGAACTCCGCCCTTCGTAAGGTCGCCCGTGTGCGCCTCGTGAACGGCATCGAGGTCACTGCCTACATCCCCGGCGAGGGCCACAACCTCCAGGAGCACTCCATCGTCCTCATCCGCGGCGGCCGCGTGCGTGACCTCCCCGGTGTCCGCTACAAGATCATCCGTGGCGCCTACGACTGCGCCGCCGTCCAGAACCGCCAGAAGGCGCGTTCCCGCTACGGCACCAAGCGCCCCAAGTAGTCAACGCCGCGTAACCGATCGCAATTCACCGAAGGAGATACACCATGCCGCGTCGTGCAGCAGCCAAGAACCACCGTCGTGAGGTCCAGCCTGACGCCGTCTACAACAACCGTCTCGTGACCCAGCTCATCAACAAGGTCCTCCTCGACGGCAAGAAGTCCACCGCCGAGCGCATCGTCTACGGTGCCTTTGACATCGTCGCAGAGAAGAGCGGCGAGGACGCCCTCACCGTCTTCAAGAAGGCTATGGACAACGTCCGCCCGACCCTCGAGGTCAAGCCCAAGCGCGTGGGCGGCGCCACCTACCAGGTGCCGATGGAGGTCAACTCCCGTCGCGCCACCACCCTCGCCATCCGCTGGATCGTCAACTTCTCCCGCGCCCGCAAGGAGAAGACGATGGCCGAGCGCCTCGCCAACGAGATCCTCGACGCCTCCAACGGCGTCGGCGCCTCCATCAAGAAGCGTGAGGACCTCTTCAAGATGGCCGAGGCCAACCGCGCCTTCTCTCACTACCGCTTCTAGTCCGCGAGACCGAGGAGAAGCCACATGGCAAAGGTTAAGTACAAGCTCGAGGACCTCCGCAACATCGGCATCATGGCCCACATCGATGCCGGTAAGACCACCACGACGGAGCGCATCCTCTACTACACGGGCAAGACCCACAAGATCGGCGAGGTCCACGACGGCGCCGCCACCATGGACTGGATGGTCCAGGAGCAGGAGCGCGGCGTGACCATCACCTCCGCGGCCACCACGTGCTTCTGGAAGGACCACGTCATCCAGATCATCGACACCCCGGGCCACGTCGACTTCACGTCCGAGGTCGAGCGCTGCCTGCGCGTCCTCGACGGCGCGGTCGCGGTCTTCGATGCCGTCGCCGGCGTCCAGCCGCAGTCCGAGACCGTCTGGCGTCAGGCCACGACCTACGGCGTCCCCCGCATCGCCTTCATCAACAAGTACGACCGCGTGGGCGCCGACTTCTTCCACGCCATCGAGACCATGAAGGACCGCCTGCACGCCAACGCCGTGGCGGCCCAGATCCCGATGGGCGCCGAGTCCAACTTCTGGGGTCTCGTCGACCTGGTCACCATGACCGCGTGGGACTTCAAGGAGGACGCCAAGGGCATGATCTACCCCGAGGCGATGGACGCCATCCCCGACGAGTTCATGGACCTCGCCCAGGAGAAGCGCGAGGAGCTGCTCGATGCCGCCTCCAACTTCTCCGACGAGATCATGGAGGCCGTGCTCGAGGAGGCCGAGATCGACGTCGACACCCTCAAGGCCGCTCTGCGCAAGGGCGTCATCGACGGCGAGCTCAACCTCGTCTTCGTGGGCTCCGCCTACAAGAACAAGGGCATCCAGGAGCTCCTCGACGCCGTCGTGGACTACCTCCCGAGCCCGCTCGACGTCGCCGAGATCGACGGCACCAACCTCAAGGGTGAGCCCGAGGTCCGTCACGCCGACCCGAAGGAGCCCTTCGCGGCCCTCGCCTTCAAGATCATGACCGACCCCTACGTCGGCAAGCTCACCTACATCCGCGTGTACTCCGGTCAGGCGGAGGCGGGCTCCTACGTCTACAACTCGGTCAAGGACAACCGCGAGCGCCTCGGCCGCATCCTCGAGATGAACGCCAACGAGCGCGTCGACCGTGACGCCTGCTCCGCCGGCGACATCGTCGCCTGCGTCGGCCTCAAGAACACCACCACCGGCGAGACCCTCTGCGACGAGAAGCACCCGGTCATCCTCGAGTCCATCGAGTTCGCGACCCCGGTCATCTCCGTCGCCGTCGAGCCCAAGACCAAGGCCGAGCAGGACAAGATGTCCGTGGGCCTGGCCAAGCTCGCCGAGGAGGACCCGACCTTCCAGGTCCACACCGACCACGAGACCGGCCAGACCATCATCTCCGGCATGGGCGAGCTGCACCTTGAGATCATCGTCGACCGTCTGCGTCGCGAGTTCAAGGTCGACTGCAACGTCGGCAAGCCGCAGGTCGCCTACCGCGAGACCGCCGGCAAGGCCGTCATGCACGCCGAGGGCAAGTTCGTCCGTCAGTCCGGCGGCCGCGGCCAGTACGGCCACGCGATCATCGACATGGAGCCCAACGAGGAGGGCAAGGGCTACGAGTTCGAGAACGCCATCGTCGGTGGCGTCATCCCGAAGGAGTACATCCCCTCCATCGACAAGGGCATCCAGGAGGCGCTCGAGAGCGGCGTCATCGCCGGCTACCCGGTCGTCGACATCAAGGTCAAGCTCATCGACGGCTCCTACCACGAGGTCGACTCCTCCGAGGCCGCCTTCAAGATCGCCGGCTCCATGGCGATCAAGGACGCCCTGAAGAAGTCCGACCCGGTCCTGCTCGAGCCGATCGAGGAGGTCGAGGTCGAGACGCCCGAGCAGTACATGGGCGACGTCATGGGCAACCTCTCCTCTCGCCGCGGCAAGATCGAGGGCATGGAGGACCGTCGCGACACCAAGGTGATCCGCGCCAAGGTGCCCCTGGGCGAGATGTTCGGCTACGCCACCGACCTCCGCTCCCAGACGCAGGGCCGTGCGAGCTACACCATGCAGTTCGACTCCTACGAGCCCGTCCCGAAGAACATTCGCGACGAGATCGTCGCCAAGAACGGCGGAAGCGCTTCTTAAGTCAACGACCACGAGCCCTAGCTCATTTGGAGGTACAAAGTGTCAAGCCAGAAGATCAGGATTCGCCTCAAGGGCTACGACCACGAGGTCGTCGACCAGTCCGCGAAGCTCATCGTCGACACCGCCCAGAAGACGGGCGCCCGCGTGTCCGGTCCCATCCCCCTGCCCACCGAGCGCAACCTCTACACGGTCATCCGCTCGCCGCACAAGGACAAGGACTCCCGCGAGCAGTTTGAGATGCGCACCCACAAGCGTCTCATCGACATCCTCGACCCGGCTGCCGCCACGGTTGACTCGCTCATGCGTCTCGACCTCCCGGCTGGCGTGGACATCGAGATCAAGCTCTAAGTCCTAACGCTCAAGGGGGAGCCCCCGTCGTTCCACGCAAGAGTGTTCGCGCCTCGCGCTCAGAACTCTTGCTTGGGAACGGCGGGGGCTCCACGCGTATACAGCCTTGAACGTCCGTCAGCTGCGGCGCTCCTCCGAGCGGATGAGGGCCAGGAGGAACGCGAGGGTGAGGGCGAGGGGAGCGTCGTGGCCGCGAGGGATGCGGAGCATGGCGTCCTGGCCGGAGAGCTCGACGTTCCCGACGGCGCGGCCGTCCTCCAGCAGCTCGACCTGGTCGCCAAGCCAGTCACCCCGAATGCCGATGTCGCAGCCCTCGAGCTCCCAGACCTCGGCGAGGCCGGCGCGGGGTCGAAGGTTCTTGCGCACGTGCACGGTGCCGACGCCCTCGATCCTGGCCTCAACCGAGGGGAGCGGCGCTCCCGTCAGAATGATGCGGTACGCCACTCGCGCGACCCTCCTGCCGGATGCGTCCGCGATCTCCCAGCGCTCCCCACGCGGCACACTCGCAGTATGGCGGATGAGGTAGGGCTGCCCGTCCCTCTCGTCGAGAACCGTGGCCGTCAGGTCGCGCGGGCCACCTTGCGAGCAAAGTCGCAGGCACAGATTGCCCTCCAGCGCCTCACGAAGCACGCTCAGCGAGGCGTCGGCGTGCGAGCGCGCCCGCGAAACACGAGCCACGGCGAGCGCGGTCGCAAGCGGCGCAAGCGACAGCGCGGCGCCGATCATTCCCAGCTCCGGCACGAGCGCTGGCGCCACGACCGCGGCGCCAGCGAGCCCGATCCCCGCGGCCGTCACATAGCTTACCCGCGTCACCCTCCGCTCCTGAGCCTCAACGGCAACCATGGCGTCCACGCCTCCTTTGACCAGGGCATCGACGCTCACGCCAAAGAGCGCGCTCAGCATGACGAGCGACTGCGCGTCCGGCGTCGTCCTGCCCGACTCCCAGTGCGAGATGGTCTGCCTGCTCACGTAGAGCGTGGCGGCAAGCTCCTCCTGCGTGAGGCCGCGGGCCAGCCGGAGCTCCTTGATGCTCGAGCCTACGTCCATGGCGCCTCCTCTCGTTGGCAGGACCGTATCAGGGGCGCCTCCGGGTGTCTGTCAAATGTGGTGTACAGACGCGCTGAGCTGCTAGTCTTCGAACGCCTCGGAGAGATGGGTGATGATGTCGTCCGACTCGTACAGCGGGGCGCCGTCGATGAACAGACAGGGGACCTGCGGCTTGCCGCCCACGCGAACGAGCTCCTCGCGGGCGCCGGGGTCGGAGGTGATGTCGCGCAGGGGCATCTCGATGCCGCGACGCTCCATGAAGCGCAGGACCTTCTGGCAGTAGGGGCAGGCGGGCATGATGAAGAGCTCGTAGCGAGGGGTCATGGGTGTCCTTTCGGTCGGCGGGTCGGCGTTCTTCAGGGGCTTGTACCCCGCGGCGGGTCTTCCGCACCTCCGAATGCATAAAACTGTCCTTCGTGCTACAAAACTCTGGATTCAAAATCAAAATGTCGATTCGTGTAGCGTGATTTTGGCCCAAAACAGCAAAACGATTCAATTGTGTATATTCTCAACTGGGCAAACTCGAAAAGTCTAAGTCTTGGGAGACGAAATTCGGGAAAACTACGCTACACGAACGAACGTTTTGATTCTCAAACAGGGCCCAATGCAGCACGAGCGAGCGTTTTGAACAATCCGACGGCGTCCGCCATGCGTTTCGAAGCCGAAACCATTGCCGTGTATGATGGCGAGAAGAAGACGGCCCGACGAAGGAGCATCCATGAACATCGTCTGCCTCGACCTCGAGGGCGTGCTCGTGCCCGAGATCTGGATCGCGTTCTCGGAGGAGTCCGGCATCCCGGAGCTCTCCCGCACCACGCGTGACGAGCCCGACTACGACAAGCTCATGGCCTTCCGCATCGCCACGCTGCGCGAGCACGGGCTGGGCCTGCATGAGATCCAGGACGTCATCGCGCGCATCGACCCGCTCCCCGGCGCGCGCGAGTTCCTCGACGCGCTCCGCGAGCGCACTCAGGCCGTGATCCTCTCCGACACGTTCGAGGAGTTCGCGCGTCCCCTCATGGCCAAGCTCGGGTGGCCCACGCTGCTGTGCAACTCGCTCGAGGTCGCGCCGTCCGGCGAGATACTCCGGCATCGCATGCGCTGCGAGAACTCCAAGCTCACTACCGTCCGCGCGCTCCAGAGCTGCGGCTTCGAGACCATCGCCACCGGCGACTCCTTCAACGACCTCGCGATGATCCGCGCGAGCAAGGCGGGCTTCCTCTTCCGCAGCACGCCGCAGATCCAGGCCGACAACCCGGACCTCCCGGCGTTCGTCGACTACGCCGACCTCCTCGCGGCCATCACGGAGGCGCTCTAGCATGCCTAAGCTCTACGTGCTGCGCCACGGCCAGACCGTGTACAACCTGCAGAAGCGCGTCCAGGGTCACTGCGACTCGCCGCTCACGGAGCTTGGCGTCGAGCAGGCGCGCGCCGCGGGCCGCTGGATCGCGTCGGAGAGAATCCGCTTTGACCGTATGTGCTCCTCTCCGCTCGGGCGCACGCTCGCCACGCTCGACGTGGTGCGCGAGGAGCTGACCGCCGCGGGCATGACCGACCTCCCGCCCGTCGAGCCCGTGGACGGTCTCATCGAGCGCTGCTACGGCGAGTTCGAGGGCGGTCTCCAATCCGACGTGCCGGCCGACCTGTGGGACCCCGGCGAGGCGCTCGTCCCGTACGGCGGGGAGGGGAGCGTCGCGCTTCGTGAGCGCATCGTCGCCACGATGACCGACATCATGGGCGCCCCGGACGCCGAGACGGTGCTCGCGGTCTGCCACGGCTCGGCGACGCTGCAGTTCAAGCTCGCGTGGGAGCCGCTTGCGCGCTGCCCGCAGGACGTGCACCTTGGCAACTGCTGCGTGCTCGTCTACGACTACGACCCCGAGGCGCACACCTTTGCCTGCGAGAGGATCGTGAACCAATCGGTCTGACCCTCCAGCTGCTCGGACGGCTCGCTGACCGAAATCGCCTCCGGGCGAGAGGGACCCCAGCGGTTCCTCTCGCCCGGTTTGTGCGGTCTATGGATACGCCCGGGGGCGCGGAAAGCGCCGCCGCAGCTCAGCGACCCTAAAAAATGTGTGGAGACATTGTGTTGTCCCAGATGCGCGTGTAGACTAGACAGGCTGCTCAAAAGGGGAGAGCTGTGTCTCGACCCCAAGAGCCGCAGATACAGGACGTGGTCCGCTGGGGACGGGCGCAAGGGGCGCCCGGAATAGCCCATGACCACCGAGGGTTAGGAAAGAGCATGGTCAGCACGATCCTTGGCCGCAAGCTTGGGATGACGCAGATCTGGGACGAGGACGACAACGTCGTGCCCGTCACCGTCATCCAGGCTGGCCCCTGCACTGTCTCGCAGGTCAAGACGAAGGCGACCGACGGCTACGACGCCGTCCAGATCGGCTTCGGAGACATCTCCGCCAAGCACGTCAACAAGCCCATGGCCGGCCACTTCGCCAAGCAGGGCGTCGAGCCGATGCGCTACCTGCGCGAGGTTCGCGTTGAGAACGGCGAGGAGCACCACACCGGTGACGTCGTCACCGTGGCCGACTTCGCCGACGTCAAGTCCGTCGACGTCATCGGCACCTCCAAGGGCAAGGGCTTCCAGGGCACCATCAAGCGCTGGAACTTCTCCCGCGGCCCCATGACCCACGGCTCCCGCAACCAGCGCCGCCCGGGCTCCATCGGCCAGTGCGCCTACCCCGCGCGCGTCCGCAAGGGCCTGCACATGTACGGCCACATGGGCGACGAGCGCGTGACGGTCAAGAACCTCAAGCTCGTCCGCATCGACGCCGAGCAGAACCTCATGCTCGTCAAGGGCGCTGTCCCCGGCGGCAAGAACGCTCTCGTCCAGGTCCGCATGGCCTAAGTGCCAGGAAAACTCTTAGGCTAACAAGGAGGACAGAATGTCCAAGTACGCAATCAAGAACGCTGAGGGGGCTCAGGTCGCCGAGGCCGAGCTCGCCGACGGCGTCTTCGGCATCGAGCCGAACATCCCCGTCATCCACCAGGTCGTGGTGTGCCAGGACAGCTGCGCCCGTCAGGGTACCCACTCCGTGAAGAACCGTCACGAGGTCTCCGGCGGCGGCGCCAAGCCCTACCGCCAGAAGGGCACCGGCCGCGCCCGTCAGGGCTCCACGCGCGCCGCGCAGTGGACCGGCGGCGGCGTCGTCTTTGGCCCCACCCCGCGCACCCACGACAAGCGCATCAACAACAAGATGGTCAAGCTCGCCCTGCGCTCCGTGCTGTCCGGCAAGGTCGCCGACCAGGAGCTCGTGCTCGTCGACAGCCTCTCCTTCGAGAAGCCGTCCACCAAGCAGGCCAAGGCCCTTCTCGGCGCCCTCGGCATCGGCGACAAGCGCGTGACGATCGTCGTCCCCGACGATGACGTGAACACCTACCTCTCGTTCCGCAACCTCGCCGGCGTCAACGTCATCGGCGTCTCCGAGGCCACCACGCGCACCCTCATCGACAACGGCGCGCTCGTCATGACCGCCGACATCGCGAAGCAGTTCGAGGAGGTGCTCGCATAATGAACTCCGCCTACGACGTCATCATTCGCCCGATCGTCTCCGAGCGTTCCTTCGATCTCATCGAGCAGGGCAAGTACACCTTCGAGGTGGCCAAGTCCGCCCCCAAGGAGGAGATCGCCAGCGCCGTCGAGAAGCTCTTCGGCGTCCACGTGGTCAAGGTCAACACGCTCAACGTCTCCGGCAAGAAGAAGCGCGTTCGCTACCAGACCCCTGGCACCACGCGCTCCTGGAAGAAGGCCGTCGTGACCCTCGCCCCCGGCGAGACGATCGAGATCTTCGGCAGCCAGCAGGCCGCTGAGTAGCTCGCAGCGCCCGGGTCTTTCCGGAGACCCGGGCTTGCATGCCGCGCATGATGGATACGCGCGGTACCGTGGTAATCCGGTGTCGTCCGCCACTCCCTGAGCGGAACGGCCAACGGAAAAGAAGGGAAAGGTTTCAATGGCAGTCAAGCACCTCAAGCCCACGAGCGCCGGCAGGCGTTTCCAGACGGTCTCGGACTTCGCCGAGATCACCTGCACCACGCCCGAGAAGTCGCTTCTCGAGCCCCTGCCCAAGAAGGCCGGCCGCAACAACAACGGCCGCATCACCACCCGTCACCAGGGTGGCGGCCACAAGCGTCAGTACCGCAAGATCGACTTCAAGCGCCGCAAGGACGACGTCCCGGCCAAGGTCGCCACGATCGAGTACGACCCCAACCGCTCCGCCCGCATCGCGCTGCTCCACTACGTTGACGGCGCCAAGGCCTACATCCTGTGCCCCGAGGGCCTGCACGTGGGCGACACCGTCGTCTCCGGCACCAAGGACATCGACATCAAGCCGGGCAACTGCATGCCGCTCTCCGAGATCCCGGTCGGCACGCTCGTCCACGCCGTCGAGTTCCAGCCCGGCAAGGGCGCGGCCATGGCCCGTGCCGCCGGCACCTCCGTCCAGCTCATGGGCAAGGACAACGGCTACGCCGTCCTGCGCATGCCCTCCTCCGAGCTTCGCCGCGTCCTGCTCACCTGCCGCGCCACCATCGGCGAGGTCGGCAACGCCGAGCACTCCAACATCGTCGTCGGCAAGGCCGGCCGCAGCCGCTGGGCCGGCGTCCGCCCGACCGTCCGTGGTACCGTCATGAACCCGGTCGACCACCCGCACGGCGGCGGCGAGGGCAAGAACCACACCTCCGGCCGTCCGTCCGTGACGCCCTGGGGCAAGCCGACGAAGGGTTACAAGACGCGCGACCCGAAGAAGGCCTCCAACCGCCTCATCATCCGTCGCCGCAAGTCCAAGTAGTCGGAACACGAGTAGTAGGAGATAGAAAGCATGAGCAGAAGTCTCAAGAAGGGCCCGTTCGTGGAGACTCGCCTCCTCGCGCGTGTCGCCGCTCAGAACGAGGCCGGCACCAAGGAGGTCATCAAGACCTGGTCGCGCTCCTCGACCATCTTCCCCGAGATGGTCGGTCACACGATCGCCGTCCACGACGGCCGCAAGCACGTGCCCGTGTACGTCACCGAGTCCATGGTCGGGCACAAGCTGGGCGAGTTCGCCCCCACCCGCACGTTCCGTGGCCACAAGGCCAACTAGGGAGGTAGGAGCTAGATGCCTCAGAACAACACCAACGAGGTCCGTGCCACGGCCAAGTACGTGCGCGTCGCGCCGCGCAAGGCCCGTGCCGTCGTCTCGCTGATCCGCAACCTCCCCGTCGAGAAGGCCCTCGAGGTCCTGCAGTTCTCCAAGCGCGCCGCCGCCGTCGACGTCGCCAAGGTCCTGCGCTCCGCGATCGCCAACGCCGAGAACAACAACGGCATGCGTGGCGACAGCCTCTACGTCAAGCTCGCCTACGTTGACGAGGGCCCCACCCTCAAGCGCATCCGTCCGCGCGCCAAGGGCTCTGCCTCTCGCATCAACAAGCGCATGAGCCACATCACCGTCGTCGTCGCTCCGCGAAAGGAGGCGTAAGCGAGCATGGGTCACAAGGTTCAGCCTACCGGCTTCCGTCTCGGCATCACCGAGGAGTGGCGTTCCCGCTGGTACGCCGATAAGAACTACGCCGAGACCCTCGGCAACGACCTCGCCGTCCGCAAGTACCTGGAGAAGCGCCTCGCCAAGGCCGCCCTCTCCCGCGTCGACATCGAGCGCGCCGGCGACAAGGTCAAGGTCACCATCTACACCGCCCGCCCGGGCATCGTGATCGGCAAGAAGGGCGCCGACATCGACGTCCTGCGCGCCGACCTCGAGAAGGTCGCCGGCGTGGGCAAGGGCATGGTCAACGTCGACGTCGTCGAGATCAAGCGCCCCGAGCTCGACGCCAACCTCGTCGCCCAGTCCATCGCCGAGCAGCTCGAGCAGCGCGTCGCCTTCCGTCGCGCCATGCGCAAGGCCGTCCAGTCCGCCCGCAAGGCCGGCGCCAAGGGCATCCGCATCCAGTGCTCCGGCCGCCTCAACGGCGCCGAGATGGGCCGTCGCGAGTGGTACCGCGAGGGTCGCGTGCCCCTGCACACCCTGCGCGCCGTGATCGACTACGGCCAGTCCACCGCTCGCACCACCATGGGTGCCTGCGGCGTCAAGGTTTGGATCTACTTCGGCGAGAAGCTGCCCGGTCAGGCCACGCCCCGTCCGGCGCTCGAGGGTTCTTCTCGTCCTCGCCGTGGTCGCAATGAGAGGAGGGCTCGCTAATGCTCGCACCCAAGCGCGTCCTGCACCGCAAGGTCCAGCGCGGCTCCATGAAGGGCCACGCCAAGGGCAACACCGAGCTGCACTTTGGTTCCTACGGCATCCAGGCCCTGGAGGCCCACTGGATCACCAACCGTCAGATCGAGGCCTGCCGTGTCGCCATGACCCGCTACATGAAGCGTGGCGGCAAGGTCTGGATCACCATCTTCCCCGACAAGCCCATCACCAAGAAGCCGGCCGAGACCCGCATGGGCTCCGGTAAGGGCAATCCCGAGGAGTGGGTGGCCGTCGTCAAGCCGGGCCGCATCATGTTCGAGATCGACGGCGTGTCCGACGAGGTGGCTCGCGAGGCCCTGCGCCTTGCCCAGCACAAGCTGCCCATCAAGACCAAGATCGTCGCCCGCACCGACAAGGACGGGGAGGAATAGTCAATGAAGTACAAGGACATCCAGGCCATGAGCGACGATGAGCTCGCCAAGAAGCTGGAGGAGGGCCGCGCGGAGCTCTTCAACCTCCGCTTCCAGATGGCCACGAGCCAGCTCGACAACACGGCTCGCGTCAAGACCGTGAAGAAGGACATCGCGCGCGTCCAGACCGAGCAGCGCGCCCGTCAGATCGCCGCGGAGAAGTCCGCTGCCCAGAACTAGCAGGAGATATGACTATGGCTGAGACCGAGAAGAGGAACGCGCGCAAGGTCGTCACCGGGACGGTCGTCTCCATCTCTGGCGACAAGTCCATCACGGTGAAGATCGACTACCGCAAGCGTCACCCCAAGTACGGCAAGATGATGACCATCTCGAAGAAGCTCCACGCGCACGACGAGAAGAACGAGTGCGGCGTCGGCGACCTCGTGACCGTCATGGAGACGCGTCCGCTCTCCAAGACCAAGCGTTGGCGTCTCGTGGAGATCGTCGAGCGCGCCAAGTAAGTATCAGTGACGAATCCCCGGACGTGCGCCGCGCGTGTGGGCGCACCTCTCGGGGGATAGTTCGGAGGAACACCAATGATTCAGATGGAGACCATGCTCAACGTCGCTGACAACAGCGGCGCCAGGCGCGTGAAGTGCGTCAAGGTCCTCGGTGGCTCCAAGCGTCGCTACGCGGGACTTGCCGACGTCATCATCGGCGCCGTGCAGGAGGCCACCCCGGGCGGCTCCGTGAAGAAGGGCGACATCGTCCGCTGCGTCATCGTGCGCACCACCAAGGAGACCCGCCGCAAGGACGGCAGCTACATCAAGTTCGACCAGAACGCCTGCGTGCTGGTCGACAAGGAGGGCGAGCCCAAGGGCACCCGTATCTTCGGGCCCGTCGCTCGTGAGCTCCGCGACCACAAGTACATGAAGATCGTCTCGCTCGCGCCTGAGACGCTCTAGGGAGTGAGTGAATATGGCGAAGATGAACGTGAAGACGGGCGACAAGGTCGTCGTCCTCTCCGGCAAGGACAAGGGCAAGGAGGGCCTGGTCATCCGCGCCCTCCCCGCTGAGGGCAAGGTCATCGTCGAGGGCGTCGCCGTCGTCAAGAAGGCCGTCCGCCCGAGCGCCCAGAACCAGCAGGGTGGCTTCGTCGAGAAGGAGGCCGCCATCGACGTGTCCAACGTCATGCTGGTGTGCCCCAAGTGCGGCAAGCCCACCCGCGTCGGCCACGACGTGAACGACAAGGGCGACAAGGTTCGCGTCTGCAAGAAGTGCGGCGCCCAGTTCTAAGAGCCTGAGCCCACGCATCTGACGGGAGCCCCCGGATTTCCTTCGAGAAGTGCGCTTCGCGGAACTTCTCTCCGGAAATCCGGGGGCTCCCTGCGTTGACTAGCGCGCTCAGGCTCGTTCTTGTCGCCGCACCTCTGTGCTCGTGAGGGGCGGCGGTTTGTGCATAAACGGTGCCGAGGAGTTCGTCGTTCCCTTTTGTGGAGAAAGGGCGTAATATGTTTCCTTGCGTCCGTAGGCAGGGAGGATTCTGCCTCGGGTGCATGACAAGGCTCCCGGCCCCGCCAAGGCAGGGAGGTACGAGGTTGGAAACCCCGTGCTGAGAACCCCAGGATCTAAGGAGTGAACATGGCAGACAAGTACGTCCCGCGTCTCAAGGAGCAGTATTTCGCCACCGTGCGTGACGAGCTCCAGAAGCAGTTTGGCTACAAGAACGTCAACCAGATCCCCAAGATCGAGAAGATCGTGGTGAACATGGGCGTCGGCGAGGCCGCCACGGACGCCAAGGCCATCGACGGCGCCGTCGCCGACCTGCGCGCCATCACCGGCCAGCAGCCGCTGATCACCCACGCCCGCAAGTCCATCGCCACCTTCAAGCTCCGTGCCGGCATGCCGATCGGCGCCAAGGTGACCCTGCGCGGCGACCGCATGTGGGAGTTCTTCGATCGTCTCATCTCCATCGCCATCCCGCGCATCCGCGACTTCCGCGGCATCTCCCCGAAGAGCTTCGACGGTCGTGGCAACTTCTCCATGGGCGTCACCGAGCAGCTCATCTTCCCGGAGATCGACTTCGACAAGATCGACCACACCCGCGGCATGGACATCACCATCGTGACCACCGCTCAGACCGACGAGGAGGGCAAGGCGCTTCTGTCCGCCTTCCACTTCCCGTTCAAGGCTGAGTAGGTCGTATATCAACAAGACGCCCCGTGCGAGCGGGGCGCCGAGATTGCACTGAAGGAGGATTTGTGGCTAAGACATCGATGATCGTCAAGGCTCAGCGCGAGCCGAAGTTCTCTACGCGTACGCAGAACCGCTGCCAGCGTTGTGGGCGCCCCCACTCCGTCTATCGCAAGTTCGGCCTCTGCCGCGTGTGCTTCCGCGAGCTTGCGAGCAAGGGCGAGCTTCCTGGCGTCCGCAAGGCGAGCTGGTAGGACGCAGGGCTCTGGCGCCCAGGCGCACGCGCCACGGGTGCGGGCGAACCGGGCACTCAGGTTCATCATTACCGAAGGAGAATGATCCATGAAGATCACTGATCCCATTTCCGACATGCTGACGCGCATCCGCAACGCGAACGCAGCCAACAAGGCCGAGGTCTCCATGCCCTCGACCAAGGTGCTCGTCGAGGTTGCCCGCGTCATCTGCGAGGAGGGCTACATCGCGGGTTACGAGGTCGAGGACACGACCCCGCAGAAGACCCTCCACATCACCCTCAAGTACGGCGCCCGCCACGCCAAGGTGATTCGCGGCATCCGTCGCATCTCCAAGCCTGGCCTGCGCATCTACTCCACCGCGGACAAGCTCCCGCGCGTGCTCGGCGGCCTCGGCACCGCCGTCATCTCCACCTCCAAGGGCATGATGTGCGACCGCGACGCCCGCAAGCAGGGCATCGGCGGCGAGGTCATCGCCTACGTCTGGTAACTCTCGGCAGGAATGAAAGGAGACAGCCGTGTCTCGTATTGGTAAGCAGCCTGTCCAGGTTCCGGCCGGAGTCACTGTGACAGTCAACGGCACCACCGTCACCGTCAAGGGCGGCAAGGGTGAGCTCACCCGCACCTTCTCCGACCTCGTTGAGATCAAGGAGGAGGGCGAGGAGCTTCACGTCGTCCGCGTGGACGAGTCCACCGCCTCCAACGCCCAGCAGGGTCTCACCCGCACCCTCCTCCACAACATGGTCGTGGGCGTCTCCGAGGGCTTCGAGAAGAAGCTCGAGCTCACCGGCGTCGGCTACCGCGCCACGCTGAAGGGCAAGGACCTCGACCTCTCCCTCGGCTACTCCCACCCGGTGCTCTACCCGGCCCCCGACAACATCACCTTCGAGGTGCCCGACAACACCCACATCACCGTCAAGGGCATCTCCAAGGAGCAGGTCGGCCAGGTCGCGGCCGAGATCCGCATGAAGCGCCCGCCCGAGCCGTACAAGGGCAAGGGCATTCACTACGAGGGCGAGCACATCCGCAGGAAGCTCGGCAAGGCCGCCAAGTAGCCTCGAGGCTTATAAAAGACCATCACCCCGTCAGGTGATGGCACGTCTAAGGAGAAGGAATGAACAAGCAGCAGGCGAAGAAGGCCGGTCTCAAGCGCCGCGAGCGCCGCGTCCGCGCCAAGATCTTCGGCACCGCTGAGCGTCCGCGCCTCAGCGTGCACCGCACCAACGCAAACATCTACGCTCAGGTCATCGATGACGCCGACGGCAAGACCATCTGCTCTGCCTCGACCCTCGACCCCGAGTTCCGCGCCACGGGCAAGATCGGCTCCAACAAGGAGGCCGCTGAGTTCGTGGGCGAGCTCGTGGGCAAGCGCGCCGTCGAGAAGGGCGTCACCGAGGTCACGTTCGACCGCGGTGGTCGCATCTATCACGGCCGTGTCAAGGCTCTGGCAGACGGTGCCCGCAATGCGGGCCTGAAGTTCTAGGAGGATTCAATGGCACGAGATCGCAAGCGCCAGCAGGACACGGATCTTCAGGAGCGCGTCGTCTTCATCCACCGTGTCTCCAAGACCGTCAAGGGCGGCCGTCGCATGTCCCTCGTCGCCCTCGTCGCCGTCGGTGACGGCAAGGGCAACGTCGGCCTCGGCATGGGCAAGTCCGCCGAGGTGCCCCTGGCCATTTCCAAGGGCGTCGAGGACGCCAAGAAGAACATGTTCCACGTTCCCGTCACCGAGGCGGGCACCATCCCGCACGCCGTCGAGGGCCACTACGGCGCCGGCCACGTGCTGATCAAGCCGGCCATCGAGGGTACCGGCGTCATCGCCGGCGGCCCCGTCCGCCCGCTCTTCGAGCTCGCTGGCATCACCAACGTGCTCTCCAAGTCCCTCGGCACCAACAACGCCATGAACATCATCAAGGCCGCCGCCGAGGGCCTGAAGGAGCTCTCCAGCCCCGCTCAGACCGCCGAGCGCCGCGGCATCACGGTCAGCGAGATGTTCGCCGGGAAGGAGAACTAACGATGGCTCAGTCCCTCAAGATCAAGCTCGTCCGCAGCGCCGTCGCCTCCGTCAAGAAGGACCAGACGGCCACCTGCCGCGCCCTCGGCCTCCGCAAGATCGGTGACGTCGTGGAGCAGCCGGACAACCCGAGCATCCGTGGAATGATCTTCAAGGTCAAGCACCTTGTCGTCGTGGAAGAGAACTAGGAGTCACTCATGCAGCTCAACGATCTGCGTCCCGCGGAGGGCTCGCGCAAGAACCGCAAGCGCATCGGCCGCGGTAACTCGTCCGGTCACGGCACCACCGCCGGTCGCGGCACCAAGGGCCAGCTCTCCCGCTCCGGTGGCGGCAAGGGCAAGGGCTTCGAGGGTGGCCAGCAGCCGCTCGCCATGCGCCTGCCCAAGCTCCCCGGCTTCAAGAACCACAACCGCGTCGAGTACGCCCCGGTGAACGTCGCCCGTCTCGACGCGCTGTTCGCCGACGGTGAGACCGTCGACGCCGATGCCCTGGTTGCCAAGGGCGTCATCAAGTACAACTATGTTCCCGTGAAGGTCCTCGGTGACGGCGAGCTCACCAAGAAGCTCACCGTCAAGGTGGACAAGGTCTCCGCCTCTGCCAAGGCCAAGATCGAGGCGGCCGGAGGAAAGGTCGAGCAGGCGTGCTAAAGGGAATCGCCAACGCGTTCCGCGTTCCGGAGCTCAGGCAGAAGCTGCTCCTTACGGCGGCGATTCTGCTGCTGTATCGCTTCGGCGCCTATCTGCCCGTTCCGGGCGCGCCGTTCCAGGACCTGCTCGGTGCCTACCAGAGCGGGCTCTCCGAGAGCGGCGCCATGGCGGTGCTCAACCTGTTCTCGGGCGGAGCACTCTCCCGCATGTCGGTGTTCAGCCTCGGAATCATGCCCTACATCACGGCGCAGATCATTCTGCAGCTGCTGCAGGCCGTGATTCCGTCCCTCGGCGAGCTTGCCCGCGAGGGCGAGGCCGGTCAGCGCAGGATCACGCAGTACACGCGTTACCTCACGATCGGTCTCGCCCTGCTCAACGCCATCGGCTACCTGTTCATGTTCCGTAGCTACGGCGTGAGCCTGGCGAGCGCCGGCGTCCCCGAGCTTCTGCTCGACGTCATGATCGTCTTCACGATGGTCGTCGGCGCGATGCTCATCATGTGGCTCGGCGAGATCATCACCCAGCGCGGCGTCGGCAACGGCATGTCGCTCATCATCTTCGCGAACATCATGTCGGGCCTGCCCACCTCGCTGATCTCCTCGGTCACGGGCACGGGCAACATCGTGCTCACCGTGGTGACGATGCTGGTCATCGTGGCCATCATCCCGTTGATCGTCTTCGTGGAGCGCGGCCAGCGCCGCATCCCCATCCAGTACGCCAAGCGCGTCGTGGGCCGTCGCATGATGGGTGGTCAGTCCACCTACCTGCCGATCAAGGTCAACACGGCGGGCGTCGTGCCGATCATCTTCGCGTCCGCGATCCTGTACCTGCCGGCTCAGCTGGCGGTCTTCTTCCCGTCGGTCGAGTGGGTCCAGGGCTTTGCCAACGCCCTCTCCACCGGCTGGATCAACTGGGTGCTCTCGGTCGTGCTGATCGTCGCCTTCGCGTACTTCTACTCCTCGATGGTGTTCAACCCCACCGAGACGGCCGACCAGCTGCGCAAGCAGGGTGGCTTCATCCCCGGCGTCCGCCCGGGTGCCGCCACCGCGGCCTACATCAAGAGCGCCATTGACCACGTGACGCTCCCGGGCGCGCTGTTCATGGCCGTTCTCGCCGTGGTGCCCACGATCATCTTCTGGTTCACGGGCAACTCGCTCATCCAGGCGTTCGGCGGCACCTCCGTCCTGATCATGGTCGGCGTCGCCATGGACACGCTCTCCTCCATCGAGAGCCAGCTCAAGATGCACAACTACGACGGCTTCTTCAAGTAGCCCGAGTGGTTTAGGTAAGGTAAGCAGCTAGGAAAGGCGGTCCGCATCATGAACATCGTTCTTCTCGGCGCCCCCGGCGCAGGTAAGGGCACCCAGGCCCAGAAGCTCGTCGCAGAGTACGGCCTGGCCCACATCTCCACCGGCGACCTGCTGCGCGCCGCCATCAAGGAGGGCTCCAAGCTCGGCAAGAAGGCCAAGGGCTACATGGACGAGGGCAAGCTCGTCCCCGATGACCTGGTCATCGACCTGGTCAAGGAGCGCCTCGAGGCCGACGACGCCCAGAAGGGCTTCATCCTCGACGGCTTCCCGCGCAACACCGCCCAGGCGGTCACGCTCGACTCCGAGCTCGGCGCCATGGGCCGCACGCTCGACGCCGCGCTTCTCGTCTCCGTGGAGCCCGCGGTCATCGTCGAGCGCCTGAGCTCCCGTCGTACCTGCCGCTCCTGCGGCTACACCGCCCCTGCCGGCGTGGACACCTGCCCGCGCTGCGGTGGCGAGATGTACCAGCGTGACGACGACAAGCCCGAGACGATTCAGCACCGCCTCGACGTCTACGAGTCCCAGACCGCGCCGCTGGTGGAGTACTACCGCGGCCACTCTATCCTCAAGGAGGTTGACGGGGACCGTCCGGTCGACGAGGTCTATGCCGACGTCAAGGTCCTTCTCGGTCTATGATCAAGATCAAGACTCCCGAACAGATCGAGCAGATGAAGGCCGCCGGGGCTCTGTCCAAGGCGGCCCTTCGTCGTGCTGGCAGCCTGGTGAGGCCCGGCGCCACGACCCTGGAGATCGACCAGGTCGTGGAGGGCTTCATCAGGCTGCACGGCGCCGTCCCCACCTTCAAGGGGTACGGCGGCTTCCCGGGGAGCATCTGCTCCTCGGTCAACGAGCAGATCGTCCACGGCATCCCCTCCCAGGGCGTGGTCCTGCAGGAGGGCGACATCGTCTCCATCGACACCGGCGCCACCTACCGGGGCTGGGTCGGCGACAACGCCTGGACGTTCTATGTCGGCACGCCCCCCGAGGAGTGGCAGGCGCTCTGCGAGTGCACGCGTGACTGCCTCAAGGCTGCCATCGAGCAGGCCGTTCCCGGCAACCACCTCGGTGACATCGGCGCGGCTGTCCAGGAGCTGGCCGAGGGCAACGGCTACGGCGTGGTCCGCGACTACGTGGGTCACGGCGTCGGCAGCGTCATGCACGAGGAGCCCGAGGTCCGCAACTACGGCAGGCGCGGGCGCGGCGTCAAGCTCCAGGCGGGCATGGTCATCGCCATCGAGCCCATGATCTGCCTCGGTACCTATCGCTGCCACACGCTCGGCAACGGCTGGACGGTCGTCACCGACGACGGCCTGCCCGCCGCGCACTACGAGAACACCGTTGCCGTCACCGAGGACGGTCCGGTCATTCTCACGCAGGACGAGAAGGGCCCCTGGTGCCCGATGCAGGGCGGCGTCGACGAGTAGACGTCGCTTGTGTGCGTCTCATGCAGCGCGAGAAGTGCCGTGTGGAACGTACGTGAATTTTAGGTATGATATTTGGTCGCTGTCGGAGTGGAGAGGGTGTCAATTTGAGCAAGCAGGACGCAATCGAGCTTGAGGGCAAGGTCGTCGAGCCCCTGCCCAACGCGATGTTCAACGTTGAGCTTGAGAACGGCAAGACCATTCTCTGCACCATCTCGGGCAAGATCCGGATGAACTACATCCGCATCCTCCCGGGCGACAAGGTCGTCGTGGAGATCTCCCCGTACGACCTCACGAGGGGACGCATCACCTACCGCTACAAGTAGGGGAGGCGCCCGCTCTTCAGCTGTGGATATTCACGCCAGCGGCTGGGCGAGTAGATAGTTCGTATCAGCACTACCGGAAGGAAGACGCATGAAGGTACGTCCTTCGGTCAAGAAGATGTGCGACAAGTGCAAGATCATCCGTCGCCATGGCAAGGTTTACGTCATCTGCGAGAACCCGCGCCACAAGCAGCGTCAGGGCTAAGGAAGGAGCTCCAAGTTGGCCCGTATCAACGGCGTCGACCTGCCGCGCGACAAGCGCGTTGAGGTCGGACTCACCTACATCTTCGGCATCGGCCAGACCCGCGCCACCAAGATCTGCGCGGAGACCGGTGTCAACCCCGATACCCGCGTCAAGGACCTCACCGAGGACGAGGTCACCAAGATTCGTGACTTCATCGACGCGAACTACACCACCGAGGGCGACCTTCGCCGCGAGGTGCGTCAGAACACCGCCCGCCTGATGGAGATCGGCTGCTACCGCGGCCTCCGTCACCGCAAGGGCCTTCCTGTCCACGGTCAGCGCACCCACACCAACGCTCGCACCCGCAAGGGCAAGAAGCGTCAGATCGGTGCCAAGAAGAGGGGCTAGGGAGTAGACAATGCCGCAGAAGAAGAACCAGCGCACCACCCGCGTGCGCCGCTCCGAGCGCAAGAACATCGCCGTGGGCCAGGCCCACATCAAGAGCACGTTCAACAACACGATCGTCTCCATCACCGACCCCCAGGGCAACGTGATCTCCTGGCAGTCCGGTGGCACCGTCGGCTTCAAGGGCTCCCGCAAGTCCACGCCGTTCGCCGCCCAGCTCGCCGCCGAGGCCGCTGCCAAGGCGGCCATGGAGCACGGCCTGCACAAGGTCGCCGTGTTCGTCAAGGGTCCCGGCTCCGGCCGCGAGACCGCCATCCGCTCCCTGCAGGCCGCCGGCCTCGAGGTGTCGGGTATCCAGGACAAGACCCCCATCGCGCACAACGGTTGCCGTCTGAGCAAGCGTCGCCGCGTGTAGCTAGGAGGAATATCAATGGCTATCGATAGGACTCCCGTCCTCAAGAGGTGCCGTCAGCTCGGCATCGACCCCGTTGTGATGGGCATCAACAAGACCTCCAACCGCGAGCCCCGTCGCCGTCGTCGCCAGGAGAGCGAGTACGGCATGCAGCTCCGCGAGAAGCAGAAGGCCAAGTTCATCTACGGCGTTCTCGAGAAGCAGTTCCGTCACTACTACGTCCTCGCCATGAAGCGCGAGGGCATCACCGGTGACAACCTGATGAGCCTGCTCGAGTGCCGCCTGGACAACGTGGTCTTCCGTCTCGGCTTTGCCCGCACGCGCAAGGAGGCCCGTCAGACCGTCCGTCACGGCCACATCACCGTGAACGGCCGCCGCGTGGACATCCCCTCCTACCAGGTCAAGGCCGGCGACGTCGTCGCCGTTGCCGAGAAGGCCCGCGACCTGCTCCCCATCAAGGAGGCCCTCATCTCCTCCGAGCACATGGCGGTTCCCGCCTGGCTCGAGGTTGACATCGAGAAGCTCAAGGGCACCGTCCTCCAGCTCCCCACGCGCGATCAGATCGACCTCGACATCGACGCGCAGCTGATCGTCGAGCTCTACTCCAAGTAGGCCCGACCAGATTTGGAGGTAGCAATGTCCGAATTCATCCGACCCCAGGTGTCGGTCGAGGAGATCAACGACAACCTCGCCCGCGTGAGCGCAGAGCCGCTCGAGCGCGGCTATGGTGACACGCTCGGCAACTCCCTGCGCCGCGTGCTCCTGTCGTCGCTCTCCGGCGCTGCCGTCGAGGCCATCCAGATCGATGGCATCCAGCACGAGTTCACCACCGTCGAGGGCGTCTACGAGGACGTCACCGACATCGTGCTCAACGTCAAGAAGCTCGTCTTCCGCTCCATGGGCACCGGCGACGAGGCGGAGGCCTCCATCTCCATCGACGGCCCCGCCACGGTGACCGGCGGCGACTTCGACGTTCCCGCCGAGTTCGAGCTGGTCAACCCCGAGCAGACCATCTGCACGCTGGGTGCCGGCGCCCACCTCACCATGCGCATGCGCATCGGCGTGGGTCGCGGCTACGTCTCCGGCGAGGACAACGAGCGCGAGAACGACCCGATCGGGATCATCCACGTGGACTCGCTCTACTCGCCCGTCCGCCGCTGCGCCAAGGCCGTCGAGGCCTGCCGCGTCGGCCGCCACACCGACTACGACCGTCTCGTCCTCGAGGTCGAGACCAACGGGGCCATCTCCCCGCGTGACGCCGTCGTCGAGGCTGCCAACATCATCAACCAGCACATGACCGCGTTCATGGGCCTGGCTGAGGAGGACGAGCCCGTCGAGGATGCCTCCATCTTCGCCACGGGCACCGTCGAGGACAACGTCGAGCTCGACAAGCAGATCGAGGACCTGGACCTCTCGGTCCGCTCCTACAACTGCCTCAAGCGCGCCGGCATCCACTCGGTGCGCCAGCTCGTGGAGTTCTCCGAGAACGACCTTCTGAACATCAGGAACTTTGGCGTCAAGTCCATCGAGGAAGTCAAGGACAAGCTCGAGACCATGGGTCTGTCCCTCAAGGCCTAGGCGCGCCGGATTTAGGAGAAGCGAGAAATGCGACACAACAAGAAGAAGGGCATGAAGCTCGGCACCGACGCCAGCCACACCAAGGCCATGAAGCGCAGCCTGGTTCGCGCCCTGTTCGAGAACGACCGTATCAAGACGATCGACGTTCGTGCCAAGGCCATCCGCGCCGACGTCGACCACGTCATCACCTGGGCCAAGAAGGGCGATGTCGCGAGCCGTCGTCTCGCCATCGCGACCGTGGGCGACAAGGACATCGTCCGCGAGGTCTTCGAGAAGGCCCAGCAGGGCATGTGGGCCGACCGCAACGGCGGCTACACCCGCATCATGAAGCTCGGCCCCCGCAAGGGTGACGGCGCCGAGATCGTCATCATGGAGCTCGTGACCGAGCCCGTGAAGGCCAAGGCCAAGAAGGCCGCCCCCGTCGCCAAGGTGACCAAGGTCGAGGAGGCCCCCGTCGAGGAGCCCAAGGCCGAGGAGACCGAGGTCGTCGAGGAGGCCGCCGAGGCCGAGGAGACCGCCGTCGAGGAGGCTCCCGCCGAGGTGGAGAAGGCCGAGTAACCTCGCGCCGCTCATCGTACGTTCGGGCCCCGGCCACGTGCCGGGGCCTTTTTCATGAGGAGGTGGGACATGATCGAGCTGAGGGACGTCTGCTTCTCGTTTGACGGGGAGAGCAGCGTGCTGGACCATGTCTCGCTCACCGTGGGCGCCGGCGAGCGCGTGCTGCTGCTCGGCTCCAACGGTTCCGGCAAGTCCACGCTCGCACGTCTGCTCAACGGCTCGCTCCCTCCCTCCTCCGGCACCGTGAGCGTCGACGGGGCGGTCGACGGCCTGGCTCGCCTGGTGGGCTACGTCCGCCAGGACCCGCGCAACCAGCTGGTGAGCGCCGTCGTGTCCGACGAGGTCGCCTTTGGCCCGCGCAACCTCGGCCTCCCGCGCGAGGAGGTCGTCGCGCGCGCGGACGAGGCGCTCGACGCCTGTGGCATCTCGCGGCTGCGCGACCGCATGACCTCCGAGCTCTCCGGCGGTCAGCAGCAGCTCGTCGCGCTCGCCGGCGTCCTGGCGATGCGCCCGCGCTACCTCGTGCTCGACGAGGCAACCTCCATGCTCGACAAAGCGACGCGCGCACACGTGGCCCGTGTCGTGGACGAGGTCGCCGCGAGGGGCGTGGGCGTGATCGAGATCTCGCACAAGCCGGTTCTCAGGCCCGACAGGGTTCTGGCCATGAGGGGCGGGCGTCTCACCGAGGGGGAGCTGCCCCGCGAGGCGCCCGCCTACTCGAGGCAACCATGCACACCTAGGTCAAATCACACCCTCAGGGGGTCAAAACTGACAGCTGTGTATGGTTCGCGCCCGGCGCTGAGCGACGTGTCCCTGGAGTTGAGGGGCCTCACCCTCGTCACCGGGCCCTCCGGCGCGGGCAAGAGCACGCTGGCCCGCGTGCTGGCCGGCGTGCTCGCGCAGGATAGCGGGGAGGTGACGCTCGACGGGCGTGCGGTGCGCCCCGGCGACGTCGGGCTCGCGTTCCAGCGGCCCGAGGACCAGCTGTTCTGCGACACGGTCCTCGAGGACATCGCCTACGGCCCGCGCATGCGGGGAGTCCCCGACGCGCTCGGGGCGGCCCGCGACGCCGCGGGGGCGATCGGCGTGGGCGAGGACCTGCTCGACCGCTCGCCCTTCGAGCTCTCGGGCGGGCAGATGCGCCGCGTCGCGCTCGCGGGCGTTGTCGCCGGGCGACCGGGCGCCTACGTGCTCGACGAGCCCACGGCGGGCCTGGACGCCGACGGCGTCCGCGAGCTCCAAGCGCTTCTCTGCCGCCTGGCGGACGAGGGGGCTGCCGTCGTCGTCATCACGCACGACCCGGAGGAGTGGGCGTCGTGCGCGGACTCGCTCGTCCGGCTCCGGGACGGACGGGTCGAGGGGGTGGGGGAGCATGCGTAGCGTGCGCGTCCCGGGCGCCTACGCCCCGGGGGAGACGCCCCTGCACCGGATGGACCCGCGCGCCAAGCTCGTGCTGCTGCTCGCGGCGACGGTCGCCTCGTTCGCGTCCGGGGCGCCCTGGGGGCTCGCCGTCGCCGCGCTCGGGCTCGTCGCCGCGCTCGCGGCGAGCAGGACGTCGCCGGCGACGGTCCTCATGGGCCTTCGCCCCGCGGCGATCGTCCTCGCGCTCTCCGTCGTCTCCAACGCCGTCGTGCTCGTGGGTCAGCCGGGAGTCTCGCTCGACGGCCTGGCGAGGAGCGTCACGGTGGTGTGCCGGATCGCCCTCGTGGTGGGGTTTGCCCTGTCCTTCTCGTCGACGACGCCCCCTCCCGCGATCGCCGACGCCCTCGCTGCCCTCCTGGCGCCGCTGCGGCGCGTGGGCGTGCCGGTGGGGGCGATCGCGACGTCCTCCTCCATCGCGCTCAGGTTCATCCCGCTCACGGTCGAGGAGGTGGACCGCATCAGGTGCGCGCAGCGGGCCCGCGGCGCCCGCCTGGACGAGGGCGGCCCCCTCGAGCGCCTGCGGGGCTGGGGCCAGGTCCTGGTTCCGCTCGTGGTGGGGCTCTTCCGTCGCGCGGACGAGCTCGCGAGCGCCATGTGCGACCGCTGCTACACCGGCGAGCAGACGGTCCTTCTCGGCCCGCTCCCGGGGCGCGACGTGGTGGCGCTGGCGGTGGGCGTCGCCTGGGCCGCGCTGGCCGTCGCGCTGGCGTGACGCCGTGTGCTACCCTAGGCATCGTCGAAGGGAGAGTCATGTCCGAGGACGGGACGCTGGTCATACGGCTGGGCTATCGCGGCGCCGACTTTGCCGGCTTCGCGGAGCAGCCGAGCGTGCGAACCGTGGCCGGCGAGCTGCGACGCGCGCTCGAGACCACGCTGCGCCGACCCTGCGAGCTCACCTGCGCCGGGCGCACCGACGCCGGGGTCCACGCGATCGCGCAGTACGTGAGCCTGCCCGTGAGCGAGGCCGAGCTCGCCCTCCCCGGCAGCCGCCTCATGCGCAGCCTCTGCGCCCTCACGCCGGACGACCTCTCCGTGCAGGCGCTCTACCGCGCGCCCGCGGGCTTCTCGGCACGCTTTGACGCGCTCAGCCGCAGCTACCGCTATCGCATCGCGGCATCGCAGGCGCGTCCCGTGCTCGCGTGGGACCACAGCTGGTGGTACCGCGGGGAGCTCGATGCCAGCGCCATGGCCCGCGCCGCCCGCCCGCTCCTGGGCGAGCACGACTTCAAGAGCTTCTGCAAGGCGACCTCCGCCGAGGGCAAGCCCACCTGCCGCTACGTGGGCGCGCTCGACGTGACGCGCATCGCGGAGGCGGGGGAGGAGCTCGTGGTCATAGACATCACGGGCAATGCGTTTCTGCACAACATGGTTCGCACGATCGCCGGCTCGCTCGTGGAGGTGGGCCGCGGGCACCGTCCGGAGGGCTGGCTCGCGGACGTCCTCGAGGCGCGCGACCGCGCCGCCGCCGGGCCCTGCGCCCCCGCCAAGGGTCTGACCTTCGTGGGGGTTGAGTACCCCGACGGCGCGCTCGAGCCCTGGGCATGACGGCCGGCCCCACGCCGACCGACCCATCCGCCCGTGAGGTTATGCAACACGTCTGAGGTTATGCGACATGCGCTGAGGTGAGGTTATTCTCGCCAAGCGCTTTACCTGCCGCTTCGTCGACGAGAGCGATGTCGCATAACCTCCAGGATGCCGCATAACCTCGGAGGGGCCGCATAACCTTCTCGGAACGGCCGGCGCAGGCGAGAAAGACCCGCGCGGGCGAGAAAGACCCGCGCACCGTCGGGGTAGAATAGCCTGAGCTAACTTTCGTTTGGAAGGCATCGTCTTGGATTTTGTCCTGCACGTCCTCGAGCACAGCGTACTCGACACCCTTGAGCTCGTTCCGCTGCTCTTTGCGACCTATCTCGCCATGGAGGCGATCGAGCACTCCGCGAGCGCCCACGTGCGCACCGCCGTGGAGCGCTCGGGCAAGGCGGGCCCGGTCGTGGGCGCCCTCCTGGGGGCGCTGCCCCAGTGCGGTTTCTCCGCCATGGCGGCGACGCTCTACGCGGGCCGCGTGGTCACGGTCGGCACGCTCGTCGCGGTTGTGCTCTCCACATCCGACGAGATGGTGCCCGTCTTCCTGGCCCACCAGGAGCCGCTCGGCCGGCTTGCGGCGATCATGGGCGTCAAGGTGGCGATCGGCCTCGTGGTGGGCCTCGTCGTCGACGCGCTCCTGCGCGCCTGGCACCGCGCCGGCGACGGCCACGTCCACATTCGCGAGCTCTGCGAGCGCGAGCACTGCCACTGCGACGACGACCACGATCACGATCACGACCACGGCCATAGTCACGGACGCTGGGCGATCGTCCGGTCGGCGCTCGTGCACACGGTGCAGGTCACCCTGTTCATCCTGGCGGTGACGTTCGTGTTTGGCCTGGTCATCGAATACGTGGGACAGGACGCCCTGGGCGCGCTCCTCGCCAACCACCCCGTGCGCGCCACCTTCGTCGCGGCCCTCGTGGGCCTCATCCCCAACTGCGGGGCCAGCGTGGCCATCACGGAGCTCTACCTCGACGGCGTGCTCGCCACCGGCCCCATGCTCGCGGGGCTTCTCGCCTCCGGGGGCGTGGGCCTGCTCGTGCTGTGGCGCACCAACGCCGACGCGCGCCAGAACGCCCTCGTCACGGTCTTCGTCTACCTCGTCGCCGTGGCGGCGGGACTTCTCGCCTCCGCGTCGGGTATCCTGTTGTAAGTGATTATCCAGCGAGAAGGACGGTGTGACATGCCCAGAAAGCGCGAGAGGTTCGAGCGGACCGACGTGCCCGAGCCGAGCCCCCGACGCAACGTCATCGGCGCCGTCGTGGCCGTGGTCGCCATCGCGGCGACCGTGGCCGTGGTCATGTTCGCCTGGAACCGGGCGAACCTCGAGAGCCGCATGGGCGACAACGCGCTCGGGGACGCGCTCCTCTCCCAGGCGGGCTCCGCGGGCCCGTCCGAGGGCTACGTTGACACGGGCAACGAGGTCCACAGCACGCTGCTGCTGACCTCCGACAGCCTCGAGGACGGAGGCTCGCTCACGAGCGCGCGGATCCTCTCCGTCAATGCCACCGCCGGAACCGCCGCGCTCGTCAACGTGCCGACGGACCTCGCCCTCACGGTCGACGACCAGCCGACCACCCTGGGGGAGCTCTTCTCGTCCCAGGGCTACGCCGCCTGCGTGGCCCCGCTCGGGAGCGCCGCGGGCATCGGCTTTGACAACGCCATCCTCGCGACCGGGGACGTCCTGGAGGAGGCGGCCCAGCTCGCCGGGTCGGGGACGGAGAACCTCGTGCGTTCGGCCTCGGGCTTCCTCTCCAAGATCAGGACGAACATGGATGCGACCGGGCTCCTCTCCTTCGCCGAGACGCTCTCGTCGATCGGCGTCGCCAACCTCGCGGTCTCCGACGCCCCGCTCGTGGCGGAGACGACGACCGACGAGGCGGGCAACGTCTCCGAGACGGGACGTCAGGTCATCGACCGCACGCAGCTCGGCGTCGCCATCGGGCGCTTCGCCGCCGCGTAGGCTGCCGAGAAGGACCGCGTCTGCCGCAACTCTGTCGTTTTTCTGCGCCGACGGCGCCGTCGTGCCGCGCTGATACCCTAGGGAGTGTCCCCGGCCGCGAACCCACGCCGGGGCGGGAGGATGCGGAGATGGCGCACGGCACAACCAGAGGGCCAGTCGTCTCGGTGCTCATGGTGGCCCATGACGCCGAGGGGTCCGTCCGCCGCGCCGTCGAGAGCGTCCAGAACCAGTCCCTGCGCGACCTCGAGCTGATTGTCGTCGACGCCGGATCGACCGACGCGACCGCCCGGATCGTCGAAGCCGTGGCAGAGCGCGACCTGCGCGTTGAGCTCGTCCGTGCCGACGCCTGCACCCGCCAGGAGGCCCTCGACGTCGCCCTGGAGCGTGCGGGAGGCCGCTACGTGGTGGTCGCGGACGCGGACGGCTACGCACGCGCGGACATGCTCTCCGACCTCGTCTCGCTCGCCGAGGAGCGCTCGCTCGAGCTCGTCGTGGGCGGCATGGACCTTGGCCTCGTGGGGGCCGGCGGTCGGACCACCGAGGTCGAGCTCTCCTCCGATGCCGCGGTCTTTCCCACGCAGCACGACTTCAGGACCTCCGCCTGGCAGCTCTTCTCGTCCGGCCAGCTGATGCCCGTCGGCGGCAAGCTCCTCCTGCTCGACCGCCTGCGCGAGCTCGGCCTGTCCTTCTCCTCCGGCGACCCGCTCGGACACCTTCTCGTGCTCGACTACCTCGCGGACGTCGAGCGCGTGGGCGTGGCGGGGGGCGCCTGCTGCCGCGTCGACCGCCGCACGGCGCCCGTCGACCGCGGCCTGGGTCGCGCCGAGGGCTACCGGCTCCTCGAGCGCGAGCACGCGGCGCTCCTGGGCCTGTACCGCCACTGGGGGCTGGAGGGCGACGCCGCGAGCATGGGGATGCTGCAGGGTCGCTACGTCGAGCGGCTCGTGGCCTGCATCGAGAGCATGTGCGGGAGCGAACTGCCGCCCGCGGAGCAGCGCAGGGCCGTGGAGGCGATGATCGGGACGGACCAGGCCCGCCTCGCGGCCTCGGTGGCGCGTCCGGCGAGCAATGCCGCCCGCTCGATGCTCGCGCCCATACGCGGCCGCAGCGTGCGTCTCGTCTGCGCGCAGGCCCGGCTCCTCTCGCTGCTCGGCAGCGGCCATGCCGTCTGGGCCATGCCCGACGCCTACGTCTAGCTCAGACGAGCCTGCCCCCGCGACGGCTCAGCGCCGTCCTGACCGAGAATCCCAGACCGTTGGTCCGCACGCGATACAGCCCCTCGCGCACGAGGTAGGCGAGATGGGCGAGGCCGCCGCCGCGCGGCTCGTCGACGCCGCGTACGCGTGCGTAGAGGGCGCGGCCCGCCGACGAGATCCCCGGCTCCGAGAAGACCAACTCGGGCTCGAGCCTCCCCATCGAGCGCTCCAGGAGCTCCCGCACGCCGGGGGCGTCCTCGCCGGCCCCCTCGAGGGTGATGAGGGCGTAGTTCACGCCGCGCAGCGCGAGTGCCGAGAGGACGCGGCGGTCGGTGACCCCGGCGAACTCCACGACGTCCATCATGTCGTTCCAGCGCTCGAGCGGCGTCGTGGGCGCGCGGCCCGCGAGCGACTCCGCCTCGCGGAGGTCCCGCTCCCGGTAGACGTAGACGCAGTCGTCGGTGTAGGCGATCCGGTGGGTGCGGCAGAGCGTCTCCACGAGGAAGGGGTTGTCCGCCCATCCGGCACCCGGCACCTCCGGGAAGCGTATGCCCTGCTCGACGAGGTACGAGCGGCGGTAGCAGCCCGCCCAGATCGCAGGGTGATGGCGCAGGAGCTCGACGCCGTCGCCGACCGCGAAGGGCTGGCGCCGCGGCCTCACGCGCCCTCGGTAGGGACAGCTCACGCGGACCTCGTTGCCCCGCTCGTCGGGGAAGGTCCGCCAGTAGGCGCCGCGCACCACGTCCACGGCGGCGCTGCCGCCCGCGGCGTCGGCGCAGGCGAGCAGGTCCTCGTAGGCGGTCTCGGGGAGCACGTCGTCCGGCTCCACGATCGCGACCCACGTGCCCCGCGCGGTGGCGACGCCCCGGTTGCATGACGCCCCGTAGCCCTCGTTGGGCTTGTCCACGACGACGATGCGGCCGTCGCGCGCCGCGTGCTCGCGCGCGATCCGCGCGGACGCGTCGGTCGAGCCGTCGTTCACGCAGACCACCTCGAGCTCGCGGTGCGTCTGCGCCTCGATGCTGGCCAGGCACTCGTCGAGCGTGCCCTCCGCGTTGTAGATCGGGATGACCACGGACACCAGCTCGTGGTTACCGGATGGGTTTATGGCGCTCATGACCCTCCCTGGGTCGGGGGCTCCCTGCGGCGTACCCTATAATACTAGGGCAGCATCGGGTCCGGACCGCGACGGGGGAGGGGAAAGCATGAGGCGAGCCGCGATCGTCATCGTGACCTACCGGCGACAGGGCCTTCTCGCCGAGCTTCTCGACTCCGTGCTCGGGCTCACCGTGGCGCCCTGGCGCGTGGTGGTCGTGGACAACGAGAACTCCGCGGAGACCGCCCGCATCGTGGCCGACTTCGCGGCGCGCTCGGACGCCCTCTGGGGCGTCTGCGAGGACGACCCCGACGCAGCGGGCGGCACCTCGCGTGCCGTCTACGTGGGCATGGAGACCAACACCGGCGGGTCGGGCGGCTTCTCCGAGGGCGTCCGCCGCGCCTTTGACCTGGGTGCCGAGTGGTTCTGGGTCATGGACGACGACGTCGCCGTGGAGCCGGACGGCCTGGAGACGCTCGCGCGCTGGAGCGAGGAGGCCGAGGCCGTCATGGGCCAGCGCCGCGACTTCGACGGCGGCCACTTCTTCTGGCAGCACCGCTTCTGGCCGCGCCTCGCGATCTACAACCCGCTCTCGCGCGACGCATGGCGCCCGGGGGAGCGCTACAAGCTCGCAAACGCGCTCTGCTTTGAGGGCGGGTTCTTCTCGCGCGGGGTGGTCGAGAAGATCGGCCTCCCCGACGCCCGCTTCTTCATCTACCTCGACGACGCGATCTACGGGTACCTGGCGAGCAAGGTGACGCCCGTCTACTACGTCCCCGACTACGTCCTGTCGCGCCGGCGCGAGGTCGCCAACCAGTCGGTCGGGTCGGTCCGCCAGCTCAACTCGACGTCCGACATGACCCGCTACTACATCACGCGCAACCGTGGCCACCTGGCCCGCTACTTCATGCTCCACGGCGAGTACAGCCCGCTCGGCTTTGCGCTGGGCACGGCGCTCACCTTTGCCAAGGAGCTGATAAGGATCGCCGTCGTGGACCGCGAGCACCTGGTCTCGGGCATGCGCCGGCTCGTCGCCGGGCACCGCGACGCGCGCAAGATCCTGCACGACCCCAGCTGGGAGCCGATGCCGCCGCTCGCGTAGCGCGGGCGTACAATGGAAGACCGTGACGCGAGGAGAGGAACGACGCACGTGGCCGAGAAGAGAGACTTTCTCGATGAGCTCATAGACCTGCAGAGCGACTGGCGCTCCCTCAAGGAGATGCCCAACCAGATGGTGGGCTCCCTCATGGACGACGGGGAGCAGAAGGTCTTCAACCCCGCCGACTACAAGGAGAAGCCCTTCGCCAACTCGGGGCGCTGCCTGCGCGTGGCCAGCCAGCGCACCGACGTCTGCTCGCGCTGCCTGGACGTGTGCCCCACGCACTCGATCACCATCCACAACAAGTCGGTCTCGGTGGCCGACGACTGCCGGAAGTGCGGCCTGTGCGGCGCGGTCTGCCCGACCGAGGCCTTTGCCAACCGCCGCCACATGCCGCGCCAGCTCTACGACCAGATCGCCCGCGTGGCGTCCTCCTACGAGCAGTGCTACGTGACGTGCACCCGCGCGCTGAAGCGCCTGCCGCACGGCAACGAGGTCGTGCTCGCCTGCGTGGGCTCGATCTCGCGCGACCTGTGGTTCTCGCTGCTCGCCGACTACGACAACATCAACGTCTACCTGCCCGTGGGCATCTGCGACCGCTGTCGCACCACCACCGGCGAGGAGACCTACGCCGACGCCATCGCGACCGCCGAGGAGTGGGCCGACGCCGCCGTCGGCCTGGAGGTCGAGGAGTCGGCGATGACCCACGAGCTCACGCGGGCCTACAAGCGAAGCCAGTTTGTGAGCGGGGCGGTGACGTCCGTGGAGCGTCTGGTCACGCGCACCAACCCGGCGCTCGCCGGCGCCAAGGCGGTGGCCAAGAAGATCTCCGACCACTCCTCCCGCCTGAACCGCCTGCAGAAGGAGCTCGAGAACGCGGTGGGCTCCAAGACGACCAACAACCACGTGCGCCTGCTCACCCAGGGGCGCAAGCTCATGATGGGCGCCCTGCAGCACGACGAGTCTCTTGCCGACCTCGTGAGGCTCGAGGTCCCCGTGTGCGACCACGCGCTGTGCACCATGTGCGGCGACTGCGCCCAGGTCTGCACCACGCACGCGCTCGACCTCGACCGCAGCGGCCAGGTGACGGTGCAGAGCGCCTACTGCGTGAGCTGCGGCGCCTGCGTCAGGGTGTGCGAGGAGGGGGCGCTCGCCATGGAGCGCATGGACGTGCGCGAGCTCGTGATCCCCGACAAGGTCGCCGAGGAGGTCGCCCGCAAGAAGGAGCAGGCCAAGGCCAAGGCGTCCGAGTACGTGGCGCAGGGCAAGAAGCAGCTGAACCGCGTCGCCGACGCGCTGGAGAGGCTCGACGACGACCCGGCGGACGCCGGGAGGCACTAGGGCGACAAGAACCCCGTTCTTGTCGGCGTCATAGTAAGGAGAAGGACGTGTCGCTTTCCATTGGCATCGTGGGCCTGCCCAACGTGGGCAAGTCGACGCTTTTCACCGCGCTCACCAAGAAGGGCGGCCTCGCGGCCAACTACCCCTTCGCGACGATCGACCCCAACGTGGGCATCGTCGACGTGCCCGACGAGCGCCTCGGCAAGCTGGCCGAGATCGTCCACCCCGGGCGCATCGTGCCCGCGACGGTGGAGTTCGTCGACATCGCCGGCCTGGTGAAGGGCGCCAACGAGGGCGAGGGCCTGGGCAACCAGTTCCTGGCAAACATCCGCGAGACCGACGCCATCTGCGAGGTCGTGCGCTACTTCTCCGACCCCAACGTCATGCGCGAGGTCGGGCGCGTGGGCGAGTTCGTGGACCCCGCGGGCGACGCCGAGACCATCATGACCGAGCTCATCCTCGCCGACATCCAGTCCCTGGAGAAGCAGCTGCCGCGCCTCGAGAAGGACGCCAAGCGCGACAAGGAGCTCATGCCCAAGTTCGAGGTGGCGCGCCGCCTGCTCGACTGGCTCAACGACGGCAACCGCGCCGGGACGATGGAGATGACCGACGAGGAGCGCGCCGAGACCAAGGGGCTCTTCCTCCTCACGATGAAGCCGATCCTCTACGTGGCCAACGTCGACGAGGACCAGCTGGGCGAGGAGCTCGCTCCCATCGACGGCGTCACCCCGATCCCGATCTGCGCCAAGGTGGAGGCCGAGCTCTCCGAGCTCGAGCCCGAGGAGGCGGCCGAGTACCTGGCCGACCTGGGCCTCGAGAAGAGCGGCCTGGAGACGCTCGCGCAGGCGGCGTATAGGCTGCTCGGCCTGCAGAGCTACTTCACCGCGGGCGAGATGGAGGTCAAGGCCTGGACCGTGCGCGTGGGCGCCAAGGCCCCCGAGGCCGCCGGCGTCATCCACTCCGACTTTGAGCGCGGCTTCATCAAGGCCGAGGTCGCCAGCTACGCCGACTACGTCGAGCTCGGCGGCGAGGCCGGCTGCAAGACCGCCGGCAAGCTCCGCATCGAGGGCAAGGACTACGTCGTCCAGGACGGCGACGTCATGCACTTCCGCTTCAACGTGTAGGGCGAGAAGAACCCGCCCCTAGGCGGCTCGACGATCGGGGGATCGCATGGACTGCAGCTTCAAGCGAGGAACCGTCCGACTCACCGAGGGCGTCGAGCCCAACTGGGATGAGGTCGCCGCGCGACTCGACTTCGTGCGCGAGGTCTGCGGCGTGCCCGTGTGCTTCCAGCGCGCCCGCCGCGAGGGCGACTCCTGGGTCGTCCCGTTCCTCTCCGCGGAGAGCGAGCGGCACCCGGATGCCGCAGACGTCATGCTCGAGAGGTATACCCCCTACGAGGCCCTGGGGGCGGAGCGCGTGGACGTTCCCACGGCGACTGTCGACGAGCTGGAGGTCATGACCCTGCTCTCCAAGGGCGAGGCGCCCGCGGTGCGCGCCAAGGCCCTCGTGCCCGAGGAGCCGACGCCGGGGCCGGACCCCGAGGCCGCGGACCCGGAGAGCGTGTTTGACGGCCTGGTGGGCATGGACGAGCAGAAGGAGATGCTCATCAAGCTCTCGACCGCGCTTGCCAAGCACGGCCGCTCCGCCGTCGAGTGCTTCCACTTCGTCTTCGTGGGCAACCCCGGGACCGGCAAGACCGAGCTGGCGAGCCGGCTCGTCTCATACCTGGACAGCCTGGGCGTCACGGACGGGACGCACAAGATGGTCAAGGTCAGCGGCAGCGAGCTCATGGCGGACTACGTGGGCCAGACGGGCAACAAGGTTCGCCGGATCGTCGACTCGGCCGTGGGTGGGATGCTCTTCATCGACGAGTTCTACGGCCTCAGCGTCAAGGACGCCGGCGGCTACGGTCACGAGGCCATCGACGCGCTCACCGAGCGTCTGGACACGCTCCAGGACAAGCTCGTCTGCGTGGTGGCCGGCTACCCCAAGGAGGTCGACCAGACGCTCGACCTCAACCCCGGCCTGCGCGACCGCTTTGGCTACCGCGTGGAGTTCCCCGACTACACGCCCGAGGAGCTCGCAGAGATCCTGGTCTCGATCGCGGGGCGTCGGGGCTTCACGGTCGCCTGCAACGACGAGGCACTGGCGGATGTGCTCGAGCGCCTGCGGACCTCGAAGGACTTCTCCAACGCGCGCTCGGTGCGCAGGCTCGTGGACCATGCGGTGGTGGAGGCCTCGTGCGACCACGACGAGGCGGTCATCACCGAGAAGGACCTTCTCGCCGCGCTTCCCCAGTGCCTGACGAAGAGCAAGGTTCGCCGGGCCGGGTTCTAGCGGGGGGGGTGCCGTGAGCGAGACAACCAGGGTCTTCGCGGAGACCTACAAGATGTACGACGAGCGTCTCGCCGCGTTCTCGGACCGCTGGAAGGACGTCGTGGTGCTCGGCGCGCGCCCCGAGGACTGCCGACTGCGCTCGGTCGAGGCGTTCGGGCGCACCTGGCGGCTCTCGCTTGCCGGCGAGATGGTCGAGGTGCCGCCCGAGGGCTTTGCCGAGGTCGTGAGCGAGCCGGACGAGATGGGCATGCGCAGCGTGAGCTACCGCGTGCCGTGGACGGACGCGTCGCTCGCGGTGGTTGCCGCCCCCATCGCCCCGGAGAGGCTCGACCACTGGTTTGC
Organism: Olsenella sp. An270; assembly: GCF_002159735.1. Classification (GTDB taxonomy): domain Bacteria; phylum Actinomycetota; class Coriobacteriia; order Coriobacteriales; family Atopobiaceae; genus Thermophilibacter. The sequence continues at coordinate 128,358 of NZ_NFJF01000004.1, forward strand.
CGGCTGCTGGAACCTGCGCGAGGTCCGCGGGCTCGGCCTTCTCGACACCTCGTGCGCCCGAAGCATGCGGGGGACGTTCCTGGGGTGCGAGGCACTCGCGGAGCTGGACGTCTCGGGCTTTGACACCTCGCGGGTCGAGGACATGCGCAACCTGTTCTGGGGCTGCTCGTCCCTCTTGGCGCTTGACGTCTCCGGGTTCGACACCGCGCGCGTGGAGACCATGGGCGGCATGTTCCACGGCTGCTCGTCACTCGCGAACTTGGATGTCTCCGGCTTTGACACCTCGCGGGTCACGTCGATGACGAACCTGTTCTGCGGCTGCTCCGCGCTCGCGGAGCTGGACGTCTCCGGCTTTGACACCTCGTGCGTGGAGCAGATGTCCGGGATGTTCTGGGGATGCTCCTCGCTGCGCGAGCTCGACCTCGCCGGCTTTGACCTCTCACGCGTCACGAGCCTGTTCTTCCTGTTTCGCGGCTGCTCGTCGCTTGCCGCGCTCAGGATGCCCGGGATCGACCCGGCACGGGCGGACGAGGTCCGCATGGGCGCCATGTTCGAGGGGGCGGACGCGCTCGGGGACACGCCGGAGCACCTTGCGGAGCTCGTGCGCAGCGGCTCGGGCGTTGCGGTGGGGCGGACGAGAAGGGCCTAGACGATCAGGTCGTCGATGATGTCGCGGTCCTTCTGCTGGTTGGGCTTGAGGCAGTCTGAGGCGAGGAGCTCGTCGTAGGTTCCCGTCTCGCGACCCATCCGGACGAAGAGCTCGTCGAGCTCGGGCAGGAGCTCCCAGTCGACGAGCGCGGCGTGCTCGCGGTTGACCTGATCCGCGGTGACGGCCTTGAAGACCTTCTTCGCGGGCAGGGGCTGGTCGAGCGTCTCGTTCTCCCTCAGCGCGCGGGCGTAGGCGGCGGGGAGCTCGCCCCAGGGCTTGAGCGTGAAGCCCGTCGTCACCATGTACGCGTTCCAGCGCAGGTGCTCCAGATGGCCGATGGCCTCGCGCATCGCCTCGTCGTCGCGCTCGCTGTCGCTCTGGCCGGCGCCGGGGACCTCGCCCACGCCGTTCTGCCAGAGGAAGCGCTCCACGGTGGCGAAGTCAGCGGTCGCGCGGCTGGAGTCGCGATCGTAGGCGCTGCACTCGGCCCAGCGCTTCTGGGCCTCGGGGATGAACTCCTGGTTGCCCGCGGGGTCGAAGAGGCTTGGCTTGGAGGCGTCCGGACCGAGGCGGTAGCGGAGGTTCACGAGCATGGCGGCGCGGTCGAGGTTCTTGTGGAGCAAAAGCGACGCGCGCATGGACTCGGAGGTGCCCCCGTACAGGAGCACCTGCTTGGTCCCGCTCGACGCCTCGGGCGCCCTGCCGCCGTAGGAGTCCTCGAACACGAGGCAGGAGTCCTCGTCCCCGCTGTACTGGACGTAGACCGCCTGGGCACCCCCCAGCTTCTTCTGCAGGCGCTGCTGCCAGAGCTGCCGCTGGGTGGGGGCGCGGCCGAGGTCCGGCTCGGTGTTGATCACGAGCACGAGGTCGTTGCGGTCGATCTCGACGGCGTCCAGCATCTCGAACTTGCTCTCGAAGGCATCGCCGACGATGGCGGGGGGCGTGAGACCGGGCTCTTGTCCCGTCGCCGAGCCGCCCGGGAAGAGGGCGGGGTAGGCGCAGCGCAGGCGCCGGTTGATGCGGGACGCCTGGGGGCTCGCGATGGCGATGCGCGGGATGGCGGCCTCGATCGAGCCGTCCGAGCGGGCGTTCGTCAGCGCCTGCCCGTTGCGGATGAGATAGGCGACCATCAGGACCACGCGCTCGACGTCGTTCCCTATGACCATGGCGTTGAGCGGCCTGAGCCCCAGGCCAAAGCCCGGGTCGCCGAGCCGGTCGACCGGGGGCAGCAGGCGGCGGACGAGCTGCCGGACCCTGATCTCCTCGACGCTGTAGGAGTAGACGTCCTCGGGCTTGACCGGGCTGTTCTCCGTCTCGCCGCTCATGAGGAACTCGACGAGGCTCGCGCGCTCCTCGCGCGAGAGAGGCTCGTCCCCGTAGCTCGTGACGGTGACGCGCCCGTTCCTGAGGGCAACGAGCGCGAGCTGCTCGTCGTCCACGCGGTTCGTTGACCTCGAACTCACGGCGTCGCTCAGGCGGTGGCGGAACGACTCGTACGAGAGCTCCCTCGTCGTGTCCCCCGTGCACAGGCGATACGTCTTCTCGCCCGACGCGTCCCTCGCAATCGAGAAGACCGCGCGCGGACAGCCGTCGCCGCGTGCGGCGTCGATGACGAACGAGCGGGCGTAGGGGGCCATGTCGCTCGAGGAGGTGACAACCACGACCTGCTCGAAGTGGTCGAATTGGGTGCTCAGCCAGGTGGACGCGCTGGTGAAGACGCTGAGGACGCCCTCCGCGGTGAGCGCGAGCGCCAGCAGGCTCAGAAACTCAAAGACGACGTGGAGCTCGAAGGAGCCGCCGCCCTCGGGGAGCAGCGAGAACCCGTTGCCGCCGATGAAGGCGAGCGCGGCGCGGCCGAGCGCGGCGAGGACCATCATGACCGAGACCGCGACGTCGCTCGTCGCGGCGGCCAGCTCCTGGGCCCACGCGACGACAAACAGGAGCGCGAAGACCGCCGCGAACACGACGCCGCGGGAGACGTGCTCGGAGATCCGGTAGGCGAGAAAGACAAACAGCAGGAAGAGTCCTGCGGCGATCAGAAAGCCTGCGAGATTTGCGGCGAGCGTGCCGCTTGCGAGCAGTTCTGCCATGACTTCCCCCGTGACGTGGCTCCCTTTACGGGTCCGATTGTGCCACTGTCACGCCTCCGGGGAGGAGGAGAAGGGGGCCGCGACCGGTGAGCGTGGCGCGAGGGCGCGTCCTTGTCGCCCGCCTGGCTACTCCGCCTGGTCGGTTCCCAGCACCACGACGACGTCGTACTCGGTCGAGTAGCCCGCGGTGTTCTCGGAGACGTTGGCCTCGTCGATCCCGAGCGTCTGAGCGACGCCGAGGGCGGCGGAGCGGGCGTCGCCGTTGTAGTAGACAGCCGAGGTGGTGTGGTCCGTGGAGCTGTCGCTGTCCGCGTAGGGCGAGAAGCCCGCGCCCTCGAGGGTCGTGGACTTGCTGGCGGCCAGGCCGCTCACCGTGGTCCCGTTGAGGACGAGGACGTTGCCCGAGAAGGTGGCCCCGCCGTCGGAGGAGCTCGAGTCGTCGTCGCCCGTGGAGGTGCCGTCGCCCGAGCTCACGCCGATCGATCCGGCCACGCCGTGGGTGAAGTCCTGGCTCTCGTCGGAGTAGGGCGGCAGACCGGAGTCCACGCGCTCCATCATCTCACGCCAGCCGTCCTCGTCGGGGAGCTCGTACCAGACGTTGTTCGTGTACGTGGAGATGGTGGGCGTCTGGCCGGAATAGAAGCCCGTGTCCACGTCGAAGCTCTTGAACTGCATCGCGAGGCCCATGATGTCGTTGGCCGTGAGGGGGTAGACCGCGACACTCTCCGCCATCGAGGCGACGGCGTTGAGCATGCTCACGGGGTCGAGCGTCAGGACCTTCTTGATGATGGCGCCGATGACCATGCGCTGGTTGGCCGCGCGGTAGAAGTCTCCGCCGCCGTACTCGTCGTAGGCGTGGCGCGCGCGGCACAGGCCGAGCGCCTGCGCGCCGTTGATGGTCTGGGTGCCCTCGGGCAGGTCGACCGCGGCGAGGACGTCGCTCACGGCGACGGGCAGCGTGACCTCGACGCCGCCGATGGCGTCGACGATGGAGGTGAACTGCTCGAAGTCGACCTCGGCGTAGGCGGTGATGTCCACGCCGGCAAACTCCTCGACGACCTCCATCATGTAGGCGCCGCCGCCGATCGAGTAGGCGTCGTTGATCTTGCGCTCGCCGTTCGCGCCCATGTCGACGAGGGTGTCGCGCGGGATGGAGACGAGCGTGACCTTCTGGGCGGGTGCGTCGACGCGGGTCAGGATGATGGTGTCGGAGCGGAAGTTCACCGTGGAGTCGCCCCAGTCCTCCGCGCGCCCCTCGCTCTTATCGACGCCCAGAAGCAGCATGTAGAACGGGTCCTGCATCTCGACGGGCTCGGTGAGCTGGGCGCGGATGTCGTCGGTGACGTCCTGCTGGAAGGCGCTGTTGATCTTCACGATGTAGGCGGCAGCGGCGGCCCCCACGCCCACGAAGGCAACGAGGAGCACGGCGAGAACGACCTTCAGCACGCGGCCGCGGCGCTTCTTCTTCAGGCGCGCCGAGTAGGACTGGGCGCCCTCGGAGCGCGATGCGACGTGCCGCGCGGAGGTGCGCGAGGTCGCGCGCGGGGCCGGGGCGGGAGTCGCGTGAGAGGCGTGCGCCGCCCCGTGGTTGCTCTGCGAGCGGCGAACCTGCTCGGCACTGGTCATGCGTCGATGGGTCTTCCTGTCGGCCACGAGGGGCCCTCCTTGCGTGTCTGGCACGAGTGCTCTTGTCGGCTGACTGAATCCGACTCACAAATGATAGGGAAGCCAGATGTGCGCTGCGTGTAGGTGGGCAAAAAACGCGGTATTCTCTATAAACTGTCACTGTTTGGCAACACGTGAAGAAAGAGGATTCATGAGCGAGGCTACCCCCAGGCAGTTCGTGGCGGTTCTGGACTTTGGCGCCCAGTACGGGCAGCTGATCGCGCGTCGCGTGCGTGACCTGCACGTCTACTCCGAGATCGTCCCGTGCGACATCCCCGCCGACGAGCTCGCCGCCATGGGCCCCTCCGCGCTCATCCTCTCTGGCGGCCCGGCGAGCGTCTACGCCGAGGACGCGCCGACCGTCGACCCCGCGATCTTTGACCTGGGCCTGCCGGTCCTGGGCTTCTGCTACGGCCACCAGACCATGGCCGTGGCGCTGGGCGGCGAGGTCGCGCACTCCGAGGTGGGCGAGTACGGCCCGGCCACGATCACGCGCAGCGGCGAGTCCGCGCTGTTTGCGGGCACGCCCGAGGAGCAGACCGTCTGGATGAGCCACCGCGACGCCGTGAGCCGCGTGCCCGAGGGCTTTGTCGTCACCTCCTCGACCGACGTGTGCCCCGTCGCATCCATGGAGTGCGCCGAGCGCAGGCTCTTCTCGACGCAGTTCCACCCGGAGGTGCGCCACACCGAGTACGGTCGCAAGCTGCTGGAGAACTTCCTCTTTGGCGTCTGCGGGCTCGACGCCACGTGGACCATGGACAACATCATCGACGAGAAGGTCGCGGAGATCCGCGCGCAGGTGGGCGACCGCAAGGTCATCCTGGGTCTCTCCGGCGGCGTTGACTCCTCCGTTGTGGCCGCGCTCGTGCACCGCGCGATCGGCGACCAGCTGACCTGCGTCTTCGTGAACCACGGGATGCTCCGCAAGGGTGAGCCCGAGATGGTCGAGGAGGTCTTCCGCGACCAGTTCCAGGTGCCGCTCGTGCACGTGCACGCTGAGCAGCGCTACGAGCGCCTGCTCGCCGGCGTCACCGAGCCGGAGGAGAAGCGCCGTCGCATTGGCTCCGAGTTCTGGAAGGTCTTCTTCGACGAGGCCCAGCGCATCGGCGGCGTGGAGATGCTCGCGCAGGGCACCATCTACCCCGACATCATCGAGTCCGGTGCCCGCAAGACCGGCGGCAAGGCCTCCACGATCAAGAGCCACCACAACCTGATTCCGTTCCCCGAGGGTGTGCACTTTGACCTCATCGAGCCTCTCGACCACTTCTTCAAGGACGAGGTGCGCGAGCTGGGCGTGGCGCTCGGCCTGCCCGACCGCATGGTCTACCGCCAGCCGTTCCCGGGCCCGGGCCTGGCGATCCGCATCATCGGAGAGGTGACCTCCGAGAAGCTGGAGATCCTCAAGAACGCCGACGCCATCGTGCGCGAGGAGCTGGACGCCTACAACGAGCGTCTCTTCGAGGAGACGGGGGAGCGCAACTCCGAGCACAGCTGCTGGCAGTACTTCGCCGTGCTGCCCGACATCCGCTCCGTGGGCGTGATGGGCGACGAGCGCACCTACGCGCGCCCGGTGATCGTGCGCGCGGTGGAGTCGAGCGACGCGATGACCGCCGACTGGGCGAAGCTGCCCTACGACGTGCTGGGCAAGATCTCCAGCCGCATCGTGGCCGAGGTGCCGGGCGTGAACCGCGTGGTCTACGACGTCACGCCCAAGCCTCCCGCCACGATCGAGTGGGAGTAACTTCCACCTGATTTTCTCCAGCTTTGGCTTTTTTACGGCCTTATTTTCGCCATATTATGCGAAAATAAGGCCGTAGCCTATTTTGGAGGGACTGCATGGAACGCTTCCTTACGGACGAGCTCATCGCTTGGAAGACCAAGCCTCGCCGCAAGCCTCTTATTCTCAACGGCGCGCGTCAGGTTGGTAAAACATGGCTGCTCAAGGAGTTTGGTAGGACGCAGTTCGAGAACGTTGCGTACGTGAATCTCGACGACAATCCTCAAATGTGCGAGCAGTTCGAGCTGGGCTACGACATCCCCCGCATCGTCTCGGCCATCCAGTTCGAGACGGGGCAGGTCGTGTCCGAGGGAGGCACCCTCATCGTCCTCGACGAGATCCAGGCATGCCCAAAGGCGCTCACCTCCCTCAAGTACTTCTGCGAGGATGCGCCCGGGTACGCGGTGGCTGCGGCCGGCTCGCTGCTGGGCATCACTGTGCACGAGGGCAGCGGGTACCCCGTCGGGAAGGTGAACACGCTCGACCTCCATCCCCTCAGCTTTAGGGAGTTTCTCGTCGCGACGGGGAATCGGGCGCTCTGCGACCTCATCGACACGGGTGGCGCGAGCCTCATCAACGGCTTCTCAAGCAAACTCGTTCCGCTCCTTCGCCAGTACTACTACGTCGGGGGCATGCCCGAGGCGGTGAGCGCCTTTCTTGAGCGAGGTCTCTTGGAGGATGCGCGCGAGGTGCAGCTCGATATTCTGCGCGGTTACGAGCGCGACATCTCGAAGCACCTCGGTAGGGTCGAGACTGAGTACGCGCTCGCCGCGTGGCGGTCGATCCCGTCCCATCTCGGTCGAGAAAACAAAAAGTTCGTGTTCAGCCACATCGCGCAGGGGGCGCGGGCACGGAACTACCAGGCGGGGATCACGTGGCTCACGCAGGCTGGCATCACGACCCTCGTCCGCAGGATCTCGAAGCCCGGTATCCCCCTGGCTCCCTACGCCGACGACGCGGCGTTCAAGCTCTTTCTGGTGGACGTCGGCCTGCTGGGCGCGATGGCGGGGCTCGACAGGGAGACGGTCGTCGGGGGCAGCGATATCTTCGAGGAGTTCAAGGGCTCCCTCACCGAGCAGTACGTCTGCCAGCAGCTTGTCTCCGATTGCGGGCTCACACCGTATTACTGGTCCGCTGAAAACTCTTCGGGAGAGATTGACTTTCTTGTGCAGAAGGCGAATGGAGTGTATGCCATAGAGGTAAAGGCTGAAGAAAACCTGCGTGCCAAGAGTCTGCGAGCATTCAAGGAATCCCATCCGGAGATTAATTCCGTTCGCTTTAGCCTGTCTGGCTATCGTGAGCAGGACTGGATGAGGAACGTCCCACTGTACGCGATGTCGAACATGGGACTGTGGGGATAGGTCGAGAGAGCCTTCGTTGATTGACTGGAGGACATGCTATGCTTCCTTCAAGTTTTACCCAGGGAGTATGGGGAAAGAGCTGGGAAGAGGCGCGTGGGGACAACGCGGTTCAAGGGACGGCAAACCTTGGCGACGAGGGTGTTGTTCTCGACATCCCCTGCGGAAAGCTGTTCGGTTCCCCAAGCGTTGTCATAAACGGTGAAAAAGAGCTCTCTGCTGCGGAGTACTTATACGGGTTCTCTCAAGACGGGTATGCGTTGGTGCTTGGAAACGCTGCGTACAGTGGCGGTGAAACGCGCTATCCGGGCATGGTCCATCAGGCCATCCGTGCAGATTATCTTATGGCAGCAAAGGGATGCCGTGAATTCGACCCGTCTAGCGTAATTAAAAGGACGGATATCGAGGTAAGGAATCTGGCTGACTGGTACGGGAAATCAGCTTATTGCATGACTTTTGAGTCTGATGATCAAGATAATATGCGCTTCAGAGCGCTCGAATATAAAAAAGAAAATGACGAGGCCACGGTCTTGCTAGAGAGTGGGCAATGCAGTATTACGCTGTTCAGCAAGTACATCATTCCCGGGATGAATGTAAACGAGATGACTTTTCGTCACCAGTGCTGTTTGAGAGTATGTTTCTCGGCCGGAAAGGCTCTCGAGGAGGCTCGTGATTTCGCTGTCAAACTGTCAAAGTTCCTTAGCTTGTGCATGGGCTTTCATGCAGCCATCCAAAGGCTCACTTTGTATTTTGATGGTGAAGAGAGCGCAATTCAATACTACGCACCATTGATCGATTCTCCCGCCCCGTCAAAAAATGCTATACGTGCGATGCCATTCCCTTATCGCGCACTAGAAAGAGAAATCGGCAACTATCTTTCTAGCTGGTTCGACTATGGCATCGAAAGGAGAGACAAGGAAGACTACCCGCTTCTTAAACGTGCCGGCGACTTAATTGTTTCAATACTTACCTATGACTGGAAAATGCCAGTTGAGTTGCAGTGCGTGTCCGCATCTCAGGCTTTGGAAGCGATTTCAAGATACAGAGCCGACCTACAATCTTGGCCAAAAGCTGAGTTGAAGCAAAATCGAAAAGAGCTCTTGAAGCGAATCGAAGGAATGCCAGAAGAATTTGTGGCATGGATCCAGTCTCGAATAGGGCAGAATTCAAAAGGCGCAAAGCGTCTGATAAATGAACTTATGGACAGACATAAGGATGCTGTCGGGTGGCTTGTCCCTGATATAGATAAGTTTGTGTCTGAACAACAGGCTGCTCGAAATACATACTCGCATGGGTCTGCGGCCGCCGCGGTCGATCCATCTTATTTATATCGGCTAACGATGGGGACCGCATTGCTTTGCTATGTCATACTATGGCAACTGCTTGGCATGTGCCCAACACAAATCAGGTGTGAGCTTGAGCGTTCTCATTTTAAATCATGGGTGATAGATTGGCTAAACGTGCAATATCAAAGCCAGGATTTGGTTGATGCGTCGGAATGTGATGAAGACGGTGACTCAGGTTGCTCCGGAAGAGCGCCTGACATCTGATGCTAGTCTGGAATAGTTGAGTTCATTATTGAGTTTATCCGAGGGCTCGACATTCGTGCCATTTCGGCGATGAGTGAGACAACGACGCACCACGTAGACGAGAGGTCATGGGAATGCACGATCTGATTACTGAGTGGGAGTAAGAATTTGGGCAGTTATGGGGGTATAAGACGTTAGTCTTGATAAAAATACCCCAATAAATATGATATTTGCTATACTGGCCTCAGTCGGGAGATTGGGGCCAGTATGCGTCTGTTCGAGCGCGAGGACTACCTCGAGAAGATCCGCGGGTTCTACCACGACGACGGCGTGATCAAAGTGCTCACCGGCGTCCGCCGGTGCGGCAAGTCATGCCTCATGCAGACCATAGCCGAGGAGCTCAGGGCTGAGGGCATTGAGGGGGACCACATCATCTACCTCGACCTCGACCGGTACGGCTTCCGCTCGGTGAAGACGCCCGACCAGCTCGAGGCGCTGATCGAGCCCGCGCTCAAGATCGGTGGCATGAAGTACCTCTTCATCGACGAGGTCCAGAACGTCGAGGGGTTCGAGGGGGTCGTGAACGAGTTCCGCGCCGAGGGCGGATTCTCCATCTTCATCACCGGCTCGAACTCCTACCTGCTCTCCGGCGAGCTTGCCACCAAGCTGACGGGGCGCTACGTCGAGTTCGAGGTGCAGACGCTCAGCTTCAAGGAGTACCGCGAGATGAAGCGCTTCCTCGGGCAGGCGGTCGACCCCAACCCCGTGGCCGAGCTCGACCGCTACATCCTCGAGGGGGGCTTCCCCAAGGCGCTCGACTACCCCAGGATGGCCGACAAGCGCGCCTACGTGAGCTCCGTCATCAGGGAGATTTTCGAGAAGGACATCCGCCGGCGCGTGAAGGTGAAGAACGCCTCGGTCTTCAACCAGGTGCGCGACTACGTCATCAACAACTTCGGGGCGACGACCTCGCTCACGAACATCCTCTCGGACCTCGAGCGTCAGGGCGTGCGCATCAAGCGCGAGACGCTCAACCGCTACCTCCAGATACTCGAGGATGCCAAGATCATCAGCAGGTGCACGCGCTTCGACATGAAGTCGCGCAAGTCGCTTCGGGGCGAGCAGAAGTACTACCTCGCCGACTTGAGTTTCTATTTTGCGCTCAACACCGACAATCGTATCAACTACGGGCCCGTACTCGAGAACATCGTCTATAGCTACGCACGGAGCCTGGGCTACGAGGTGAGCGTGGGGCGCATCGGCAAGCTCGAGTGCGACTTCGTCATGCGCTCGCCCGAGATGGGGTACGCCTACGTGCAGGTGGCGATGACCATCATGGGTGGCCGGAAGACCGAGGACCGCGAGTACCGCCCGCTCGAACAGATTCGTGACAACTGGCCCAAGTTCGTCATCACGCGTAGCGACCCCATCCAGCACCGTAGCGGCATCGTGCACGAAAACGTGACGGAGCTGATCGGGGAGGGACGGACGTTCGGGTTGGCGCAACCGAGCGTTTCAGCGGGGGCAGATTACTAGGAAGTTATTCTTACCTACTCGGACCTGCTTTTGCCTACTCTGCCTTTCAGATCGAGTAGGAAAAGCTCCTGGATGCCGCAAAAATGCGGTCGAGGGCGCAGGCGCCCGCGACCGCTAAAAGCCCAGAGGCTTTTCACAATAAAATTATTGTATCACGCCGATTGACACGTCACTCGGTGGTCCCAACTCCGCAAGACAATGAGAAGAAGCGGCTCTGTTGAGTTCAACTCAGGTATCCGAAAACTGCTTGATTCCGGTAAATGGGAAGACTGTGGTGCACCACGTAGACGAAAGGCTGCGGAAATGCACGATTTGATTACTGAATGGGAGTAGGAAGTTTGCTAGGTATAGGGGTATAAATCGTTGATCGGGGAGGGGTGGGCGTTTGGTTTGGGATAACGCCGGTTGAGGGGGGAGAGCCGGCGAGCCTCTGAACGGGCGAGAGGCCTCAGGCCGAGACGAACCTGTGGCGCAGCTCGGCGCGTGCGGCGTCGTCGACGCCGAGGGCGTTCGCGAGGTAGCCGTCGAGCGAGCCGTACGCCCCATCGATCGCGTCGAGCGCCGCATGGAGGTAGTGCGCGTCGACGCCCCCGACGTCAAACATGTTCCGGGCGCTCCCCTTGGCCTCGATCAGCTCGTTGGTGGCGAGATAGTCCCGCTCGACGAGGTCGCGGGGGACGCCGAGCGCCGTCTCCACCAGGACGGAGGCCATCCCGCAGCGGTCCTTGCCGGCGGAGCAGTGCCAGAGCGCTGCTCCCTCCTCGAGCTCGAGGAGCTCCCGGAAGAAGCCTCGGTAAGCGGCGACGCCGTCCTCGCCGAGCACGAAGCGCGGGTAGAGGTCGGCAAACAGCCCCGCGACGTCGAGCTCGCCGCTCGCGAGCTTCTCGCCCAGCGCCGTCATGGCCTCCCGGGCGTCAGCCCCGCCGGGCGCGCGGAACACGGGCAGGCGGACGAGACGTGCGTCCGGCATGGAGTCCATGGGGTCGGGCCAGCGCGCGGCCTCCTCGTCGGTGCGCAGGTCGATGACGAGGCGCACGTCGTATGCGTTGCGAAGGACGTCGAGGTCCCCGGGCGTCGCCGAGGCGAGTGATCCGGAGCGCAGCAGGCGACGCGGGAGGACGTGGCCCGCCTCTGCGGGCAGCCCTCCCAGGTCGCGGGTGTTGTGCAGCCCGTCGAGGGCAACCTTCCCGTACGTCATGCGGTATGGCTCGAGGACATCTGTCATGCGGCTCCCCTGTTCGATGCTCGCGATGCTGAGGGTACTATACCCAGCGACCGCTCGTCGTCGCGCCAGACGTGCTCGCTGCTAGGGCCCGGGAGGCCCGCGCGGCCTGTGATATAGTTAAAAAGTCGCTGTTCACAGGCGCGTTGCCCCGTCCATGGGAGGGTGCGAGTCATGGCTGTCACCGGCAATCAGATCGCGGAGCTCCTCTCGTCGCTCGATGTCTCCGACGAGACGGCCCTCGAGCTGGCATGCGAACTGCATCGCGCCCGCGAGGTCGAGCCCCTCGGCGCCGAGCTGTCGGATGCCCCCGCGGGGTCGTTCGCCTACCACCTCAAGGACGCCGCAGCCTCGAGGCGTCTCGGGGAGTGCGCCCTGCTCGACGGCTCGCTCGCACGCCGCAACGGCGTCGTCATGGGATCGGGCCACCGCGACCTCAGGTGCTCGTATCGCAGCTGCGGCTTCTCCGTGTGCCCTGTGGCGCTCGCCGCGTGCTTCTCGCTGCACGAGGCCCTGCTCCCCAAGAGGGAGGTGCCGCTCTTCGGGCGCGAGGAGAGGCGCCGGCTCGACAGGGAGCGGCGCGGCAGGGAGTTCGTCGAGAAGTGGTCGGAGCGGACCGTCGACTCCGAACGCGCGCTCAGGCTCCTCGTGAGCGAGCAGGAGAACGACTTCGCCGGCATGGTCGTTGCCGACGACGACTCGTACCGTGCCGACTTTGTCTCCGACGTCGCCGCCCTTCTCGCCGCGCTGGGCAAGATCGACCGCGGGTCGATACGCCACGTCCGCGCGGTCTCGCTGATGCAGCGCGTCGACCAGGAGAAGTTCACCTTCAAGGCGACGGGCGACGAGAACCTCGAGCCGCGCGTGCTCTACGTGATCGACCGTCTGGGCGACTTCGTCTCCTACGAGGGCGCCCGCATGCTCAAGGACTACGTCGTCGAGCGCCTGAGCCGCATCGTCAACGACCGCTACGTCCTGCTGGTGGGCACGCGCGCCGAGCTCATGCGCTTCGCCGGCCTCTCCGCCGCCTTCCACTTCACCTACGAGCAGAACTGCATCGAGCTCGGCTACATGACGTCCGAGCGGGTGTTCGAGCACTACCTCGCCAACCTCGACGAGCCGCTGCGCCTCGAGGCCGCGGCCGACCCGGGCTTCAGGGAGCGGTTCTGCTCGTTCGTTGGCTTCAACGCCGACGCGCTGCCCTTCAAGGGGCGCGAGCTCGCGGACTACCTCGCCAAGGGGTCCAACGCCGCCGGTCGCCTCGAGCTCCCGCGCAGCCGCTATCAGAGCTCGTCGCTCGAGGAGATGCTCGACGAGATCGTGGGTCTCGAGGACGTGAAGGAGACGGTTCGCAAGCTCGAGCGCTTCGCCGTCTTCCGCAAGACCGCGGAGGGTCGCGGCGCCAAGCTCCCGCCCGCGAACTTCCACATGCTCTTCACCGGCAATCCCGGCACCGGAAAGACCACCGTGGCCCGCATGGTGGCGACGATGCTCTACAAGATCGGCATCACCAAGCAGAACCTCTTCAAGGAGGTCACCGCCAAGGACCTCATCGGCGAGTACGTGGGGCATACCGCGCCCAAGACCGCGGCGGTGGTCGGCGAGGCCATCGGCGGCGTGCTCTTCATCGACGAGGCCTACGCCCTCGCCGGCGGCAAGGGGAGGATGACCGGGGCGGACTACGGCGCCGAGGCGGTCGCCGAACTCATCAAGATCATGGAGGACCACCGGGACGACCTCGTCGTCATCTTCGCGGGATACGAGCGGGAGATGGCCGACTTCATCGACTCCAACCCCGGGATCTCGTCGCGCATCGGCTACAAGTTCCGCTTCGAGGACTACTCCACCGACGAGCTCCTCCAGATCTTCCGCAAGAACCTGGCGGCGTCGGGCTTCGACTACGACCGCGACGAGGTGGACCCGGTCCTGAGGAGGACGTTCGACTACCACCGGCGCTTCCGCAGCTTTGGCAACGGGCGCTTCGTGGGCACCCTCGTGCAGAAGGCCATCATCAAGCGTGCGGACCGTGCCGCCCGGGAGGGGGCGTCGGCGGAGGGCGCCATGAGGCTCTCCCTCGAGGACATTCCCACCCGCCAGGAGCTCTTTGACATCCAGGACTGGGAGCCGCGGGCCGCCGAGGAGCTCCTCGAGCCGCTCGTGGGCATGGAGGAGCTCAAGGAGCGGGTCTGCGAGTTCGAGCGCGTCGTCTCGTTCCATGAGCGCGGCAACCGCTCCGGCCTCAGGATGCCGCCCATGAACCTGCACATGGTCTTCACCGGCAACCCGGGCACGGGCAAGACCACCGTGGCGCGCATCATCGGCCAGATCCTCTACAACGTGGGCGTCATCCCCACGAACCGCTTCGTCGAGGTGGAGGCCAAGGACCTCACCTCCTCGATCGTGGGCGGAAGCTCCGGGGCCACGGAGGAGAAGATCGAGGAGGCTGTGGGCGGCGTGCTCTTCATCGACGAGGCATATGGCCTCCTCGAGACCCACGACGGGGCGGAGGTCATCGCGCAGCTGGTGAAGGCGATGGAGGACCACAAGGGCGAGCTGTCGGTGATGTTCGCGGGGTACAAGACGGAGATGCAGCGCTTCATCGAACTCAACCCCGGCCTCGCCTCGCGCGTCGGCTACACCTTCCACTTCGACGACTACGACACCGACGAGCTGGAGGAGATCTTCGAGCGGAAGATGGCGGGCTACGGCTTCTCCCTCGACGACGAGGCCAAGGCGGCGACGCGCAAGATCTTCCAGTACTTCCACAACGTGGAGAACTTCGGCAACGGCCGCTTCGTCGACAAGGTGGTCCAGGAGGTCATCGCCAAGCGCTCGGAGGGCGACTCTGACGACCTCGCCGCGATCACGGCCCACGACGTCCCCGCCATCAAGGACCTCTGCGAGATCGTCTCCATGCCGGTCCTGAGCCCGGACGACGACTTCTCCGATGACTCTCTGCGCCGGGTCGCCATCCACGAGATGGGCCATGCGACCTGCAGGCTCGCGCTCGTGGGCGAGACGAACATCGTCGTGGTGACCGTGGAGCGGGAGGCGAGCGGGTCGCTCGGCTACGTCCAGCACAAGGCGGGCGGCGCCGCCATGCCCACCGCGTCGCACTTCGAGAACCGCATCGCCGAGCTCATGGGTGGCATGGCTGCCGAGAGCCTGTACTTCGGAGACTACTCGGCGGGCAACTCGTCCGACCTCCAGCAGGCCACCGCGCTCGCCCGCGACTACGTCGCCCGTTACGGCATGTCGCCGGCGGGCTACGTGCAGTACGTCGGAGACGCGCGGGCCTCCGTCGACCAGGCGGAGATCGTGGAGCTGCCCCGCGAGGTGAGGGACGAGATGAACCGGGTCATGGCCTCCTCCTTCGAGCGGGCCAAGGAGGTCATCGAGGCCCATCGTCCGGTCTTCGACCGGCTCGTCGAAGTTCTTCTCGCCGAGCAGACGATTTCCGGCGAGCGCATAATGGCGCTGTGGAACGAGCTGAGCGAGAAGGAGGCTCCGCATGAGCAAGGCTGATCCGGCGGACCTGGAGAGGGCGCTCGCCGAACTATTGGGCAGCTCGCCCAAAACCGGGGATTCCGGTCCCGCGGACGACGGGGCCGAGAGAGAATTCCTGGAGAGGCTTCGCGCATGCGAGGCAGAGGTGAACGCGAACGACAACGCGAGTCAGGCGTAGGCGGCGGGCGACTCCGCCCGCCCTGCTAGGAAGGGGACTTTTGCATGGCTACCACCGAGACGCTGAGGACCGAGTTCGAGCGGTACATGGATGAGCACAACGTGAAGTACACGGTCGTCAACGAGGCGGAGAATGTCGTCCTTCTCTCCTTCTCGCGCAGCGAGGACGAGAGCACCCGCGTCTTCGTGGACTTTGACGAGTCCGACAACGCGAGCTCCGTCCACTTCTGCGTGCAGAACTTCGCGAAGGTCAAGTCCCAGGACCTCCTGCCCAAGGCGCTGCTGATCGTGAACGAGCTCAACATGAACTGGCGTTGGCTCAAGTTCTACATCGACGTGAACAGCCTCGAGATCACCGCCGACTCCGACGCCAAGGTCTTCCCGGGCACCGTCGGCGACGAGTGCACGGAGATCTGCTTCCGCGCCGCCAACATCATCGACGAGGCCTTCAAGCAGCTCGACGCCGTCATCGAGAAGGATGAGGGGGAGGACACGCCCTCCAAGGAGGAGCTGCTCTCCATGCTCAAGCAGCTGATGGACCAGATCTCCAACGAGTAGGGCGCGGCGAGTCGACCCTGGTTGAAGCGATGCTGTTCTTCTCGATAGACGGGCGGGTGTTCGAGACCCTGCCGAGGCTCTGCGTGGGCGTCGTCCTGGCGGAGGGGGTTCGTGGCGCTGGCCCTCATCCCGGCGTGGACGGGATGCTCGACGCCGCCGTCCGAGACGCCGAGGCGCGCCTCGACGGCGCCCACGCCAGCGACGACCCGCGCGTCCAGCCCTACCGCGCTGCCTTCCACGAGCTGGGGATGAGCCCCAGTCGCTACCCCTCGTCCAACATCGCGCTGCTCAGGCGCATCGCCAAGGGCAAGGGGCTCTGGCGCGTGAACCCGGTCGTGGACCTGGGCAACGCCATCTCGATCAAGTACGGCCTCCCCCTCGGCGCCCATGCGCTGGAGGAGGGGGAGGTGCTCGAGCTGCGGTTCTCGCGACCGGGGGACGTCTTCGTGGCGCTTGGTGAGGGAGAGCCGGATCCGACGCTGGCTCCGGGCGAGCTCGTCTATGCCGTGGGTGAGCTCGTCCACACGCGTCGCTGGACCTGGCGACAGAGCGAGAACGGTAAGGTCGATCCCGCCGCGACGCGCGTGGCGTTTCCCATCGACGGCTTCATCGACGAGAACGAGGCGGAGGTCAGGGCCGCGTGCGAGGAGCTCGCCGAGGTGCTGCGCAACGAGTTTGGCGCCCGGGCCGAGGTGTTTCTCGCGGACGCGCGCTCCCCGCGGGTGTGACGCTAGCGCGCCGCCGCTGCTGTCGGCTCCGCGATGAAACGTAGCGACAGCAGGAAGAGGGCGCTGATCGCCAGGCACGCGAACTGGCCCGTCAGGTCGATGAGGAGCTTGCAGGCGACGGCGCCGACGCAGAACGAGAGGATGAGGCCGGCGTAGCGCTGCGAGCGGTGCAGCTCGTGACGGTCGCCCTCGAAGAGGCCGTCGTAGAGCGTCTCGCCGAGGGAGCGCAGGTTTCCGGTGCAGAAAACGCTGGCGTAGGCGGACTTGGTGCCAAACTGGCGGAAGTTCTCGTAGGAGACAGCGGCGCAGAATGAGATGGCGCTGTTGACCAGGAGGTCGGGCGTCCACGCGGGGAGCAGCGCTATCGCGGCGAACGCGACCGCCTCGAAGACGGCGACCCAGCGCTGCATGCGATGCGTCGCCCTGCCGTGAACGCGTACCAGCACGTGGCGCGAGAGCATGATGCCGGCCACGAACGCGAGGATGGAGACGAGGTAGCGAACCACGCCCAGCCACGCCCCCTCGGAGAGATTCATGCAGAGCAGCACGATGTTGCCCGTCTGGCCCGTGGCAAAGACATGGTCGTGCAGCAGGTACGAGTATGCGTCCATGAACCCGCCCGCACAGATGACGGTGAGTCCCAGCCTCACGGGAACCTTGGGCGTGCCGATTGCGCTCGGTTGGACCATGCGGCGCCTCCTTTTCAGCTTTGCCGCGTCTGACCGAGCGTCATGCTAGCTCACGCGACGGGCGTCCGCTGCGAAATGCATAAAAATGCCTTTCATGTAGCATTAAGCGCGTTTGGAAGACCAAAAGTCGCGTTCGTGTAGCGTATTTTTCGCCGATTTTCGAAAACAGATTTCTGGATTGATATTACTATCTGGGAGAATGTCTCCGCGCGGGGTTCGGCAGGCGCCGAAGACGGCGAAATCGTGCTACACGAACGCGACTTTTGTTTTGAAAATCGCGTTAATGTAGCACGGAGGGAAGTTTTGGACAGGAGCGGGATGGCCGAGACGGATTACAGGGTCGCGCTTCCCGCCGAGCTTGAGCTGCGGCACGGTGACGAGGGTCTCGAGCTCGTGGGTGACGGTATGGTTCTGCGGGCGGATTTCGCGCGGATGCTGCCCCGGCTGCGGCCGGATCGGCTCGCGCGCGAACTCCTGGTGCGCGCGGCGCGTGTTCGGGGCGCTGAGTCTCCGACCGTGGTGGACGCCACCGCCGGGCTGGGGGAGGACTCGCTTCTGCTGGCTGCCGCCGGATTCACCGTCACGATGTTCGAGAGAGATTCGGCCATCGCGGCGCTCCTGCGAGACGCGCTCGAGCGTGCGGCAGACGAACCACAGCTCGCAGGCATCGTCGAGCGCATGACGCTCGTCGAGGGCGACTCCGTGGCGGGCCTGCGCGAGCTGAGCGTCCCGCCCGACGTCGTGTTCCTCGATCCCATGTTCCCCGAGCGCACGAAGAGCGCTGCGGTGAAGAAGAAGTTCCAGCTGCTGCACCACCTGGAACGCCCGTGCGAGGACGAGGAGGGGCTGCTTGCCGCCGCGCTCTCCGCGCGCCCGCGCAAGGTCGTGGTCAAGCGGCCGCCCAAGGGCCCATGGCTCGCGGGCGTCAAGCCGAGCCACTCGCTGGCTGGAAAGGCCGTCCGCTACGACGTCATCGTCCTGCCGCCCAGCTCACGGTAGAATCGGGGCATCGATCCCCCGTTCAAAGGAGCCGCGCATGGACCTCCCGAACAAGCGCCCCGACGACACGGCGCGCATCACCACCCCCGAGCTTGCGCAGGCTTTCATCGACGAGCAGGTTGAGCTCGTCCGCCAGCAGGTCGGCGACAAGAAGGTCCTGCTTGCCCTTTCCGGCGGCGTCGACTCCTCCGTTGTTGCCGCGCTGCTGATCAAGGCCATCGGCAAGCAGCTCATCTGCGTGCACGTGAACCATGGCCTCATGCGCAAGGGCGAGTCCGAGCAGGTCGTCGACGTCTTCCAGAACCAGATGGACGCCAACCTCGTCTACGTTGACGCCACGGATCGCTTCCTCGACCTGCTGGCCGGCGTGGCCGAGCCCGAGCGCAAGCGCAAGATCATCGGTGCCGAGTTCATCCGCGTCTTCGAGGAGGAGGCCCGCAAGGTCGCCGATGACGTCGACTTCTTGGCGCAGGGCACCATCTACCCGGATATCGTCGAGTCCGACGGCGTGAAGGCGCACCACAACGTGGGCGGCCTGCCCGACGACCTGCAGTTTGAGCTCGTCGAGCCCGTGCGTCTGCTCTTCAAGGACGAGGTCCGCGTGGTGGGTCGCGCGCTCGGGCTGCCCGAGGGCATGGTCGAGCGTCAGCCGTTCCCGGGTCCGGGCCTGGGCGTGCGCTGCCTCGGCGCCATCACCCGCAACCGCCTGGAGGCGCTGCGCGAGGCGGACGCCATCCTGCGTGAGGAGTTCGCGGAGGCGGGGCTCGCCGGCAAGGTCTGGCAGTACTTCGTCGTTGTGCCCGACATGCGCGCGACCGGCGTGCGCGACGGCAAGCGCGCCTACGACTGGCCGGCCATCATCCGCGCCGTCAACACCGTCGACGCCATGACCGCCACGGTGCCCGAGCTGGACTGGACGCTGCTCAAGAAGATCACCGACCGCATCCTCGCCGAGGTGCCGGGCATCTGCCGCGTGACGTACGATCTGACTCCCAAGCCTGTCGGCACGATCGAGTGGGAATAAAGATTTAAATCAAACTCTGGGCGTCCCATCGTTTTAGGGCGGCGGGGCGCTCGCTTATCCAGCGAGAAGGACGGAGGCTCGATGGACCTCACGGAAGTGCGGCAGCGCATGGCCGACGGCAGGCTTTACACCTGCAACAGCCCGGAGCTCTTTGCGGAGCAGGAGCGCTGCCGCGACGTGCTGGACGCCTACAACGCGCTGCCGTTCAGCAGCTCGAAGGAGCGTGACGAACTGCTGCGCCAGCTCGTCGCCGAGGCGGGCGAGGGCTGCATGATCGAGCCGCCGTTCCACGCCAACTGGGGTGGTGCCAACCTGCACCTGGGCAACAACGTCTACGCCAACATGGGCCTCACGCTGGTGGACGACGCGGACATCTTCGTCGAGGATGACGTGATGATCGGTCCCAACGTCACCATCTGCACGGCGTCGCACCCCGTCTCGCCGCGCCTGCGCGCAAAAGGCCTGCAGTACAACAAGCCCGTTCGCATTTGCCGGGGCGCGTGGCTGGGCGCCGGCTGCGTGGTGCTGGCTGGCGTGACGGTGGGCGCGGGCTCGGTCGTGGGCGCGGGCAGCGTGGTCACGCGCGACGTCCCCGCCGGCGTGGTGGCCGCGGGCAACCCGTGCCGCGTGCTCCGCGAGATCGGAGAGAAGGACGAGCGCACGTACGACCACGACAAGCCCGTCGAGGAGCGTTGGCTCGACGAGTGACCTCGCCGATCCGACGTTCTTCTCGCTAACGTAGCATGTAGCGCTGCAGCTCCTTGCGGCTCGTCACGCCGAGCTTGTCCATGGCGTGCGCGAGGTGGCGCTTCACCGTGTTGATCGAGACGTCCAGGTGGTCGGCGATCTCCTGATTGGTCCATCCGCGCGCGGCGAGCATGGCCGTGGCAAACTCCGTGGTGGTGAGGTCGTCGGCCACCTCGTCGCCGGTGACGGGGTTGTGCACGCGACGCCATCCAGCGGAGAAGCGGTAGGTTATGTCTATGATCCGCCTGAAGTCGTCCGGCCACTCCGGCTTGATGACCGACTCCAGCATGCCGCCGAGAAGACCGTGGTGCTCGCCGAAGGCCTCGATGAGGTCGTCCGGGCGGGCGAGCTCCCATGCGGCGAGGAGGTGCTCGCGCGCCTTCTCGACGTCCTTCAGGCTCATGTAGTCCATGACGGCAACGAGGCGCAGGTAGATGGTCGGAATGGGGTAGTCCGTGGCGCCCATGAGCAGCGTCGCCTCCACGATGCCGGCGCTGATGGCATACTCGCCCTTGAGGTAGAGCAGGTGCGCCTGCACGTAGAGCGCAAAGGTGCGCAGGCCACGGGGCAGAAGCGGCAGGAGTGCGTCGGTGTCGGGAAGCTCCTGGGGGAGCGGCAGGTGGAGCAGGACGGCGGCGGCCGCGGAGACAAAGGCGGAGGCGGCGCCAAGCTGCGGCGAGTGCTCGCCGGCCTTGGTGAGGATGGCGTTCATCTGGTCGAGCAGGGCCTTGGCCTCGTGCGCCTGGCCGAGGGGCAGGTTGGCGTAGGCGCAGATCAGGCAGGCGGAGAGCCGCGCGGCGATGTCCTGCGAGCTGAGGTAGGGGGCGGCGGTCGCGAGGGCCTGCTCGGGTTGGCCGCTGAAGTAGAAATACTCTGCCTGGGCGATGTCGCGCTGGGCGCCCGGAGCCATGGACTCGATCGCCTGGAGGTGCGTGCCGGGAGCGAACGGCGTGTTCATGAGGGGCATGAGCGTTTTGGTGGCGAAGGGTGTGCCCCTCGCGGCTGCGTCATCGTGCGATGTCATGTCGCTCATGCGTTTCCCTCCCGTCGCCCTGTCCATTTGACCCGAGATTCAACCCGTTTTCAAGGGACGGGGCCACGCTCTGCGTTGATAAGCCCTCGACGATAGAGCCCCATCACCCAAAATGTCGGGCAAACGGGTGATGCGCCCACCCCCCCCCTCGCTGAAAATAACCCTACTACGTGCGCCTTCCCCTCAGGTGGGATGGCATGGCGAGAAGGACGGTGGGCTATGGGGAAGAAGTTCGCGGCGCTGATCGCGTGCATGTTCGCGGCAGTGCTGTTCGCGCTGCCCGCTACGGCACGGGCGGCGACTCCAACGGAGATTCTCGTGGGTGGGCAGGATATCCTGGCCACGTCGGATTACACCATTGTCTGCGGTCAGGGGCAGGCGACGTACGATAAGGCAACGAATACGCTCACCTTAGAAAACGTCAAGATCAACTACCAGCAGGACGAGACGGACAACACAAAGGGCGCGATTCGCTTTGATGGAGACCTGAACATCGAGCTTGTGGGTAAGAACAGCATCACGTCCGCCACCTGCGGCATCATGAGCGCTGGGGCGGGTAGCCTTACCATTACGGGAGAAGCGGACGACTCCCTGACGGTTGACGCCGTGTATTTTGGCATCGGTAGCGCCGATGGTGCCCGTAACGTCACGATCTCCGGAGCTTATGTGGACGTTGACGTTGATCTGCGGAGCCCGTTCATTGGCACGGGAATTCAGGCGGGCGGACAGCTCTCAATCGTTGACGGGGCGACAGTTGACGTCTCCGGGTCAACGTCCGAAACGCTGCCTGTGGTTGGCAACGGAGGGGTCTCGATCGTAGGTTCGAACGTAAGCGCACGTGTTCTGGCTGATGGCGCGTATGGAAGCGGCGTCATCGTTTCCGATGGTGATGTCGTCATTGACGGCTCGAAGGTCGAGGTCAGCACGACTGCTACGTATAACTTCGGCATTCGTGCGGGCAACGACCTGACTCCCAGCGAAGGGACCATCCATATCAAGAACAACAGTCGCGTAAACGCAACCTCCGGCGATGGAATGGCACTATTTACCATGCTGGGCGACATCCAGATTGAGGACAGCAACGTCACGGCTACTTCATCGGGTCACGATGCGGTGTACGCGATTGGCGATATCCTCATCGCGGGTGCCGCCAACGTTACGGCGAGCGGCCCCTATCCCGCCCTTGTTGCAACGGGAAGCATTGTGCTCGACCCGCAGGGCGCTCACATCGACGTTTGGTCGGGGGACGCCGAGGGGGATGCGGACAAGATCGTGGGGTCTCCGTTCACGGAAAAGGTGACGTTGGGAACGTCCAGCGGTAACTACTTCCACTGTGCGCCGCATGCCCATGAGTTCACCGAGCAGATTGCGGACGATGCTCACCTGGCGAGTGGAGCCACCTGCACGGAGGCGGCGAGCTACTACCTTTCCTGCTCGTGCGGCGAGATGGGCACGGACACGTTCTCGAGCGGCGATTCCCTGGGCCACGACTGGGGTGAGCCCGCGTGGAGCTGGAGCGACGACCACACGGAGCTCGTGGCGACGTTCACCTGCGCCAACGACCCCACTCACACTGAGGTGCTGACCGCCAAGCCGACCGCGTCCGTCCAGGCAGAGCCGTCCTGCACGGAGCCGGGCACGATGCTCTACAGCGCAACGGTCGAGCTTGGCGGCGAGAGGTACGAGGCCACCGCTACTGCGGAGATCCCCGCGACCGGCCACGACTTCGTCGACGGCACCTGCGTGACCTGTGGCGCCGAGGACCCGGACTACGTGGAGCCCGAGAAGGGCGCTGCCGCCATTCCCGCGACGGGCGACGCGAACACGCTCTTCTCGGCCGCGCCTGCCCTTGCCGGCGCGACCGCGGTGGCTGCTGGCACCCTCCTGAGGCGCCGTCGCTAGCCGTTCTATCAGGCAGCCGTTCGCCGAGGCGGAGGAACTGCGGAAAAGAGGTGCTCTGGGAGGCCGATTTTCCGCAAATCCTCCGCCTCGGCGTTTGCTGTCAGACGCGCGGTCAATTGGAGATTGAAGGCGAACGTTCTTCTCGGCTGGTATCCCTAGCTGCGGATATTCACCACGCAACCGCCACGCAAGGGGGACTCATGCTCAAGGACAACGCCATCTGGATGGGCGTGGGCGCCGAGCCCACGAGCAAGCCCGTCAGCCTGCTGCTCGACCAGGCCAACCGCCACGGCCTCATCGCCGGCGCGTCCGGCACGGGCAAGACCGTGACGCTCAAGGTCATGGCCGAGGGCTTCTCCAAGGCGGGCGTCCCCGTCTTCATGGCCGACGTCAAGGGCGACATCACCGGCATGTGCTCGCCCGGCGAGGACACCGAGGACATGCAGAAGCGCATCAAGAAGTTTGGCCTCGAGGGCTTCACCTACGAGGGCTGCCCGTGCCGCTTCTGGGACATGCTCGGCGGCCAGGGCATCCCGGTGCGCATCACGGTCTCCGACATGGGCCCCACGCTGCTCTCTCGCCTGCTCGAGCTCACCGAGGTCCAGGAGGGCGTGCTCGACATCGTCTTCCGCATCGCGGACGACAAGAACCTCCTGCTGATTGACCTCAAGGACCTGCGCTCGATGCTCAACTACGTGGCCGAGAACGCCAAGGAGTACGAGACCACCTACGGCAAGGTCTCCAGCCAGTCCGTGGGCGCGATCCTGCGCCAGCTCATCTCCGTGGAGGACCAGGGCGGCGACGTCTTCTTTGGCGAGCCGGACCTTGACCTCTCCGAGTGGTTTGCCTGTGACTCCAACGGCCATGGCTACGTGAACGTCCTCAACGCCGCCAAGCTCATCCAGAGCCCGCAGATCTACGCGATGTTCCTGCTGTGGATGCTCTCGGAGCTCTTTGACACGCTGCCGGAGGAGGGCGACCTCGAGAAGCCCAAGTTCGTCTTCTTCTTTGACGAGGCGCACCTGCTCTTCAACGACATGCCGAGCGAGCTCCTGGACAAGATCGTTCAGGTGGTCAAGCTCATCCGCTCCAAGGGCGTGGGCGTCTACTTCATCACCCAGAGCCCGAGCGACATCCCCGACGAGGTGCTCGCCCAGCTCTCCAACCGCGTGCAGCACGGCCTTCGCGCCTACACGCCGGCCGAGCAGAAGGCGGTGCGCGCAGCCGCGCAGTCGTTCCGCGAGAACCCGGCGTTCAAGAGCGAGGACGCGATCCTCGAGCTGGGCACCGGCGAGGCGCTGGTCTCGTTCCTGAATGACGACGGCCAGCCTGAGATCGTGGAGCGCGCCAAGATCCTGCCGCCGCAGTGCCTCATGGCCGCGGCGCCCGAGTCCGACCTCAAGGCTGCGCTTGACGCCCAGTCCGACCTCATGAAGAAGTACGGCGAGGCCGTGGACCGCGAGAGCGCCTTCGAGCAGCTGGGCGAGGTTACCAAGCAGGACGAGGAGGCCAAGAAGCTCGAGGAGGAGCGCGCGGAGCTGGAGAAGGAGAAGGCCAAGCTCGAGAAGGAGAAGGCCAAGGAGGCCGAGAAGGCCGCCAGGAAGGCCGAGCGCGAGGCCGAGAAGCAACAGCAGCAGTTCATGAAGGGCGTGAGCAAGTTCGCCGGCCAGATTCTGGGCACCTTCGGCCGCGAGGCCACGCGCCAGATCACCCGCAACCTCTTCGGCGGTCGCCGGCGTTAGGAGATGGGCTACGCGCGGCGCCTGAGCTGGCGCTCGCGTATCTCGCTCACCTCGGAGATAACCCAGAACGCCGTTGGGTCGGTGGACGTTATCATCTCGCGGATCGACCAGAGCTTGCGCCTGGGAATCACGCTGAGCAGCGCCCTGCCCTCCTGGCGCGTGTAGCCCTGCTCAACGGGGATCACGGTGACGCCCGCGTCCTGCTCGTGCAGGATGTTCTCGCGGATCGCCTCGTGCTCGGCGGAGAAGATGAGCAGCTGGACCTGCGAGCTACCCATGATCATGACTCGGTTCATGACGATGGTGAGCAGGGTGAGCGTGAGTATGCCCAGCAGCACCTGGTCGAAGTTGGAGAAGGGGATCTGCCCGGCGATGACGCACCCGTCGATGATCCAGAGCAGTGCCGAGACGCTGACGTGCAGATACTTGTGCGTGACGAGGGCAATAACGTCGCTTCCGCCCGTCGAGCCGCCCGATCGCAGGATGAGTCCCGCGCCCGCGCCCATGAGGGCGCCGGCGCAGAGGGCGGCGAGCATGGGCTCGCTGGTGAGCTGGCCCAGGGGGAGCGCCTCGAGAACGGACATGGCGAGCGGGTAGGCGAGCGTGCTGAAGATGGTCGACGCCGCGAACGACCGTCCCAGAAAGGCCGCGCCCAGCAGGAAGAGCGCCGCGTTGATGACGAGCACCACGAGCGACAGGGGCAGGGGCACGGCGTGCGTGACGATCAGCGCGATGCCGGTCGACCCTCCGAGTACGAGGCCGTGCGGGACGATGAAGCAGGTGACGGCAAGCGCCACGAGCAGGTTGCCGAGCGTCAGCGACGCCATCTTGAGCAGCTTGTGCGACATGACCCTCCGTAACGTGATCGGGACCAACGCCTGCAATGGTATCCGTCTTAGCGTCTCCACTCGCAGAGAAGGGCGCGATAGCGTGCGGCGTAGTGGCTCCCCCGCTGCCAGATGAGGCTGAAGTCGTGCTCTATGGCAAAGTCCTCCGGCGTGACGTCTGCCAGCGAGCCGTCTGCGAGCTCCGACTCCACCGCGACTCGGTACATGAAGCTCATCCCCGCGCCGGCGGTGACGCAGGCCTTGATCGTGGGTATGCTGGCGAGCTCAATGACACCGGCGAAGTCGCCGACGGACAGCTCGCGTGCCGCAAGGTGACGCTCGAGGATTTCTCGGGTACCCGATCCGGGCTCGCGGAGCACGAGCCGTCGGGCGAGAAGATCCGTGATGCTCGAGGGGCGCTCCCCGTTGGCGGCAACCGCCACGAAGGGCTCTCGCGAAAGCACCTCGCTCTCGAAGACCTCCCGATCGAACGAGCCCTCCACGAGGGCGAGGTCGATCCCTCCGGCCTCGATGAGCTCCACGAGCTCGGCCGTGTTCCCCGTTCGCAGGTAGACGTGGTCGTCCGGGTGACGTCTCAGGTGCTCGGAAAGCAGACGTGGGGCAACGTAGTCGGCGATAGTCCTCGTGCAGCCGAGGCGCAGGGGAGGCCGCTCGTCCTTCTCGCCTCCAAGGGCGACGAGCTCCTCGCGCAGCCGGGCCTCGTCGTTCTCCGCCACGTCGAGGGCTCGGTAGAGCAGTTTCCCCGCCGACGTGGGCTCCACGCCGCGTCCGGTCTTCGAGAAGAGCGAGCAGCCGTAGTGTGCCTCGAGTTGCCGTATGTGCTGCGAGACCGCCGGCTGGGTGACATGCAGCTGCTCGGCGGCGCGCGTGAAGCTGCCGGTGCGGTACACGGCGAGGAACGTGTGCGTGCGGTAGTCGAGCATCCTCGTCCTTCTCGATAAAAGAATCGCTTATGACTTCATAAGCAATAGGGTGGAATCAATTATAACCGCAGGGAGTAGCCTGAATGAGAAATGAAATGCGGCGAAGGGGCTCATGCGAATGGAACTCGTTAAGGACTTTGGGAAGATGTGGAAAGGCGTGCTGTTTGCGCTGGCCATCGCCGTTCCGGCGTGGCTTCTGGGCAAGCAGTTCGAGGTCGTGGGCGGCCCGGTGTTCGCCATCCTCATTGGCATGGTGCTCGCCCTGCTGGTGCCGGCCGAGAAGGGCGAGCCGCTTGCCGCCGGCGTCAGGTTCACGTCCAAGAAGGTGCTCCAGTACGCGGTGATCCTGCTGGGCTTTGGCCTCAACCTCGCGCAGATCGCGCAGGTCGGGATGACGTCGCTGCCGATCATCGTCTCGACCATCACCACGTCGCTCGTGGTGTCCTACGCGCTCTGCCGCGCGCTCGACATCCCGGGCAAGATCTCCACGCTCATTGGGGTGGGGTCCTCCATCTGCGGTGGCTCGGCCATCGCGGCCACGGCTCCCGTGATCGAGGCGGACGACGAGGAGGTTGCCCAGGCCATCAGCGTGATCTTCCTGTTCAACGTGATCGCGGCGCTCGTGTTCCCCACGCTGGGCGGCGCGCTCGGCCTCACCAACGAGGGCTTTGGCCTCTTCGCGGGTACGGCGGTGAACGACACCTCGTCCGTCACCGCTGCGGCGGCCGCCTGGGACGGCATGCATCCCGGCGCCAACACGCTCGACGCGGCCACCATCGTGAAGCTCACGCGGACGCTGGCCATCATCCCCATCACGCTGGCGCTCGCGTTCTGGCAGCTGCGTCAGGCCCGTCGCTCGGGCGGCGAGGCGAGAAGCACCTTCAGTCTGCGTCGCGCGTTCCCGACCTTCATCGTCTTCTTCGTGCTGGCGAGCGTGGTGACCACGGTCTTCTCGCTGCCCGCCGCCGTGACCGCGCCCGTCAAGGAACTCTCCAAGTTCCTCATCGTCATGGCGATGGCAGCCATCGGATTCAACACCGACCTCGTCAAGCTCGTGCGTACGGGCGGCAAGCCGATCCTCATGGGACTCTGCTGCTGGGTCGCCATTGCGTGCGTCAGCCTGGGCATGCAGCACGTGCTTGGGATCTGGTAGGCGTCCGCCCCACTTGAAAAAGCGAGTCAGAGGAGCTCGACGCACTGCTTTCCGGTGATGTGCTCCAGCGTCACATCGATGATCGCAACGCGCGGGAAGCGAGCGATCTCCGCCTCGGTCGACTCCTCGGGAAGCTCGGGGCAGTACTTGGCTGCGAGGGCGCGCAGCGCGGCGTGACGGGCCTCGACGTCCTCGACGAGGCATGCCCGCCCAAAGGCGATGACGCTTTTGAAGTGTGTGGTGAACTCCTCGGGGACTACGTCTCCCTGCGCGATCACGCAGACGCTCACGCGCGGGTCGGCGGAGATCGCATCGAGCTTGGCCCCGGCGGGCGCGCAGTGAATGAGCAGGTGAAGGGCACCGCTGGCGTCCTCGTGCAGCGCATAGTTCACGGGCACGGCGTACGGGAAGCCGTCCGTGGAGGCGCTTGCCGCGAGCGCGAGCACGCACTCGCGGCCTTGCGCGAGGATCTCGCGGCACGCGGCCTCGTTGAGCTGCTGCTTGCTTCGACGCATGGGCCTCATGGGGAGCTCCCTTCGCACGTTGCCAGAGGCCCCATTGTACGGCGGGCCTGCATGAAGCGCCGTCTCGCCAAACGACAGGTTTTGGGTTTCTCGGTCCCGCGCGTTTCTCGGAAGGCCGGCGGATTCAAACTTGAATCCGCCCTGCGAGACTATCGCGCCGACCCCTCAGCCCAGGCGCGCAGGTCGTTGGCGTCCAGGCGACCGTTGAGCAGGCGGCCCTCCGTTACCGTCGCGCCGGGCGCGAGGCTTGCCATGCGCTGCGGCGCCTTGCCCAGACCGGAGCCGCCGCTCGTGGCAAACGGCACGATGGTCTTGCCGGAGAAGTCGTGCGCCTCGAGGAAGGTGTCGACGATGCGCGGCTCCACGTACCACCAGATCGGGAAGCCCACGAAGACGGTGTCGTAGGCGCTCATGTCGGGAGCGTCGCCCGTAACGGCTGGACGGCACTTCTCGTCCGCCATCTCACGCGAGCTGCGGCTGTTCTTGTCGTTCCAGTTGAGGTCCGCCGAGGAGTAGGGATGCTCGGGCGCGATCTCAAAGAGGTCCGCACCGATGGCCTCGGCGAGGGCCTTGGCGGCTCGCGCGGTTGTTCCGGTTGCGGAGAAGTAGGCTACCAGCGTGCTCATGAGGGTCTCCTTCCAATAGGTGACGTAACGTCACTAACTAGGATACCCAGAAGTGCTGCTATCGAGTCATGAAGAACAGCGCGATGTTGCTCAGGAGCGAGAGCGCCGGCGTGAGAAAGCACAGCAGCGTTCCCGTGATCGAGCACAGCATGCCGATCGCGGTGGTGAGGCTCTTGCGGTAGTCGGCCTTCTTCGCGCGCCGCGCCAGCACGATGCCGGCGATGCCCACGAAGCCGCCGACGACCTGGAGCCAGATGAGCGGCGTGAAGGCCGTTACGAGGGACAGCGCGCCGAGCACGATGGACAGGATATCCATGGAGAACCTCCGATGGTCGCGTGGCGCCATCCTAGCACAACGAAGTGAGAACGATTTCAGTAATATACAATCGGCGCGTACAAAGATCGGAACAAGACGAGAGGAGCCACGCGCAATGGCAATCTTCGACAAGTTCACCAAGAAGGACACCCCGGTCGAAACCCCCGAGAGCCTTGAGATCGACGCTCGGCCCGGCATCGGCTACGCCCCGGTCTCCGGCCGCGTCATCCGCATGACCGACGTCCCCGACAAGGTCTTTAGCACCGAGGTCCTCGGCAAGGGCTGCGCGCTCTGGCCGGACAGCGACGTCGTCTACGCCCCGGCGAGCGGCTGGGTCGGCACCGCGATGGGTCATGTCGTGACCATCAAGTCCGACGGCGGCGCCGAGGTCCTCGTCCACGTGGGCGTCAACACCGTCAACCTCAAGGGCAAGGGTTTCACCAACTTCGTCTCCGACGGCGACCGCGTGGTGGCGGGCCAGCCCATCATCAAGATGGACCGCAAGGTCATCAACGAGGCGGGCTACCAGGACTGCGTCGTCCTCGCCATCTCCAACTCCGACGAGCTGGCTGGTGTGGAGCTCACCGCGGGCTTCAGTGAGAAGGTCGAGGCGGGCGCCCCGATCCTCAAGGTGACGTTCTAGCTCCTCACGCACATCGCTCTGAGCGGGGGCGGCGGCCGTGCGGCTGCCGCCCCCTTTTCGTGTGGCTAACCCTCGTAGTCGTGGAGCACGGCCTCGATGTTGTTGCCCTCGGGGTCCAGGGCGAAGCACGCGTAGTAGCCGGGGTACTCGACGCCCTTGTGGTAGCCGAGCGTTGCCATGACGCGCTCGTAGTAGGGGACCATGACCTCGGGGTCGGACACGTGGATGATCAGGTGGTCGAGCATCAGGGGCTCCCTTCTCGTGAGCTTGTCGTGGCCCATTGTGCCGAGGCGCCCGCCGCGCGAATGACGCCCCTTCGGTCGACGGCTCGGGTCGCTTCGCGTGCGTTCGTGCGAGAATCTACGAGGGGAGGTCACATGATCTACGTCGTTGACTCGCAGGAACACCCGCTCGACGTGGTGCCGGCCGCGAAGGGGCTGCGCTCACGCGTGGTGAGCGTACCGGTGGCCGGGTGGGGCGATGCGCTCACGCCGTGGCCCGCCCCTGCGCTGCGTCCGGGAGAGCGGGACTTCGGTGGGCATGCGGACGAGACGCTCGCTTTGCTCGCCGCCGCGCTCGACCAAGCTCCTGGACCCCATGCCATCTGCGGCTATTCGCTCGGCGGGCTCTTCGCGCTCTATGCGTTCGTGCGGGAGCCGCGCCTCGCGGCTTGCGCATGTCTCTCTGGCTCGGTCTGGTACGAGGGCTGGGTCGACTGGCTGCGCAATAACGCACCAGACTGCGCTGGGCGCTACGCGTACCTCTCGGTTGGGAAGAAAGAGAAGCGCGCGGGCCTGCCGTTTCGTCACGTGGAGGAGGACCTCGCCGCCTGCGCGGAGATCCTCCGCGACCGCGGCTGCGAGGTGGACGTGGCGTTGGGGCCAGGCAGTCACATGCAGCACGTGACCGAGCGCCTCGCCGCGGGCCTTGTCTCCCTCGACGCTGTTCTGACCGACGACTGATTCAAGTAAATTGTTGACATAAATTCTGTTCTAGAGCCGCATGTAGAGCAGTGGATAGGGGCGCCCCTCCTCGTCGAGCTCGGTGCGGCGATACGTCTTGAAGCCCAGATGCTCGTAGAACCCCACCGCCTGCGGATTCTGCTCGTTGACGGTGAGCTCGGTCACGTCGAGGTGCGAGATGCCGTGCTCGAGAAGCTGGCGGCCGAGGCCGCGCCCGCGCGCCTCCGGGTCGAGGAGGAGCATCTCGAGACGGCCGTCCTGTACGCCCATGAAGCCCACGGGCTCGTCGTCGCGCTCTGCCACGACGAGCGTCTCCACGCCCGCGACCGCCTGGGGGACAAAGGGCTTGATCTCGGCGATTTCTGCCTCGGAGAGAAACTCGTGGGTAGCGCGCACGGAGCGCTCCCACACGGCCACGAGCCGCTCGATGAGCTCGGGTGTACGGTCGGAAACGGTGCTGAGGCTTGCCATGAGGCCTCACATTCCCTTGAAGTCGGTCTGGCGCAGGGCTTCGTAGAGCACGACGGCGGCTGCATTGGAAAGGTTGAGCGCGCTGATTCGGTAATCGTCCGGGTTCACGAAGTTGCCGCAGACGTCCTGAGCCAAGATGGTGTCATGGTTGCCCGACGAGCCCCAGGTCGAGGCGTTTTTGAGCGACGCGGCGTCCGGCAGCATGGGAATGCGTTCGCAGAGGTTCGCGTGTGCGGCGAGCAGCTCCTCCGGCAGCCCCACGCTCTCGCAGCCAAAGACGAGGTAGTCACCGTCTTGATAGTGCGCCTCGGCATAGGTGCGCCGTGCCTTCTTGGTGAGGAGGTGCAGGCGGGCTTTGGGACCCGCCGCGACAAGAAACGCTTCCCAGTTCTCGTGGACCGTGACATCCAGGCTCTCCCAGTAGCCGAGCCCCGCGCGATGCAGGCTCTTCTCGTCCAGCGAGAAGCCGAGCGGTCCCACGAGGTGCAGCCGCGAGCCCGTGACGACGCAGGTGCGCCCGATATTGCCTGTGTTGGCCGGAATCTCCGGTGCCACCAGCACGACGTTGAACATGATGCAAGCCCTGTCGCGAGAATTGTCTCCAGAAGCGGGTTGACGCCGCATAAAACGGCGTCTCGTGCTACATTCTGACGACTTTCAGATCAAAATGCTCGCTCGTGCAACACGGATTTTGGCTCTGTGGCGCATCTGATTCAAATTACAATGTCCCGAGTCACGTTTCCGCAGGTGAAAAATAATACAAGACATTATCCAGCGTCTTTTGGCGAAAAATGACGCAGCACGAGAGTCACTTTTATGCACCATACTCAGATAATGCCGCACGAGAGAGCGTTTTATGCACCAGAGACGATTCTGCGGGGCCCGCTATACTATGTGGGTGCAACAAACGGCGACTTTTGAAGGGAACCCCATGATCAAGGAACTGGTCCACGACGAGGCCATCCTCTCCACCCCGTGCGAGCCCGCCACCGCCGAGGACGCCGACCTGGCGCAGGACCTCATCGACACCCTCGCCTCCATCGACGATGCCGTCTGCCTCGCCGCCAACCAGATCGGCGTGACCAAGGCCGTCGTCGTGTACCAGGACGACAACGGCCAGCCGCACGTGATGTACAACCCCAAAGTGCTCGCGGGCTTTGCCGCGGCCAAGGTCGAGGAGAGCTGCCTCACCCACGAGGAGCCGGTGCGCATCACGCGCTTTGCCAAGATCAAGGTGTCCTTCGACGAGCTGGTGGACGGCGAGCTCAGGCCGCGTCGTCGCGACTACACGGGCTGGACGGCGCAGATGATCCAGCACATGGCCGACCACTGCAAGGGCAAGCTGGTCTAGCATGCCCGCGCGCGGCGGTGCCGCGGCGCCCGACCATATCGAGGTGCGCGGCGCCCGCGTGCACAACCTCAAGAACGTCGACGTCGACATCCCGCTGAACGAGCTCGTGGGCGTGGCCGGGGTCTCCGGCTCTGGCAAGAGCTCGCTCGCCCTGGGCGTACTCTACGCCGAGGGTAGTCGTCGCTATCTGGAGTCGCTCTCCACGTACACGCGTCGCCGCATGACGCAGGCGAGCCACGCCGCGGTGGATGACGTGCGTTACGTGCCAGCGGCCCTGGCGCTTCACCAGCGTCCGGCGGTGCCGGGCGTGCGTAGTACCTTTGGCACCATGTCCGAGCTGCTCAACAGCCTACGTCTGCTCTTCTCGCGCGTGGCGAGCCATCGGTGCCCGCACTGTGGCGCCTACGCCCCGCCCTCGATGGCGGTGGCGACGGACCAGCCCATCACCTGCCCTACCTGCGGGCAAGAGTTCTTTGGCCCCGGTGCCGAGGACCTGGCGTTCAACAGCACCGGCGCGTGTCCTGCCTGCGGCGGCACGGGTATCGTGCGCACGGTGAACGAGGCATCGCTCGTGCCCGACGAGTCCATCTCCATCGACGACGGGGCGGTGCTGCCCTGGGGCAGCCTCATGTGGGACCTCATGAAGCAGGTCTGCGGCGCCATGGGCGTGCGCACCAACGTACCCTTCTGCGAGCTCACGCCCGAGGAGCGCGACATCGTCTTCTATGGCCCCGCCGTCAAGAAGCACATTCTCTACCACCCCAAGAAGGGCGACGACTTCGCCGAGCTGGACTTCACCTACTTCAACGCGGTCTACACCGTGGAGAACGCGCTCGCCAAGGTCAAGGACGAGAAGGGCCTCAAGCGCGTGAGCCGCTTCCTCACCGAGGGGTCCTGCCCCGACTGCGGCGGCACGCGCCTCTCCGAGGCGGCGCGTGCCCCGCGCGTGGCGGGAATCGGTCTCGCCGACGCCACGGCGATGACGCTCGACGACGTCGTTGCCTGGGTCGCCGCGGTCCCCGCGAGCCTGACCGAGGAGCTTCGTCCCATGGCTCAGAGCATCTGCGACTCCTTCCGTCACACGGCGCAGCGCCTGCTTGACCTGGGCCTTGGCTACCTCTCGCTCAACCGTGCGGCCGCCACGCTCTCCACGGGCGAGCGCCAGCGCGTGCAGCTGGCCCGCGCGGTCCGCAACCGCACGACGGGCGTGCTCTACGTGCTCGACGAGCCGTCCATCGGCCTGCACCCCGCCAACGTGGATGGTCTTCTCGGCGTCATGCGCGACCTTTTGGCCGACGGCAACTCCGTCGTGATGGTGGATCACGACGCACGCATTCTCGCCGAGACGGACCACCTCATCGAGCTGGGCCCCGGCGCGGGGGCGGACGGCGGGCGCGTGATCTGCCAGGGTACCGTCGCCGAGGTGGCGGCCGATCCCGCATCGCGCGTCGGCGGCTTCCTCACGGGCGAGAAGGACGTGCTCTCTCGGCCGCGCGCCGCTGCGGACGAGATGTTCGACCTCGGCACCATCTCGATGGAGACCGAGGCGCTGCATACGGTGCGCCCGCTCCACGTGGAGGTCCCGCGCGGGCGGCTCGTGGTGGTGACGGGCGTCTCGGGCTCGGGCAAGACGACGCTCGTGCTGGAGACGCTGGTGCCGGCGCTCGCCGCTGCGGCGGCGGGGGAGACGCTGCCCGCGCACGTGCGCTGGGTGGACGCCGAGGGCGTGCGGCGCGCGAACCTCATCGACGCGACGCCGATCGGGATCAACGTGCGTTCCACGGTGGCGACGTACGCCGGCGTCCACGACGAGCTGCGGCGCGCCTATGCCCGCACCGACGAGGCGCGCGCCGCCGGCTACAAGGCCGGGGACTTCTCGTACAACACCGGGCGCCTGCGCTGCCCCACCTGCGACGGCACGGGCGAGGTCTCGCTCGACGTGCAGTTCCTCCCGGACGTGGACATCCCGTGCCCGGACTGCCGCGGGTCGCGCTACGCTGCGGCGGCGGACGGCGTGCACCGCCCGCGCAAGGGCGAGCCGACGGACACGGGCCTCACGCTCCCGCAGCTCATGGCGCTCTCCGTGGACGAGGCGCTCGACGCCTGCTCTGACCTGCGTCGCGTTGCCACACGGCTGCAGGTGCTGCATGACCTTGGCCTGGGATACCTCACGCTCGGCGAGGCCACGCCGGCACTCTCCGGCGGCGAGGCGCAGCGTCTCAAGCTCGCGAGCGAGATGGGCCGCGCGCAGGATGACGCCGTCTTCGTCTTTGACGAGCCCACGATCGGTCTGCACCCGCTCGACGTGCAGACGCTGCTCGCGGTGTTCCAGCGGCTCGTGGATGCCGGCGCCACCGTCATCGTGATCGAGCACGACCTGGACGTCATTCGCAACGCGGACTACGTGATCGACATGGGCCCCGGCGGCGGCGAGGCGGGCGGCCGCATCGTGTGCGCCGGCACTCCCGAGGAGGTTGCCGCCTGCTCCGACAGCGTCACCGGCCGCTACCTGTGAGACAAATGAACCCGTCCCCTTTGTCTCACGACTCAGCAGCGGTGGGCGCTGGGGCAGATGTCCTCGAGGACGCAGCCGTCACAGCGCGGGCCGCGCGCCACGCAGGTGTCGCGCCCGTGCTTGATCCACTGGTGGTTCACCGGTCCCCAGAGCTCGCGCGGCAGCAGGTGCAGCAGGTCCTGCTCGGTCTTGAGCGGCTCCTTCTCGTGCGTCTTGGGCGAGAGCGCCAGCCGGTGCGCGATGCGGTTGACGTGCGTGTCCACCGCGATGCCCTCCACGATGCCAAACCCCACGTTCATCACGATGTTGGCCGTCTTGCGCCCCACGCCGGGCAGACGCGTGAGCTCCTCCATCGTGTGCGGGACCTCCCCGCCAAAATCGGAGACGATCATCTGCGCGCACTCCACGCAGTGCCGCGCCTTGGACTTGTAGAAGCCCAGGCTGTGGATGTACTCGGAGACCTCCTCGGGCGAGGCGGCCGCCATGGCCTCCGGCGTGGGGAAGCGCTCGAAGAGCGCGGGCGTCACCTTGTTGACCTGAGCGTCGGTCGTCTGTGCCGAGAGCAGGACGGCGATCGTCAGGCGAAACGGGTTCGCGTGGTCGAGGAAGCACTCGACCGGCCCGTACTTCTCGTCAAGGCGTCGGCAGACCTCAACGGCCCGCTCGACCTTGGCCTGCTTGGTCTCTCGTGGCATCGCGTCCCCTTCCTTGGCCTTCCGACCGATGATAGGGCGACCGGTCGGGGGAGAAAAGGGGCTTCTCGCCCTCCGGCGTTCGTTGCGTGTGCTAGCGTCTTTTCAGAAATCTCGCCAAGCGGGCGAGAAGAACGCGGAGGGAGGGGCGATGTTCTGCACGAGATGCGGCGCCCGAAACGATGACAGTGCCAAGTTCTGCAGCCAGTGCGGGGCGTCTCTGACCGACGTCACCTGGACCGTTCGCGAGCAGGACCCCGAGCCTCCCGCCGAGGAGGCGCCTCAGACCGAGGCCCCGACCGTCTCGGAGCCCGAGGTCGAGCCTACGCCCGAGCCCGAGGTCGAGCCTACGCCCGCGTCCGAGGATGTTTCCGAGCCCGAGCCCGAGCCCGAGCCCGAGCCGGCGCCCGAGCCTGCCTCACCCGTCTCCGCGCCTGAGCCGCCCGAATCCTGGGGTGAGCCCGTGACCGAGGTCCCGCCCCAGGAGTGGCCCGAAGGGTCGGCCCAGAGCCCGTTCCAGGAGGGCGGCAAGCCCAAGAAGGGGCTCGGAACCGGGGCGATCGTCGGCATCATCGTCGCCGGCTTCGTGGTGGTTGCCCTCATTGTGGTGGCGGTGCTCTTCATGGGCAGTTCGTCGGGCGGTAGCGCGGGTGACCCCGCCACGCGCGAGGAGCCTTCCAAGAACGTCGAAATCGAGGGCTTCGGTGAGGGGCTCGGCGCCCTCGGCGGCGGCTCTGGCTCCGACCCCGATTCCGGCCCCGACGCCGTCGTGGGTGACGAGATCGGCGGCTCGGTCTTCGACCTCACCTGCTACGAGGGGACCCCGGCAGAGATCGAGGAGTTCCTCCTGGGCAGCGGGCTCACGGTCAGCGGCTCGTGGGCGAGCGACGGCGGCGGGGTCACCGACCCGTACGTGAGCCTCACCTTCTCCGGCGAGTACGACGGTGCCGCGCCGATCGAGATGGAGGCGGGGAGTGAGCTCGGGGTGTCGGTCCAGGCCTATCTTGGCTCCACCCCCGTCACGTGGGATGACCTCGGATATGCCGACGACGTGATTTCCTCCCTGAACGATCTCGCCGACGACGCGGAGATAAGCGGAATCGCGATCGAGTTCTACTCTCCCGTCGAGTCCTCCGAGTTCGCGAGCGCGGCCGGCTCGATCTTCTCCTCGATGGAGCTGCCCGCCGCCACCCGCGTCTCTGCCAGCAGTGACGACATCCTCTCGAGCACCCTTGACGAGCTGGGCGTAGGCGAGGACCGAGGCGACGTCACCGACTACCTCGGCGAGGTGCTGTTCGTTGACAGCGACTCGATGCCGTTCCGCGACGGGGAGGGAAGCTGCCAGGTGAGTCTCATGGGCGGCGAGGAGTTTGGCGGCGTCACGATGGTGGAGATCGACCTCAGCTGACGAGCCTGCCCCCGTTGACCTCATGTGCGAGCCTGGAAAGCCGGGGCCTTGTCCTGCCGGCGTCCAGGAATCGCCGTCCTTGTCCGCCAGGGTTCTAAGAATCCGGGCCCTTGTCGCCAGAGCTTCTATGAAATGGCGCCCTTGTACGCTGGAGGGCGGCCAGGACCGCACAAGGTCCGCGATTTCTAGAAGTACTGACGACAAGGGCCCGTTGTCTCGACAAGTTCAATTTGAGTTGTGCTAGAGTACCGATATTGAACTTCTCGGTCGAGAAGTTCAATTTTTGCCCATCAGATTGAACTCCGGGAGACGAGATGGCGCACGAGACCTTCGCAGAGCGTCTTCGCCAGGCGATGGCCGAGAAGGGCCTCAAGCAGACGGACCTCGTCCGCGAGGCGTCGGCACGTGGCGAGAAGCTCGGGAAGAGCCAGGTCAGCCAATATGTGAGCGGCAAGGTCGTGCCGCGTGCGAACGTGGTGTCCCTGCTTGCTGCGCTTCTCGGCGTGGATGCGGGTTGGCTTGCCACGGGGGAGGGGGCCCGAGCTGCCGCGCGGCCTGAGACCGCGACCCAGCCCATCCCCACCGACACCGGCAAAAGGAGTTCCACCATGCGCGAGTTCAAGAAGTCCAGCAAGCTCGACAACGTCCTCTACGACGTCCGCGGCCCCGTCGCCGACGAGGCGGCCCGCATGGAGGACGAGGGCCTGCGCATCCTCAAGCTCAACATCGGCAACCCCGCGCCGTTTGGCTTCCGCACGCCCGACGAGGTTGTCCACGACATGCGTCAGCAGCTGCCCGACTGCGAGGGCTACTCCGACTCGCGCGGCCTCTTCTCTGCCCGCAAGGCGATCATGCAGTACGCGCAGCTCAAGCACCTGCCCAACGTGAGCATGGACGGGATCTACACCGGCAACGGCGTCTCCGAGCTCATCCAGCTCTGCATGAACGTGCTGCTCAACACCGGTGACGAGATCCTCATCCCGAGCCCCGACTACCCTCTGTGGACCGCCTGCGCCACGCTCGCGGGCGGCACGCCCGTGCACTACCTGTGCGACGAGGAGGCCGAGTGGACGCCCGACCTCGCCGACATGGAGGCTAAGATCACGAGCAACACCAAGGCGCTCGTGATCATCAACCCCAACAACCCCACGGGCGCCGTCTACCCGCGCGAGGTGCTCGAGCAGATCGTGGAGATCGCCCGCCGGCACCAGCTGATGATCTTCTCGGACGAGATCTACGACCGCCTGTGCATGGACGGCTTCGAGCACGTCTCCATTGCCTCGCTGGCGCCCGACCTGCCGTGCGTCACGTTCTCCGGCCTCTCCAAGTCCCATATGGTGGCGGGCTACCGCATCGGCTGGATGATCCTCTCGGGCAACAAGCGCTGCATGAGCGACTTCATCTATGGCATCAACATGCTCTCCAACATGCGCCTGTGCTCCAACGTGCCGGCGCAGTCCATCGTCCAGACGGCGCTCGGCGGCTACCAGAGCGTGGAGCGCTACGTGGAGCCCGGCGGGCGCATCTACGAGCAGCGCAACTTCGTCTACGAGGCGCTCAACGACATCGACGGCATCACGGCCGTGAAGCCCAAGGCCGCGTTCTACATCTTCCCCAAGATCGACGTGAAGAAGTTCAACATCACTGATGACGAGCAGTTCGCCCTCGACCTGCTGCACGAGAAGCACATCCTCATCACGCGCGGCGGCGGCTTCAACTGGCCCAAGCCCGACCACTTCCGCATTGTCTATCTGCCGCGCATGGGCGTCCTGCGCGAGGCCATGACCGACCTCGCGGACTTCTTCGCCCACTACCGCCAGGGCTAGCGTCCGTCTTTCATTATCTGGGTACTTTTTCTGGCACCTCCCAAGTACGACCTGGGAGGTGCCATTTTTCTACCAGCGGATTTGTGAGCTGGATGGGCGGGGATACTTCGGGGGTCCTCAAAAAGTACCCAATTAATGCTCAGGAGAGCGGCTCCACGCACCAGACGTCGTCGAAGGCGATGTGGTGCCGCACGACCGTGAGCTCGCGGGACACGGGGTCCACGCAGGTCACGATGCCCTCGGTCGTGACGTAGGCGTCGCGCTCGTAGTGGGTCACGCGGACGAGCTGGCCTTTGCGCACGGCGGCGAGCTCGCCGGAGATGCGCGCGGACTCCTCCTCGGAGGGCTCGCGGCGCGGCTCGGTCACGCGCTCGCGTTCCCGCACGAGGTCGTAATAGCCGGTGAGCGCCGCGAACGGGGAGAACTGCGCCGCTCGGTCGGCGTGTCGGCGCGGCTCCTCGACCCTACTCATGATGGCCTCCCACCTGCTCGTTTCGCTCCCGCCCGGTCGCCTCGGGGCGGTAGCTGATCCCGCGCACGAGCGCGTTCTTTCCGAAGCGCCGCTTCACGGCCATCGTGGCGCGCGCGAGGCTCTTCTCGGCCGTGTCCGCCGCGGGGTCTGAGAAGAGCGTGAGTTCCGCATACTCCTCCGGCACGAGTTCGCCCACGGAGATGTTGACGCGGCGCACGGCCCGGGCAGGGTCCACAATCTCCTCGTAGAGCGCGAGGAACGCCGCAGTGAGCTCCGTGCGCGAGCTCGTGGCCTCGGCGAGCTTGCGCGAGGCGTTGGCGCCCTCGCCGCGACGGCCCACCACGCGCGTCCCGTGCTCGCCGGTGAAGGTCTCCGTTGCCGCGCCCCTCTCGCCCGCCGGCCCCCGCTCGTGCGCGTAGCCCACGAAGAGCGAGACGTGTCCGCAGACCAGGCCCTTGTCCACGAGCTCCAGCGTGAGGTTGTCGACCATCTCGCGCAGGACCACGCGCGCCTCCTCGAAGGCGTAGTCGCGCATGAGGACCTGCCCCGAGCCCATCGAGTGCGCCCTGGGCCGATAGGCGTGGATCTCTGCCATCGTGCACGGCTCGATACCCCAGGCGTGGTCGATGAGCAGCTCGGCGTTGATGCCAAACTCGTCGTAGAGGGCCCGTTCGGGAAGCAGGGCCACGCCGCCCATGTCGTGCGCGCCCATCTGGGCCAGGCGCCGAGCGATGCCGGGACCGATGCCCCAGATGTCGGTGATGGGCCGGTGGTGCCAGATGAGGCACTTGTAGCGCTCCTCGTCCAGCTCGCCGATGTTGTCGGGCGTGTGCTTGGCCGTGATGTCCAGCGCGACCTTCGCCAGGAACAGGTTGGTCCCGATGCCGGCCGTGGCGCAGATGCCGGTCTCGCGACGGACCATGTCGATGAGCTCCACGGCCAGCTCGCGAGCCGTCTTGCCGTAGAGCGCGAGGTAGGGCGTCACGTCGATGAACACCTCGTCCACCGAGTAGACGTGGATGTCCTCGGGCGAGAAGTACCTCAGGTAGCGGGCGTAGATGTCTGCGGAGACCTCCATGTAGCGCCGCATGCGCGGCCGGGCCATCTCGTAGTCGATGCCGTCCGGGATCTCGAAGACGCGGCAGCGGTTGCGCACGCCGAGCGCCTTCATGGCCGGCGAGATGGCCAGGCAGATGGTCTTGCGGCCACGCGAGGGGTCGGCCACCACGAGCCGGTGCTCGAACGGGTCGCGCCCGCGGTCCACGCACTCGACCGAGGCGTAGAAGCACTTGAGGTCTATGCAGAGGTAGGCGCGGTCCATGTCCTCCGGTCCAAACGTTTGTTCTATGATGGGACCATCATAGCGAAGGGGCCGGACAATTTCGAGGAGGGTGTCATGCGGGCGTTCATTGCGTTGGAGCTGCCGGAGGCGTTTGCGGACGAGGTCGCCGCCCTGTCGCGGCAGCTGGCCGCTGTCTGCGAGGGGCGCTTCGTGGCGGAGGGAAACCACCACCTCACGTTGGCGTTTCTTGGCGAGCTCGACGAGGCGGGCGTGCGGTCCGCGATGGACGCGCTCGAGGTGGCGTGCGCTGGCATGGGGCCGGTCGAGCTGGTGGCGGAGGGGCTCGGAACGTTCGGCCGTGGCCGCGCCACTACGCTCTGGCTGGGGATTCGGCGCTCCGAGGAGCTGGACCTCCTCGCCCGGCGCGTGCGCGGCGAGCTCGCGGCGCGAGGGCTCGCCTACGACGAGAAGGACTTCCTGCCGCACGTCACGCTGGCCCGTCGCGCCCGCATGCCCCGCGGCGAGCTGGGCGAGCTCGCCTTCCCGCTGCCCGACGAGGCGCGCCGCGTCACGCTCTTCCGCAGCATCCTCGAACCCGACGGCGCCCGCTACAAGCCGCTCCATACCGTGACGCTGTGAGACAAACGAACCTGTCCCCTTTGTCTCACCGGGCGATCTCGGCGAGAAATGCGTCGGCGTAGAGCTCGGCCTTCTTGGCGCCCACGCCGGAGACGCCGAGGAACTCCTCGTGCGTGCGCGGTCGCTTGGCGCACATGTCAACCAGCGCGGCGTTGGAGAAGACGATGTAGGCCGGCACGCCCTGCTCGCGCGCGAGCTCGCCGCGCAGGGACGCGAGGCGAGCGTAGAGCTCCTGGCCGGTGGCGTCCAGCTCGGAGACGTCGGTCGCCGCGCGCGTCTTCGCGGGCGCCGCGGGAACGCGCTCCGCCTTGGGCTTGCCGCGCGCCACCCTGAGGACGAACGGCTCGTCCCAAGGCGCCTCGCGCCGCAGGAACGCGCCCGAGCTCGCGGTGAGTGCGACCGTGGGGTAGTCGCCGCCCGTGCGCGCGAGCACGCCGCGGAAGACCAGCTCGTCCAGGACGGCCCGCACGTGCGCCGCGGGCGCGTCCGCCATGATGCCGTAGGTGGAGAGCGTGTCAAAGCCGCGCTGCCGGACCTTCTCGCCGCGCGAGCCGCGCAGCACGTCCACGACCATGCCGGCCCCGGCGCTGCGCCCGCGCTGGGCGATTCGCGCCACGCAGCTCACGACCTTGAGGGCGTCCTCGGTGGCATCGGTCTCCTCGTAGTCGGTGAGGCAGTTGCCGCAGCTCCCGCAGTACGCGGGCGCCTCCTCGCCAAAGTAGCGCAGGATGTGGGCGCGCAGGCACTCCGTGGTGGTGGCGTAGAAGACCATCTGGCGCAGCCGCTCGGCGTCGCGCTCGGCGAGAAGCGCCACCTGCTCGGGCGTGAGGTCCTCGCGCGGCTCGCTCTTCGAGAGGAGGAACTCGGCCGTGTGCACGTCGCCGGGGGAGTAGAGCAAAAGGCAGTCGGCGTGCGTGCCGTCGCGCCCGGCGCGCCCAGCCTCCTGGTAGTAGTTCTCCAGCGAGAGCGGTAGGTTGTAATGGGCCACGTAGCTCACGTTGGACTTGTCGATCCCCATGCCAAAGGCGTTGGTCGCCACCATCACGCGGGCGCGGTCGTAGAGGAAGTCCTCCTGGTTGCGCTCGCGCTCACCGGCTGCAAGCCCCGCGTGGTAGCGCGTGGCGGCCAGGCCCTCGTCGCACAGCAGCTCGCAGACCTCCTCGACCGCACGCCGGCTCGAGCAGTAGACGATGCCGGAGCGCTCGGTCCGCTCGCGGCAGAAGGCCACGAGCATGCGGTCCTTCTCGGCGCGCCCGCGCGGGCGCTCCACGGAGAAGAACAGGTTGGGGCGGTCAAAGCTGGCGAGAACCACGAGCGGGTCGCGCAGCGCGAGCGCCTCCCGGATGTCGCGGCGCACCGCGCGCGTGGCCGTCGCCGTGAGCGCCATGACCGGCGGCCGTTCAGGCAGCGCGTCCAGGAAGTCAATGATTCGCTGGTAGCTGGGCCTGAAGTCGTTGCCCCACTGCGAGATGCAGTGCGCCTCGTCCACGGCGAGCAGGCTCACGCCGCGCGCGGTCACGGTCTCCACGAAGGCGGGGTCGTCGAGTCGCTCGGGCGCCACGTAGACGAGGCGCAGCGCGCCGGCGGCGACGCCGTGGAGCACCTCGGAGCGCTCGGCGGCCCCGAGCGTCGAGTTGAGGTAGCTCGCCGCGACGCCCATCTGGCGCAGCGCTCCCACCTGGTCGGCCATGAGGGAGATGAGCGGCGAGACCACGATCGTGAGCCCGTCGAGCGCAAGCGCCGGCACCTGGTAGCAGATCGACTTGCCCGCCGAGGTGGGCATGACGGCGAGGACGTCGCGACCCGCCAGCGCGGCGTCCACGATCTCCGCCTGGTG
Source organism: Olsenella sp. An270 (assembly GCF_002159735.1). Lineage (GTDB taxonomy): Bacteria > Actinomycetota > Coriobacteriia > Coriobacteriales > Atopobiaceae > Thermophilibacter. The sequence goes on from NZ_NFJF01000004.1 coordinate 171,778, forward strand.
CGGGCGGAAGGTCTCGTAGCCAAAGGTCTGGCGCAGTATGTCGATCGGCGTGGGCACGCGCACCCCCCTCGGGCGGACGGTTCTTCTCGCCCTCCCATTGTGCGCCTTTCCGCCCCGTCCGTCTGGCTGCGTCAAGTGTACGAGTTAGCCGCTCGTCGGACACGTCGTCCTTCTCGCCAACTGGGCAAACGCGGGCGAGAAGGACGCTCGGAAGGCCAAAACTCGTACACTCGCCGCTCCTTACGAACGGCTTACATACGGGTCGTGGCGGGCCGGTAACCTGAGGTGATCGGACAATTTTCGCCGCGACCCCGAAATCGGGGCACGCCGTGCGCATTCTTTCACATGGGGGGCGTGATGAAACGGGACAGGGATCTGGTTGCTCGGGTCCTTGCTGCGAAGCGGGACCCTCGTTGCGCGGACGACCTCGTGCGCGATTACCTTCCGTTCATCAAGGCGGAGACGGCGCGGTTCATGGGCCGGCCCCCGCGGCAGGGAAGCGACGACGAGCTGGGGATTGCTATGTTCGCATTCCACGAGGCGGTGCTCTCGTACGACCGGGCGCGCGGCGCGTTCCTGTTATTCGCGGCGATGAACGTGCGCAACCGTCTCGTGGACTTCTCCCGCAGGGAGCGTCGCCACGCCGACGTCCTCTCGCTCGACGAGAGGCGCCCCGACGGAGGCGAGGGGGGCGAGCGCTCCCTCGTTGAGATGATCGCCTCCGAGCGCGACGAGCTCGAGGAGCGTCAGACGCGGGAGGCCTCCCGTCAGGAGATCGTCCAGTTTGGGGCGGAGCTCGAGTCCTTTGGCCTCACCTTCCTCGATGTGTCCGAGAACTGCCCGAAGCAACAGCGCACGCTCGAGGCGTGCCAGCGCGTGCTCGGCTGCGCGCGGAGGAACCCGGAGCTGCTCGACCGTCTGGTGCAGACGAAGAAGTTGCCCATGGCGGAGCTCTCCCGTGGCTCGGGGGTGGAGCGGAAGACGATCGAGCGGCACCGTCGGTACCTCGTGGCTGTCCTTCTCGCCTTCACGAACGGCTTCGAGATCATCCGCGGCCACCTGAGAAAGATCGTCCCGACTGGGGGTGACGGGCGATGAGATACCTCGTCATGGAATGCCATCCGGCATACGCCGTCGTCCTTGATCGGGAGGGCAGGTTCGTCCGCGTGCCAAACCTCGGCTACGAGGTGGGACAGAGACTCGACGACGTCGTGACCTTCGACGCCGAGGTGCTGTCACTCGAGCGAGCGCGGCCGAGAAGGGCTCGCCGCAGGCTCGCTGCGGCGCTCGCGGCTGCTGCATGCCTGTGCGCGCTCGTCATTGGCGGCTTCGCGACGTGGCAGACGCCCATAGGAACGGTTCACATGAGCATCAACCCCGAGGTAGACATCGACGTCAACCGCTTCGACCGCGTGGTGGGGCTCGACGGGGGCAACGAGGACGGCGAGAGGCTGATCGAGGGCTTCTCGTATTACGGGCGCACGATCGACGAGGTCTCGGACGATCTTGCGCTGCGGGCCAAGGACCAGGGCTATCTCGTGCCGGGCGGGACGATCCAGATCAGCGTGGAGTCCGATGACGAGGAGTGGCGCGTCGCGACCGAGGACCGCCTCATCATCGAGCTCGAGGTGCACCTCGAGCAGCCGGTAACCCCCGAGCCCGAGGCGGAAGAGGCCGGCCCAGTAGAGACGCCTCCGGAGCAGGGTGCGCCGGAGACGGAGGCTCCAGAGGCGCCCACCCCTGCGCCCGCTCAGCCCGCCCCCGACGTCGATGACGACGACTGGGACGACGATGACGACGACGCTGACTGGGACGATGACGACGACTGGGACGACGACTGGGATGACGATGACTAGTCGCGAGAAAAAAGTTCCGGCGCGACCCCGGTTTTGAGGTTGTCCCTGCGCATTCTCTCACCGTACGGCAAGAAAAGGGCTCAACCACCGAGGAGGACACCATGAAGACCACGAGCCTGAAGATGAGGGGCATCATCGCGACCGCGGCCGTCGGCGCCGCTCTAGTGGCAACCCTGGGAGGGTGCGGAGCGGCTTTGGGAACCGCCCAGAGCACCCCGTCGGGAGCTTCCGCAGAGACCGCCGCAACGAGGACCGCGGGCGTCCTGCTCCTGAGCGTCAACCCCGAGATCGAGGTCGAGTATGACGAGAAGGGCCTCGTGACCGAGGTCGAGGGCGTCAACGACGAGGGCAGGGGCATCGCGGACGGCTACAGCGGGTTCGAGGGCAGGGAGTGTCGCGAGGTCGTGTCCGAGCTCGTGACCGAGATTTACGAGTCTGGACACTTCAACCAGACGATTGACGGTCACGACCGCAACATCGTCGTCAAGCTCGAGCAGGGGTCGGAGTATCCCGGGGACGACTTCCTCACGGGCATTGAGAGCGACGTTCGATCGACCGTCAGCGGCTTTGGCCTGCAGTCCGACACGCTCTCCGTTGCCCCCGAGCAGCTCGACGACCGTGGCTACATCGGCATCGATGCGGCAAAGGACATTGTCCTCGCCCAGCTCGGCCTGAGCGAGGCGTCGTTCAACGACCATGAGTACGAGCTCGATGACGGCGTCTACGAGCTCGAGTTCACGTCGGACGGCGTTGAGTACGAATACGAGGTCGATGCGAGGACCGGCAAGGTCCTCGAGGCCGACATCGACGGGAACGACGACTGGGACGACCGTGACGACTGGGACGACTGGCACGACGACCGCTACGACCGTGATGACGACTGGGACGACGCCGACGACCGTGACGACGACTGGGACGACGCCGACGACCGTGACGACGACTGGGACGACGACCGCGACGATGACGACGACCGCGATGACGATCGCGACGATGACTGGGACGACGACGATGACGACTGGGACGACGACTAACTGACGGCCCATACGTCCTAATCGGAAGGGCGGAGCGCCTCTGCTCCGCCCTTCTTGCTCTCGTCCCTAGAACAGCTCCGACAGCCCCTTGGCGCCGGCCCGCGCCGCCGAGGCCGCGAGCTTGCCGAGCGCCGGTGTGAGCACGTCGCGCGACTCCTGGTCGAGGTTGCGCGCAGCCTCGCCGATGAGCGCGGGCGCGTCCGCCCCGCTGAAGATCACGGCACCCACGCTCGGCGCGCCGGACGCCTCGAGCGCGCGGAAGAGAGCGTCCACCACGCGCGGCATCTCCTCGGGCGAAAGAGACGCGAGCCAGTCGTCCATGAGCTCGTGCGTGAACACCGCCGAGGGCGAGAGCTCGTCGACGTAGGCAAAGTCGTTGCCGTCGATCTCCCAGGTGAAGATGTCGTGCTGCTCGGCACCGCGGGCGGTGCTGCGAACCACGTGCGGCTCGATGGGCGTGTCCATGAGCATGCCCACCACGGACTCCTCGGGGACGGTCCGGTGGATGAGGTCGCGCACGGGCTCGAAGTCCTCATCGCGCAGGAAGCCGGCCTTGAAACCGGGCCCGTCGTGGTCAAAGACGCGCTCGATCCGGGAGCGGACCTCCTCGGGCGCCCGCAGCACCGCGTAGGTGGCGAGGTTGCCGCCCTTGGAGTGGCCTCCCACGTAGAGGCGTCGCGGCAGGTAGCGTGCGACGGACGCCAGGTAGTCTGCCGCCATGCGCTGTGCCGGCACCGGCGGGTCGATGGCCATGTCGAAGTTCTCGCGCCAGCCGGTGAAGGAGTCGTCGGTGCCGCGGAAGCCCACGTAGGCGAAGTCGCGGTCGTGCCCGGCGGGGGAGCGCCATACGAAGGTGGTCGCCGAGAACTGCACATGCTCCGTCTCATCGAAGCGGGAGGCATAGTCCCTGAGCTCGAGGTCGCGGAAGCGCGGGCTCGCCACGAGTGCCGCCAGCTCGCGCTTGACGCCCTCGGGCGCCAGGCCGCAGAAGAGGCCGCTGTAGCGCTCGGCCTGCAACAGGTCCGAGAAGCGCGCGGGCCGGCTGGCCCAGGCGCGCAGGCGATCCGCGGCACTCCCGCGCCACAGGGCCGCGGGGATGACGCCCTCGCCGCGCACCATGCAGAACTGGGAGAGCGCCGCCGAGTCCACCGGGCCCAGCGGGCGCTCGTCAAAGGTGTCGAGGGCCGTTTCCAGATAGTCGAAGAGGTTCATGCGCCGCCTTTCTCGCTGCTCTAGAGATACCCATAACGAGCGACCATACATACCTACCTAAAAACACCTTGAAAGTGGCGTAAAAGGGGTAGGTGTGTATGGTTGGCCGATTTACACCTCGTGACGGAACCGTGATGAGCGCGTGCCGAATGTTGACAGGGTAACAACTCCGCCGATACTGTTGACGTGTCAACAAGCGAGGAGGAAGGCGCGCCATGGAGGAGACCCGCTTCGAGGACTTCGTGGGCATCATCAGCGCCCTGAACAAGGAGATCCAGCGCATCAAGAACGCCGAGGCGCATCGACTGGGCTTTCGCGGCGCGGACGTGATGTGCCTCTATTACCTCGTCAAATATCCCGACGGTCTCACCGCCGCCGAGCTCGCCCGGCTGGTGGACGTGAGCCGCGCCGCCGTGTCGCGCACCGTGGCCCACCTCGCCGAGGACGGCTTCGTTGAGGTGGGGGGCTCCGACGAGGAGGCCTCCCGCTACCGCGCGCCCATTCGCCTCACCGAGAAGGGCTACGAGGCCGCGAGGCCGCTCGACGACATCATTCACCGAGTCCTCGACGAGGCTGGCGGTGAGCTCGCCCTGCGCCAGCGCATGCAGATGTACGATTCGCTCAACCACATCCTCGAGAAGCTCAGGACCTTCGGCCGCTAGTCGCGCCCGAGCCCGGCTGGGCGAGAGAAGGGAAGACCCATGGCTGTTCGCATCATCACCGACTCTGGCATCGATCTCCCCGGTCAGGCCGACCCTCGTCTCACGGTGCTGCCCCTCGGCATCACCTTCGGCGATACCACCTACGCCGACGGCGTGGACCTCACCAACGACCGCTTCTACGAGCTGCTCATCGAGAGCGACGAGCTCCCCAAGACGAGCCAGGCCACGCCCTTTGCCTACCAGGAGGCCTTCGAGCAGGTCCGCGCGGCGGGAGAGGAGGCCGTGGTGATCACGCTCTCCTCCAAGCTTTCCGGAACCTACCAGAGCGCCGTGACCGCCGCTTCCGACTATCCCGAGGTCCACGTGGTCGACAGCAAGAACGTGACCATCGGTCAGACGATTCTCGTGCAGTACGCGCTGCGCCTTGTCGACGAGGGACTCAGCGCGGCGGAGATCGCCGAGAAGACCGCGGAGGCGGCAGATCGCGTCTGTCTGCTCGCGCTTCTCGACACGCTCGAGTACCTGCGCCGCGGTGGTCGCATCCCCAAAAGCGTGGGCATGGTCGGCGAGGTGCTCTCCATCAAGCCCGTCGTGGGCGTGGAGGACGGCGAGGTCGTCATGCTTGGTAAGGCGCGCGGTTCCAAGAACGGCCGCAACCAGCTGCACCAGCAGGTCGAGAAGCACGGCATCGACTTCACCATGCCGGTTCTTCTCGGCTACACGGGTCTCTCGGACAAGCTCCTGCGCAAGTATCTCGACGACAACCGCGCCATCTGGGAGCACATGGTCGCCGAGGAGGACCTGCCCATCGCGTCCGTGGGCGCCACCATCGGCACGCACGTGGGCCCGGGTGCCATCGCGCTCGCCTTCTTTGCCAAGAACTAGCGCCGCACCTCACTGCACGATGCGCATGACGAGCTGGATGAGCTGGTCGATGGGCATGGGGTCCTCGTCGGCCGTCCAGGTGCGAATGATTGCGAGGATGCCGGAGAGGTAGAACTCGCGCACGATGTCGCCTGCCTGCTCGTCGAGCTGGGCTTCGGGCAGGAAGAAGCGGTCAACGAGCGGGCTGATGATTTGCTTGAGGCGGTCCGAGAATGCGGGGTCGCCGTGCGGGCCCAGAAGGACGCGGGTGTAGTCGCGCGAGCGCTGCGCGAGGCGCAGGATGAGACCCATGTGCTGCGAGAAGTCGAGTCGGTCGCCCTGGAGCAGGCGGCCCTGCACCAGGCGCTCGATGTTGCCGAGCACCGTGTCCTCGATCTCATCGAGTAGCTCGTAGACGTCGTGGTAGTAGAGGTAGAAGGTCGCCCGGTTGTAGCCGGCGCGGTCCGTGATCTCCCGCACGGAGATCTTCTCGACGGGCCTCTCCGCGTAGAGCTCCCAGAACGCCTGGCGGAGGTTGGCGCGCGTCTGCTCGGTGACCTGCGGCTGCTTCTTCATGACGGCATCCCCTTAGGTTTTGTGGCGGAGCCGAGAAGGGCGCGACACTTGGAGCGCGCCTGTCGAGCGCAGGTTCTTCTCGCCCACCTTCCTCAGTATACTTCGATGTAGACAACACGCTGTCGAGCAATCGGAGCTGGGATGGCCTACATCGAGTTTACGGACGTCGTGCGCACCTACGGTGAGGGCGGCGCCAAGATCAACGCCCTGGACGGGGCCACCTTTGAGGTCGAGAAGGGCGAGCTCGCCGTCATCCTGGGGCAGTCCGGCGCGGGCAAGACCACGGCGCTCAACATCCTGGGCGGCATGGATAGCGCCACCTCCGGGACCGTGCGCGTGGACGGCCGCGACATCAGCGGCGCGAGCGAGAGCGAGCTCGTGCTGTACCGGCGTGCCGACGTGGGCTTTGTCTTTCAGTTCTACAACCTCGTTCCCAACCTCACGGCGCTCGAGAACGTGGAGCTGGCCACGCAGATCTGCCCGGACTCGCTCGACCCCGAGGAGACGCTCGCCAAGGTGGGCCTGTCCGCGCGTCTGGCTAACTTCCCGGCCCAGCTCTCCGGCGGCGAGCAGCAGCGCGTCTCCATCGCGCGCGCCCTGGCCAAGAACCCCAAGCTGCTGCTTTGCGACGAGCCCACGGGCGCCCTCGACTACCAGACGGGCAAGCAGATCCTGCAGCTGCTGCAGGACATGTGCCGCGTGGAGGGCATCACGGTCGTGATTGTCACGCACAACGCGGCGCTCGCGGACATGGCCGACCGTCTCATCCGCTTCAAGAGCGGAAAGGTCACCTCCATGACCGTGAACCCCGAGCCCAAGCCCATCGCGGAGATCGAGTGGTAGCGCATGGCCGGCCGCCGCGATACGTCAGCCTTTGCCAAGGGAATTCTGCGCACGGTGCGCGGGAGCCTCAAGCGCTTCGTGGCGCTGACCACGATCACGGCGCTTGGCGTTACGATGCTCGTGGGCCTGCGTGCTGCCTGCGTCGACCTGCGCAACTCCGCGGACCGCTTCTTTGACGAGCAGAGCCTCTTCGACGTGCGCGTGCAGTCCACGCTCGGCCTCACGGACGAGGACGTGGCGGCGCTCGCGGCGCTCGACGGCGTGGAGACGGCAGAGGGCGGCTGGTCGGAGACCGCCTACACGACGGTGGGCTCCGCCTCCGAGAAGGTCGACGTCAAGGCGCTCTCGTCGAGCGGCCTGAACGAGCCGCTCGTCCTGGAGGGGCGCCTGCCCGAGGCGTCGGGCGAGGTAGCTGTTACCCAGCGCTACCTCAAGGACTCCGGGCTCACGATCGGCGACGTCGTGAGCTTCCACGGTGACGACGACCAGGGCGACGATGCCGAGAAGGACGAGGGGCTCGACGCGCTGGACTCCGAGTCGACCGAGGTCTTCGAGCGCGGCGAGTACACGATCGTGGGCTCGGTGCTCGACCCGATGGAGATCAACGCCGGCGAGGGCACGATGTCGTTCCGCTCGAGCGGAGGCTCGCAGTACTCGTTCTTCGTGGTGGCCGACGAGGTCGTCGACCCGAGCGTCTATACCGTGGCGTACGTCATGGTCGAGGGCGCGGAGGCGCCGCTGTGCTACTCGGCCGAGTACGAGGGGATCGTCGACGAGGTGTTTCAGAGCGTCGAGGACGCGCGTGCCGAGCGCGAGCGCGCCCGTGGCGACCAGATTCGCTCCGATGCGAACGAGGAGATCGACGAGGCGGAGGCCGAGGCGCTCGAGGAGCTAGCCGACGCCGAGGCCGAGCTCGACGACGCGCAGCGCGAGCTCGACGAGGGCCGCGCCGAGGTGGCCGACGGCCAGCGCGAGCTCGACGAGCAGCGCGAGGACGCGATGGCGCAGCTCGACGACGCGCAGGCCACGATAGACGAGAACCGCCGCACGCTCGAGGACGGCGCCGCGGAGTACGCGGCGGGCCTCGCGGAGTACGAGGCCGGCCTTGCCGAGTACGAGGCGGCGCTCCCCGGCGCCGAGCAGCAACTCCGCGACGGCCAGGCGGCCCTCGATGCCGCGCGGGCAAACGTGAGCGGCATCGAGGTCGCGGATGGCGTCACGATCGGCGACCTCGAGGCGCAGCGCGACGAGGCCCAGGCAGCGGTGGACTCGCTGCCGGGAACGATTGCCGGAATCGACGACACCGCCGAGAGCATTGCCTCGGGCATCGACCAGCTGGCCGCAGCGCTCAAGGGCATGATGGGCACGGACATGGGGCTTGGCGCGCTGGCGACGCAGGCGCGCGAGGCGTGGGCGACCGTCGAGACCGTGGACCCGTCAGACGAGGAGGCCGCGGCTGCCGCCACCACCGCCTACGCGGACGTGCTCTCCCAGACGGCGGACAAGCTCGCGCCCTTCTCGTCGATTCTTGCGGGGCAGCTGAGTGGACTCGACGCGGAGATCGAAAAACTCGATGGCCAGCTTAGGGACCTTGAGGTTGCCATCGGGGAGAACGAGGGGAAACTTGAGGAGCTTACGGACAAGATCGAGGACCTCCAGGCGTCCGATCCCGGGTCGCCCGATCTTGCGGAACTCATCGATCAAAAGTCCGAGCTCGAGGGGACGCTTGAGTGGCAGCGGGGGGACCGCGAGGAGCTCCAGGGTCAGTGCGACACCCTGCGAACCCAGCGCGAGACCTACGCCGGTCACCAGACGAGCCTTGACCAGCTTGTCTCGTTCGGACGTGATGACGCCGCGGACGGTCAGGGCGCCACTGCCCTGGCGAGCGGCCGCATCCAGGCAGTCGCCGGCCTCGCGCAGGCCCAGGCGGGTCTCGACCAGCTCAACCCGGCGATCGACCAGGCGAAGAGCGCCGTGGAGGCCGAGTTCGACCGCCAGCAGGCGCTCATCGACCAGGGTTGGCAGGAGCTCTCCGACGGGCGGGCACAGCTCGAGAGCGCCCGCGCCCTTCTCGACCAGAGCGCCGCGCAGATCGCCGACGGCCGTGCCCAGCTCGCCGAGGGCCAGGCCGAGCTCGACCGCCAGCGCGCAGATGCCCTGGAGCAGCTCGCGGACGCCCAGCGCCAGCTCGATGATGCGCTCGCCGAGATCGCCGACGGCCAGAAAGAGCTCGATGAGGGCCGCGCGACCTTCGAGCAGGAGCGTGACGACGCGCTCACGGAGATCGCGGACGCCCGCGAGGAGGTCGAGGACCTTCCTGACGCCACGTGGTACGTGCAGGACCGCTCCAGCCTCTCGAGCTATGCGAGCGTGGACTCCGACGCCTCCTCGATCGAGGCCATCGGCACGGTGCTGCCGGTCGTCTTCTTCGTGGTGGCGGTGCTGATCAGCCTCACCACGATGACGCGCATGGTGGAGGAGGAGCGCGGGCTCATCGGCGTCTACAAGGCGCTCGGCTACGGTCGCGGGCGCATCCTCTCCAAGTACGTGCTCTACGCGCTGGCGGCGTGCGTGCTCGGCTGGCTCGTGGGTACGCTGCTCGGCTTCATCGTGCTCCCGGCCATCATCTTCACGATCTTCTCGACCATGTACGCGCTGCCGGGCTTTGTCTACGGCTTCGACGCGGCGTACTCGGTTGTCTCGCTGCTGCTCTTCACCGTGGGCATCGTGGGCGCGACGGCTCTTACCTGCCGCCATGAGCTGCGGGAGACTCCCGCCTCCCTCATGCTGCCCAAGGCCCCCAAGGCCGGTTCGCGCATCTTCCTCGAGCGCATCGGGCCCGTCTGGCGGCGCATGAGCTTCCTGAACAAGGTCACGGCGCGCAACCTCTTCCGCTACAAGCAGCGCTTCTTCATGACCACGTTTGGCGTGGCGGGTTGCGTGGCGCTGCTCATCACTGGCTTTGGCATTCGCGACACCGTGCTCTCGCTCTCGCCGCGCCAGTACGGCGATGCGGGCGTGATCGGCTACGACCTCATGGCGGTGACCTCCGTTGACGACCTGGATTCCGCCGCCGATGAGCTGGCCGACGACGAGGGCGTCTCCGACCTCGTGCGCGTCTACATCGACAACCTCACCGTGAGCTATGGCGACGACAAGGAGACCGTGCAGCTCGTGGTGGTGCCGGAGGGGGAGAGCCTTGAGGGCTACGTGAACCTCGTCGCGGACGACGGCTCGGCGGTCTCCCTGGACGAGGCGCAGGTGGCCATCACCAAGAACGCCGAGCAGGTCATGGGCGTCGTCGTGGGCGACGAGCTGGGCCTGCAGGACTCCACGCTTGCCGAGGGCACGGCCGCGCCGGGTTCGATCGTCCTCAACTATCTGGGCAACACCCTCTACATGACCGAGGCGGCCTACGAGGACGCGTTTGGGGAGGAGCTTGAGCCCAATGGTCTTCTCGCCCACCTGACGGGTGACGCGGGCGAGCAGGTCGCGCTCTCCGAGCGCCTCTCCGAGGACGGGCGCTACCTCTCCGTGGTCTCAACCCAGAAGCTCGTGAACGACTTCTCGAGCGCCTTCACGCTGATCAACACCGTGGTCTACGTGGTCATCGTCCTGGCGGCGGCGCTCTCGTTCACCGTGGTCTTCACGCTCTCCAACACCAACATCTCCGAGCGCGAGCGCGAGCTCGCCACCCTCAAGGTCCTGGGCTTCAAGCGTCCCGAGGTCCACCGCTACATCAACACCGAGACGCTCATCCTCACGGGGATCGGCGTGGTCATGGGCCTGCCGCTGGGCTATGCGCTGGCGCGCAGCCTCACGTGGATCCTGCGCATGCCCTCGCTCTACTTCGACGTGGTGGTGGACCCGCTCACGTACCTGATCGCGGCGGTTATGGCCTTTGCCTTCACGGTCGTGGTGAACCTCATCACCAACCGCGCGCTCGACCGCGTGGACATGGTGGGTGCCCTCAAGTCCGCAGAGTAGCCGGCTCCGTTGCCCCCTCCACGCGGTTTGGGTTCACGTTCTCGCGGTTCCGCGAGTATCCGTTTGCAAACGCGCAGGTAGCGGTGTCGCGTCCTGACGCCGTCGCCCCACAGCGAACCCAAACCGTTTTCCGGTTTGGGTTCGTGCCCGCAACACCGCGCACCGGCGCAAGCCGCTGAGCTGGGACTCCTTAATCGGCTACTCTCGAAACCGCGAGAATGCGAACCCAAACCGCTCCATAGTCGCGCTATCCCTCGCGCTGGGCGAGGAAGGCGCGGGTGCGCTCCTCGCGCGGGTGGTCGATGACCTGCTCGGCAGGGCCCTCTTCCACGATGACGCCGCCGTCCATGAAGATCACGCGGTCGGCGACCTCGCGCGCGAAGCCCATCTCGTGCGTCACGATCACGAGCGTCATGTTCTCCGCGGCGAGCTCCTTGATGACGCGCAGGACCTCGGCCGTGAGCTCGGGGTCGAGGGCGCTCGTGGGCTCGTCGAAGTAGACGATGTCGGGGTGCAGGGCCAGGGCGCGGGCGATGCTCGCGCGCTGCTGCTGACCGCCGGAGAGCTGGCAGGGCACCTTGTCCTCGTTACCGGCGAGCCCCATCTTGGCGAGAAGCGCGCGGGCCTCTGCCTCGGCCTCGGAGCGGTCGCGCCCCTGGACGACGACCGGCGCGTCCATCACGTTGCGCAGCACCGAGAAGTGCGGGAACAGGTTGTAGTTCTGGAACACCAGGCCAAAGCGGGCGCGCGCCGCTGCCAGGACGCCCTTGTCGCCATACGCGCCGTTCGTGGCCACGGTGACGTCCTCGTAGGAGAGGTCGCCGCCGTCCAGGCGCTCGAGCAGCGTGAGGCAGCGCAGCAGCGTGGACTTGCCGCCGCCGGACGGGCCGATGATGGCCACGACCTCGCCGGGGGCCACGGAGAGCGAGATGTCGTGCAGGACCTCCACGTCGCCAAAGCTCTTGCGCGCGTGCGCGAGGGAGACGACGGGACGCATCTCGTCCTTCTCGACGGTGCTTGCGCTAGTCATGGTAGTAGCTCAGCTTTCTCTCGATGCGCCCGGCGACGAAGTCGATGAGCAGGTTGAAGACCCAGTAGAACGCGGCGGCGATGGCAAAGGGCAGCATGGACACCTGGCTCGCCACCAGCTGCTTGGCAACGGTGAACATCTCGATGACGCCGATGGAGAAGGCGAGCGAGGTGTCCTTGACCAGCGTGATGACCTCGTTGGTCATGGCGGGCATGATGCGCTTGACCACCTGCGGCAGCACGATGCGCACGAAGGTCTGCGCGCGCGAGTAGCCCAGGACCTGGGCCGCCTCGTGCTGGCCGCGCGGGATGGACTGGATGCCGGAGCGGTAGATCTCGGCGAAGTAGGCCGCATAGTTGACGATGAAGGCCACGATTGTGGCGTACCACTTGCTGTCGGTGGTGAGGCGGATGCCAAAGACGTAGTACGGCACGAAGTAGATGGCAAACATCTGCAGCATGAGCGGGGTGCCGCGCATGATGGAGATGTACAGGCGGGCGAGAAGCGCGAGCGGCTTGAAGCGGCTCATGCGCGCGAAGGCCACCAGCATGCCGAGCGGCAGCGAGCCCAGCAGGGTGAAGGCGAAGATCTGGAGGCTCACGAGGAAACCCTCGGAGAGCATGCCGGTCATGGTGAGGAAGTCCACGGTGTTCCCTTCATGCGCGGGATGCCCGAGGCGGCTCGCCGCTCGGGCATCCCGGGGAGGAATTCTTCTGGGGCGCTACGCGAGGCACCAGTTGTCGTAGGAGATGCCGTCCTCCGCGTACTTGTCGCAGAGCTCCTGGACAAAGCCCTCCTCGTCCATGGCACGCAGGGCCTCGTTCACGGCGTCGGCGGTGGCGTCGTCGCCCTTCTTGAAGCCGACGGCGTAGTGCTCCTCGGAGAGGAACTCGTCGAGCTGGACGTAGGCGTCGGGCTTGGCCGCGAGCTGGTAGGCGGCGATGGAGAGGTCGCAGGCCACGGCGTCCACGGCACCGGACTCGAGCTGCATGAAGGCGGTGTTGTACTCGCCGATGGTCTCGAGGCCGGCGAAGGTGGCAGCGAGCTCGGCCTGCGTGGCGTCCTCGCCGGCGAGGACGTTGTAGGCGGCAGAGTCGACCTGGGTGATCACGGCCTTGCCCGCGAGGTCGTCGAAGCTCGCGATGCCGGAGTCAGCGCGCACGACGATGACCTGGCCGTTGATCATGTAGGGCTCGGAGAAGGTGTAGTCGTCCTCGCGACCCTCCATGGTGAAGCCGTTCCAGATGCAGTTGATGGCGCCGCTGTCGAGCATGGTGTCCTTGGCGTCCCAGTCGATGGGCTCGAGCTGGACCTCCCAGTCGTTGCGAGCGGCGACCTCCTGGGCGAGCTCGAGGTCGAAGCCGGTGTACTCGCCGTCGTCGCCGACGTAGCCGTAGGGTGGGTACGAGGAGTCAAAGCCGACGATGAGCTTGCCGGTGTCGACGGCGCCGGTTCCGGCCTCATCCTCGGCCTCGGTGGTGGTGTCGCTGGCGGGGGCGTCGTCGCTGGCGTCGGGCGATCCACCGCAGCCGACAAGAGCGGTGACGGAGAGACCGGCGGCGGCGAGGGACAGGAACGACCTTCTATCGAGCATGAGAGATCCTTTCATGAGGCGCCCACGTGAGGCGCTTTACTTTGCTAAAGTGCATGCTCGAATATACGCTTTACCACGATAGAGTGCAAGACGGTTTTCAGGCTGGAAACAGAGGGGCTGTGGTACCATGCGTCCCCGTGCGAGTGGTCGCGAGAGGGGACGTCATGGGAATCGTGGAGCTGCTGCTCATAGCCGTGGGGCTTTCGATGGACGCGTTTGCCGTCTCGATCTGCCGCGGGCTGGGGATGCGGCAGCTCAACCTGCGCACGGCGGCGGTGCTGGCGCTTTTCTTCGGCGGCTTCCAGGCGCTCATGCCGCTCGTCGGCTGGGCGCTCGGCAGTCAGTTCATGTGGCTGATCGAGCCGGTGGACCACTGGGTCGCCTTCGTGCTGCTCGCCTTCATCGGCGGCAAGATGCTCTGGGAGGCGTTCCACGAGGACGCCGACGAGGACTGTGGCTGCGAGGACACGAGCGGCATCGACTTGCGTGAGTTCCTCGTCCTGGCGGTGGCGACCTCGATCGATGCGCTCGCGGCGGGCATCTCGTTCGCCGCGCTGTCGGTCGACATCGTCACGACGGTGACGCTCATCGGCGTCATCACCTTTGCGCTCTCGTTCGCCGGCGTGGCGGTGGGGCACTTCTTCGGCGCGCGCTACGAGAAGCCCGCGAGTGTGACGGGCGGCGTCGTGCTCATCCTGATTGGGCTCAAGGTCCTGCTGGAGCACCTCGGCGTGCTGGCGCTATAGGCATGCCTCGGCGATGCGACGGCGGAGCTCGTCGACGCCCTGGCCCGTCTCCGAGGACGTGACGACCAGCTGATCGCGGTCGATTCCGAGCTGGCGTGCGATGGCGGCGGCCTGCTGGGCCTGCTTCGAACGTCCCAGCTTGTCCGCCTTGGTGAGTGCCACCACGAAGGGAAGCTCGCTCTCCTTGAGGAAGGCGACCATCTCGTGGTCCAGGCGCTGGGCGTCATGACGGATGTCCACGAGGGCGATCACCAGGTTGAAGCTGCGCTCCTGGGCAAAGTAGCCCGAGATGAGGTCGGCCCAGCGCTGCTTCTCCTTCTGCGAGACCTTGGCAAAGCCATATCCAGGCAGGTCCACGAAGCGAATCCCGTCCACCTCGAAGAAGTTGATGTTCGCGGTCTTGCCCGGCGTGGCGGAGACCTTGACGAGGCCCTTGCGTCCGAAGAGCTTGTTGAGCAGTGAGGACTTGCCCACGTTGGAGCGACCGGCCACGGCGACCTCGGGCGTGGTGGAGGCGGGGAGCTGTGCCACGGTGCCGTACGAGGCCTCGAAGCGTGCGGTCTGGTAGTTGATGCCTGCCATGGGCGTCCTTTCGGGTGCGATTGCGTGAGGCAATTCTAACGTGCGAGCGCTCGTGGGGCGATTGGGGCGAATGAGTCACATTGGGTGCATAAAATGTTCGCTCGTGCTACAAGCTGACCTATTGGCTGCATAAAACGCTCGTTCGTGTAGCACGTTTTTTCGACCATGCGCGAAAGCGATTCAACTATTGTTATCAAATCCTGCGAAAACATGAGTTTAATTTATTGATATGCTCTTCTGAGGGGAATTCTACGCAGCACGAGCGACGTTTTTATGAATCAAACGGCCAAAATGTCGCACGAGCGACAGTTTTATGCAATTGGGGGCATCGTGGCAGAGACGTTCGTGAAGACTGCGGGGTACGGGGACAACCTTCCGGGTGAGGCGGCGGCGTTGCGCTGGCTCGCCGAGGCGGAGTCGACAGGGGGCATCCGTGTCGCCCGCGTGCTGAGCGTCACCACGGACGAGCTCGTCGAGGAGCGCGTGACGACGGGAGCCCCGTCGGCTGCGGCGGCACGACGGATCGGTGCCGCGCTGGCGCGCACACATGCCGCGGGCGCCCCCTGGTACGGATGCGCCCCGGACGGATGGTCAGGGGAGCCGTGGTGCAGCCAAGCCCGAACGCCCTATGTCGCGCGCGAGGGGGCAACGGAAAGCTGGGGCTCGTTCTTTGCCGAGCATCGCATCATGAACTACGTCCGGACCCTCGTGGACCGAGGCGAGTTCGGCACGTCAGAGCTCAACCTCTTCGAGCGTGTGGCGGCGCGCCTCGAGGCGGGAGAGTTCGACGCCCCGCAGCCACGGCTCGTGCGCGACTCCGCCGTCCTCTGCGCCCGGCTCCACGGCGACCTCTGGGCGGGCAACGTCCTGTGGGACGCCGACCCCGCCTCGCCTACCGGCGGCGTCCTCATAGACCCGATGGCCTACGGCGGCCACGCTGAGACCGACCTCGCGATGCTCGCGCTCTTCGGGTATCCCTTCCTCGAAGAGGTGCTCCGCGGCTACGACGAGGCGTCGCCGCTCGCGGACGGCTGGCGGGAGCGCGTCGCCCTCCACCAGCTCGCCCCGCTGCTCCTTCACTGCGTCCTCTTTGGAGGGTGGTACCTCGCGGAGGCGACGGCCGCCGCTCGCCGCTACGCGTGAGGCCGACCGCTACCCGGCGAGCCCGCCCACCACGCTCGCCAGCGCGATGACCACGCCTACGATGGACTCGCCGCCCAGGACGCCGGACGCCACCACGACGCCCTTCTCCTCGGCGTCGGCGACCCCGCGCGCCCTGCAGACGCGCTCGTAGACCCATCGCACGCCCGCGCCGAGCGCCGCGGTGAGCGACATGTAGAACGGCAGGTAGACGCCCAGGCCAAACATCATCGCGGGCAGCCCCGCCCAATAGAGCGCGACGCCGCCCAAAAGCCCGATCACAAAGCCCGGGACGCTCGGGATGCCCGAGACCATCGTCGCCACCACGCTCGCCTGCGCGGAGACGAACATCTGCCCGGAGCCAAAGGCTCCCGGCCCGTACGCGGAGAACAGCGTGACCAGCACGGCGACGGCGACGACGGTGCCCAGCAGCGCACCGATGGCCTGGCCGACCCACATGGCGCGCGGGTTCGTGCCGATGATCGCCCCGGTCTTGAAGTCGCTCATGACGTCGCCTGCCAGGCCGCACGCCACGGCCACCACGCCGGCCACGTAGAAGAGCTGCACCTGGCTCGCATCGGAGAACGCGGCCACGGCCAGCAGCACGATGAGGCCGAAGATCTCCATCGGGTCGATGCCGGTCTGGCCCACGGACTGCGCGCTCATGATCGTGGTCACGAAGGCGAGGACGACCACGGCCACCGCCACGACCGGCCCCAGCCCGAGCCCGATGCACACGAGCAGTGCCGCCGCGGCCACCATGAGGGCGAGCGTGCCCCGCTCGAGGCCGCTCCAGCCGGAGGTCGCGGCGCTGTCGCCCTCGTCACCCGAGCGCCTGCCGCGCAGCACGCGAGTCGCGTGCGGCAGGATGTCCTTCAGGACCACGCCCACGCCGGACCCCATCATGAGGCCCATGCCCAGGCTGGACACGATGCCCTGCGCCGTCGCCACGTCCCAGAGGCCCGCGGCGCTCCCGCCCACGATGATGCCGAAGTTGCCCACGAGCGCGCCGAGGAGCCAGAACGCCACCGCGACGCCGCCCACGAGAAAGCCCACCGAGAGCATCTGCGGGGAGTTGTAGATCGCGAAGCTCACCCCGGGGATGGGGAGCTGCGCCACGAGCGAGGGCATCCAGCCCAGCGCGTCGCGCGCGACGCACCACAGGCCGGCCAGGCCCATCGACCCAAAGAGCCGCCTGCCGGTGACGCCGCCCGTCTTGGTGGCCATGAGGGTCTCGGCCGCCGCGGTGCCGATGGGGTACTCCAGGTCCGACTCGTCAATGAAGCGACGTCGGATCGCCGCGGTGCACACGAGGCCCAGTAGCGTGCCGGCGAGCGCCACGACGAGCATCTCCACCCAGCTCACCTCGTCGGCGAGGCCGAGCATCCAGATGCCGGGGATGGTGAACGCAAGACCTCCCGCCACCATGGAGCCCGCCGACATCACGATCTGCGTGACGTTGGCCTCGTTGAGGCTGCGGCGCCCGAAGGCTCGCAGCAGGAACAGCGCGACGATGGAGGTGAAGATGGTGGGCCACGGCAGCGCGCCCATCTTGAGGGCGGTGTAGACCGACGACGCCGTGATGATGACGCAGCCGACGCACCCGATGGCAACGCCAACGGGGCTCAGCTGCCCGCGCCACGAGGCGCGAGAGCCGTTCTCGCTCATATGTGCTCCTTCGTATATCCGCTCCCCCGCGCGGGGAGTCGGGTTACGGCATGGACTGATACAGTATATAGAGAACGCGAGGGAAGGACCGCAGAGTTTCCGGAGGCTCCATGAGTGACAGCGCCGAGAAGAACGTGCTCGTCGTCGACGTCGGCAACACCGTGACCAGGTTGGGTCTCTTCGACGGCACGGGTCTGACCGGAACCCTGAGCCTCACCACGCCCGAGCGCCTCACCGCAGACGAGGCCTGGCTCGCCCTCTCGGGAGCGCTCGGCTCCCTCGGTGTCGGGAGCGTCGACGGTACCATCCTCGGCTGCGTGGTCCCGCCCCTCTCCGACGTGTGGCGTGACGCCCTCTCCCGCGCCAGCGAGACGAGACCGCTCGTCGTGGGGCCCGGCCTCAGGACAGGCGTCCGCATGCGCTACGACGACCCCTCGGAGGTCGGGGCCGATCGCGTGGCGGACGTCGTCGCCGCGCGCGAGGCGCATGGCGCCCCCGTGGTGGTGGTCGACCTTGGCACGACCACGAACTTCGAGGTCGTGGACGAGACCGGGGCGTTCGCGGGCGGCATCATCGCTCCCGGCGTCGCGCTCGGCGCGCGCTCCCTCAGCACGGCGGCGGCGCGCCTGCCCCTGATTGAGCTCCGAGCCCCCGCGACCGTGGTCGGCCGCAGCACCCGCGCCGCGATGGAGTCGGGCGTCGTGCTGGGGGAGGTTGCGCGCATCGACGGCCTGCTCGACGCGATCGCGGCCGAGACGGGCGTCGATGCCCCGGTTGTCCTGACCGGGGACGGAGCCGACGAGATGGCGTCCCTCCTGCGCCATGACGTGCAGGTCGACGACACGCTCACGCTGCGTGGGTTGTGGGCGCTCTGGCGGGCGAACCAGCGCCCCTAGGATGTAAACAAATCTAAACAACCACTCAAAATTTCGTTGAAAATCGTCTAAACGGTTACTAAACAATCCGCTTACAGGAGATTACAAACCGCTCGTCGGGTAGGGTGATGCCCGTCCGGAGGCAAGGCGTAAAACTGAACCAGTACAAAACTGAAGAGAGGAAAAGCGTTCCGCATCTGGGCCTGCGCGCTTTCCTGCCAAGGTACCAGTTAGATACCTGTTGGAGGAAACGCTATCGTGGGGCCAGATATGTTTGACGGAAGCGGAACGAGAACGTCGACGCTCGTTCCCAAGAGGGCGTCACTGATTTAGGTAGTAAGTAAACATGAACAGATTGTTTACTTATGGTTTGTAGGCTGTCGTAAGACAGAGAAGTACAGGAAGGGGAATGGGACATGATCTCGAGAAGGAACTTTCTGAAGGGCGCCGGCCTCGCCGGTGGCACGCTCGCTCTCGTCGGCTGCGGCGGTGGCGGCGGTGCCGCGACCACCGATGACACCACCACCGATGAGGCCAGTGGCGAGCTCATCTCCGTCGGCATCATCAACAACGACCCGAACGAGTCCGGCTACCGCACCGCCAACGACAAGGACATGAAGGAGACCTTCACTGAGGAGAACGGCTTCGCCGCCGAGTTCGCCTACAGCATGAAGAACGAGGAGCAGATCGCCTCCGCGCAGCAGTTCATCCAGAACGGCGTGAAGTACCTGCTCGTCTCCGCCGCCGACACCGCCGGCTGGGACACCCCGCTCCAGGACGCCCTGGACGCCGGCACCCAGACGATCCTCTTCGACCGCGTCGTCGACGCCCCCGAGGACCTCTACGTGGCCGCCGTCGTCTCCGACATGGACGCCGAGGGCCAGACCGCCGTTGACTGGCTGACCGACCAGGCCCTGCCCGAGTACAACATCATCCACATCCAGGGCGTCATGGGCTCCGCCGCCCAGGTCGGCCGCACCGGCGCTCTCGACGAGGCCGTCGCCGCCAACGGCTGGAACCTCGTCGTCCAGCAGACCGCCGACTGGAACGCTGAGACCGCCCAGCAGATCACCCAGTCCGTGATCGACTCCGGCCAGTCCTTCAACGTCATCTACGCCGAGAACGACGACATGGCCAAGGGCGCCGTGGCCGCTCTCGACGCCGCTGGCATCACCCACGGCAAGGACGGCGACGTCATCATCATGGGCTTCGACCACAACACCTGGGCCCTCGAGGAGGTTATGGCCGGCCGCTGGAACTACGACGGCCAGTGCAACCCCTACCAGGCCTCCACGATCCTCGACATCATCAACAAGCTCGAGGCCGGTGAGGAAGTCACCGAGAAGACCGTCATCATGGAGGAGGGCTACGCCGACTGCGACACCATCACCCAGGAGTACATCGACGAGAACGGCATCTAAGCCCAGTCGATAGCCTCATGGCTGATTGATCGCTCGAGGGGGCACGGCGCGACCGGGGTAACGTCGGGCCGCGCCCCCTTCCATTGACAAGGAGGTGAACTACCGGTGAACGAGAACCATCTCGTTGAGATGCGCGGCATCTGCAAGTACTTCCCTGGCGTGAAGGCACTGCAGAACGTCGACTTCACGCTCCGTCCGGGCGAGGTCCACGCCCTCATGGGCGAGAACGGCGCGGGCAAGTCCACGCTGATCAAGGTTCTGACCGGCGTTTACGAGAAGGACGGCGGCGACATCTACCTCCAGGGTAACGACGGCGCCGTCTCCATCCGCTCGCCGCAGGATGCCCAGGACCTGGGCATCGCCACGGTGTATCAGGAGATCACGCTCTGCCCCAACCTCACGGTGGCGGAGAACATGTACATCGGCCGCGGCCACAAGAAGACCGAGAACTGGAAGAAGATGTACGCCGACGCGGACGCCATTCTCCAGAACCTCGGCATCCCCGTCAGCGCCAAGCAGCAGCTCGGCAGCTGCTCGATCGCCATGCAGCAGATGGTGGCCATCGCGCGCGCGGTGGACATGGACTGCAAGGTCCTCATCCTCGACGAGCCCACCTCGTCGCTCGACGAGTCCGAGGTCGAGAAGCTCTTCGGCATGATGCGCCAGCTCAAGGACCGCGGCGTCGGCATCATCTTCGTCACGCACTTCCTCGACCAGGTCTATGAGATCTGCGACCGCATCACGGTCATGCGCGACGGCCAGCTCGTCGGCGAGTACGAGATCGAGAAGATGCCGCGCGTCGACCTCGTCGCCGCCATGCTCGGCAAGCAGATGGACGACATGGCCGACATCAAGGGCGACTACACGACCTACTCCGGCGACGACGCCGACGAGCTCGTCTACGAGGCCGAGGGCCTCAAGAGCAACACGGCCGTCTACCCCTTCGACTTCCACATCAAGAAGGGCGAGGTCACGGGCTTCACGGGTCTTCTCGGCTCCGGTCGCTCCGAGTGCGTGCGCGCCATCTTTGGCGCCGACCACGTCACCGGCGGCAAGGTCAAGAAGACCGGCAAGGACGTCAAGATCTCCAAGCCACTCGACGCCATGAAGAACGGCATTGCCTACCTGCCCGAGGACCGCAAGGGCGACGGCATCATCGGCGACCTCTCGGTGCGCGAGAACATCATCCTCGCCGCCCAGGTGCTCCGCGGCTTCCTGAAGCCCTTCTCCAAGGCCGAGACCTACAAGATCGCTGACGAGTACATCAAGCTCCTCGACATCAAGACGGCCTCCGCCGACACGCCGATCGCGTCGCTGTCCGGCGGCAACCAGCAGAAGGTCATCCTGGCACGCTGGCTCTTCACGCACCCGGACTACCTGATTCTCGACGAGCCCACGCGCGGCATCGACATCGGCACCAAGGTCGACATCCAGAAGCTGGTGCTCCAGCTCGCCTCCGAGGGCATGAGCGTCACGTTCATCTCCTCCGAGCTCGACGAGATGATCCGCACCTGCTCGCGCCTCGTCGTCATGCGTGACCGTCACGTCGTCGGCGAGCTCTCGGGCTCCGACCTCAACCAGAACAAGATCATGAGCACCATCGCGGGAGGTGAGGCAAAGTGACGATCGAGAAGAACCAGGACGACAACTTCTTCAAGAAGCTTCTTCACAGCCAGATGATCATCCCGATCGCGGCG
Organism: Olsenella sp. An270; assembly: GCF_002159735.1. GTDB lineage: Bacteria > Actinomycetota > Coriobacteriia > Coriobacteriales > Atopobiaceae > Thermophilibacter. The sequence goes on from NZ_NFJF01000004.1 coordinate 193,562, forward strand.
CTTCTCGCGCTTGTCGTGTTCAACCTCATTGCCGACCCGTCGTTCTTCGCCATTTCCATGGGTCAGGACAGCACGGGCAACCCGGTCCTCTCGGGCCAGCTGATCTCCATCCTGAACAACGGCTCCGAGCTCGCCATCCTGGCCATTGGCATGACGCTGGTCACGGCGGCCACCGGCGGACAGGACATCTCCGTGGGCGCCACGATCGCCGTTGCCGGCTCGGCCATGCTCGCCGTGCTCTGCGGCGGCAACATGCGCCCCGAGGTGGTCACGACCCCGTTCATCGTGGCCTTCATCGTGGGCGTGCTCGTCGCCATGCTCTGCGGCGCGTTCAACGGCGTCATGGTCGCCGTCTTCAAGGTCCAGCCGATGGTCGCCACGCTGATCCTCTACACGGCCGGCCGCTCCATCGCCGCCTGGATCAACAACAACGCGCTGCCGATCATCCCCACCAACTCGGGCTTTGGCATCTTCGGCGGGTTCATCCCGGGCATCCCCATCCCCACGCCGGTCTTCATCGCCGCCGCGTGCATCGTGGTGATCTTCCTCGTGCTCAAGTTCACGAGCCTGGGCCTCTACGTCCAGTCCGTGGGCATCAACGAGCGCGCCGCCCGCCTGAACGGCCTTAACCCCACGTTCATCAAGTGGCTGACCTTCGTCATCCTCGGCGTGTGCGTGGCCGTGGCCGCCCTCATCAAGGTGAGCCGCATCTCCACGATCAACTACCAGACGATCGCGGCCGACATCGAGATGGACGCCATCCTCGCCGTCGCCCTGGGCGGCAACGCGCTCTCCGGCGGCAAGTTCAACATGGGCTCCTCCATCCTCGGCGCCTACGTCATCCAGTTCCTCACCACCACGCTCTACAAGTTCAACGTCGCCTCCGCCGCCCTTCCGGCGTACAAGGCCGTCGTCGTCATCCTGCTCGTGGTGCTGAGCGCGCCGATCGTGCGCAACAAGCTCTCCGCGCTCTGGAAGAAGATCCGTAGTCCCAAGCAGACCGAAGTGGAGGTGGCAAAGTAAGATGGCAGAGCTCAAGAAGGCTGTTGGTAAGCGCAGCATCACGGACACCAACCTCCTGCTTACCATCACGATCGTCGTCTTCGCCGCCATGTACCTCTTCGCCATGTTCGGCCTCGGCCGCGGCTTCCTGAGGTGGCAGACGTTCTTCAACATCCTCAACACCAACGCGTCGCTGATCATCACGGCCATCGGCCTGTCGCTCGTCATGATCTGCGGCAGCATCGACATCTCCGTCGGCGGCGTCGTGGGCCTCGTGACCATGTGCTGCGCCGTCAACCTCGACTACATGGGCGGGGACCCCATGACCGCGCTGCTCATCTCGTTGGGCATCGGCCTCGCGTTTGGCGTGGTCCAGGGCTTCCTGGTGGCGTACCTGGAAATTCAGCCGTTCATCGTCACGCTCGCCGGCATGTTCTTCGCCCGCGGCCTGACCACGATCATCCACGCCGAGCCCTTCAACGTCGAGAACGCCGCGTTCCTCGCGCTCAAGGACACCCGCATCACGATTCCGTTCCTGGGGTCGCTCAACAACTCCGGCAACTTCACGCCGGCCTACATTGAGATTGGCGTCGCCGTGGCGCTCGCCCTCGTGGTCCTGGCCTTCGTGATGCTGCGCTGGACGAGCCTGGGCCGCAGCTTCTACGCCCTCGGCGGCAACCGCCAGAGCGCCCTCATGCTCGGCATCAACACCAAGCGCTCGCTGTTCCTCGCGCACCTCATCAGCGGCGTCCTGGCCGGCATTGCCGGGTACGTCTACATCATGCACTCCGCCTCCGGCGCCGTCACCAACGCCGACGGTATGGAGATGAACGCCATCGCGGCGTCCATCATCGGCGGCACGATGCTCTCCGGCGGCGTGGGCAACATCATCGGCACGTTCTTCGGCGTCCTGTCCCTGGGCACCATCCAGAACATCGTCTCCTCCGCCGGCTTCTCCGACGCGTGGTGGGCAAAGATCACGGTCGCCGCGATGATCTGCCTGTTCCTGGTCATCCAGAGCGTCGTCCTAGCGCGCAAGAAGCAGGTCGAGTGACCTCTTCCAACCAGGTTCCCTGTGGGGAGCCCGTCCTGAGCGGGCTTCCTGCGTTCCCTCCCCGTGCCCCGTTCCCCCGAGAGGGGGGACGGGGTTTCTCTATGCGCGGCAGGCGACAAGGGCGATGGAACTAAACAAATCTAAACAAATCGCAAAATCGTCCCGATATTTTGCATAAACGTATTGCTGACAATACGCTTACAGACCGAACCGTACCGTTTGCGGGCAAACTTACATAAAAAGCAGCTCACGAATAGTAAAACAGTATCCAGAGGCGGTTGCGCCAGGCGCTGAGCGTGGCGCGAGACCGTCAAAACGATTTCAAAAGAAGGTCTACCGGCTGTTTTCTTAGAGAATTGGAGAACCGACCCGAGTCCGATACCCAGAAGGTGGAGGTAGAGGGGCATATACCGGGAACTGACCCCACTGAGCCCACGCAGATGGTTTGTAAGTGAGTAAACGTAAAATAAACGTTTACTTTGTGTTTGTAAGCAAGGCAGGAAGCAGGGTTTCCGAGAAGAAGGGAAAGGAACATGAGCATCTCGAGAAGGAACTTCCTGAAGTACGCCGGCCTGATGGGCGGCACCGCTGGCGCGTTCGGCCTCGCCGGCTGCGACAACGGCGGTGGCGGCGGCGCCGAGGGCGGCGACGGCGGCGAGAAGATCAAGATCGGCGTCTCCATCTGGAGCTCCACCGACGCTCTTGGCTCGCTGTCCAAGGCCATCCTCGACAAGGCCGCTGGCATCCTGGGCGTCGAGCTCTCCTACGTCGACCAGGGCCACGTCTCCGAGCAGGTCACGGCCTCCATCGAGACCCTGTGCGCCGCCGGCTGCCAGGGCATCATCGTCTGCAACTCCGCCGACTCCGAGATGCAGGCCTGCATCTCCACCTGCGACCAGAACCAGGTCTACCTCGCCCAGTTCTATCGCATCATCAACGAGGAGAACAGCCCCGAGGTCTACGCCACCGCGCAGAACTCCCAGTACTACGTCGGCGCCGTCCACGAGGACGAGGTCGGCAACGGCGAGAAGCTCATCGAGCTGCTCACCATGGACAACCCCGACGCCTTCGAGGGCATCCAGAAGGGCGCCCGCAACATCTGCCTCGAGGGTTGGACCGTCGGCGACGCCACGTTCCAGCAGCGCTGGACCGGCTACCAGAACGGCGTCAAGGCCTGGAACGACGCTCACCCCGATGACCCCGTGACCATGACCGACCCGGTCTACGCCAACACCTCCTCCTCCGAGGGCGCCAAGGTCACCCAGCAGTTCGTCAACAACTATCCCGACATGGACGCCCTGATCGTCGCCGGCGGCGGCGGCGACCCGCTCGTGGGCTCCATCGGCCAGCTCGCCAACATGGGCCTCACCGGCACCATCCGCGTCGCCTCCACCGACTTCCTCGAGGACCTCAAGGAGCAGCTCGAGACCGGCGGTATGTACGCTGAGTCCGGCGGCCACTTCTGCGACCCGCTCTACGCGCTCCTTCTCGTCTACAACGCCGTCCGCCAGAAGGAGGGCTTCGTCCCCGAGCAGGGCGACTTCGGCAAGGACATCCAGTTCCCGTACGTCTTCGTGTCCTCCGTGGCCGAGTACGAGAACTACGAGAAGTACTTCGTCGACGACGACCCGTACAACGACGAGGAGATCGCCGAGCTCGCCGAGATGAGCTTCGATGACCTCAACGCTGCCGCGACCTCGCTCTCCATCGACGACGTTATGCAGCGCCACAGCGCCTAGCGCTAGTTCCGTCTGTCCTGGACCGGGGGCAAGTTCACGCACTTGGACTTGCCCCCTTTTCCAGGTTTCCATCACCATTGGAAGGAGAGGTGTATGGACGCAATCAAGAAACTCCAGCAGAGCCAGTGGTTCGGCGTGGGCTTCCTCGTCGTCCTCACGATTCTTTGCTGGGCCATCTTCAAGGTGCTGCGTCCCGAGACGTTCGGCTCGCCCGAGCAGATCCTGACCTATCTGCAGAGCGCGCTCATCTACGCCGTCGGCGGCTGCGGCATGTACTTCATCGTGACCCAGGGCCTGTGGGACTTCTCCATCGGCTCGGTCCTCGTTCTGTCCTGCCTGCTGGCCATCGGCTGCAGCCAGATGTTCGGCATCGCCGGACTGGTCGTCGCCCCGATCCTCTGTGGCATCCTGCTCGGGTTCTGCAACGGCCTCGCCTACACGGTCCTGCGCATCCCGTCGCTGATCGTCACGGTCGGCCTCTCTCTCATCTATGAGAGCTTCAGCGTCTTCGCTGCCAACTGGGCCGGCACCCGTCTCGACGCCCAGTACAACATGTTCGGCGCCTATCCCTGGAACGTCATCCTGGCGCTCATCGCGTTCTTCATCTGCGGCTTCATCCTCAAGTACACCAAGGTCGGCACCTACATCAACGCCATCGGCACCAACGAGCTCACCGCCAAGAACATGGGCGTGAACGTCGACAAGTACAAGTTCATCGCGTTCATCCTCTGCGCGGGCTTCGTGGGCGTCATGGCTGTCCTCTACATCAGCTACGGCACCGCCCAGACGCCGATGACCGGCATGCTCTCCCAGTCGCTGAACTTTACGCCGCTCATGGGTGCGTTCTTCGGTCTCGCCTTCAAGAAGTACGGCCACCCCGTCGTCGCCATCGTCATCGGCGAGCTCATCATCTCGATGCTGTTCGCCGGTTTCGTCGCGCTCGGCATGCCCACCACCATCAACAACGTCGTCACGGGAGCCACGCTGCTCGCCGTCGTCACCCTGACCGTCAAGCGCGTCAAGGGCGCTGTCGTCAAGTAAAGGAGGGATACACCATGGCAGACAACAAGCTCCTGCTTCACGCAGAGAAGATCGACAAGAAGTTTGGTCCCACGCACGCCGTCAAAGAGGTGTCCCTCGACTTCTACGCCGGTGAGATCCACGCCCTGATCGGCGAGAACGGCTCCGGCAAGTCCACGTTCACCAACATGCTGACGGGCATCCTGCCCATCGGCGGCGGCACCTTCACCCTCGACGGCGAGCAGATCGCCCCGAAGAACCAGGTCGACGGCAACCACCACGGCGTCGCCGTCATCGTGCAGGAGCTCGGCACCCTGAACGGCCTCACCGTCGCCGAGAACCTCTTCCTGGGCGACGAGGACCGCTTCATGAAGTACGGCATCAAGAACACTGCCGCCATGAACAAGAAGGCCCAGGAGCTGCTCGACGGCTTTGGCCTCTCGAAGATCCGTGCCACCGCTCCGATCGAGAACTACAACTTCGAGGAGCGCAAGATCATCGAGATCCTCAAGTCCACGTGGTTCGATCCCAAGATCCTGGTCGTCGACGAGACCACCACGGCCCTCTCCCAGGACGGCCGCGAGAAGCTCTTCGAGGTCATGCGCGACGTCCGCGCCAAGGGCCACTGCGTGATCTTCATCTCGCACGACATGGCCGAGGTCCTGAAGATGTCCGACCGCATCTCCATCCTGCGCGACGGTGACTACATCACCACCATCAACGCCGCGGACGTGGACGAGGACAAGCTCAAGACCCTCATGGTCGGCCGCGAGATGGGCGACAACTACTACCGCACCGACTACCCCAACTACGCCACCGAGCCCCAGGGCGAGATCGCGATCATGATGAACAACGTCTCGGTCCCCGGTTCGCTCGACGACGTCTCCCTCCAGCTCCACAAGGGAGAGATCCTAGGCATCGGCGGCCTGTCCGAGTGCGGCATGCACGAGGTCGGCAAGGCCCTGTTCGGCGCCTCCTACGACCGCACGGGCACGGTCGAGCTGGGTGACGGCACCCCGATCAACTCGATCAACGAGGCCATCAACCACTCCATCGCCTACGCGTCCAAGGACCGCGACAACGAGAGCCTGCTCATCAACGACACCATCCAGGACAACATCACGCTGCCCTCGATGCGCGACATGGGCTTCATCCTCAAGCAGAAGGACCTCAAGGCCTTCGCCAAGAAGTACGCGGACATCATGTCCACCAAGATGGTCGGCGTCGACCAGTACGTCTCCGCGCTCTCCGGCGGCAACAAGCAGAAGGTCGTTCTCGCCCGCTGGCTCGGCAAGCGGTCCAACATCCTGCTGCTCGACTCCCCGACGCGCGGCATCGACATCGGCGTCAAGGCCGACATCTACCAGCTTCTGGCTGAGATGCGCAACCAGGGCAAGGCGATCCTCATCATCTCCGAGGAGATCATGGAGCTCATCGGCATGTGCGACCGCATCCTGGTCATGAAGGACGGCAAGATCAACGGCCAGCTGTTCCGCAGCCCCGATCTTACCGAGCAGGACATCATCGCGAAGATGATTTAAGGAGGCGAAACAGATGGCTTCTACTAATACGAAGGCTGCGGCCGAGGTCCAGGAGAAGAAGTTCGACTGGCACCAGATCAAGAGCCTGTTGCCCATCATCAGCTTCGTTGCGATCGTGGCGATCTTCGCCATCCTGACGCGTGGACAGCTGATCACCCCGCGCAACATCACGCTGATCATCTCGGGTGGCTTCACGCTCATGATCGCAACCGTCGGCGTCTACATGATCATGTCCATGGGCTGCCTGGACTTCTCCCAGGGCTCGATGATGGGCCTGTCCTGCGCCGTGGTCTGCTATCTCTCGCAGTTCAACCCGTTCGTCGCCATTCTGGGCGGCATGGCAACGGGCGCCCTCATCGGCCTGGTGAACGCCGTGTTCCACGTCAAGGGCCAGATCCAGTCGTTCGTGGTCACGATGTGCATGATGTTCCTGCTCCGCGGCATCATCGCCTACATCACCACCTCCAGCCCGGTCATGGCCTCCACGACGCTGACCTCGCTCGCCACCAACACGCCGCTGCTGGTCGGCATCGTCGTGGTCGTGCTCGTCATCGCGTACCTGGTGCTGCACTTCACGGCGCTCGGCTCCAACCTCAAGGCGATCGGCGCCTCCGAGAGCGGCGCCCGCTTCGCCGGCATCAACGTCCAGCGCACCAAGATCATCATCTACGTGGTCGCTGGCGCCATCACCGGCTTCGCCGCGCTGATCAACGCCATCCGCGTTGGCTCGGTCACCTCGTCCTCCGGCAACATGCTCGAGACCCAGATCCTGATCGCCCTGGTCCTCGGCGGCATGCCCATCAACGGCGGCGCTCGCTCCCGCTTCTCGAGCGTCGTGACCGGCGTCCTGTCCTACCTCGTGCTCCAGCGCGGCCTGGTCATGCTCGGCTTCACCACCGAGATCCAGCAGCTCATCCTGGGCATCGTGTTCGTCATCATGGTCGCGGTCTTCTCCGAGCGCGCCTCCAACCAGGTCATCAAGTAGTTCTGGCACGGGGGGCGGCCTCGCCCCCCGGCCTCCCCGCCGCACGGCGGGGCATCCCCAGTAAGGAGTGATGGAAATGCTCGACATCAAGAGGTACAAGTTCTACTTCTGCCCCTGCACCCAGGATCTCTACGGTGACGAGGTGCTGAAGCACGTCGCGGAGCACTCCGCCGAGGTCGTCGCACACCTCAACGCCTCCGACAAGATCCCGTTCGAGGTCGTGCTCAAGCCCAACCTGCTCACGAGCGACGTCATCCAGGCCACCTTCAACGAGGCCAACATGGATCCCGAGTGCGCTGGCATCATCACCTGGGCGCACACCTTCTCGCCGTCCAAGAACTACATCGCCGGCCTCACGGACCTTCGCAAGCCTCTGTGCCAGTTCGCGACGCAGTACAACGAGGAGATCCCGTACGACACGATCGACATGGACTTCATGAACGAGAACCAGGCCGCCCACGGCGAGCGCGAGCTCGGGCACATCTTCGCCCGCATGCGCTGGAACCACAAGGTGGTCTTTGGGTTCTGGAAGGACGAGGCGGTCATCTCCGAGCTCGGCCAGTGGATGCGCGTCGCGGTGGGCATCAACGAGTCCCGCAACATCCGCGTCTGCCGCTTCGCCGACACGATGCGCAACGTCGCGGTCACCGACGGCGACAAGGTCGAGGCGCAGCAGGTCTTCGGCTGGACCGTCGACGCCTGGCCCGTCAACGAGCTCGTCCCCTACGTCGACGCCGTCACCCCCGACGAGGTCAAGGCCCTCACCGACGAGTACTACGACACCTACGAGCTCGTCCTCGACGGCCGTGACCCGGAGGAGTTCCGTCGTCACGTCGAGGTCCAGGCCCAGCAGGAGATCGGCATCGAGCGCTTCCTCGTGGAGCACAACTACAACGCCTTCTCCGACCACTTCGGCGACCTCGGCGGTCTCAAGCAGCTGCCGTCGCTGGCCATCCAGCGCCTCATGCAGAAGGGCTACGGCTTTGGCCCCGAGGGCGACTGGAAGACCCCTGCCATGGTGCGCCTGATGAAGGTCATGACCGCCGGCGACCCGAACGCCAAGGGCTCCGCGCTCATGGAGGACTACACCTACAACCTCGTCCCGGGCAAGGACGGCATCCTCGAGTCCCACATGTCCGAGGTCGACCCCTCCGTCGCCGAGGGCAAGATCGCCATTCGCGCCACGCCGCTCTCGATGGGCGACCGTGAGGACCCGGCCCGCCTGATCTTCACCGCCAAGACCGGCCCGGCCATCGCCACCTCCCTCGTCGACCTGGGCAACCGCTTCCGCCTGATCATCCAGGACGTGGACTGCAAGAAGGTCGAGAAGCCCATGCCGATGCTGCCGACCGGCACCGTGTTCTGGACCCCGCGCCCCAACCTCAAGGTGGGCACCGAGGCCTGGATCTACGCGGGTGGCGCGCACCACACCGCGTTCTCCTACGACCTCACGGCCGACCAGATGATCGACTGGGCCGACGCCATGGGCATCGAGAGCGTGGTCATCGACGCCAACACCAACATCCGCGACTTCAAGCGTGACCTCAAGCTCGGCGAGGTCTACTACCGCTAGGAGCGGGCGCGGCGTGAGAGCGCGCACATGCGCGTGAGAACCTGAACCGGCCGCGTCCCGCTTGCGGGCGCGGCCGCACTTCTGCAGAGAGAGGCAGACGAACATGAACAAAGACCAGATCATCGCCGACATCGAGTCCGGCAACACCGCGCTGGGCATCGAGTACGGCTCCACGCGCATCAAGGCGGTGCTCGTGGGCTCCGACAACGAGCCGATCGCCATCGGTGCCTTCGACTGGGAGAACTCCCTAGTCGACGGCTACTGGACCTACAGCGACGAGGAGATCTTCGCGGGCCTCGCCGCCGCCTATGCCTCGATGAAGGCTGACGTCGCCGAGAAGTACGGCGTCACGCTCAAGCGCGTGGGCGCCCTGGGCATCTCCGCCATGATGCACGGCTACCTGCCCTTCGACGCCGACGGAAACCTGCTCGTCCCGTTCCGCACCTGGCGCAACACCACCACCACGCAGGCCGCCCACGAGCTCTCCGAGCTCTTCGCGTTCCACACCCCGGAGCGCTGGAGCGTCAGCCACATCTACCAGGCCGTCCTGAACAACGAGTCGCACGTTCCCAACATCGCGTTCTTCACCACCCTGGCCGGCTACGCCCACTGGCGCCTCACCGGCGAGAAGGTTCTCTCGATCGGCGACGCCTCCGGCATGTTCCCGATCGACTCCACCACGCACGACTACGACGCCGCCATGATCGCCAAGTTCGACGAGCTCGTGGCGTCCAAGGGCGTGTCCTGGAAGGTCGAGGACCTGCTGCCCAAGATCCTGGTGGCGGGGGAGTGCGCCGGCCACCTCACCGCCGAGGGCGCGGCCCTTCTCGACGCCGACGGCGACCTCGAGCCGGGATGCCCGCTCTGCCCGCCCGAGGGCGACGCCGGCACCGGCATGATCGCCACCAACTCCGTGGCGCCGCGCACCGGCAACGTCTCCGCCGGCACGTCGGTCTTCTCGATGGTCGTTCTCGAGCACGCGCTCAAGGACGCCACCATTCCCGAGATCGACCTCGTGACCACGCCGGTCGGCGACCCCGTCGCCATGGTGCACTGCAACAACTGCACCTCCGATATCAACGACTGGGTCGACCTGCTCTGTGACTTCGCTGAGCTCATGGGCCAGAAGCTCGACAAGGGCGAGGTCTACGTCAAGCTCTTCAACGCCGCGCTCACGGGCGACAAGGACGCGGGCGGCCTCGTCTCCATCCCGTTCATCTCGGGCGAGACGGTCATGGGCGTCCAGACCGGCTACCCGCTGGTGGTCCGCGGCCAGAACGCCAACTTCACGATCGCCAACTTCATGCGCATGAACATCATGGCGGCCTTCGGCGCCCTCGCCGCGGGCAACGAGGTTCTGCGCGCCGAGGACGTGAAGATCGACAAGCTCTACGGCCACGGCGGCATCTTCAAGACCCCCAAGGTCGCCCAGAGCCTGCTCGCTGCGGCGCTCGAGGCCCCGGTGACCGTCATGGCCACGGCCGGCGAGGGCGGCGCCTGGGGCCAGGCCGTCGCCGCCGCCTACATGGCGCGCCACGAGGAGGGCGAGTCGCTCGCCGACTACCTCACCAACAAGGTCTTCGCCGGCATGGAGGGCACGACGCTCGAGCCCGACGCCGCCGACGTCGAGGGCTACCGCGCGTTCCTCGCCGCGTTCCGCAAGGCCAACGAGGCCGAGAAGGCGGCCGAGCAGGCCTTCACCGACTAGTTCCTCCCCCGGGGAGGCCGCCCTCCTTTCCCGGCGGCCTCCCCTCTCTCCGGGCTCTTATCGGCCCGCTGACGACCGTCCGCCCCTGTTCCCGTTCTCGAATAACACGCATAATCTGATAAAGCATCGTATATCCCCATATGAACTTCGATGTAAACTCCGAATCTGCGTGTTATTTGGCGGGCGGCCGTCCTCGTTCCCATTGCTCACCCAACAGTTTGGAGCCAAGCATGATGCTCAAGGAGCTTCGCGAGAAGGTCTACGAGGCCAACATGGACCTTCCCAAGCACGGGCTGGTCGTCTTCACCTGGGGCAACGCCTCCGAGCTCGACCCCGAGACGGGCCTCTTCGTGATCAAGCCGTCCGGCGTCGACTACGACGAGCTCACGCCCGAGAGTCTCGTGGTCTGCGACCTCGACGGCAAGGTCGTCGAGGGCGACCTCAACCCCTCCTCCGACACCCCCACCCACGCCGCCCTCTACCGCGCGTGGGGCGAGAAGGTCCGCGGCGTCGTCCACACGCACTCCGCCTGGGCCGTCTCCTGGGCGCAGGCCGGCCGCGACGTGCCCGCCTACGGCACGACGCACGCCGACTACTTCTACGGCCCCGTGCCCTGCATGCGCGGCCTCACCGAGGAGGAGATCGAGGAGGCGTACGAGGCCAACACCGGCAAGGTGATCGTCGACGGCTTCGCCGAGCGCGACATCGACCCGGTCGCCGTCCCCGCCGTCCTCGTTCGCAACCACGGGCCCTTCTCCTGGGGCAAGGACGCCGCCCAGGCCGTCTACCACGCCGTGGTCCTCGAGGAGGTCTGCAAGATGGCCACCCGCACCGAGGCCCTGCGCCCCGGCGTCGAGCCCGCGCCTCAGTACCTGCAGGACAAGCACTACCTGCGCAAGCACGGCCCCAACGCCTACTACGGCCAGGGCGGTGCCCACTAGGGACGCCGGACGCGCCCGGGGGTCGCACCCCCGGGCGCGATCGCACGGGAGGTGAGCAAGGTTGGCCGAGAAGGTCACGCTGAGGGACATCGCCCAGGAGGTCGGGCTGTCCACCACAGCCGTCTCGCTCGTCCTCAACGACCGCCCGTGCAAGATCTCCGAGGAGAGCAGGCGCAGGATCAAGGAGGTGGCCCGGCGCAAGGGCTACATCCCCAACCAGATCGCGCGCAGCCTGGTGACGAGGCGCTCCCAGACCGTGGGCCTCATCGTCCCCAACATCGAGAGCAGGTACTTCTCGTCCCTGGCGCGCCGCCTCGAGCTGGGATGCCGGGAGCGCGGCTATGCGCTGCTGATCACCAACTCCGACGACCTCGCGGAGAACGACGCCAAGCTCGTGGCGATGCTCGCCAACCGCGGGGTCGACGGCATGCTCGTGGTCGCCTCCTCGCGCGATGAGGAGGCCGCTGCCCTCACCTCGGCGCTGGAGGGCATCCCGATGCCGTTCGTGGCCGTGGACCGCTCGATCGGCAGGATGGCCTGCGATTGCGTCTCGTTTGACAGCGAGGCGGGCGGCTACCTCGCGTGCCGGTGCCTGCTCGACGCCGGCCACGAGCGCATCGCGTGCCTCGTGAACGTGGCCTCGAACACGGGGCGCGAGCGCCTCGCGGGATACGAGCGCGCGCTGCGCGAGCGCGGCCTGGAGGTCGACCCCGCGCTGGTCCTGTCGTGCGACTACTACATCCCCGACGCCTACGAGGCGGCCGCCGCCCTGCTGCGCACCGACGCGACCGCCGTCTTTGCGAGCAGCGACAACATCGCGCTCGGCCTGCTCAAGCGTCTCTACGAGCAGGGGATGCGCGTCCCGCGCGACTACTCGCTGGTGAGCTACGACAACTCGGCGGCAGACCTGCTGTTCGAGCCCGCGCTCACCTCAATCGAGCAGAACGTCGACGAGCTCGCCTCCGCCGCGCTCGAGGTGCTCTTCCGCAGGATGGGGGAGCGGGAGTGCGGTGAGCTGGGCGCCCCCGAGCGGCGGACCCTCATGCCGCGGCTCGTCGTCAAGGACAGCGTCTCCACACGGAGGTGAGAAACTAAAAATCTCGAGAAGTAAAACGTTTTACCCAATATACTGAAATCAGCTGGAAACACCGCAGGCCCGGTTGGCGGGTCTGCGCGGGCAGAAGGGAAGACACGCATGGCTAATCCCGTTATTGGCACCCCGTGGCAGAAGCTCAACACTCCTGTCTCGGAGGAGGAGCTCAAGGGCGTCGACCGCTACTGGCGCGCCGCGAACTACCTCTCCGTGGGCCAGATCTACCTCCGCTCCAACCCGCTCATGAAGGACGGCTTCTCCCGTGAGGACGTCAAGCACCGTCTCGTGGGCCACTGGGGCACCACGCCGGGCATCAACTTCCTCTTTGGTCACATCAACCGCCTCATTGCCGACCACCAGCAGAACGCCATCTTCCTGATGGGCCCCGGCCACGGCGGACCCGCCGGCACCGCTCAGTCCCTGCTTGACGGCACCTACCGCGAGGTCCGTCCCGACATCACCGATGACGAGGCCGGCCTCCAGAAGTTCTTCCGCCAGTTCTCCTACCCCGGCGGCATCCCCAGCCACTTCGCGCCCGAGACCCCCGGCTCCATCCACGAGGGCGGCGAGCTCGGCTACACGCTGTCCCACGCCTACGGCGCGGTCCTCGACAACCCGAGCCTGCTCGCCGTGGCCGTCGTGGGCGACGGCGAGGCCGAGACCGGCCCGCTCGCCACGTCCTGGCAGACCAACAAGTTCATGGACCCGCTGACCGACGGCATCGTGCTGCCGATCCTGCACCTCAACGGCTACAAGATCGCCAACCCCACGATCCTCGCCCGCATCTCCGACGCCGAGCGTGACGAGTTCTTCCGCGGCATGGGCTACCACCCGTACAACTTCGTCGCCGGCTTCGACAACGAGGACCACGCCTCCATCCACCGTCGCTTTGCGGCGCTGCTCGAGGCCGTCTTCGACGAGATCTGCGACATCAAGGCGCGCGTCGCCGCCGGCGAGGCCTCCCGCCCGTTCTACCCGATGATCGTCTTCCGCACCCCCAAGGGCTGGACGTGTCCCAAGGAGATCGACGGCAAGAAGACCGAGGGCTCCTGGCGTGCTCACCAGGTGCCGCTGGCGTCCGCCCGTGACACCGAGGCCCACTTCCAGACCCTCAAGGGCTGGCTCGAGTCCTACAAGCCCGCCGAGCTCTTCGACGAGAACGGCGCCATCCGTCCCGAGGTCAACAGCTGGATGCCCAAGGGCGAGCTGCGCATCGGCGCCAACCCCAACGCCAACGGCGGCCTGGTCCGCAACGAGCTCGACCTCCCCGACACCCGCAAGTACGAGGTGCCGGTGGCCGAGAAGGGCCACGGCTTTGGCGCTGTTGAGGCCACGCGCGTCCTCGGCGAGTACACGGCCGAGCTCATCAATCACAACCGCGACGCCTTCCGCATCTTCGGACCCGACGAGACGGCCTCCAACCGCCTGCAGCCGTCCTACCAGGTGACCGACAAGCAGTGGTTCGGCGAGGGCAACTACGATGACCCCGCCAACGACGAGCACCTCTCGCCCGTGGGCAACATCATCGAGCAGCTCTCCGAGCACCAGTGCGAGGGCCTGCTCGAGGGCTACATCCTCACCGGCCGCAACGGCCTCTGGAGCTCCTACGAGTCGTTCGTCCACATCGTCGACTCCATGGTCAACCAGCACTGCAAGTGGCTCGAGGCGACCGTGCGCCACATCGACTGGCGCGCCCCGATCTCCGGCCTCAACATGCTGCTCTCCAGCCACGTCTGGCGTCAGGACCACAACGGCTTCTCCCACCAGGACCCCGGCTTCGTTGACATTCTTCTCAACAAGAACTTCAACAACGACCACGTGGTGAACATCTACTACCCGGCCGACGCCAACCTGCTGCTGGCCGTCGCCGAGCGCGCCTACAAGTCCACCAACTGCGTGAACGCGATCTTCGCCGGCAAGCAGCCCGCCCCGACGTGGGTGACGCTCGACGAGGCCCGCGAGGAGCTCGAGGTCGGCGCCGCCGAGTGGAAGTGGGCCTCCAACACCGCTGAGGGCGAGGAGCCCGACGTCGTTCTCGCCTGCTGCGGCGACGTTCCCACCGGCGAGGCCATGGCCGCCCTCGACCTGCTCGACAAGCTCGGCGTCAAGGTCCGACTGGTCAACGTCCTCGACCTGCTCAGCATCCAGAACGCCTCCGAGAACGACAAGGCCATGTCCGACGAGAAGTTCGTCGAGCTCTTCACGGCCGACAAGCCCGTCCTCTTTGCGTTCCACGCCTATCCCGGCACGATCCGTCGTCTCATCTGGGACCGCCCGAACCACGACAACTTCAACGTCCACGGCTACAAGGAGCAGGGCTCCACGACCACGCCGTTCGACATGGTTCGCGTGAACGACATGGACCGCTGGGCGCTTGCTGCCGACGCGCTCCGCATGATCGACGCCGACAAGTGGGCCGACCAGATCGCTGAGTGGGAGAAGTTCCGCGTCGACGCGTTCCAGTTCGCCGTCGACAACGGCTACGACCACCCGGCCTTCACCGACTGGAAGTGGCGTGACGCCTCCGACGCTGGCGAGGACATCTCCGCCACGCAGATGACCGCGGGCGACAACGAGTAAGTAGCGCTCGCGCCATACGCACCTGAGGGGCCGCCCGTCCTTCTCGCCGGCATGTCGCCGGCCGAGAGGGGCGGGCGGCCTTCGTCGTAGGGGCCGACGGTCCCGCCCGCTCCAGAAAACGCCGCCCTTGTCACGCAGCCATCTAGGAAACCTCGCCCTTGTCATGCAGCCATCTAGACGATATGAGGGGAAGCGGCTGAGACCCCTCGCGTGAAGTTGGCCCCCTGGGCGTCGTGGGTTAGGCTCGGTCGCGTCATCGTCCGGCTTGCCACAGTCACGGG
>NZ_NFJF01000005.1 GCF_002159735.1 Olsenella sp. An270
CCGTGACTGTGGCAAGCCGGACGATGACGCGACCGAGCCTAACCCACGACGCCCAGGGGGCCAACTTCACGCGAGGGGTCTCAGCCGCTTCCCCTCATATCGTCTAGACCCCCTCCCGGACAAGGGGCGGGATTTCCGGACGAGCTCAGCAGGGGCCAGCTACAGCGCGCTCGCAAGCCAAGGGCGCCCGGAGAGGGCACGCGCCAGACGGTCCTGGGCCGTCGAGAAGACCACGTCGGGCTTCACGTGCAGGCGAATCTCACCCTGCGTGCCATACGCGGAAAACGCCGAGAAGACCACGTCCGTCTCGAACGCCGGGTCGAGAAGGTCGGCGAGCTCGCGCGCGGCGACCTCGCAGCACTCGTCTGCCACGGCGCCCAGGTCGGCGCCCGGAACCACGGCGATGGGCACGCCGCAGTAGCCGGCGCTCCAGTCGGTGATGCGCGTGAGGGCGGTCTTGGAGAGCACCGAGTTGGGGATGACCTCCTCGGCACCGCCGCGCATGCGCACCGTGGTGCTGCGCCACGTGACATCGGTGACCTCGCCCGTCACGTCACCGACGGAGATGAGGTCGCCGGGCTGGACCGCCTTGCTCAGCATGAGGCTGATGCCGCCGATGATGTTGGAGATCGTGTCCTGCATGCCCAGGGAGACCGCGATGGACACCACGCCGAGGGCGGCGACAAAGCCCGCCGGGTCCACGCCAAAGACGGGCCGCATGACGCTGAGCAGGGCGAGCGCCCAGATGACGGCGCGCACGATGTTGATGAAGAGCGAGGCGCTCGGCAGATTGGAGGCGTCCAGTACCTTGTGCATGAGGCGCACCACCACGCGCTGGATCACGAGCGCAATAGCCACCACCACGACGAGCGCAATGGCCTTGTCGAGCCAGCCGCCCGCGTCTATGCCGATGAAGTGCTCCATCACGTTCCTCTCGCCCTCACCCATTTCGACCGGAACAATACTCACTCAGTATTCCCACGCGAGACGCCATGGTATCGATAAGATCATCGGCAACGTAGGGGGTCGACTCGAGCACAGGGCCAAACTCCCCCTCACCGGCACGGCGGACTCCTTCCGCAAGCCCCTCTACGAGCGGCGCTGCCAGACGCCTGAGCGCCGAGTCCCTGATTCCCAGATCGGCGGCAAGCGCACGGAAGCTCTCAGGTGTCACCTTATCAATCGTTTGCGCACCCCCGATGCGCATAGCAAGACGCCTTGGGTGTTTGGGGAAGTACGCCGTGCTCACGAGGTCGTACGCCGGCGCAAGGGAGACAAGCGCACCCCCCTCGCGATCGTTGCCCTCATGAAGGATCGAGAAGTTCTTGAGGTGGGCATCGCAGTTTCCCACGAGATAGTTGAGGCACGTCATCTGGGCGAGTCCCGCAACGTCACTCGCGGGCCTCAGGCCATGCCTCCTCAAAAGCTCCGCCATCCGACGGATGCTCCCACCTTCGAGCTCGGCGTACTTCGATCCCCCGCTGATTCCCAGAGCCTGCGCCATATCCTCCTGGTGGCGCCTGGAGACCGTCAGGCCCCCGTCCGCGAGGGACACGTCGCGGTCGAACCTCTCGACAGCAAGAACGGGATTCCCGTAACCCAGGAGCTCTACGTTCGCAACGTTCATTCCACACTGCTTTGCGGCGGTCATACATAGATACTCCACCTCCGGCAGATCGCGCAGGTGACTCGTCTTGAGGACATGCGTGCTCGCGGACAGGCCGACGGGACGCAGCCATCGCCCGCTCGAAGCCGCTCCATAGTCGCGCGCGAGCGCCGTCTTAGACTGCGTGCCTGCGAGCGAGAGGCGCGTCGCAACATTCTCTCGAGCCACGCCGGGTTCATTGAGGAACATCCTGCGAAGATCATCCTCGTCGAGTGGTTCGTACTCCCCGACACCCAAGGGATGCTCGACGGGCCGGGCGAGCACCAGTACGTCTCCGATGCACTCCCTTCCGCAGGCAACCAGCAGCCCAACCCAGTCCTCTTCGGCCAAGCCAAGTTCGGAGGAAAGGACTGCCCGGGCGCGCCCCTCGGCGAGCAGCCCCTCGAAGTAGGGACGCATCTCCGCCTCGTTGAATTGCGCTGACCTCAGGGGTAGCGAGAGAGACAGCGGGGTGATCTCGGACAACCCGAGGTACGCGGCATTATACGAGAACGATGCCCCGTACTCATCGAGGGCTCCCACGAGAACCGCGGACTCGCGTCTGAGCCTGTAGACGTATAAGCTTGCCATCTCAGCCCCTAGGCTCGGCAATAACGTCAATTCCCAGCATGGTCAGGACCCGCAGCGTCTTTCCGATTTCTGCCGAATCCTTGCCGTTCTCAAGCTGCGACAAAAAGGTGACGCCCACATCCGCGAGGCCGGCGAGCTCTGCTTGGGTCATCCCCTGACGCCGACGCTCGCCGCGAATGACCGCCCCCAAATCTCTGACGCTTCTTATGCACGACATGCTGCTTCCTTTATGCGTACGCATAAACCTGCTCAAGCGCTATGTTAGTTTATGCGTACGCATAAATCAACGGCTGACATGCCGGAACTTATGCGAACGCATAAATGATACGAAGAGACTGCCCCTTTGCATCACCCCTCGATCTTGACGATGGGCGCAAAGCCCTTGAGCAGCTTCTTCGTCTTGCCGGTTCGCGTGAACTTGACCTCGATCGTGTCGCCGGAGGCGGCGATGACCACGCCGGGGCCAAAGGTCTTGTGCGAGACGTGGTCGCCGGGCGAGAAGGACGCGGCGGCGCGGGCCGCATCCGGCCTGGGCCCCGCGGGCGCCGGGCGAGAGGGGCCGCCGCCCGTGGAGCGCGTGCGCGAGCCGAAGACGTGGCCGCCGTAGACCTCGGAGCCGCGCCCGCTGCCGAACGTCCCGTGGCGGTCGCCGCGCTTCTCCCAGCCCACGCCGGAAAAGCCCGACGAGCCCACGCCCACGCGCTCGACGTCGGCCTCGGGAATCTCCCGCAGGAAGCGGCTCGGAGCGTTGGCGGCGACGGAGCCAAAGGTGCGGCGCGTGGTGGCATGCGTGAGGTAGAGCCGCTTGCGGGCGCGCGTGATGGCCACGTACGCCAGGCGCCGCTCCTCTTCCACGCTCGCCTCGTCGCTGTCGTAGGAGGCGTGCGGGAAGATGCCCTCCTCCATGCCGGCCACGAACACGACCGGAAACTCGAGGCCCTTCGCGGAGTGGATCGTCATCATCGTGACGGCGTGCGTCTGGCCGGCGAGCGAGTCGAGGTCGGAGCGCAGGGCGAGCCACTCGATGAGCGCCGGCAGCTTCTCCGAGGCAACGGGTGGCCTGACGCCCGGGGCGTTGCCCCCGAGCTCAGCGCTCGCTTCGCTCGCTCGCTGCGCGAAATCGCTCTGGGGCAACGCCCCGGGCGTCAGGCCCTCGGGCTCGAGCGCTCCCGCCGCGCGGAGCTGCGCGAGGCTCTCGAGCGTCTCGACGGCGTCGTGGGTCTCGTCGAACTCGGCGGCGACGCCAAGGAACTCGCGAATGTTCTCTATGCGGCCGTCGGCCTCCACGGAGTGCTCGGCCTCGAGCGCGCGCACGAGGCCCGCGCGGTCCACGATGGCCTCGACCACGTCGGCGAGCTCGCCGGTGAAGTGGCGCGCCGCCTCGATCACGCCGGTGAACTCAGCCAGCGCGCCGCGCACCTTGGCGCCGAGCAGGCCCTGCTCGGCGATCGCCATCTGGCAGGCCGAGAAGAACGAGATGCGCTCGTCGGCCGCCAGCTCGCGGATCTTGGCGATGGACGTGGTGCCGATGCCGCGGCGCGGCGTGTTGACCACGCGCAGAGCCGCCACGTCGTCGTCGGGGTTCACGACGAGCTTGAGGTAGGCCATGACGTCGCGGACCTCGGCGCGGTCAAAGAAGCGCGTGCCGCCCACGATCTTGTACGGCACTCCCGCGCGCAGGAACATGTCCTCGAGGATGCGCGACTGCGCGTTGGTGCGGTAGAAGACGGCCATGTCGTCGTAGCTCGTGCCGCCGTCGTGGAGCCGCTCGATCTCCGAGCCAATCCAGCGCCCCTCGTCGCGCTCGTCCGCTGCCTGGAACACCTGGATCTTCTCGCCGTCGCCGGCGTCGGTGAACAGGCGCTTGGGCTTGCGGCGGGCGTTGTTGGCCACGACGGCGTTGGCCGCCGCCAGGATGTGGCCCGTGGAGCGGTAGTTCTGCTCGAGGCGCACCACGCGGGCGTCGGGGTAGTCCTTCTCGAAGTCCAGGATGTTCTGGATGTCGGCGCCGCGCCAGCTGTAGATGGACTGGTCGTCGTCGCCCACGACCATGAGGTTGCGGTAGCGCGCGGCGAGCAGGTTGGTGATCGCGTACTGGACGTGGTTGGTGTCCTGGTACTCGTCCACGCTGATCTGGCGGAAGCGGTCCTGGTAGCGCTCCAGGACCTCGGGGCGCTTGGAGAGCAGCTCGAAGGTCTTGACCAGCAGGTCGTCGAAGTCCATCGCGTTGGCGCGCGCGAGGCGGCGGTCCAGCTCGCGGTAGACGCGCCCCGCGGCGCGGTCTGCCGGGTTTGAGGAGCTCGCCAGCTCGTCCGGACCCACCATCGCGTTCTTTGCGGCGGAGATCTTGGCGCGCACCGAGTTCATCGGGAACTGCTTCTGGTCCAGGTCGAGGTCGGCCATGATGGTCTTGACCAGGCGGCGCGAGTCGTCGTCATCGTAGATCGTGAAGTTGGGGCGGTAGCCCACGAGCTCGCCGTCCTCGCGCAGGATGCGCACGCACATGGCGTGGAAGGTGCAGACCCACATGCCGCGCGTGCCGTACGGGAGCAGGGCCTCCAGGCGCTCGCGCATCTCGGCCGCGGCCTTGTTGGTGAACGTGATGGCCAGGACCTGCCAAGGGCGCACGCCCTCGTCGGCGATCATGTGCGCGATGCGGTACGTGAGCACGCGCGTCTTGCCCGAGCCCGCGCCCGCGAGCACGAGCAGCGGGCCGCGCGTGCACTCCACGGCCTCGCGCTGGGCCGGATTGAGGCCCTCCAGGTCCACGGTCGGCGCCGGGGCAAACAGGGTCTGCTGGTCGCTCGTCATTCTCGATGTTCCTCTCGCCGTCTTTTCGCCCTATGAGTGTAGCGGCAAGCCCGGACGCAAAACAGGACGGGGCGAGAAGAACACGACCGCGGGTGACCTTCCGGGAATCGCAGGGGCTGTCTTGGGGGCTTCTAGGATTTCCCGCCCTTGTCATGCCGGCTTCTAGGAATTCGGGCCCTTGTCGTCCAACGTTCCGGAAATCCGGGCCCTTGTCTGCACTGTGTCTAGAAAGACGGGGTTTTGCACGGCGAGAAGAACCCGCCGCCGTACAAGGGCGGCAATTCCTAGGCGTCCCCAAGACAAACCCGGCGATTCCTAGACGGGAAGACGCCTCTGGAAGCGCCGGCTACTTCTTGGGCCCTCCGAAGATGTCGTCCTTGTTGTAGGTGATGCTGTAGGCAGTCTCGAGACCCTTGAGCAGCTCGCGGGCATCGTGCTCGCCCATCTTGCTCAACGTGGCGGCAAGGCTCGAGACGCCGTCGGTGTGACGGTCCTGGGCATGACGGCGCCCCTCCTCGGTGCAGCGCGCGATCACGCGACGGCGATCCTTGGCATCGGGGATGCGCTCGACGTAGCCCTTGCTCTCCAGAGAATCAAGGATGCGGGTCATGCGGGGACGCGTGTAACCGAGCTTCTCCGCCAGGTCGGACGGGCTCAGGCCATCCTCGTGTCGGGAGAGGTACTCAAGAACGGGATCCTCGCCCATTGACATGCCGTAGGCCGTACCGATGGCGCCCTTCGCAACGCCCCGCGAGTACATGATGAGCTTTCTGGCGGCGTCCTCGTAGTCCATCTTCTCGCAGCGCGACCCCTCCTCGAGGCAAGACGCACACGTTGCCCCGTCAGTTCGATATGACTGATTAATGGTAGCAACTTCTTGCGAGATTGGCACGTCTTTCTCCCCCTCACACAAACGAGAAAACAGCTTCCGCGAGGCCGTCGTGCTCGTTGTCGAGCCAGGTGACTCGTGTGGCGGCGGCCCGCACCTCGGCGGGTGCGTTTGCCATCGCCCAGCTCTCCCCCACGGCATCGAACATGGCCACATCGTTTCTTCCGTCGCCGAAGGCGGCCGCATCCGCGGCGTCCACGCCCAGGTGCCGGCATACGGCCTCGATGCCCTCGGCCTTGCTCACCTGTCCGTCCATGACCTCGCAGAGGATGGGGGACGAGCGCACGACCGTGAGGCTGGGGAAGGCCGCGCCCACCACGCGCTCGACGCGTTCGATCGAGGCGCTCTCACCCACGAGCAGGAGCTTGTGCAGCCCACGCTCGGAAAAGTGCTCCTCGATCTCGCCCTCCGTTGACGTCACGCCCACGATCTTCTCCTCGCGCCGGACGCGTGGGTCCGAGCGATCGCTCGTCACCCAAGCGTGGTATCCATACGCCATGCAGCAGACGTCGGGAGCCTCGCACGCCACGAAGTCGCGCACCTCGAGCGCGCAGCCGATGCCGATGGGTCGGCTCAGGAGCTCGGCCCCGTCGCCGTCGAGCACGTAGGCGCCGCCGTAGCACACGACGGGACCGACGTTGCCGAGCGTCCGACGGATCTCGACGAGCGCCTCGGGCATGCGGGCAGAGACGAGCACGAGCGGAATCCCGCGCTCTTCCAGCATGTGCGCCGCCGCGACCGTGCGGGGGCTCACGCGGTGGTCTTTGTCGAGCAGGGTCCCGTCCACGTCCGAGAACACCGCGGAGGGAAGGGCGTCCGTCATGAGTTGCTCGCCCCCTCGCCCTTCTCGTCCAGGTCAACGCCCGCAGCGGCGAGGATGTTCCTGACGTTCCTCTTTGCGTTGGTCGTTCCGACCTTGAGGACCGCGGAGACGATTGCCCCGAGGACGAGAAGGACCACGCCCAGCACGCCGAAGCCAGTCCCTCCCCCGCCATAGAAGCCCCAGTAGCCCAGGATGAACCCAACCGCGACGAGCGAGTAGCCGATCCGCAGCCACACGTTCAGGCGCTGGATGGCATCGGTCTGGAGCTTGGCCTCCCTGACGAGGTCCTCACGAGTCCAGTTTGAGGTGTCGAGTGCCATGGGTTCCTCTTCTCTAGGGATATGCCCGGGTCGCAGGGGATGACCTGCGGCCCGGGCTGAAAGGGGGGCTGTTGCGAGCAGGCTGCAGGCCTTAGGCCGCCGTGGCGATCGTGGCGGCGCCGAAGAAGCCGACGCACGCGCCGACGAAGGCGATGGCGAGAAGGATCAGCATCGTAATGATCGGGCTGACCTTCTTCTTGGACATGAGCCACCAGCAGAAGATCGTGAAGATCAGCGGGAGCAGCTTCGGGTAGATGCCGTCGAAGGTGCCCTGGAGGGTGCCGCCGCCCGGCAGCGCGAGCGCCGTGGTGATGGAAACCCAAGTCGCGGCGACAGCGCCAATGACCATGGTGCCCACCAGGACGATCGCCTCGCGCAGGGCCGTGGCGTCGGGGCCCACCAGCGCCTCGACCGCGTCGCCGCCGAGCTTGTAGCCACGGTAGTAGGCGAAGCGCATGCCGAAGTAGGCGAGCAGGTTCCACACCACGATGTAGAAGATCGGGCCGAGGGGATTCCCGCCCTCGGCGAGGCCCATGGCGATGCCGAGCAGGATCGGGATCAGCGTGCCCACGATGAGGGAGTCGCCGATGCCGGCGAGCGGGCCCATGAGACCGGCGCGGATGCCGTTGATCGTGTCGTCGTCGATGGCCTCGCCGTTGGCGCGGGCCTCCTCGAGACCGACGGTCACGCCGACGATCATGGTGCCGATCTGCGGCTCGGTGTTGAAGAACGCGGAGTAGGTCTGGAGGGCCTTGGTCTGGTCCTCCTTCTTGTCGTAGAGGTCCTCGACGATCGGCAGCATGGAGACCAGGTAGCCGAAGGTCTGCATGTGCTCCTGCGAGAAGCACGTGAGGTTGCCGTAGTACCAGTTGCGGAAGGACTTGGCGAGGGCCTTCTTGGAGACCTTGCGGCCGCCCTTCTGCTCGACGGTGTTGTCAGCCATTAGATGTCCTCCTCTTCCTCGTCGTCAACGGATGCGGTGATGGTGCCCGTAGTGCCGACCTTCTCGAGCTTGGACTCGATCTTGGAGAGCTCGAACTTGATGAGCGCGAAGAAGCAGGCGATGGCAGAGCAGGCGATGAGGTTACAGCCCATGACCGCCGCGAGCGTGAAGCCAAAGAAGAACGGCAGGAAGTCGGTGGCCTTGGTGATGACCTGCTTGAGCAGGATGGCGATACCGACGCAGGGAAGCAGCGAGCCCACGGCGAAGAGCGTCTTCATGGGGATGCCGTCCATGGGGAGGCTGTTGAGCAGCGTGGTCACCATGTCGCCGCCAAAGTAGACGATGACGAACGTGGGGATGAAGGAGCAGAGGATGTGGGAGATCCAGGGCAGGACCATGTCCACGAGGTAGAGCTTGTGGGTATCGCCCTTCTCGAGCCACTTCCAGCCCATGGCCTGCCAGGCCAGGTTGACGGTCGCGGTGCCGTAGAAGAGGATGGCGCCGAGGGTGCCGCAGGTGGCACCGAGGGTCGTGGCGAGGGCCGCGGCGTCGGCGCCAGAGGGGTCGGCGGCGAGCGCCGGGTTGCCCTTGATTGCGATCATGGCCAGCGGGATGCCGATGTAGCATGCCGCGCGGACGTCGGCGGAGACGGTTCCGCCGGGGGTCACGAGGGCGATGTAGACCACCTGGATGGCCATGCCCACGATGATGCCGAGCGTGATGTCGCCCAGGATGATGCCGACCACCAGACCGGCGACGAGCGGGCGTCCGAGCGTGTAGTTGCCGATGGACGTGCCGCCGAGGCCGGGCATAGACGCCAGGCAGGCGAACAGTCCCAGCAGCGCTGCCTGGAACACGTTGATTTCCATACGAACCACCTTTCCCGTGCTAGGCCCCTTGCGGGGCGCTTGCGATTCTCGCGGCGGACCCCCGGACGGCCCGCCCCGCAGTGCGACGAACTAGAAGCCAAACTGCCCGCGGAACTTGTCCCAGGTACCGATGCCCTTGTCGGGAATCAGACGGAAGTCGACGGTGTAGCCGGCCTTGGAGATGTCCTCGAAGGCCTGGGCCTCCTCCTGCGTGATGGACTGGTTGTTGCCCAGCTTGGTGGTGCCGGGACGGTCATTGCAGGGCCCCACGATGACGGTCTTGACGTCGCCCGGGACAAAGCCAAAGTTCACGAGGATCTCGGCCATGTCGAGCGGGTTCTTGGTGATCAGGAAGTAGCGGGTGTCGCTGTCGAGGACGGTCTGGGCCTTCTCCTTGAAGTGATCCATGGTCCACACGAAGGTCTTCTTGTCCGGCGCGGCACTCTTGTAGGCGCTCTTGAGCACCGGGTTGGATGCCGCGGCGTCGTTGACGGCGATGATGCCGTCGCAGGGGTACTCGACCGCCCAGCGAGTGACGGTCTGGCCGTGAATCATGCGGTCGTCGATGCGAACGAACGAAACTGCCATGTCCTTCTCCTTGTCCTGTCTGTGTTCCAATACTCGCACGGGTCACCCCCGTGAAGGTGCCTAGAGATCCTCTTCCTCGTCCTCGTTGAGGTCGAGCTCGACCTCACGCATCGCGGCCTGGCCCTCGGAGAGCGCCTGCTCGCACAGGGCCAGGGGGTCATCGGTCTGAAGGTCGAAGGCCGCCGTGAGCGCCATCGGCAGGCTCACGCCGCCAAAGGCGCGCGTGTGGGCGAGAAGCCCGCGGCCGGCGAGCACGTTGAGCGCGTTGGTGAGAGGCGAGCCGCCGATGATGTCGCCCATGACGATGACCTCGTCGTCCGCGCCGATCTTCTCGACGACCTTCTCGAGCTCCGCGACGTACTCGTCGGCGCCCTCGCCGTCGCGCAGGCTGCAGCTCAGAATGTCCTCGCGCTTGCCCACCAGCATGTCGAGCACGCTGTGCAAACCCGGCGCGAACGTGCCGTGACTGACCAGAAGCAGATACCTCATCCTCGTGTCCTCTCCATACCGTAGCTGGGACATGCTTTTTCATGCCCCTTTCAGTGATTTTGATTGTTGCTATTAACTATTAACGGAGCAATCGAGTAGTTGTCAGCGGTAACTATTCTTCGGTTAACGGTAGCAACTATTTCAGCGAGAAACCAAAACCGCCGTCCAGAAATAGTAGGCGGCGGCGGTGGAAAGGACGAGGTGGTTCAGGGTGTCGGGAGGCTGCCTCATATCGATCCAAGAATCGCAGCCCCTGTCACACGGGCTTCTAGGAATTGCCGCCCTTGTACGGCAGCAGGTTCTTCTCGTCGGGCAAAACCCCGCCTTTTCGGGCGAAACGCGGACAAGGGCCGGCTTTGCTAGAACCCTGCGGGACAAGGGGCCGCTTTTCTAGAAGGCACCATGACAAGGGCGCAGATTCCTAGACGGACCTGACAAAGGGACCTGGCACCTTTGTCAGGTTATGACCAGCGGTTGACGAAGGAGCCGACAGCCTCCCAGTAGCGCTCGGGATCAGCGAAGACGGCGCAGCAGTGGCCGGCGGAGGGGATCTTGACCAGCTCGTTCCCCTCGCCTTCGGCGGCGCCGCCCGCGGCGGCGGCGAGCGCGTCGGCCATGCGCTCGGGCACGACCTTGTCATCCTCTCCCTGGACGAGAAGAACCGGCGCGGCCGAGCGCGAGATCGCGTCGACCGGGCGCGAGAGCGCGACATCGTAGCCGCCGCGGCCCAGCTTCACGAACACGCGGGCAAGGTCGAGGACGGGGTGCGCCGGCATCGGGGGCGTCCCGAGCGATCCGGAGGCCACGACGCCGGCGGCCGTGTCCCAGAAGTCGTCGTAGGCGGAGTCGGCCACGCAGGCGCGCACCTGCTCGGGCAGGTCGCCCTCGCCGCAGGCCATGATCGCCGAGGCGGCGCCCATCGAGATGCCGGCCAGCGTGACGCGCGCGCCCTCGCCGGCGCGACCCACGACCCAGCGGCACCACGCCACGAGGTCGCGTCGGTCGAGCCAGCCGGCGCCCACCCAGGCGCCGTCGCTCTCGCCGTGCGCGCGTAGGTCCACGAGCAGCAGGTTGAAGCCCATCTCGGCGTAGCGGCGGGCATAGGTGAGGCCGGCGCGCCAGTTGTCGGCGTAGCCGTGCGCGAAGACGAGCCAGCGCTCGGAGGTCGGGCAGCACGCGATCGCGCGGCCCACAAGGCGGCACCCGTCGTCGGACGTCGTCTCGACGCGCTCGACGCCGCAGGTCAGGGACTGGAGCCAGCGCCATGTGCGGTCGGCCTCCTCGGCGCGGTTCCACTCGATCTTCTCGCGCTCCTGCTCGAAGAGGCCGGGGGACATGTCGCGCACGCGCTTGTCGCCGCCACCGCCCAGGTACGGGCCAAGCTCCTCCTCGCCGGCACGGCGCTGCGGTCCAAAGACCGCGGGCAGCGCACGGGCCACCAGGACCGCGACGGCGACGGCGGGAACCAGGCCAAACAGGCAGAAGAGGACGCCGATGGCAGGCGAGCCCAGGTAGAAGCAGCCTACGCCCATAGCCACCATGACAAGGACGAAGCCGAGCGGCCCGAACGCGCGCGACCAGCGGGGGACGTCGCGCTTGGGGGCGTTGAGCTCCTCCATGAGGTGCGGCGTGGGCGTGCTCTCGCGCGTCCTTCTCCCCTCGAAGTACGAGAAGAACCTCGCGCCCCTGCTCTCCTTCTTGTCTGCCGCCATGCCTACCTCCCGTCGCGCTTGCATACGGGCACGAGTATAGCGAGAAACGGCGGAGCGGCCCTACAGCGCGGCGAGCAGGGCCTCGCAGCCCGCGAGCACGTCGCGGTACGTGGCGTCAAAGTCCCCCGTGTACCAGGGGTCGGCGACGTCGCGGGAGCGCCCGGCCCAGTCGAGCAGGCGGCTCACCTTGCCCTCGGGGTCGCCCCCGAGGATGTGCGCGACGCCGCGGGCGTTCTCGGCGTCCATGTAGACGATGTGGTCCCAGGCGTCGTACTCCTCGCGCCGCAGCTGGCGGGCGCGGTGGGACCCCACCGGCACGCCCTCGCGACGCAGCTTGCCCACGGTCCCGGGATGGGGCGGGTTGCCGATCTCCTCGCGGCTCGTCGCGGCGGAGTCGATCCTGAACTCGCCCTCGCGGCCCGCGCGGCGCACGAGCTCCTCCATCACGAACTGAGCCATCGTCGAGCGGCAGATGTTGCCGTGGCACACGAACAGGATGCGCGTCATGGGACTCCTCGCGACTCGTCGCCCTTCTCGGCCGACGCTACTTCTTCATGTGGCTACCCGAGGTGGCACGGCGACGGCGCGCTCGGACGACGAGCGCTATGACGACGCCCGCGACCACGAGCACCCCCGCAGCGGCGCTCGCGACCATGGCGGTGTGCCTCGGGTCGGACGTGACCCACCAGAGCGCGTAGTCGGGGACGGAGAGCTCCATCGCGTGCGCGGTGCTCGCCGTCACCGTCCCCAGGTCGCGATCGCCCAGGGACACGGCGACCTCGCCGAGCGCGACGCCCTCGGCGACCGGCGCCTGCAGCGCCTCCGACCACGAGGGCACGAGCGTGAGGTCGGCGAGCGTGGTCTCGGTCGGGACCGTGGCCACGATCGAGGACGTGGCGGTCGCGTCGACCGCGTCGCCGTCGCTCGAGAGGGTCACCTCGGCCGAGCCCACCACGTCGCCCACGCTCACGACCTCGCCGGTCCGCCAGGCGTTGAAGCCCCACTCGAGGAGCTCGCGCATGTCGTAGAAGTTGGG
Source organism: Olsenella sp. An270 (assembly GCF_002159735.1). Taxonomy (GTDB): domain Bacteria; phylum Actinomycetota; class Coriobacteriia; order Coriobacteriales; family Atopobiaceae; genus Thermophilibacter. The sequence goes on from NZ_NFJF01000005.1 coordinate 12,717, forward strand.
CGAGACGCCGGCCTCGTCCGTCTCCATCGGGGCGCCCAGCACCACGCCGACGAGCGAGCGGCCGTCGCGCTCGAAGAGGGCTATGAGGCTCCTGCCGCCCTCCCAGGTCGAGCCGGTCTTGCTCGAGACGATGTCGTCGCCCATGTAGACGGGGCTCTCGGGGTCGATGAGGGTGTCGGTGTTCTCGAGCTTGCGCGCGGGGGCGGCGGCCGTCGCCGGCAGCTCCCAGGTGAACTGGCTGCTCACCTCGACGAACTCGGGGTGCTTGAGGGCCTCCTCGAACATGAGCACGAGGTCGGCGCACGTGGAGTAGTGGTCGTCGTCGTGCAGGCCGCAGGGGTTGACGAAGTGGGTGTCGGTGCAGCCGAGCTCAGCGGCGCGCTCGTTCATCATGTCCACGAACGCGTGCCAGTCCCCGCCGCCGACGTAGCGCGCCAGGACGTAGGAGGCGTCGTTGCCGGAGGGGATCATGAGGCCCGCGAGAAGGTCGCGCACCGACAGCGTGTCGCCCGGCACCAGGCCCGCGATCGAGCTCTCCCAGGTGACCTCCTCGAGGTCCTCCTCCGTGACCGTCACCATCTCGTCGAGCCCGACGTTCTCGATCGTGAGCAGCGCCGTCATGACCTTGGTGACGGACGCCGGGTACCAGCGCTCGTGGGAGCCCTTGTCCAGCAGGACGAGGCCGGTCTCGCGGTCTATCAGCAGCGCGTGGGCGGACGCGAGCTCGGGCGGCACGTCCGCGGAGTAGGCGGGCTCCTCCTCGGCAGGGGCGGTCTCCTCGGCGGGGGCGACCTCCGCCGCGGGCGCGGACTCCTCCGCGGCGGGAGCGGCAGTCTCACCCTCCTCGGCCAGGGCGGGCGCCGCGAGGACGGCCGTGCCGCAGACAAGGGCGAGAAGGACGGCGAGAAGCGCGGGGGCGGTGCGGCGGCGCGAGGCGGTCTTCACGGTGTCTCCCCTATCCGACGAGGACGAACCAGGCGATCACGGCGACGCCCAGCACGATGCGGTACCAGCCGAAGGGCTTGAAGTCGTGGCGGCGCACGAAGGCCATGAGGAAGCGGATGACGGCGAGCGACACGAGGAAGGCGACGAGGCAGCCCACCCCGAGGACGGCCACCTCGGTCCCGCTGAACATGTTGCCCGCGAGGAAGTACTTGGCCAGGCGCAGCGCGCTCGCGCCAAACATGACGGGGATGGCGAGGAAGAACGTGAACTCCGCCACCACGGTGCGCGAGCAGCCCAGCAGAAGGCCGCCGATGATCGTGGAGCCCGAGCGCGAGGTACCGGGGACAATCGAGAGCACCTGGAAGAGGCCGATGCCGATCGCCGTCTTCCAGTCGAGCGCCTCGAGCGTCTGGACGCGCGCGCCGGCGTCGGCGAGCTCGGAGCGCGTGGGGGCGTCACCGAGGTCGGGCGTCGAGAAGTGCCTCCCCGTCGCCGCGACGGCGGTCGCGCGGCGCTCGCGCACGGTCTCGATCACGATGAAGGCGATGCCGTAGACGATCAGCGCGGCGGCGATCACGAAGGGGCTGCCGAGGTTGGCCTCCATCCAGTCGTCGATGGGGATGCCGATCGCGGCGGCGGGTATGCAGGCGACGATCGTCTTGCCCCAGAGCGACCAGGTGTCGCGCTTCTCGCCCGCGGTCTTGCTCGGGGAGAAGGGATTCAACCTGTGGAAGAACATCACGCAGACGGCGAGAATCGCGCCGAGCTGGATGACGACGAGGAACATGTTCCAGAAGTCCTCGGAGACGTCCATGGTGAGGAACTGGTTGAGCAGCAGCATGTGGCCCGTCGAGGAGATGGGGAGCCACTCCGTGACGCCCTCGACGACGCCGTACACCGCGGCCTTTGCGAGCTCTATGGGGTCCATTGCCCTCCCTTTCAGCGACAGCGCTCCTATGGTCGCGCAAGAGGCGGGTCCGTGGCACCCCGCCACCGAAATTCTACGCCGTTGGGCGGTCCGTCCGACACGCGTTTCCCGACGAGGGGAATAAAAGACGCAGCCCTCTAGACGGCCCAAAGCGGAAGGGAGTCACCATGGCCGAAACCACAACCTCCTACCAAGACCTCGGCTACGACAGGATCTTCGTCTCCCTCGACGGATCGGACGAGCAGGACAAGGTGCTCGACCGCGCCATCGTCATGGCGGCCAACGACAACGCCGAGCTCTACATCGGGCACGTGATCGACTCCACGGCCCTCGAGGCCGCCGGCACCTTCCCGGTGGACATCGTGCCCTCGCTCGAGAAGGAGTTCCGCGACTCCATCACCGAGCGCGTCCGCGTGGCCGAGGGGATGCCGGGCATCAAGAAGGTCGAGGTGATCGTCCGCGCCGGTCGCATCCGCGAGACGCTCAAGGACGAGATGCTCGACGTCATCAAGCCCGACCTCGTCATCTGCGGGGCGCGCGGCCTCTCCTCGATCAAGTACGCGATCCTCGGGTCCATCTCCACGTTCCTCACGCGCAACACCGACTGCGACACGCTGGTCATCAAGTAGCCCCGTGCCCCGGGCGGCATCCCGTCGGCCCCGTCGCGCCATCGTGCGGCGGGGCCGAGTCATGCAGAATCGGTGAGATTTCGCCTCTCCCGGTAGAATGGATAAGTCTGTATGTTCGCCCCACTGGGGCGAACGGCCGCCCGACCACGGAGGAAATTCGACGTGACACCAGCTAGACGCATCAGAGCGAGGGTCACCGGCGTCCTTCTCGCCGGCCTTCTCGCCTGCGCCGTGAGCCCGATCGTCGCCCAGCCGACCGTGGCAAAGGCCGACCCGATGAGCGAGCTCCAGGAGGTCCAGGAGCGCGTCTCGGAGAGCAACGCCGCCTACGAGGAGGCCACCGAGCAGGTGGACCAGATCCAGGGGCAGATCGACGAGAACGAGGAGCGCATCGCCCAGATCGAGGCGGAGCTGCCCGGCGCGCAGGAGCGCGCGGCGTCGTCTATGCGCACGCTCTACAAGATGCAGCAGAGTGGCGGCGGGCTCCTCGAGCTCCTGCTCGCCTCCGACGACTTCTACGACCTGCTCTCCACGATTCAGTACCTCGACGTCATCCAGGCCCACAGCACCGACGCCCTCGATGAGCTCGTCGCCCTCGAGGGAGAGCTCGAGATGACGCGCGCCAGCCTCAGCTCCCAGATGGAGGAGGCCCGCGCCCGCCAGGACGAGGCCGAGGCCGCGCTCGCCGAGGCAAACGCCGCCCGCGCCGAGCTCCAGGCGAGAATCGCCGCGCAGGCCGCGGCGGAGGCGGCCGAGCGTCAGGCGGCCGTCGAGGCCGCGAAGAAGGACGCCGGCAACTCCTTCACCACCGAGTCCGGCAACCAGGCGCCCGTCGAGGTCCCCTCGTCGCCCAACGCCGGCGCCATCGACTGGAACGTCGACCGCGAGACCTTCATCAGCACCTGGACCGCGCGCATCGACGCCTATCTCGCCGGCTCCCCGCTCAGCGGCCAGGGCCACACCTTCGCCGAGGCCGCGTGGGAGTACGGCGTCGACCCGCGCTTCTCGCCCGCGATCTCCACGGTCGAGAGCTCCACGGGTCGCTACTGCTTCCTCCCCCACAACGCCTGGGGCTGGGGCAACGTGAGCTGGGGCAGCTGGGAGGAGGCCATCTGGGCCCACGTGGCCGGCCTCGCCTCCGGCTACGGCGGCCAGCTCACCTACGCGGGCGCCCTGAAGTACTGCCCGCCCAACGCGGACCACTGGTACACGAGCGTCCTCGCCAACATGCAGCGAATCTAGGATTTTCCGCCCTTGTCTTGAGGCGTTCCCGGAATGCTCGCCCTTGTCGGCCGGCGCTCTAGGAATCGTTGCTCTTGTCGTGACCCGCTCTAGAAATTACCGCCCTTGTCGTGACTCGCTCTAGAAATCGTCGCCCTTGTACGGCCGCGAGAGGCGAAAGCCGTACAAGGTCCCGTTTTCCTAGATCATCACGAGACAAGAGGCGGAATTCTTAGACGGTGTACCGACAAGGGCGGCGATTCCCGGAACGCAGGCCGACAAGGGCCTGTTTTTCTAGAACGCCTCCGGACAAGGGCGGCGATTCCAAGACGGACCCGTGCCCGGCGCCTACGCCGTGAGATAGACCATCACGATGATCAGCACAAAGCCCACGATCTCGGCGGGCGAGAAGGGCGTCCCGAGCCAGACCACCGTGGCGATCGTGGCCGTGACCGGCTCGATCGTGCCGAGCAGGCTCGCGCGCATGGAGCCGGCGTCCTTCACGCCCTGCAGGTAGAGCGCGTACGCGGCAAAGGTCCCCACCACCACGCACAGCGCGAGCACCGTGATCGCGACGCCGTCGAGCGCCGGCATGTGCTCCCAGGGTCGGTACCACGCCGAGAGCACCGCGCCGGAGATGAGAAACGCCAGGCCGTTCACCGTGAAATTGCCCCAGCGCGCCATCGGCGCCGCGGGCAGGATGGAGAGGCATGCCGCGGCGGCCGCGCACCCCAGGCCCCACGCCAGGCCCTCCGGCGGGAGGTTGAGCTGGCCGGGGTTGCCGCCCGTCGCCACGAGGTAGGTGCCCACCAGCGCGAGGCCCACGCCGAGGATCTCACGGCGCCGCGGCCGCCGGCGCACCTTGAGGCACACGTAGGCGAGCACGAGCACCATGCCCAGGCTCTGCATGATCGTGGCCGTGGCCGAGTTGGTCCAGTCGATCGCCTCAAGGTAGGCGACCTGCGAGAAGAGCACGGCGCCAAAGCTCACGGCGACGACCTGCGCGAGGCCGCGCGGGCTCCTCAGCACGCCGGCGAGCTGGCCGCGCCCCTTCGAGGTGACGGCCGCCGCCGCGAGGAAGAGCCAGCAGGCGGTGAGCTCGCGCACGCACACGAGCCAGAGCGGGTCTATCGCATAGGCGTCCATGAGCCACTTGGAGACGGTGCCGTTGAGGCCCCAGAACGTGCCTCCCACCAGCGTCGCCACGATGCCCCGGCGGACGATCCTCCGCCGCTCCATGTCCTTCTCGCCCATGCGCCCCCCTTCGCAACGGTCGATAGCCTACCACGGCAGCTCTGCGGTATGCTCGACGCTGTGAGAAATGCGTCCAGGGAGAAGAACATGGCCGAGAAGAACTTCGTCGAGCCGCGCGCCGAGCTCGCCGTGGGCACGACCCACGCGGGCTTCACCGTCACCTCCGTCGAGCCGCTGAGCGAGCTGTCGGGCTGCGCTTACGTCATGCGCCACGACGCCACCGGGGCGCGGGCCCTGTGGCTCGCCTGCGCCGACGTCAACAGGGCCTTTGCCATCAGCTTCAAGACGCCGCCCGCCGACGACACGGGCGTCTTCCACATCCTGGAGCACTCGGTTCTGTGCGGGTCCGACCGCTACCCGGTGAAGGAGCCCTTCGTCAACCTGCTCAAGACGAGCATGCAGACGTTTTTGAACGCCCTCACCTTCCCCGACAAGACCATGTACCCGGTGGCCTCCACCAACGTGGCCGACCTCGAGAACCTCATGAGCGTCTACCTGGACGCCGTGCTGCACCCCGCGATCTGGCACCGCCGGCGCATCTTCGAGCAGGAGGGCTGGCACCTGGAGGCGGCCGACGACGGCACCCTCAGCTACAACGGCGTGGTCCTGAACGAGATGAAGGGCGCGCTCTCCGACCCCGACGACGTGCTCTACCAGGCGCTCACGCGCTCGCTCTTCCCCGACACCTGCTACGGCCACGAGTCGGGCGGCAACCCGCGCGCCATCCCCACCCTCACCTACGAGGCATTCCTCGACAACCACGCGCGCCACTACGCGCCGTCCAACGCCTACGTCTTCCTGTACGGCGACCTCGACGTCGACCGCGAGCTCGCCCTCGTGGACGAGGCGCTGTGCGGCGCGGCCGAGCGCGGGGCGGGATCTCCCAACCCGCTCGTCCCCCAGGCGCCCGTGCGCGCGCCCCGCGCCGAGGTTCGCATGGCGACGGCGCCGGGCAACTCCGAGGTCGGCCTCTCGTACGTGATCGGGACCGCCGCCGACCGCACCCGCGTGCTGGCCGCGGACGTCCTTCTCGACGCCCTCTGCGGCTCCAACGAGGCGCCGCTCAAGCGACGCGTCCTGGACGCGGGCCTGGCCGACGACTTCTCCGCCTCCCTGATCGACGGCGTGCTCCAGCCGCAGGTCATGTTCTGCCTGCGCGGCCTGCGCGAGGGCGCGGGCGCGAGGTTCCGCGAGCTCGTGGAGTCCACCTGCGCCGAGCTCGCCGAGGGCGGCATCCCGCGCGACAAGCTCGAGGCGTCGCTCGCCCAGGCCGAGTTCAACCTGCGCGAGGGCGACTGGGGCGGCTACCCGGACGGCGTGGCCCTCGCCATGCAGGCGATGTCGAGCTGGCTCTACGACGACGGGCGCCCGGTGGACTACCTCCGCTACGAGGACGCGCTCGCCGAGCTCAAGCGCGGCCTTTCCGAGGGGCTCTTCGAGCGGCTGCTCCGCGAGGTAGTCTGCGAGAGCGCGCACTGCGCCGAGGTCGAGCTCGTGCCGGTCGAGGACGGCGACGCCGACGAGGAGGCCGCCGAGCTCGCCCGCCTGCGCGCGGGCATGGGCGAGAAGGACCTCGATGCCGTGCGCGCCGAGGTCGACGCCCTGCGCGCGGAGCAGGAGGCGCCCGACTCCCCGGAGGCGCTGGCTACGCTCCCGCAGCTCAGGGTGTCTGACATCGGGCCCGCGCCCGCCGAGCCGGCGGCGCTCGAGGTCGAGGCGCCGCTGCCCTGCGTGGCCCACGAGCTCGACACCCACGGGATCGACTACGTGTACCACTACTTCGACCTGCGTCACCTCGACTTTGACGAGCTGCCCTGGGTCGGCGTGCTTACCGAGCTCCTCGGCCGCCTCGCGACCGCGCGCAGGAGCGCCTCGGACCTGGACACGCTCGTCGAGACCAACCTCGGCGGGCTCGACTTCTTCGTCGAGACCTACACCCGCGACGACGATCTCTCCTTCGCCGCCCCCACGCTCGTGGTGGGCGCCTCGGCGCTCTCCGAGAAGGCCGCGGCCCTCTGCGAGCTGCCCGCCGAGGTGTGGGGCGAGACCGACTTCGGCGACCTCGCCCGCGTCCGCGACATCCTGACGCAGCGGCGCGTCGCGCTCGAGCAGTACTACCTGAGCTCCGGGCACGCCGCCGCGCTCGGCCGCACGAGCACGTACTTCTCGTCCGCCGCCCGCGCCTCCGGCGCCATGGGCGGGCTGGACTACTACCTCTTCCTGCGCGAGCTGCTCGAGCACTGGGACGAGCGCGCGGACGGCCTGAGCGACCTTCTCGCCGACCTGGCGCGCCGCGTCTTCACCGCCGACAACGTGACCGTGAGCTTCACCGGCCCCGCCGCCGACCGCGAGCTCTTCTGGCGGCGCGGGGGCGACCTCGGCCTGCGCCCGGGTGACGTCGAGCGGCGCCTCACCGTGCCCGCGCCCGAGCCGCGCCGCGAGGCCTTCGTGATCCCCTCCGACGTCGCGTACGTGGCCCGCGCCGCAGCCCCCTCGCCCGCCGACGCCGGCAGCGTCGGCACCTGGCAGGTGGCCGCGCGTGCCCTCTCCTACGACTACCTCTGGAACGAGGTCCGCGTGAAGGGCGGCGCCTACGGCGTGGGCTTCAAGCGCTCGACCGAGGGCCTCCGGCAGTTCTGGAGCTACCGCGACCCGTCGGTGGACGCCACGCTCGCGCGCTACGACGCCGCGGCCGCCTGGCTCGCCGGCTGGCAGGGCACCGAGGGCGAGCTCGACGGCTACGTCGTGGCCACGGTCGCCGCGCACGACGCCCCGGTCAAGCCCCGCCAGCTCGCGCGGCGCCAGGACGTGGCCCGCTTCAACGCGCGGCCGGAGGGCTGGCGCGATACGGTCCGCGAGCAGGAGCTCGCGGCCACGGCCGACGACGTGCGCGCGCTCGCCGCGGCGCTCGCGGACGAGGGCGCGCCGCAGGGCATCTGCATCTTCGGCGGCCGCGACGCGATCGAGGCCAGCACGGTCAGCTTCGACGCCGTGACGGAGCTCTGCTAGCAGGCTCCGTCGTCCTTGTCGCCCGGCGCTTCTAGGAATCGCCGCCCTTGTCATAGAGCCTTCTAGGAAATTGGGCCCTTGTCCGGCAAGCAGATCGTTCTGCCGGACAAGGGCCCCAAAACATGGGTGCGAATCGTACAAGCTCGCCGATTCTTAGAGGCGCGGGCGACAAGGGCTCCGTTTTTTTAGACGTCCCCATGACAAGGTCGGCGATTCCTGGGGCGCCGGACGACAAGGGCGGCGAATTCTAGAAGCGCAGTCGACAAGAGCCGCGATTCCTAGATCCCCGCCTCGGCGATCGCCGCGACGACCTCGCGCAGCCGATCGGGCGGCATCACGAGCGCCATGCGCACGTAGCCCTCCCCCGACGGGCCAAAGCTCGACCCCGGCGTCACGATCACGCCGGCGCGCTCCATGAGCTCGAGCACGAAGGCCGCCGAGTCGGTGCGCCCGCCGGGCAGCTTGGCCCACACGAACATGGAGCCGTGCGCGTTGGGGCGCTCCCAGCCGATGGCCTCAAGCCCGTCGCACAGGGCGTCGCGGCGCTCCTGGTAGAGCAGGCGCTGACGCTCGACGGCGTCGCGCGGCCCGGTGAGGGCGGCCACGGCGGCCGCCTGCTCGGGGTAGAACATGCCAAAGTCGATCTGGCTGCGCAGCTTGCGCGCGGCGGCGACCACATCGGGGCGGCCCACGAGGAAGGACAGGCGCGCGCCCGTCACGTTGAAGGACTTGGAGAGCGAGAGGAACTCCACGCCCACGTCGAGCGCGCCCGGATACGACAGGAACGACCCGCCGGCGGGCCCGTCGAAGACGATGTCGGAGTAGGCGTTGTCGTGGATGACGATCAGGTCGTGCTCGCGCGCGAAGGCGATGACCTGCTCGTAGACCTCCGGCGTGCCCACCGAGCCCACCGGGTTGGCGGGAAGCGACACGATGAGGTACTTGGCGGCGTCGGCCACCTCGGCGGGGACGTCGGCCAGGTGCGGCAGGAAGTCGTGCTCGGCCGTGAGCCGGTAGTAGTGCGGGCGCGCGCCGGCGAGCAGCGTCGCGTTCTGGAAGACCGGGTAGCACGGGTCGGGCACGAGCGCCACGTCGCCTGCGTCCACGAGCGCCGAGCACACGTGCACGAGCCCCTCCTGCGTGCCGCGGCAGCTCATCACCATGTCGCGCGTGATGCCGGCCACGCCGTAGCGGTCCTCGTAGTAGGCGCACACGGCGTCAAGCAGCTCGTCGGTGTCGTGCAGCGAGTACTTCCAGCTCTCCGGGTCGGCCGCGCTCGCGCGCAGCGCCTCGACCACGTGCTCGGGCGGCCGGAAGTCGGGCGTGCCCACCGAGAGGTCGAAGACCCTGCGCCCCTGCGCCTCGAGCTCGCGCCGGCGCGCGTTGAGCGCGGCGAAGACCTCGTCGCCGAACAGGTCAAGTCTCTTGGAGAACTCCATGCTTCCCCTCTCGTCGTCCTTCTCGCCTAACTCTATCCCATGCGCCCTCCGGACCGCTCGCCGAGCCGCTCACGGAAACATCAATGTCAATTTGAGACCCGATTGGCGAAAGCTTTTTTGGCCGCCATTTTTACTAGCTGCGGCGATATGGGTTATCAACAGCACCTCATGTGTTTTCGACCACTTGTCAACAACATCTAGTGTATTTGTCGGCCAAAACCACTAGCGGTTGTGCCATAGTTGACTGTGCACACACTAATGGAACAGTACGGCGTACCCGGGAGGGCGCGCCTCTTTAGCGAAAGGGCGGCGCAGCATGAAGATCATCAAGCGGAACGGCTCGGAGGTCGCCTTCGACATCTCTAAGATCGAGAACGCCATCCGCGCGGCCAACGCCGAGGCGTCCGCCAGCGAGCGCCTCACCGAGCGCGAGATCAAGTTCGCCTCCCTGAACGTCACCGACGAGTGCATGGAGGCCGGCCACACGGTCACGGTCGAGGAGGTCCAGGACCTCGTCGAGGATCAGCTCATGGGCCTGCACCACTTTGAGGTGGCGCGCAAGTACATCATCTACCGCTACGTGCAGAACCAGAAGCGCCACAAGAACACGACCGACGACAAGATCCTCGCCCTCATCGAGTGCAACAACGAGGAGGTCAAGCAGGAGAACTCCAACAAGAACCCCACGGTCGTCTCGGTCCAGCGCGACTACATGGCCGGCGAGGTCTCCAAGGACCTCACGATGCGCGAGCTGCTCCCCGCCGAGGTCGTGGAGGCCCACAACGAGGGCATCATCCACTTCCACGACTCGGATTACTTCGCCCAGCACATGCACAACTGCGACCTCGTCAACCTCGAGGACATGCTGCAGAACGGCACGGTGATCTCCGGCACGCTCATCGAGCGCCCGCACAGCTTCTCCACCGCCTGCAACATCGCCACGCAGATCATCGCCCAGGTGGCCTCCTGCCAGTACGGCGGCCAGTCCATCTCCCTCACGCACCTCGCGCCGTTCGTGGACGTCTCGCGCCAGAAGATCCGCCGCCAGGTGGAGGCCGAGATGGAGGCCATCGACGCCCACCCCGGCGAGGAGAAGATCTCCCAGATCGTGGAGAAGCGCGTGCGCGAGGAGATCGCGCGCGGCGTCCAGACCATCCAGTACCAGGTCGTCACCCTCATGACCACCAACGGCCAGGCGCCGTTCATCACGGTCTTCATGTACCTCAACGAGGCCAAGAACGAGCGCGAGAAGGCCGACCTGGCCATGTGCATCGAGGAGATGCTCAAGCAGCGCTACGAGGGTGTCAAGAACGAGGAGGGCGTCTGGATCACGCCCGCCTTCCCGAAGCTCATCTACGTGCTCGAGGAGGACAACGTCCGCGAGGGCACCCCGTACTTCTACCTCACCAAGCTGGCGGCCAAGTGCACGGCCAAGCGCATGGTGCCCGACTACATCTCCGAGAAGAAGATGAAGGAGTACAAGCTCTCCAAGGGCGAGACCGAGGGCAACGGCGACTGCTACACCTGCATGGGCTGCCGCTCCTTCCTCACCCCGGACCGCTCGGGCAACGGCTTTGACAACGTCTCCAACGCCGGCAACTGGGAGCCCGGCAAGCCCAAGTACTACGGCCGCTTCAACCAGGGCGTCGTGACCATCAACCTCGTGGACGTGGCGCTCTCCGCCCACCACGACATGGACGAGTTCTGGAAGATCTTCGACGAGCGCCTGGAGCTCTGCCACCGCGCCCTGCGCTGCCGCCACGAGCGCCTGCTCGGCACCACCTCCGACGCCGCGCCGATCCTGTGGCAGTACGGCGCCCTCGCACGCCTCAAGAAGGGCGAGAAGATCGACAAGCTGCTCTACGGCGGCTACTCCACGATCTCCCTCGGCTACGCCGGCCTCTACGAGTGCGTCAAGGCCATGACCGGCCACAGCCACACCGACGAGGAGGCCACGCCGTTCGCGCTGGCCGTCATGCAGCGCATGAACGACAAGTGCGCCGAGTGGAAGGCCGCCGAGAACATCGACTACTCGCTCTACGGCACGCCGCTCGAGTCCACCACCTACAAGTTCGCCAAGTGCCTCCAGCGCCGCTTTGGCATCATCCCCGGCATCACCGACAAGGGCTACATCACCAACAGCTACCACGTCCACGTGACCGAGGAGATCGACGCCTTCACCAAGCTGCGCTTCGAGTCCGAGTTCCAGCGCCTCTCCCCCGGCGGGGCCATCTCCTACGTGGAGGTCCCGGACATGCAGGACAACCTCGAGGCCGTCATCTCGGTCATGCAGTACATCTACGACCACATCATGTACGCCGAGCTCAACACCAAGAGCGACTACTGCCAGGTGTGCGGCTACGACGGTGAAATCCAGATCGTGGAGGACGACGGCAAGCTCGTCTGGGAGTGCCCGCACTGCGGGAACCGCGACCAGTCCAAGATGAACGTCGCGCGTCGCACCTGCGGCTACATCGGCACCCAGTTCTGGAACCAGGGCCGCACCGAGGAGATCCGCGACCGCGTGCTGCACCTGTAACGGCTTCGCACGGCGCGCGACAAGAACTCGCGGCGGACCTTGTCCCCAGGGTCCGCCGCGAGTCGTCTCGGGACGAGGTTTTTCTCGACAGGGGAACGGAATGAACTACGCGAACATCAAGTACTGCGACATCGCAAACGGGCCGGGCGTGCGCACCACGCTCTTTGTCTCCGGTTGTCGCCTGCACTGCCCTAACTGCTTCAACGAGGAGGCGTGGGACTTCGAGGCCGGCGAGCCGTTCACCGACGAGGTGGCCGAGAAGATCATGGACTCGATGGACGTCCCCTACGTGACCGGGCTCACCATCCTCGGCGGCGAGCCGATGGAGCCCGAGAACCAGCAGGGTCTCGTGGGCTTCCTCGAGGCGGTGCGCGAGCGCTTTGGGAGCGAGAAGTCCATCTGGCTCTTCTCGGGCCACACCTGGGACCAGCTGGCCCCCGGCGGCGCCTGGAACCTGGGCGAGGTGACCGACCGTCTGCTCGACACGCTGGACGTGCTCGTGGACGGACCCTTCGTGCAGGACCTCCACGACATCACGCTGCGCTTCCGCGGCTCCTCCAACCAGCGCCTCATCGACGTACCGGCCACCCTCGAGACGCCGGGAGACGACGTCATCTGGTGGGAGGACGAGCCGATCTTCGCCACGCACACCATGGAGTGAGGCCGCCCTGCGGCGCGCCCGCCCCCTCGTCGGCCGCTCGCGGGCGCGAGTGCGCCGCACGCGAACTCGTCATCGCGCGGCACTCTGGCCGCGAGCCCGTGAGCTGGGAGTGCAGACTCCTGCACGCCAGCGCGTCGCCTGCTGAAAGCACCCCCTGATAACCTCCTTCGCACGACGACCGAAGGAGGAGACATGACCAGGCCCAAGACCGTAGGCGACGTCCTCGAGAGCGCCCGAGCCCCGTTCTCGCACATGAGCGACGAGGATGCGCGGCTGTTCTACTCCACGATGAACGCGCTTCTCGTCTTTGCGAACGAGCGGCTGCACGTCGTGGACCCGGAGCTCCTGAGGGAGCGGCCCGAGAACCCCGACATGCTCTACGAGCATGGCGGTCAGGTCTCCGACGCGCTCTGGCGAAACCGCTGGCTGGTCGAGGACTTCGTGCGCGACAACCCGCTTGCCGTCTCGGAGCGTCAGCTCGAGACCGCGCGCCCCTGGCGCCACGCCCTGCGCGACATGTTCACCGTGGTGGACGCGGACGAGGACCGCGCGGTCTACATGAACCGCGACCGCCTCTTCGTCGTGGGCGCCATGCAGGACCCCGCCGACGCGCACGTCCACCACATCCCCTCGCTCATGCTCCTCACGCTGCTCCCGTTCAAGGGTGGCATCGTGACCGACGGCAAGACCCTGCACCTCTCACCGAGGCCCGCCTCATGGGCGGTCCCCATGATCTGCGAGCAGGTCGCCGAACTCGCGGGACGCCGTCCCATCGCCAGCTCCCACCAGCTCATCTCCTACGCGCGCGAGATCCCCGACGACGAGGACCGCCTCACGGAGCGCTTCAGGCGCGTCGTCGAGCGAGGCTTCGCCAGCGGCGAGCTCGTCTGAGGACAACGCGACCGCCTAGAAGACGTGCTCCTCGAGACGACCGAAGGCCTCCTGCACGCGGGAGAGCGGCAGCGCGAGGTTCATGCGGATGTGATGGGGCCCGTTGAAGGCGCGCCCGTCCTGCCAGCACACGCCCACGCGATGGCCCGCGCGCAGGAGGTCTTCGATCGAGCGGCCGCTCCTCGCGCAACATTCGCCGCAGTCGAGGAAGAGCATGTAGGTGCCCTCGGGTCGGAAGACGCTCACGCCGGGCAGGCGGTCCTCGATGAAGTCGCAGGCCCAGTCGACGTTGGCGGCGATCACCTGGTTGAGCTCATCGGCCCAGGCCCGGCCCTCCGGCCCGTAGGCACCGACGAGCGCATGCTGCGAGAGAACGTTCATGCTGTTGTAGTGCGTCTTGGCGCCCTTGGACGTCACGCGGTCGCGCAGGTAGTCGTTGTAGATGACATGGTAGCTGCCGATGAGGCCGGCAAGGTTGAAGGTCTTGGACGGCGCGTAGAGCGCAACCGTTCGCTCGCGCGCGTCCTCGGAGACGGACTGCGTGGGGACGTGCGTCATGCCGGGCCGGACGATGTCCGACCAGATCTCGTCCGAGATGACGACGCATTCATGCGAGCGGAAGAGCTCCATCGCCCGCTCGATCTCCCAGCGCTCCCACACACGCCCGCAGGGGTTGTGCGGCGAGCAGAAGATCGCGACGTGGATCCGCTCCTCGGAGAGCCGACGCTCCATGTCCTCGAAGTCCATGCGCCACACGCCCGCATCGTCGCGCACGAGCGGAGAGTGCACGATCTTGAAGCCATTGTCCTCGAGTGCGTGCGTGAAGCCGATGTAGGTCGGGCTGTGCACGAGCACCGCGTCTCCCGGCGCCGCGAAGGCCGTGAGGGTGGAGACCACGCCGCCGAGCACCCCGTTCTCGTAGCCGATATGACGCGGCTCGAGGTCACCCACACCCTTGCGATCGCGGTGCCAGTCGATGATGGCCTGGTAGTAGGCGTCGCTCGGTGAGAAGTACCCAAAGGTCGGGTGCTGGAGGCGCTCCTCGATCGCCCGCGTGATCGAGGGGGCCACGGGAAAGCTCATGTCGGCGACCCACATGGGGATGGGGTCGAAGCCCGCGTCGGGCGCCGGATAGCCAGAGCCCGGCACGCCGATGGCGTCGAGCGCGAGCGCATCGTGACCGGCGCGGTCGAGAATCGAGGTGAAGTCGTAGGTCATGGGGTTCCCTTCGTCAGTCGGCCGTGTCGGGGGCATGAGGAGCCGACGCGCGCATAAAACCGTCGTTCGTGCAACATTCTGCTCTTCTAGAAATCAAAACGGCCGCTCGTGTAGCGTAAATTTCGCCCCATTCTGGGATTAGATTAAATTGCTTATTTTCTTTCCTGCGAAAACACCGTCGCGGAATCGTCCGAATCCCAAAATGACCGAAAAAGACGCTACACGAGCGACGGTTTTATGCCGGCACCTGGCCATAATGCTGCACGAGGAGCGATTTAACGCAGACCCGGAGCATCGGCCTACCGAGGGGGAGCCATGAGAGTCGAACACGTCGCGCTCTACGTCAACGATCTCGAAGGGGCACGGGACTTCTTCGTTCGTTTCTTCGGCGCCGTCGCCAACGACGGCTACCACAACCCTCGCACGGACTTCCGCTCCTACTTCCTGACCTTCGACGATGGGGCGAGGCTCGAGGTCATGACCAAGCCCAGCATGACCGACGCCGCGAAGGACCTCGCGAGAACCGGCTGGGCACACCTCGCGTTCTCGGTCGGCTCCGAGGCAGAGGTCGACCGGCTCACGTCAGAGCTCGCCTCGGCAGGCTACGAGGTCGTGAGCGGACCACGCACCACGGGAGACGGCTACCACGAGAGCTGCGTCCTCGGCCCCGAGCACAACCAGATCGAGATCACCGTCTAGCCCAGAGCCTCCACGATCTTGTCACCCATCGCGGCGGTGCCGAGGACCCTGTCCTCCGGCGTGCCCTCGTCGGCGATGTCCACGGTGCGCCAGCCCTCGTCGAGCACACGCGTGACCGCGGCGGCCAGCTCGTCGGCGGCGTCGTCCATACCAAAGCTGTAGCGGAGCATGAGCTCCACGGAGAGTATCTGCGCGATCGGGTTGGCGATGCCCTGGCCTGCGATGTCCGGCGCCGATCCGTGGCTCGGCTCGTAGAGGGCGGTGCCGTCGCCCAGGCTCGCGGAGGCGAGCATGCCGAGCGAGCCCGTGAGCATGGAGGCCTCGTCGGAGAGGATGTCGCCGAAGGTATTCTCGGTCACGAGCACGTCGAACTGCGCCGGGTTGGCGATGAGCTGCATCGCCGCGTTGTCCACGTACATGTCCTCGAGACGCACGTCGGGGTACTCGGCCGCGATGTTGTGCGCGACCTCGCGCCACATGCGGGAGGTGTCGAGCACGTTGGCCTTGTCCACGGAGTGCACCACGCCCCTGCGGCGGCGTGCCGCGTCGAAGGCCCAGCGCACCACGCGGTCGACCTCGTACTCGGAGTACTCCAGGATGTCGCGCGCGTACTCGCCGCGGGTGCCGCCCACGCCGGCCCCCTCGACGCCCATCATGCGCTCGTGGCCGCCGAAGTAGAGGCCGCCCGTGAGCTCGCGGACGATGAGCAGGTCAACGCCCGAGAGCACCTCGCGCTTGAGCGTGGAGGCATCGATCAGCGCGTCGAACATGCGCACCGGGCGCAGGTTGAGGTAGAGGCCCAGCTCCTTGCGGATGGCGAGGAGCCCCTGCTCCGGGCGCACGGCGCCCACGCGCGTGTCGGTCCACTTGGGACCGCCCACCGCGGCGAGCAGGACGGCGTCGGCCGCCTTCGCGGCCTCGAGCGTCTCGGGCGGCAGCGCCGAGACGGGGCCACCCGCGGCCTCGGTGGCGTCGATCGCCGCGCCACCGATCAGGTGGTCCTCGCAGACAAACTCGACGTCGTGCCTCTCGCCCAGCGCCGCGAGGACCTTCTTGCCCTCGGCGATGATCTCGGGGCCGATGCCGTCACCCGGCAGGGTGCAGACGCGATAGGTCACAGACGCCATGCTAGTTACCGCCCTTCTCGGCCATCACGCGCTTGGTGCGCGCGACGAGGCCGCCGTCGTTGATGATCTCCTGGATGAACGGCGGGAACGGCTGCGCCTGGAAGACGGCGCCCGTGGTCTCGTCGGTGATGGTGCCGGTATCGGCGTCCACGGAGACGACGTCGCCGTCGGAGATGGCCTCGGCGGCCTCGGGGCACTCGAGGATGGGAAGGCCCATGTTGATCGAGTTGCGGTAGAAGATGCGCGCGAAGCTCTTGGCGATGACGCAGGAGACGCCGGCGGCCTTGATGGCCACGGGGGCGTGCTCGCGGGAGGAGCCGCAGCCAAAGTTCTCGTCGGCCACCACGATGTCACCGGGCTTCACGCGGCTCACGAACGTGGGGTCGAGGTCCTCGAGGCAGTGCTTGGCGAGCTCGGCCGGGTCCGACGTGTTGAGGTAGCGCGCCGGAATGATGACGTCGGTGTCGATGTCGCGCCCGTAGCGGAAGACGGTTCCCTTGAACTGCATCGTCGTCCCTTTCTGTACGCTCCTGGTGCCGCCGGGACCATCCCCGTGCTCAAACAGTTTGCGGCGCAAAAACTGCGCGCGGGAATGGTCCCGGCGGCTCGTGGTCGAGAAGAACATGCCGTTGGGAGGGAACCGTCTGACGCGGCTCGCGCCATGCGGGTCCCGCCCCTCTTCGTTGGCGCCATTCTAGCGTCGGGACCGGGGAGCTCTTACGTAAAGGGGGACGGGTTCTTCGAGCATTAACGGAACTGCTCTCAGAACCCGTCCGAAGGGTCGGGCTATGTCAGCGGCACGTGCCTACGCGAAGGGGTTCTCCGTGGGGTACGGGAGGCTCTTGGGCTGGTTGTAGGCGATGTCCTCGACGCCGAGGAAGCGCAGGGCGTCAAAGAGGACGCGACCGCAGTGGTTGAAGGCAACCGCGCCGTGGTGCGGGTAGCGCTTCTGGATGAGGACGTGGCGATAGAAGCGGCCCATCTCCGGGATGGCAAAGACGCCGCGGCCACCGAAGGAGCAGGTCGTGACCGGCAGGACCTCGCCCTCGGCGACGTAGCTGCGCAGGACGCCGTCGGAGTCGCACTGCAGGCGGTAGAACGTGATCTCGCTCGGGGCGATGTCGGCCTCGAGGGTGCCGCGGGTGAAGTCCGGGTCGGAGCCGGCGGGCTCGAGCAGGCGGTGCTGGATGAGCTGGTACTTGACCGCGCGGTCGGCGCAGAGCTTGCAGCTCGGGGTGTTGCCGCAGTGGAAGCCCATGAAGGTGTCCGTGAGCTTCCAGTCGTGCTCGAACTTGCCGGCGATCTGCTCCTCGTAGAGGGAGGCGGGCACGGAGTTGTTGATGTCGAGCAGGGTCACGGTGTCGTCGGAGGCGCACATGCCGATGTACTCGGAGAGGGCGCCGTAGATGTCGACCTCGCAGGCCACGGGGATGCCGCGGGTGGCGAGGCGGGAGTTCACGAAGCACGGCTCGAAGCCAAACTCCTCCGGGAACGCCGGCCAGCACTTGTCGGCGAAGGCCACGTACTTGCGGGCGCCCTTGTGCTGCTCGGCCCAGTCGAGCAGGGTGAGCTCGAACTGCGCCATGCGCTCGAGGAGGTCGGGGTAGTAGTTGCCCTCGCCCATCTCGGCGGCCATGTCGGCGCAGACGTCGGCGATGCGCGGGTCGTTCGCGTGCGCCTTGTAGGCGACGAGCAGGTCGAGCTCGGAGTTCTCCTCGATCTCAACGCCGATCTGGTAGAGGCCCTTGATCGGGGCGTTGCAGGCGAAGAAGTCCTGCGGGCGCGGGCCAAAGGTGATGATCTTGAGGTTGCGCACGCCGATGACCACGCGGGCCACGGGCACGAAGTCCTTGATCATCTGGGCGACCTCGGCGGCGGTGCCCACCGGGTAGGCGGGGATGTGGGCGGCGAGGTGACGCATGCCCAGGTTGTAGCTGCAGTTGAGCATGCCGCAGTAGGCGTCGCCGCGACCGTTCACGAGGTCGCCGTCGCCCTCGGCGGCGGCCACGCACATCGCGGGGCCGTCGAACTTCTGGACGAGCAGGGTCTCCGGGGTCTCGGGGCCAAAGTTGCCGAGGAACACGACAAGCGCGTTGGCGCCCGCGGCGACGGCCTCGGCGAGGGCCGGCTCGACGTCGGCCTCGGACTCGACGGTCTTCTTGACCTCAACGGCGTCGATGCCGAGCTCAGCCACGGCGGCGGCTACGGCGGCGCGACGGCGCTCGGAGAGCTCGATCGGGAAGCAGTCGCGGGAGACGGCGACAATGCCGAGCTTCACGTCGGGGATGTTGGGTGACTTGAGTGCCATGCTTGCTCCTCTCCTTCGGGCGCGGACGTTCCGCGTCCCATGGTTCTCCTCATAGGTACGCTAGTACGGGCACGCGTTTAAAAAACGTTTACTGCCAAGCTATTCCGCGAACGGTAGATTTTCTCTCGGCGACGGTACAACGTCGAGAAATGTGTCCCTAAACGTTTATAAACAAAAGGCAAACGACCAGCAGAACAGCAGCCGAGAAGGACGTGCCGCCTCACTCGCCGCCGGCGACCTCGGCAAAGCTCCCTCGCAGTGCCGGGTACATCCCGCGCCACACCTGGTAGCGTCGGTCGTAGGCGGACGCGAGGTCGGGGTTGGGCGTCACGCGCTCCCGCTCGGAGACGATCGAGCCGGCGCACGACGCCACGGAGTCGTAGGCGCCCGCCGCGACCGCGGCGAGCATGGCCCCGCCGTAGCCCGGGCCCTGCTCCGTCGCGGGCAGGACCAGCTCGATGCCCAGGATGTCGGCGAGCATCCGCAGCCACACGGCACTTCTCGCCCCGCCGCCGCAGACCGTCGAGGACGAGACGTCCACGCCCAGCGAGCGCGCAATCTCCACCGAGTCGCGCACGGCGAAGGCCACGCCCTCCAGCACCGCGCGCGTGAGGTCGGAGCGCGTGGTGGACATGCTCATGCCCACGAGGGCGCCGCGAGCGGACACGTCGTTGTGCGGCGTGCGCTCGCCCATGAGGTAGGGCAGGAAGTACGGGAGCGAGGGGTCGGCGGAGCGCACGTCGATGTTGGCCTGCTCGGCCGCCATGTCGTCCGCGCCCAGCACGTCGTTCACCCACCAGGCGTTGCAGCTCGCCGCCGAGAGGATGCAGCCCATCAGGTGCCAGGCGCCGTCGGCGTGGCAGAAGGAGTGGATGCGGTCGCCCACGCCCGCGGCGAAGTCGGTCGTGGGGATGAAGACGGTGCCCGACGTGCCGAGGCTGATGTTCATCGTGCCCGCTCCCACGGCGCCCGTACCCACGGCCGCGGCGGCGTTGTCGCCCGCGCCGGCGGCGACGACCACGCCGGCGGGTAGCCCCAGCTCGGCGGCGACCTCGGGCAGCAGCGTGCCGATGGCCTCGTAGCTCTCGTGGACCTCGGGCATCTGCGAGGCCGTGAGCCCGCAGAGCGCGAGCATCTCCTCGCTCCACGTGCGACGTGCCACGTCGAAGAGCAGCGTGCCCGAGGCGTCGGAGACGTCGGTGGCATAGACGCCCGTGAGCCGGTGGTTCAGGTAGTCCTTGGGCAGCATGACGTGGGCGACGCGCGAGAAGAGCTCGGGCTCCTCGTCGCGCATCCACAGCACCTTGGGAGCCGTGAAGCCCGCGTAGGCGATGTTGCCGGTGAGCTCGAGCAGCCGAGAAGTGCCGACGGTCTCGTTGAGGTAGCGCACCTGCTCGACCGTGCGACCGTCGTTCCAGAGGATGGCGGGGCGGATGACCTCGTCCTTCTCGTCCAGGGCGACGAGGCCGTGCATCTGACCGCCGCAGCCGATGCCGGCGACCTGGGCGGCGTCGAACCCGGAGAGCAGCTCCGGCACGCCCTCGCGCACCGCGCGCCACCAGTCCGCGGGGTCCTGCTGGCTCCAGCCGGGACGCGGGAACTCGACGTCATAGGACCTGCTCGTGATATTGAGGATCTCGCCCCGCTCGTCCATGAGCAGGAACTTGCAGGCGGACGTACCCAGATCGACGCCAATGAAGTACATGGCCCCTCCCTTGCGCCAAGGTTCTTCTCGCCACCATTATGCGCCCTCTCGGTACGAGTCGCACACCGGCGACGAGCCGCCGTCGTGGGCCATGTTGCCGGGCGTCCACTCGACACGCAAAAGGGCGACCCGGGGTCCTTCTCGCCAAGCGATTCACGAAGTGAGCGAGCGCTGAGCTTGGAGAGAAGGACCCCGGGCCGCCCGGACGTGCCCTACAGGTCCGATGGCAGCGCGATGTGGCCCGCGACGGCCGATGCGGCCGCGACGGCGGGACTCGCCAGGTAGACCTCGGAGGTGGGGTCGCCCATGCGGCCGACGAAGTTGCGGTTGGTGGTGGAGACGCAGCGCTCCCCCGCCGCGAGGATGCCCATGTAGCCGCCCAGGCAGGGGCCGCAGGTGGGCGTGGAGACCACGCAGTGCGCGTTGATGAAGATGTCCATCAGGCCCTCGTGCACGCAGTCGAGCCAGACGCCCTGCGTGGCGGGGATGACGATGCAGCGCACGCCGTCGGCGACGGTGCGGCCGCAGAGCACCTCGGCCGCGGCGCGCATGTCCTCGATGCGGCCGTTGGTGCAAGAGCCGATGACGACCTGGTCGATCTTGATGTGGCGGCTCTCGGCGACCGGGTGGGTGTTGCTCGGCAGGTGCGGCCAGGAGACCGTGGGCACGATGTCGGCGGCATCGATGTGGATGACCTGCTTGTACTGGGCGTCCTCGTCGGGATGATACTCGACGAAGGCGCGCTGGGTGCGACGGCTCACGTACTCGCGGCACTTGTCGTCCACCTCGAAGAGGCCAGCCTTGCCGCCCGCCTCGATGGCCATGTTGGCAATGGTGAGGCGGCCCTCCACGGAGAGCGCCTCAATCGTGGAGCCCGCGAACTCCATCGCACAGTAGAGCGCGCCGTCCACGCCGATCTTGCCGATGACGTGGAGGATGACGTCCTTGGCGCTCGCGCCCTCGGGGAGCTCGCCGTCCACGACGATGCGGATGGTCTCGGGCACCTTGAACCAGGCGCGGCCGGTGGCCATGCCCACGCCGGCGTCGGTGGAGCCCACGCCGGTGGAGAAGGCGCCGATGCCGCCGTAGGTGCAGGTGTGGGAGTCGGCGCCGATCATGAGGTCGCCGGGGACCACCACGCCGCGCTCAGGGAGCAGGGCGTGCTCGATGCCCATGCAGCCCTGCTCGTAGTAGTGCGTAATCTGGTGCTCGTGGGCAAAGTCGCGCGTGACCTTGGTCTGCTCGGCGCTCTTGATGTCCTTGTTGGGGGCGTAGTGGTCGGGCACGAGGCAGATCTTGTCCTTGTCGAAGACGCCGGCACCGATCTCGCGCACGGTCTTGATCGCGATGGGGGCCGTGATGTCGTTGGCGAGCACGAGGTCGAGGTCGCACTCGACGAGCTGGCCGGGGACGACCTCCTCGAGGCCCGCGTGGGCGGCGAGGATCTTCTCGGCCATGGTCATGGGACGAGCCATTTACTTACCCTCCTTGGAGCGCGCGGTCTGGATCATGCGGTTGATGGCGTTCACGTAGGCCTTGGCGCTCGAGACGATGATGTCGTTGTCGGCGCCGCGGCCGGTGTAGACCCTGCCGTCCTCGGCCGTGATGCGCACCGTGACCTCGCCGATGGCGTCGATGCCGCGGGTGATGGCCTTGACGGAGAACTCCGCGAGGTCGCCGTGGACCGCGACGACCTTGTCGATCGCCTGGTAGGCGGCATCGACGGGACCGGTGCCGGTGGCGGCGACCACGTGGCTCACGCCCAGCTCGTCGGTGATCGTGGCCGTGGCCGTGGGGATCAGCGGGTCGCCGCAGGAGACCTGCAGCGCGTCGAGCGTGTAGACGGCGGCGACGTCGCGCTGGCGCTCCTGGACCATGGACTCGAGGTCCTCGTCGTAGACCTCCTTCTTCTGGTCCGCGATCTCCAGGAAGCGCTGGTAGACCTCGTCAAACTCGGCGTCGGCGAAGGTGTAGCCCAGCTCTGCCAGGCGGTGGCGCAGCGCCGCGTGGCCGGAGCGCGCCGAGAGGATGATCTCGGAGCCGGCCGCGCCCACGTCGGCGGGGTCGATGATCTCATAGGTGTCACGGGCCTTGAGGACGCCGTCCTGGTGGATGCCCGAGGAGTGCGCGAAGGCGTTGGCGCCGACGATGGCCTTGTTGGCCTGGACACTCATGCCCGTGATGCGACTGACGAGGTGGCTCGCGCGCGTGAGCTCGGTGGTCACGATGTCGGTGTGGGCGTCCAGCTCCTCGCCGTGCATCTTGATTGCCATGACGACCTCCTCGAGCGCGGTGTTGCCGGCGCGCTCGCCCAGGCCGTTGATCGTGCACTCGATCTGGCGGGCTCCGTTCTTGACGCCCTGGAGGGCGAGCGCCGTGGCCATGCCGAGGTCGTTGTGGGTGTGGACGGAGATGATGACGTCCTCGATGCCGATGACGTTGTCCGCGAGGCCCTTGATGCGCTGTCCAAAGTCCTCGGGCAGCTGGTAGCCCGTGGTGTCCGGGATGTTCACGACGGTGGCGCCGGCCTTGACGACGGCCTGGATCACACGCTCGAGGAAGGCCTGGTCGGCGCGGCCGGCGTCCTCGGCGTAGAACTCGACGTCCTCGACGTACTTCTTGGCGTACTCCACGCAGTGGATAGCGCGCTCGACGCACTCGTCCTCGGTGATGCGCAGCTTGTCGCGCAGGTGGCTCGGCGAGACGCCGATGCCGGTGTGGATGCGCGGGCGCTTGGCGCACTTGAGCGCCTCGGCCGCACGGTCGATGTCCTTCTCGACCGCACGCGTGAGGCCGCAGACCACGCAGTCGTCACCGGCGATGCGGCCGATCTCCTGCACGGAGCGGAAGTCGCCCGGAGAGGAGATGGGGAAGCCGGCCTCGATGACGTCCACGCCCATGCGGATGAGCTGCTGGGCGATGACGAGCTTCTCCTCGGTGTTCATGGAGGCGCCGGGGCTCTGCTCGCCGTCGCGCAGGGTGGTGTCAAAGATGTGAATCTTCCTGGTCATGGCAGGGGCCTTTCTCGTGTGGGTCCTCATGCGGGAGCTGTGTGCTCGAAGGGGCCGCGCCCCGGGGACGCGGACGTGGCGCGCGCCAGGCGAGCGTAACCCTAGCGCGCGCTGGGTAGCGAGAGCAGGTTGAGGGCGAGAAGGGCATGCGCGCACGGAGAGGTTCCAACGCCTGCGGTGGTGCGCCGTGTCATGCCATCCCCCCAACGTCTCGAGCGCCCCACGTCGGGCGCGATTAGAGCGCACTATCTCACAGCTCGGCTTCCCAGCTGGAAATGGTTTTGCAACCGAAACAAATCGCGTCGGCGAGCGGGGCCGCCGGGGCGCGTCTCACACGGGTGTTGCAAGATATGAGACCTCTTTTCAGGTTATTTTAAGATTCAGTAAAGTATTTGAACATCGTTAGCTTGTAATTGTACGAGATAAACTTTTACAGTCAGGATGGCAAGGTATGCGCTTCTCGGATGACGTCGTCACCCTCAGCCCCGCGGGCCTCCCGATGGTGGGGAACCTCGCGACGGGCGGGATCATCGGGCTCACCAGCGAGGGCGCGCGGCTGTGCGCCGCGCTGAGCGAGCGGGAGGTCTTCCCCGCGGAGGTTCCGCAGGGCTGCCACGAGCTGGTCGGGCACCTGGAGCGCGGCGGCTACCTCGGCCCGGCGAAGCGGGAGGTCACCAGGCTCGACTCGACCTACCTCCACGTGACGCAGCGCTGCAACCTCTCGTGCCGCTTCTGCTACTCCGAGGGGGACGACAGGAACCGCCTGGCTGACCCTCCCCTCGCGAGTCTCTGTCGAGCCGTCGACCTCCTCGCCTCCCTCGGCTGCGCCCGCCTCGTCATCTCCGGCGGGGAGCCGTTCCTGAGAGACGACCTCCCCGAGCTCGCCGGGAGGGCGTGCGACAAGGGGATCCCCGAGGTCGTCGTGCTCACCAACGGGCTGCTCGTGGACGAGGCCCGCGTCCGGGCGCTGCACGGGGCCGTCTCGTGCGTCGCCGTCGCCTTCGACGGGGCGTCGGCGGACGCCCCGGCGCCGCTGCGCGGGCCCCAGAACTACGAGCGTCTGGTGCGGGCGGTCGAGGTCATCCGGGACGCGGGCATCGAGGCGCGCATCCTGCCGACCCTGCACGCGGCGAACCTCGACGACATTCCCCGCTACCGCCGGCTCGCCGTGGAGCTGGGGGCCACCCTCGGCTTCAGCCTGCTCACGGCACCTGGGGACGAGCTCGGCGAGCTGCGGCTCACGGACGAGCAGCTCCGTCGGCTCGGAACGCGACCTCCCGCAGGGGTGCGGCCTACCGGAGACGCGCTCGACCCCTCCGCACTCCCCACCCTCTGCGCGCGCAGCTCCTGCGGGGCGGGCAGGCGGACGCTCAGCGTTGCCGCGGACGGCACGGTCTACCCCTGCCACATGCTGCACGTGCGCGAGCTTGCCCTGGGCAACGCGTTCGAGGGGAGCCTGGGCGCGACGGCGGAGATGCCGAGCGTCGACGACGTCGAGGGGTGCTCCTCCTGCGACGTCCGCTACCTCTGCGGGGGCGGCTGCCGCGCACGCGCCCTCATGGCAACCGGAAGCCTTTCCGGCAGGGACCCGTACTGCGAGCTCTCGCGCTCGCACTACACGGGCCTCTGCGAGCAGCTTGCGCGTAGGTTCAGGGGAGAGGGGGTGGACGACCATGCTGTTTGAGATCAACGCCACGGCACGTACCTGCATCGTCATCGCGGGCATCCGCATCGGAGTCTAGGAGGAACCATGACAGATGAGATCGACCGATCCTATCGGAGGGCGAGCAGGGCGGCCGCCGTCGGCACGGCGTGCATGTGCCTGCTGTTCCTCCTGATGTTGCTCAACGCCCTCGTGCTCCTGTACGTGGCGGTCGGGACGGATACCCTGCGTCCGCTCCCCGACGGGCAGGTCCTGGTCATGCTCGCGTCGAACCTCGTTCCCGCGCTCCAGGTCCTGCCGCTCGCAGGCTTCCTGCGGCACTTTGCCGACGGCAGCCCGTTCGAGCCCGCACAGTCCGCCCGGCTCGCCGTGGCGGGCGCGCTCCTGCTCCTGCAGCAGGTCCTCTCGGGGATGTACGCGCCCCTGGACCCCATGCTCGTGTCTGCGGAGCCGGTCCCGCTGCTGGTCACCGACGCACCCGGGGTCGAGGTCGACGACATCACCATGGTCGTCTTTCTCCTCTGTCTCGCGCTGGTCGTCCGATACGGCGGCGCTCTCAAGGAGGATTCTGACAGCATCGCGTAAGATATGGGTGCAAGCTGCTCAAGGGAAGAGGTGATCACGTGCCCATAGTCATGCGCCTTGATCGAGTCATGGCCGAGAGGAAGATTTCCTCCACGGAGCTCGCCAAGAGGGTGGGTACCTCGACGGTCAATCTGTCGAACATCAAGAACGGCCACATCAGGGGCATGCGCTTCTCGACCCTCGAGGCGCTCTGTCAGGTTCTCCGGTGCAAGCCCGGCGACATCATCGACTACGTGACCCCCGAGGAGCTCGCCGAGGAGCGGGCCCTCGGGGAGGTCGGCGAGTAGGCGCGCCCGGCAGCTACTCCCAGGCGGCGCGGCCCATCGTGCGGAAGCGCTCGATCATCTCGCCCGTCATGGACGCACGGTCGTTCGTGCGCTCGAGGGGGATCTCGTCTCGGGTAAACCAGCGAGCCTCCTTGAGCTCGGAGCGGTCCACGGTGATCTGGGGGTCGCCGTCGACCTCGCACCAGAAGCCGACCATGAGCGTGTCGGTGAAGCTCCACGGCTGGCTCTTGTAGAAGCGCAGGTTCCTGACAGACAGGCCCACCTCCTCCATCACCTCGCGTCGCACGGTGTCCTCGAGCGGCTCGCCGACCTCGGTGAAGCCGGCGACGAGCGCCCAGAGCGCGGTCGTGCGCCCCGCGTAGCGCGTGAGCACGATCGCGTCGTCGGCGGGGTCATCGGCGACGCGCGCCACGGCGCAGATGACGCCGGGGCAGATCTTGGGGTAGGTCACCTTGGCGCACTCCGGGCACACGATCTCGCGGCTGCGGGGCGCGAGCTCGGTCGGCGCGCCGCAGCGCCCGCAGAAACGGTTGTCGCGGTACCAGCGGTCGAGCTGCGAGGCCGTCGCCGCCGCAAAGAGCAGGTGCTGGGGCTCGGCGTGGCGCAGCCAGTTCACCGACTCGTAGGCAAACCCCGCCGGCGCGCTCACGCGGTCGTCGAGCGCCAGGAAGAAGCGCTCGTCGCCGAGCGAGAAGAGGTAGGTCACCTGCGACGGCCTGCGCGGGTAGTCCGCGACGCGCGGCAGTTCCACGACCTCGCCGGAGTCACCGGCGTCCGCGTCGGCGCCGCCCACGTGCGTCACGCGCGCGAGGCAGCCGGCGGAGGTGAAGTGCAGCAGGTAGTCCTTCTCGCCCGCCTGGTGCGGCTCGAAGTGGTTGTCATAGCGGTGCTCGTCGCCAAACTCCTGAATCATGTGCTCCCCTTCCCGGTCTCCCGGAGCAACTCTCACGATACCTGCCATTTTTACCGACTTATGAACAGATTGTCGGCGCGAATGGCCCAGACATTACTAACTAAATCAATTCTATCAGGCGTTTCTTTGTGGGACCCGCCGCCCTAGGTGCTCGTGACAGAGAGAATCTATTCATAAGCCGGCATAGAAGTCAGGTGCCCGCACGATCTCCGGCCCGACCCTCTATTTGCCGCGTCGCCGGCCCAGTCCGAGCTCGCTCACGAGCACGGCGACGAAGATCGTGGCAAAGCCGAGCGCGATCCTCGGCGTGACGAGTTCGTGGTAGAAGAGCACGCTCGCCACCACGGCGAACACGCTCTCGAGCGAGAGGAGCAGCGACGCCTGGGCGGGCGGGACGTGCGCCTGGCCCAGGTTCTGGAGCACCATGCACACGCACGACGACAGGAGCACCAGGTACGCGAGCGAGAACCACGTGTCTGCGGAGGCAAAGGCCTCGGACGCGGGCGGGACCTCGAGAACGAGCGCCGTCCCGAGCGCGACCAGGGCGCTGACCGCGAGCTGCACCACGGTGAGCGTCATGACGTCATGGGCGGACGAGAAGCGCGCCACGAGCACGATGTGCACGGCAAAGAGCACCGCGGCAACGAGCGTCATCCAGTCGCCGCGGCTCATGGCGAGCGAGAGGTCGTCGCCGAGCGCCACCAGCCCCACGCCCACGATGGCGAGAAGGGCCGCGAGCACGTTGCCCCCGTCGGGACGTCGGCGCGTGACCACCCAGTTGATGAACGGCGTCATGACGCAGTAGGTGGCGGTGAGGAAGGCGTTGCGCCCCGGCGTTGTGTCGTCGAGGCCGATGTTTTGCACCACGAATGCCGCGCCCGACGCCAGGCCCAGGATCGCTCCCATGGCGAGATGGCTCCCGTCGAGGTTGTCGCGAAGGCGACGCCAGAAGAGCGCGCCCACGATCACGGCGGACGCCAGGAAGCGGATGCCCATGAGCCACGCGGGCGGGATGGCGTCCAACGTGTCCTTCATGACGACGAACGAGCCGCCCCAGATGGCGGCGGCCCCCGCGAGGGCGAGCTTCCACACCCACGACGGGGTGGAGCCATTGATGTTCTTCTCGGCACTCATGGGGCGGAATTATAGCGCCGCCACGCGCTTCTCGCCCGCCGTTTTGCCGTAAACTAGAGCCGGACTGGCAAAGGCCGGTCGCATGGCACCGACCTCAACACCACGGAGAGGAGCATTACATGCAGTATTCCGCAGAAGTCGAGAATATGTGCCCCGTCGCCAAGGGCGCATATCACGGCCCCGCGCCCATCCCCGAGGAGGGCAAGTGGGTCCAGGCCAAGGAGATCAAGGACATCTCCGGTCTCACGCACGGCGTGGGCTGGTGCGCGCCCCAGCAGGGTGCCTGCAAGCTCACCCTTAACGTCAAGGAGGGCGTCATCGAGGAGTGCCTCGTCGAGACCCTCGGCTGCTCCGGCATGACCCACTCGGCGGCCATGGCCTCCGAGATCCTCCCGGGCAAGACCATCCTCGAGGCCCTCAACACCGACCTCGTCTGCGACGCCATCAACGTGGCCATGCGCGAGCTGTTCCTCCAGATCGTCTACGGCCGCTCCCAGACCGCCTTCTCCGAGGACGGCCTGCCCGTGGGCGCCTCCCTCGACGACCTCGGCAAGGGCCTGCGCACGCAGGTCGGCACCATGTTCGGCACCAAGGCCAAGGGCGCCCGCTACCTCGAGCTCGCCCAGGGCTACGTCACCCGCATGGCGCTCAACGAGAACAACGAGATCGTGGCCTTTGAGTTCCTGAACCTCGGCAAGTTCACCGAGGCCCTCAAGGCCGGCAAGACCCCCGAGGACGCCATCGCCGGCGCCATGGGCCACTACGGCCAGTGGGAGAACGCCGCCAAGTACATCGACCCGCGCACGGACGAGGAGACCCACACGGTCGCCAACGTCTTCCCCGTTCACGAGTAGAAAGGGAGGGAAAACCAAATGGCAGTTTCGTTTGAGGGCTATGAGCGCCGCATCGACAAGATCAACAAGGTGCTCGCTGAGAACGGCATCTCCTCCCTCGAGGAGGCCGAGCAGATCTGCCTCGACAAGGGCGTGAACCCGCGCGAGATCGTCGAGGGCGTCCAGTCCATCGCGTTCGAGAACGCCAAGTGGGCCTACGTCTGCGGCTGCGCCATCGCCATCAAGAAGGGCGCCAAGAGCGCCTCTGAGGCCGCCGCCATG
Source organism: Olsenella sp. An270 (assembly GCF_002159735.1). GTDB lineage: Bacteria > Actinomycetota > Coriobacteriia > Coriobacteriales > Atopobiaceae > Thermophilibacter. The sequence goes on from NZ_NFJF01000005.1 coordinate 41,998, forward strand.
ATCGGCGAGGGCCTCCAGGCCTTCTGCGTCCCCGGCTCCGTGGCCGAGGACCGCAAGGTCGGCAAGGGCCACGGCGACCTGGGCGCCATGCTCCTCGGTGACGACACCGAGTGCTTCTGCTTCCTGGCCGGCCACGAGTCCTTCGCGGCCGCCGAGGGCGCCATCGGCATCGCGCTCAACGCCAACAAGGCCCGCAAGAAGCCGCTGCGCGTCATCCTGAACGGCCTCGGCAAGGACGCCGCCCAGATCATCGCCCGCATCAACGGCTTCACCTACGTGAAGACCCAGTTCGACTACTTCACGAGCGAGCTCAACATCGTCGAGAAGATCCCGTACTCCGACGGCCCGCGCGCCGAGGTCAACTGCTACGGCGCCGACGACGTCCGCGAGGGCGTTGCCATCATGTGGCACGAGAACGTCGACATCTCCATCACCGGCAACTCCACCAACCCGACGCGCTTCCAGCACCCGGTTGCCGGCACCTACTTCAAGGAGCGCGTGCTCGCCGGCAAGAAGTACTTCTCCGTCGCCTCCGGCGGCGGCACCGGCCGCACCCTGCACCCGGACAACATGGCCGCCGGCCCTGCCTCCTACGGCATGACCGACACCATGGGCCGCATGCACTCCAGCGCCCAGTTCGCCGGCTCCTCCTCGGTGCCCGCGCACGTCGACATGATGGGCCTCATCGGCATGGGCAACAACCCCATGGTCGGTGCGACCGTCGCCTGCGCCGTCGCCGTCAACGCCGCTCTGAACGAGTAGCGCGCCCGACATCGCGTCGCTTGCGGGCCGTCACCCCCGGGTGGCGGCCCGCTCTTCATGACAAAGGTGCCCTCGTCGACGAAATCGGCGAGCGGTCGGCGACGGGGTCGGCCGTTATGGTAGAGTGCCCGCGGACTTGAATTCACCCTGTGACCGGGAGGGATGAAGACATGGATCTCACCGACCTCGACCTCGCCCGAGCCCTGCTGATCGCCAACCGCGACGCCACGCTCGTCGCCGTCCGCGGCGAGGAGGTCATCACCGTGACCGACCGCGGCATCAAGCCCCTCCTAGCATGGGTGCGCGAGGGTCGCGACCTCACGGGCTTCTCGGTCGCCGACAAGGTCGTGGGCAAGGCTCCCGCGCTGCTCTACGCGGTGCTCGGCCCCGACGCCGTCTTCTCCCCCGTCATGTCCTGGACCGGCCGCGCCGTCCTTCTCGCCGCGGGGATCGCGACGAGCTACGACACGCTCGTGCCGCACATCCAGAACCGCGCGAAGAACGGGCAGTGCCCGATGGACGCCACGGTCGAGGGCGTCTGGGAGCCCTACGAGGCCGTCGGCGCCCTCGTCGAGCGCTCCGCCACGCTGCGCTCCGCACCCGGGCTCGCCTAGCGCGCCCGACATGTCCCTCCGCGCCAGCCTGAGGTCGCTCTCCCCCGCCGCGCTGCGGCTCGTCGTCATGCGGCTGCTGGTCTACCTCGGCATGCAGTGCGCCTACTTCATCGGCGTGGTGGGCACGCTCACCTACGCCTTCGGCGGCGGCGTGACCGAGAACGCGCTCGGCATCGTGCTGCTTAACGGCTGCATCGTCCTGGGCTCCTTCGTCGGCGGGCCGCTGCTCGACCGCGTGGGCCCGCGGCGCTTCTTCTTCGTTGTGGTGGCGGCGCTCACCCTCACCTCCGTCCTCTACCAGCTGCTCTCGCAGAGCGTCCTCGGCGTGCTCGCGGGCGCCGCGCTGCTCGGCGCCTCCTGGGGCCTGGGCGACCTCGTGGCAAAGTCGTTCCCCGCCTACCTAACGGACGACGCCGACGAGCTCAAGACCATGAACTCGGTCATCTACACCGTCTCCAACGTCGCCGTGATCGTGGGGCCGCTCCTCGGCGGGTTCGTCTCCTCGGTCGCCTCGCCGCAGGCGGTCTTCTGGCTGCTCGGCGTCTGTGCGCTCCTCTCGGCCGTGCCCGCGTTGGGCTTTCGTCCCGCGCGCGACCCCCATGCGGGCAAGGAGTCCGCGTCCACCGGGGACGACTCGCTGCGAGCGGGTTTCGCCGCAGTCTTTGGGTCCCCCGCGCTCGCGCTCCTGTTCTGGAGCTGCTTCTTCTCGTTTCTCGGCTACGGGGCCTTCGACCCGCTCGAGTCGCTCTACTATCGCGACGTGCTGCAGGTGGACGTCGAATGGATGGGGTGGCTCTCGGCGGCGGCCGGCGTGGGCGGCGTCGTGGGGTCGATGCTCGTCATGAGGCTCCCGTCGCGCCGCGTCAACGTCCGCACCCTGCTGCTCGTGCTCGCGTCCGAGGGCGCCTTCGCCCTCCTCTACGTGGGCACCTCCTGGGTCGTGGCGGCGTCCGTGGGGCAGGTTCTTCTCGGCGTGGCGTTTGGCATGCTCACGCCGCTGCTGAACACGCTCGTCCAGTCCCACGCGCCGCTCGCTGCGCTCGGTCGCGTCAACGCCGTCCTCGGGTTTGGCAACAACGTCGCCGGCGTGGCCCCGCTCCTGTGCGCCCCCGCGCTCGCCGAGGTCCTGGGCGTGCAGGGCACCCTCGTCCTCGCCAGCCTGCTCGTGCTCCTCATGCCCGCCGCCATCGCGCTCGTCCGACGGCGCGAGATCGCCGCGCTTGTCGCCGAGGAGGAGGCGAGCCGAGCCCTGGAGCGTCAAATCGGTCATACTCTAGAGAGGTAAACCTCGCGAGAAGGGCGCCACATGGGTAGGTCTGGCGGAGGGGGACGTTCCGGTGGAGGGGGCCGCGTCGGCGGCTTCTCGGGCGGCGGGCGCCGCTCGGGCAGCTTCTCCGGCGGCGGGTTCCGTTCCGGCGGACGATCCGGCGGCCCCGTGAACGGCGGCTTTGGCCCGCAGCCCGCGGGCGGCTGGGGGTCGCCGCGACCGCGCTTTGGCATGGGCGTCCCGTTCTTCGGGGGCTTCTCGCGCCCGCGTCCCACCATGGGCGTGCCCGTCTCCACGGGCGGGGGCTGCGGCTGCGGGGGCTGCGCGGGCGGCATCCTCGGCCTCGTCATGGCCGCGCTGCTCATCGCCGTGCTCACCACGTCCCTCTCCCTGTGCGGCGGCGGTTCCTACGGCAGCTCCTACGGCGGCTCCTACGGCCAGTCGTCGTACTCGCAGCAGGTCGACTCCGACACCGTGCGCGAGAAGCTCCCCGCAAGCGCCGTCACCAAGACCGACTACTACACCGATGCCGACGGCGACTGGATCCACAGCGCCGGCAGGCTCCTCGACGGACTCGAGGAGTTCTACGAGCGCACCGGCGTCCAGCCCTACGTCTACATACTCCCCAACGGCCAGACCACCTCGGGCAGCGAGCTCCAGAGCACCTCGGACGCGCTCTACGACGAGCTCTTCTCCGACGAGGGGCACCTCCTGCTCGTCTTCTGCGACGCAGGTGACGGGACGTTCAACTGCGGGTATACGGTCGGCACCGCCGCCTCGGCGATAATGGACTCCGAGGCGCTGGGCATCCTTGCCGACGAGCTGGACTACGCCTACAACAACGCCGACACCGACGAGGAGGTCTTCTCGGACGCCTTCTCTAAGACGGCGGAGCGCATCATGGCCGCCGCCGAGGACGAGGAGCGCGACCAGACGTTCCTCGTCGCCGCGGGCGTCGTCGCGGTCGTCGTTGCGGCGGGCTTTGGCATCGCCTACGTCGTGAAGCGGCGCAAGGCGAAGGAGGCCGAGGAGAAGGAGAGGATGGAGGAAATCCTCAACACGCCACTCGAGAAGTTTGGCGACAAGGACGTGGAGGACCTCGCAGACAAGTACGAGGACGATGGACCCATCACGGGTGACAAGGACTAGAAAGGGACTGACATGGGGATTCTGGACCGCTTCACCACGATCGTGAAGGCCAACATCAACGAGCTGCTCGACAAGGCGGAGGACCCGGCCAAGATGGTCGACCAGTACCTCGTCGACCTCACCGAGTCGCTCGCCGACGTCAAGCGCGAGACCGCCGGCGTCATGGCAGAGGAGGCCCGCACCAAGCGCGCCGTCGACGCCAACGCCGAGGAGGTCGCGCGCATGGAGGAGCTCGCCAAGAAGGCGCTCTCCGCCGGCAACGAGGGCGACGCCCGCGTGTTCCTCGGCAAGAAGCAGAAGCTCGCGACCGCCGGCGCCGAGCTCGCCAAGGCGGCCGACGCCGCGCACGCCAACGCCGAGAAGATGCGCCAGATGCACGACAAGCTCGTGAGCGACATCGAGGACCTCAAGAGCCGCCGCGAGACGATCAAGGCCAAGATGGCCGTCGCCGAGACGCAGGAGAAGGTCGCCGGCTTCACCTCCGGCGCCGACAAGGCCGAGAGCGCCATCGAGGCGTTCAACCGCATGGAGGAGAAGGCCGACCGCGCGCTCGACACCGCCGACGCCATGGCCGAGCTCAACACCGAGCCCGTCGACGACGCCGAGACCCTGGCCGCCAAGTACGACGGCGCTGTGAACGACGCCGCTGTCGAGGACGAGCTGGCCCGCCTCAAGGCGGAGATGGGCCTCTAACTCGAACGTGGAGTGCGCTATGCTGGACGGGCGCACAACAATCGAAGGAGGTACCATGCCCGACTACGTTCTGAGCTGCTGCTCGACGGCCGACCTCACGCACGACTGGCTCGAGAGCCGCAACATCAAGTACATCTTCTTCAACTACTACCTCAACGGCGAGGTCTGCAAGGACGACTTTGGCGCCACGAACGCCCCCGCCGAGCTCTACGCCAAGATGCTCGCCGGCGCGGAGGCCAAGACCTCGCAGATCAGCGCCGGTGATTACATGGAGCACTTCGAGAAGTTCCTGGCCGACGGCAAGGACGTCCTGCACGTGACGCTCTCCACCGGCATCTCGGGGACCTACAACTCCGCCTGCACCGCACGCGACCAGCTCGCCGAGAAGTACCCCGACCGCAAGGTCGTCGTAATCGACTCGCTGGCCGCCTCCTCCGGCTACGGCCTGCTCATGGACAGGATGGCCGACCTGCGCGGCTCCGGCATGGGCATCGACGAGCTCGCCGCCTGGGCCGAGGAGCACAAGAGCGAGGTCCAGCACTGGTTCTTCTCGTCCGACCTCACGTTCTTCGTGCGCGGCGGGCGCATCTCCAAGGCCGCTGGCCTCGTGGGCGGCATGCTCAAGATCTGCCCGGTCATGGACGTGGAGCCCGATGGCTCGCTCGCCGTCAAGGAGAAGATCCGCACCAAGGCGAAGGCCGTGAACCGCGTGGTGGAGAAGATGGAGGAGCTCGCCGAGGGCGGCCTCGACTACTCCGGCAAGTGCTTCATCTCCCAGTCCGAGTGCGAGGATGACGCCCGCGAGGTCGCCAACCGCATCGAGGCGAAGTTCCCCAAGCTCGACGGCAAGGTGGAGATCTTCCCCATCGGCGCAACCATCGGCGTCCACACCGGCCCGGGCACCGTCGCCCTCTTCTTCTGGGGCGAGAAGCGCGCATAGCAGAGCGCCCCGTTCGTTGTCTGGGTACTTTTTTCGGCACCTCTCAAGTACGACTTGGGAGGTGCCATTTTTCTACCTGTGCGTTTTTGAGCGTCCAGTCGCCCCTACTTTGAGGGTCAGCAAAAAAGTACCCAGACAATGAGCGGCTAGCACGAGAGCGAGAAGAACCTCTCGTAGAGCGCCAGCTCCTCGGGCGTGTCCAGGCTCGAGGCAAACTCGACGCGCCCGGGGCGGTCGCGACCGGCGAGCAGACCGGCGTCGGCGAGACGTGCCCTGAGCTGGCGCGCGGTGCCGGCACCGCCGTCGAAGAAGCGCACGTCGGCGCCCAGGACCTCGGCGATGTGCCGACGGACGAAGGGATAGTGGGTGCATCCGAGCACCACGCCGTCGACCTTGCCCGCGTACGAGCCCACATAACCCTCGAGCATCTCCCGCAGGTCGGGGGCGTCGAGGTCCCCGAGCTCGATGCGCGCCGCGAGCCCCGGGCAGGGAACGGGAACGACCTCGCACTCCCCTCCCCAGGTCCGCACGAGCTCGTGATACTTCTCCAGACGCAGCGTCACCTCGGTCGCCATCACGAGTATCGTGCCGTGCGGCAGGGCGCGCGCGGCGGGCTTGAGCGCAGGCTCGATTCCCACGATGGGAACGTCGGGATGGGCGGAGCGCAGCGTCGACGCCGCCACGGACGTCGCGGTGTTGCAGGCAATCACGATCGCCTTGGCGCCCTCCGCGATGAGGCGCTCGGCGATGTCGCGCGAGAGGTCGAGTACCTGGGCCTCGGTCTTCTCGCCATAGGGGGCGTTCGCGGAGTCGCCGAAGAAGAGGAAGTCCTCGTGCGGGAGCTCGGCGACGAGCGCGCGCAGCACGCTGATGCCGCCGACGCCGGAGTCGAAGACCCCCACGAATCCGTCGCGCTCCTTGCCCATGCCGCACCTCCCTCGGTCGCGCCCCTCGCAAAGAGGATACCGCATCGCGCCACGCGCCGCTCACCCCCAAAACAGTGTCACTCATAATTATATTTCTCAGATGGTATATCGACACACATAGTAATGTTGGGTACGATGCTCTCAGTCAGGACGAAGAGGGAGGTGTCATGGCAACGAGGGACGCAGAGAGCGAGCTCATCAGGGGCAACATCGACGCCATCGTGCTGAGCACGCTCTCGAACGGCGACTCCTACGGGTACGAGATCCTCAAGGACGTCGCGAGCACGAGCCAGGGCGCGTACGAGATGAAGGAGCCCTCGCTCTACACGAGCCTCAAGCGCCTCGAGGGGCAGGGGCTCGTGGAGAGCTACTGGGGCAGCGAGTCCCAGGGAGCCCGGCGCAAGTACTACCACATCACCAAGGACGGTCGCGACGAGCTCGAGGAGGCGACCGCGCGCTGGGTCCGCGCCAGGACCATCATCGACCGACTTCTCAGGCAGAGCGGAGGCAGCAAATGAGCGGCAGGAGCGACATCAGGATGTACGTCGAGCACCTCTTCGAGGGTCGCACGCTCGACGCCGAGACCATCGAGCTCAAGGAGGAGATCTACGGCAACCTCACCGCGCGCTTCGACGACTACGTCGCCCAGGGCATGAGCGAGGACGAGGCATACCGCCGAACCTGCGAGGCCGTGACGGGCGTCGAGGACATGCTGGGCGAGAAGGACGAGCCGGCCGTCGACGCCACGGTCGTCGCGCCCGCGGCGCAGCCGCCAGCGCCCGCGGCCGACCCGGCGCCCGCAGCCGCGACCGCGCCGACCACACAGCAAAAGCACTGGCCGACCTGGGCGATCGTCACCGTTGTGGTCGCGGGCGTGCTGGTTGCTGGAATGATCGTGGTGACGGTGTTCAACGTCGTGAGCGCGGACGCCGCCCGCGACGTCTCCACCAACGCCGAGGACTCTCTCGTCGTGACGCTCGAGCAGCCCACCGATTCCACCACGAGCACGGACCAGCAGGACGGCACGGGCAACCGTCACGGGGCGCCCTCCCAGAGCGAAACCGGGCTTCTGGCCGAGGTCCAGGACCACTCCCCCAGCGAGCTTTCCGTCTATGCGGGAACCGGACTCGGGGACGCCTCGCGCGTCGAGGAGATCGTGCGGTCGCTTCCGGTCGGCGGGTATGTGAGCGCCGTCACGCCGGACGCCGGGGCGGGAACGCTCGAGATTTACTACAACTACCAGGACCGCGACCTCCTGGCGCACGATGACGACCACGTTGACCGCGCGCTCGTCTATGACGTCGTCGCGCTCATGAGCACGATCGACGGCCTCGACCAGGTGAGCCTGATCGAAACGGAGCCGGACGACGGCAGCTATGACGTTGACCTGCGCGTCTTTGACCGCTCCATGGTCGAGGGGGTCCTCGGGACGGCACTCGGACCAGACCTGCTGACCGACGACGGTTGGAACGCCCTGCGCGAGCAGGTCCTGAGCGAGCGCTATTGTGACCCAATCTGGGAGCGGGCGGAACGCGGCTAGCGTCCGCGCGGGGCTTCTGTCAGAATCTGGGGTCTGTGCAACGGACCCCAGAGACGGGAGAGACATGAGCAACGAGGGCAAGAAGGTCAAGGTCCACTACGTGGGCACGCTCGACGACGGAACGAAGTTCGACTCCTCGCGCGACCGCGGCGAGCCGCTTGCGTTCACCTGCATGGCCGGCCAGATGATCAAGGGCTTTGACGAGGCCGTGCGCGAGATGGAGGTCGGCCAGGTCGTTGACGTGCGTCTGGAGCCCGCCGAGGCCTACGGCGAGCGCGACGAGCGCCTCGTCCAGACCGTGCCCGTCTCCGCCATGCCCGGCGCCGAGGAGCTCTCCGCCGGCGACCGCGTGATGCTCTCCTCCCCCACCGGTCAGCCCTTCCCCGCCGTGGTCGCGGCCGTCGAGGACGGCAACATCACCTTTGACATGAACCACGAGATGGCCGGCAAGGCGCTCAACTTCAACATCGAGCTCCTCGAGGTCGAGTAGCGGCGCCACACGCAGTCACGAACCGAAAACCCGCAGGTGAGCGACACTCACCTGCGAGTTTCCTCTTGGGCAGCCAAGACGTGAACCCGGGCCCCGAAGAGGGGCCAAGCGGAGGGGCCGCCAGGGTCAGACGGCTTTGACGCCGCGCTCGCCGGTGCGGATTCGCACGCACTCCTCCACCGGGTAGACGAAGATCTTTCCGTCGCCGACCTCGCCGGTGCGCGCGACCTCGCAAATGAGGTCGATAAGGGCGTCCACCTGTGCGTTGTTGACGACAAGCTCGACCTTGACCTTGGGGATCATGTTGAGCATGACCTCACGCCCACGGTAGTACTCGCTCCAGCCATGCTGGGTCCCGCAGCCCAAGACCTCGTAGACGGTCATGCCGTGAAGCCCGCGCTGGTTGAGCTCGTCCTTGAGCTCCTCGAGCTTCTCCGGACGGATGATGGCGGTCACTTTCTTCATAACTGGCTCCTTATCGTGAGTTCAGGCGTCAAGACCGGTGAAGGCGGGGTAGGCGCTCTCGCCGTGCTCGGCGACGTCAAGGCCAAGCGCCTCGTCGCGGTCGCTCACGCGCAGCTGGCCTCGGAAGACGAGACGCAGCGCCCCGATGAGAACGAGGTCGAGCACAACCACTATGGCGAGGGTCACCACAATGCCGAGGACCTGGCTCACCATGAGAGACGGATCACCGGTGTAGAGCAGCCCGCCCTGTCCGGTCCACGAGAGCTCGGGCACGCAGAAGAGGCCGGTGAGCAGCCCGCCCAGGATGCCGCCCACGCCGTGGCAGCCAAAGGCGTCGAGCGCGTCGTCATAGCCAAGGCGCGCCTTGAGGTGCGAAATGGCAAGGTAGCAGACAGGAGAGACGAGAAGCCCCATAACCACGGCCGCCCACGGCTCCACGAAACCCGCGCCCGGCGTCACCACCACAAGCCCCGCAACCAGCCCGGTGCAGCCGCCCACGAGCGAGGGCTTGCCCGTGGCGACGCGCTCGACCACCAGCCAGGAGACCAGGCCCGCCGCGCTGGAGACGACCGTGTTGAGAATCGCCAGGGCAGCCGTGCCGTCGGCCGCGAACTCGGAGCCGCCGTTGAACCCAAACCACCCGAACCACAGAAGGCCCGCGCCCAGGGCGACGAACGGCACGTTGTGCGGACGGTAGCTCGTGAGACCAAAGCCGCGACGGCCGCCAAGCGCCAGGCAGAGCAGCAGGCCCGTGACGCCCGAGCTTATGTGGACCACGTCACCGCCGGCAAAGTCGAGCGCGCCGATCACGTCGCCAATGAGCGAGCCCTCCCCGCCCTACACCATGTGCGCGAGCGGCGCGTACACCACGAGCACCCACGCGGCGAGAAACGCCACGACCGCGCCAAAGCGCATGCGGCCGGCCACCGAACCCGTGACGATCGCGGCGGTGATCATGGCAAAGGCCATTTGGAAGGTCACGTCAAGTATGCTCGGATAGGCCACGCCCTCCGGCACCGCGTCCTTCTCGGCCAGCATGCCGTTGACCACATTGGTGAGCCCCAGCTGGTCAAAGCCTCCAAACCACGAGAGCGAGCCGTCGCCGCCGTAGGCGAACGACCAGCCGGCCAGGACCCAGACGAGTCCCACCACGCCGATGGCGGCAAAGCACATGAGCATGGTGTTGACCACGTTCTTGCGGCGGGCGAGACCGCCGTAGAAGAACGCGAGCCCCGGGGTCATGAACAGGACGAGCATCGTGCAGACGAGCATGAAGGCCGTCGATCCGCTGTCATACATGAGAGCCTCCTCGGTCGCGCGGACGTGACCCGACCGATGCTGCTCCCTTTCAGCGCCGAGAAACGACTCGCCGCGCGGAAGGTAACCTCCGCGCGGCGAGATAGAAACCTTTGACGCGGCCTCGCAACGCACCGCCATGCGGCGGAAACGCGCGAGAAACCCGCCCCGCTAGATCGCGGCGAGGGCCTGCTCGATGTCGGCGATGAGGTCGGCACTGTCCTCCAGGCCACACGAGAAGCGCACCATGGCCGGGGAGATGCCGGCCGCGACCAGCTCCTCGTCGTTCATCTGGCGGTGCGTCGCGGAGGCCGGGTGCAGGCAGCAGGTGCGTGCGTCGGCCACGTGCGTCTCGATCGCGGCGAGGCGCAGCGCCGCCATGAACTTCTCGGCAGCCGCACGGCCTCCGGCCAGCTCGAAGGACACGACGCCGGAGCCGCCCTCGGGCAGGTACTTCTGGGCGAGCTCGTGGTACGGGTCGCCGGCCAGGTGCGGGAAGCGCACCGAGGTCACCTTGTCGGAGCCCGCGAGGTACTCCGCCACGGCGAGGCCGTTCTCAAAGTGACGAGGCATGCGCACGTGCAGGCTCTCGAGGCCCATGTTGAGGTAGAACGCGTTCTGCGGGCTCTGGATGGAGCCGAGGTCGCGCATGAGCTGGGAGGTCGCCTTGGTGATGAAGGCGCCGGCCTGACCGAACTTCTCGGCGTAGACGATGCCGTGGTAGGACTCGTCCGGGGTCGTGAGGCCGGGGAACTTGTCCGCGTGCGCCATCCAGTCAAAGTTGCCGGAGTCCACGATCGCGCCGCCCACGCCCACGCCATGGCCGTCCATGTACTTGGTGGTGGAGTGGGTCACGATGTCCGCGCCCCACTCGATGGGGCGGCAGAAGACGGGCGTGGGGAACGTGTTGTCCACGATCAGCGGCACGCCGTGCGCGTGGGCTGCGCTCGCAAAGCGCTCGATGTCCAGCACGTCGAGCGCGGGGTTGGCGATCGTCTCGCCAAAGACGGCGCGTGTGTTGGGGCGGAAGGCCGCCTCGAGCTCCTCGGGCGTGCAGGTGGGCGAGACGAACGTGGACTCGATGCCCATCTTGGCCATGGTGTGCGCGATCAGGTTGTAGGTACCGCCATAGATGGCCGAGCTCGCCACGACGTGGCTGCCCGCCTCGCAGATGTTGAAGAGCGCGAAGAAGTTGGCCGCCTGGCCGGAGCTCGTGAGCATGGCCGCGGCGCCGCCCTCGAGCGCGGCGATCTTGGCCGCGACGGCATCGTTGGTGGGGTTCTGCAGGCGCGTGTAGAAGTAGCCCTCCGCCTCGAGGTCAAAGAGCTGACCCATGTGCTCGGAGGTGGCGTACTTGAAGGTGGTGGACTGGACGATGGGAATCTGGCGCGGCTCGCCGTCGCCCGGCGTGTAGCCGGCCTGGACGCAGCGGGTGCCGATGCTCTGCTCGCTCATGGGGCTCCTTTCGTAGGCTCGCTCCATGATAGCGCGGCACGTGCTGTGGGCAGACGGCGCGGCGGGCGCGATGCCTCAGGATTAACACGCAGAATCGGACTTTTCCGAAAAACCCAACTGCGGATATATAAGATTTAAGGTGATTCTGCGTGTTATTCCGGCGAGAAGGGCGGACGGGGGCGCGGCGAGAAGGGCGTGGCGGCTACACCATCCGCTCGGGGTGGAAGACCTCGTCGAAGCGCTCCGGGGTGAGAAGCCCCAGCGACACGCAGGCCTCCTTGAGGGAGGTCCCCTCGGCAAAGGCCTTCTTGGCCACGCGCGCGGCGTTGTCGTAGCCGATGTGGGGGTTGAGGCAGGTCACCAGCATGAGCGAGCGGTGGAGGTTCTCGTCCATCCTCTCTCGGTTGGCGCGGATGCCGCTCGCGCAGCGCTCGTCGAACGAGACGATCGCGTCGGCGAGGAGCCGCACGGACTGCAGGTAGTTGTAGGCGATCACCGGCATGAAGACGTTGAGCTCGAAGTTGCCCTGGGAGGCGGCCATCCCGATCGCGGCGTCGTTGCCCATGACCTGCACGGCCACCATGGTGACGGCCTCGCACTGGGTGGGGTTGACCTTGCCCGGCATGATGGAGCTGCCCGGCTCGTTGGCCGGGATCGTGATCTCGCCGAGGCCGAGGCGCGGGCCCGAGGCGAGCCAGCGCACGTCGTTGGCGATCTTCATCATGTTGGCGGCGAGGCCCTTCACGGCGCCGTGGGAGAACACGAGCGCGTCCTTGCCCGTGAGCGCGCGGAACTTGTTGGGGTCGGTCTCGAAGGGCTCCCCGGTGAGCTCGGCGAGCTCCGCGGCCACGGCCTCGTCGAAGCCCGCCGGCGCGTTGAGGCCCGTGCCCACGGCCGTGCCGCCGAGCGCCAGGCGATAGAGCCCCGGCATCGCGGCGAGAAGCTCCTCGCGCGAGCCCTCGAGCAGGCCGCGCCAGCCGGAGATCTCCTGGGAGAACGAGATGGGCACCGCGTCCTGCAGGTGGGTGCGCCCGCTCTTGACCACGCCCTCGTTCTCCTCCTCGAGGCGGCGGAGCGTGGCCGTGAGCTGGTCGATCGCAGGGAGCAGGCGCCCCGTCACGGCGAGCGCCGCGGCCACGTGCATGGCCGTGGGGAAGGTGTCGTTGGAGGACTGGCTCATGTTGACCGAGTCATTGGGGTGGAGCGGCTTCTCCAGCTCCACGCCCTTCTCGGCCGCGAGCTGGTTGCCGCGGTTGGCCAGCACCTCGTTCATGTTCATGTTGGACTGGGTGCCCGAGCCCGTCTGCCACACCACAAGCGGGAAGTCGTCGTCATGGGCGCCGAGAAGAACCTCGTCGGCGGCGGCGCAGATGAGGTCGCACGCCTCGGGAGCAAGGCGGCCAAGACCGCAGTTGGCGCGCGCGGCCGCCTTCTTCACCAGGGCGAACGCGCGCACGATCTCCTCGGGCATACGCTCGGTGCCGATCGGGAAGTTCTCGTGGCTGCGCTCGGTCTGGGCGCCCCAGAGGGCCCCCTCCGGCACGTACATCTCGCCCATCGAGTCACGCTCGACGCGCCAGCCCTCCCGCGCGCTCAGCTCGCCCACGCCTACTCCTCCTCGTCGTCGACGACGTCGGAGGTGCGGGCGGGGCGCCCGTCGGCCTCGCGCCGCTCCATGCCGGACGTGATGGCCGAGACGACCTCGGCCTGGTCGCGCGCCACCACGCCGAGGTCGGCGCGCACGCCGCGGAAGCGCGGGCTCTTGGCGCACTCCTCGGCGAGCTGCTTGTTGCTGCGGGCATCCGAGAGGGCGCCCAGCTCGCGCTGGATCTCGTCGAGGTACTCGCCCATCTGCGCGCGGTCGGGGCCCAGGACCTCGCCCAGGCGCTCGGCCACGTAGCGCATCTCCTTGGTGTCGCGACGCGCCACGTACACGGCGTCGCCGTCGCGCAGGTCGAGGCCAAAGAGGCCCTCGTCGACCTCGTTGAACTGGGCGTCAAAGCGCGCGCGGAAGTCCTCGGCGGTGAGCCCGCGCTCCGCGACCTTGGACTTCCAGCTGAGACAGCCGAGGTCGCGGGCGAGGCGCTTGAGGTCCTTCGCGGCGTTGTGCTTGCGCATCAGCGTGACGAGCGACGAGCACTCGAGCGCGCGCTCCTTGGCGCACGCCATCGGCAGCAGGCAGTTCTCGCCCAGCTCGCCGCTCTCCACGAGGCCGTCCACGGCGTCGGAGAGGATGTCGAGGGCACGCAGGCGGGCAGAGGCAACCTGCAGCTCCTTGAGGACGTGCTCGCAGCGCCGGTTCTGCTTCTTGCCCTGCCACGGCGCGAGGAACTGCAGGAGGGAGCGCACGCGGCGGATGGCCACCCTAAACTCCAGGAGCCTCGACGGCTCGTCCGGGCTGGCGAGAAACGCCTTGGCGCTGCCCGCGAGGTCCTTCGCGGAGTCGGCCAGGGCGCGCTCCACGAGCGCGAGCTCCTCCCATGAGGCGCACTCGGGACCGGCCACGTACCAGCGCAGGACGCCGCGACGGGCGGGGCCCTCGGGCAGGTCGATGGCGACGGCGGTCCCCTTGCCGAAGGGCGGGCAGGTGCCGACCATGCGCGCGGCGAGCGTGTCCACGAAGGGAGCGTGCCCCACGGCGATCACGCACGGCACGTCGACCGCCTCGAGCTCGGCGAGGAAGGTCGCTCCGTCCTGGGCGTAGAGCGACTGGCGGACCTCGATGTCCTCGACGCCCACCGCGGCGGCGACCACGTCGGCCGTCTCGAGGGCGCGCACGGCGGGGCTGCTCCAGACGCGGACCTGCGCGGCGTCGCCGAGCAGGGAGAAGGTGCGGGGATAGGCGGCCCTGAGCGAGCGGGCGCCCGACTCCGTGAGCCTGCGGTCGAGGTCGGAGCCCGTGGGCGACGTCGCCTCGGGCGCACCGTGCCGAACGAGAACCAGCAACTTGACCATGTCTCCCCCGTCCTTCGCATTCGGCGGAACCACCGAACCCCTAGCATAGCAATTCGCCGCTCACCGATTAGCTGCCCCGGGGAGCGGCTTTCAGGCTCGTAACAACGACACTAGATATATCCACCCGCAAGGAGGTGCGTCCATGAACCCCAACCACGCCAACCACGCGCCAGCATCCGCCGGGACCGACGCGACCTCCGCCGCCCGTCTCGGCCACGCGATCGCCGAGCAGCTCGCCGCGACGCTCAGCACCCGCAAGGAGACGATCGCCCTCTCGGTGATGTGTCTGCTCTCCGGCGGACACCTGCTGCTCGAGGACGTGCCGGGCGTCGGGAAGACCACGCTCGCCCGCGCCCTCGCCCGCGCCGTCAACGCGCGCGTCACCCGCGTCCAGTTCACGCCCGACATGCTCCCGAGCGACCTCACCGGCGTCAGCGTCTGGGACCCGCAGGCGCGCGCCTTCACCTTCCACCCCGGCCCGGTCTTCTCGGACGTGGTGCTCGCCGACGAGATCAACCGCGCCAACCCCAAGACGCAGTCGGCCCTGCTCGAGGCCATGGAGGAGCGGCGGGTGTCCGTGGACGGCACCACCTACGACCTGCCCGACCCCTTCTTCGTCCTGGCGACCCAGAACCCCGTCGAGATGGAGGGGACCTACCCGCTTCCCGAGGCGCAGCTCGACCGCTTCATGGTGCGTGCGAGCCTGGGCTACCCCGCGCCCGCCGACGAGCGCGCCATGCTCGTCGGCGCGTCGGGCACGGACCCGGTTTCGCGCGTGAGGCCCGTCTGCGACCTCGCCGACGTCCGGGTGTTCCGCGCGCTCGCGTCGGGCGTGCACGTGAGCGAGGAGGTCGCCGACTACGCCCTCGCCATCCTCGACGCCACGCGCCGCGCCCCCGAGGTCAGGCTCGGGGCCTCCCCGCGCGCCGGACTCGCCCTGCTCGCCGTCAGCCGCACGCACGCCCTGCTCGACGGGAGGACGGCGGTCTTCCCCGAGGACGTCCGCACGCTCGCCCCCGCCGTGCTCGCGCACCGCCTCGTGCTGCGCGATGCCATCCCCGGCACCCCGCAGGCAGAGCAGCAGCGCGCCGTCCTCGCGCGCGTCATCTCACGGGTGAGCGCCCCGGGCTCGCGTCGCTGATGGGAGTGCGGGGCGAGAAGAACGCCCGGCCGCTGGCCCTCACGCGCCGCGGCGCGGCCCAGCTCCTGATCGGCTCCGGGCTGCTCGCCGCCGGCCTGGTCGGCGGCTGGCTCGCCCCGGGGGCCGCCGGCATCGCCCTGCTCGCCTCCTGCGCACTTGGGCTCGCCGAGGTCCTTCTCGCCCGGGCCGTGGGCGCTCGGGCCGGCTCCGCCCTCTTCGAGGCGAGCTCGCGCGCCGAGTCTTGGGTGCGCGTCGACCAGCGCGGCGAGGTCGTCGAGAGCCTGTCCGCCCCCGGCGCGCGGCGCGGCCTCTACCGCCAGCGGAGCGTGCGCGTGACCTGGTCGGACGCCTTCGGGTTCTGGCGCGCCACGCGCGTCGAGCCCTCCGACCGCGAGCTGCGCGTCCCACCCGTCGTGAGCCCCGAGCTGCTCCGTCACGTCGCCGGGCGGCCGCTGGCGCGCATCGCCGAGCGCACGTCCGAGCAGGACCGCACGAGCGTGCGGCCCTACGAGAAGGGCGACGGAATCCGCAGGATCGCCTGGCGGCAGACCGCCCACCACGGCGAGCTCATGTCGTTCGAGCAGACGGGCACCGACGCGCCGCCCGTCCTCGTGGTCGCGGATGCGATCGGGGCAGGCAACGGCGACGGGCTCGCCGCCGCCCTCGCGGCCGTCCTCCGCGGCCTTCAGAGGGTGCCGGACGTCCTCCTGAGCGACGGTGTCCGCGTCCTGCGCTCGCCAATCCAGCAGGAGCGCTTCTGCGCCGCCGTCGTGGGCGAGCGCGCGGACGGAGAGGAGGCGGCGCGCAGGGCCCGCGAGGTGACGCGCATCGCCGGGGGCGGCCCCTCCCGGCGGCGCGTCGTGCTCGTGACCCGGGACCCGGAGGGAGCCTTCGCCCGGGCACTGACCCGCGGGCCGCTCGCAGGCTCCGTCACCGTCGTTCGCGCGACGGGGTCGGCGGGCGTCGCGGGGGCGCATGAGGGGACCGCCGAGAAGGACGACGCCGTGGCGGAGCCCACGCAGGCCGCGGCGGCCCCCGCCCGCCCGGGCGCCGTCGCCGAGCTCGCCGCCCTGCTCGCCTGCTGCGCGCTCGCGCTGCTCGCGGCGGTCTCGCTCGCGAGCATGATCTACGAGGGCGCGTGGTCGGGAATCGTCCCCACGCTGCTCGTCCCCGGGGCGGCTCTGGGCTCGGCACTCGGCGCGCTGCTGCGACGGGCCGGGGCGCGGCCCGCCGTGCGTGCGGGCGCGACCGTCCTTCTCGCCGTCGCGCTTTTGGTTGCGGGCGCGGCCCTCGCGCTCTGGCTCCTCGACGGCCGCGTGGGCGCCGTCGCGGTGGAGGGCACCGAGGCCGCGCGGCTCCAGACGGTCTGGGACGAGCCCCTGCGCTGGCTGCGCGTGATCGTCGACACCGGGGCGGAGCAGCTCGCCGGCGCCGCGTCGGGCCCGGCCGACGAGACCTGGGACATCCTCGTCGTGCTCATGGGCTCCGGGCTCGCCGCCCTGCTCGCCTGCCTCTCGGCCTCCCGCGCCCTGCGTGGTGCCGCCGCGCTCGTCCCGCTCGCGCTCGCCGCCGCCGACCAGTCCATCATGGGCCCCGCCGCGCGCCTCGGGTGGGTGGGCGCGACCGTCGCCCTGGGCCTTATGCTCGTCTGGCTCTCGGGCTGTCGGAGGCCCCGCGTCCCGCGGGCGCTCCTCGTGACGGCGCTCGCCTGCGCGCTCGGCTGGGGTGCGGCGGCCGTCGCGCCGACGGCCGACTTCTCGCCGTGGTCCGCGGGTGGAACGCGGGTTGAGACGCTCGTGGACCTCTCGCGCGACCTCCGCAGCCGCTCGAACGAGCGCGTCCTCACCTATGACACGACGTCGATCGGTCCCGTCTACCTGCGGCTCGGCGTGCTCGACACCTTCGACGGATCAACGTGGCGCTTCGAGGGGCGCGACGGCACCGCGCTCGAGGACGACTCGCCGCTCTACTGGGCGGGCCGCGCCGGGGGGATCGACGGGGACGCGTGGGCGTCGCAGCTCGTGCCCTACGTCACGACGACCCTTGCGCCCGAGGAGGGGGCCGATCCCTCCATGCCCACCCCACCGGGGTCCGCCACGGGGCTCCTCGGCGACGACGGGTCGCTCGAGGCGAGCGGCTGCTACCTCGCGCCGGTCACGGGCGCCTCGTACCTGGACACGCTCCTCCGCGTCGCCCCGGCGCTCGAGGGCTACGACCGAGGCAGGAGCGGTCCCGGCGCACGGGCACTCGAGGTCCCCTCGGAGCTGCCCGACGAGGTCGCCGACGTCGTCGCGCGGGCGCGCTCCGAGGGCGCGGGGGACGCGGGCGCAAACCTCGTCACCCAGGTCGACGCCATCCGCTGGCTCGTCTCCTACTTCACCGACGGGAGCTTCTCGTACTCGCTCGACGCGCCCGGCGGAGACGAGGGCAACCTCGAGACGATCGGGAGCTTCCTCGAGTCGCGCTCCGGCTACTGCGTGCACTACGCGACGACGTTCGCCCTGCTCGCGCGCGAGCTCGGCGTACCCGCGCGCGTGGCGCTCGGCTACGCGCCGTCCGCGCAGCGAGACGACGCCGGGAGCTACGTGGTCACGATGCGCGAGCTCCACGCCTGGGCCGAGGTCTGGTTCGACGGCATCGGCTGGGTCGGCGTGGACGTGACGCCCGCTGCGGGGGCGGGAACGTCGACGCCGGAGGCGGAGGAGACGTCGGAGGGTGAGACGCCGACGAGCGAGCCTGCGCCGGAGGAGACGCCCACGGAGCCCGTGGAGGAGTCTCCGCAGCAGGACGCTCCCAGAGAGGAGGCCGAGAAGGACGACGCCTCGCCGCTTCCCTGGCGGGCGGTCGTCCCTCTCGGCCTTGTGGCTCTCGCCGTGGCCGGCGCCGCGGCCGTCCTTCTCGCCCGACGCCGCAGAACCGCGACCTGGCAGGCCGCCTGGAGGCGCATCTGCCGCAGGGCATGGCGCTCCGGCGTCCGCTGGGACAAGAGCGCCACCGAGGACATCATCGTCGAGCGTATATGCGAGCAGCTGGACGACGACGCCCGCGCCGCCGAGGTCCGCCGCATCGCCCGCAACGCCTGCCTCGAGCGCTACGGCTAGACCCCGTCGTCAAGCGGACGCGTTCGCTACATCAGCTCGCAGACCTGCGACGCGAAGGCCACGGGGTCCTCGGGCAGGATGCCCTCGACGAGCAGCGCCTGGTTGTAGAGGAGCCCGGCGTAGAGCGCGACCTTGTCCTTGTCGCCCGCCTCCTGCGCGGCGCGGAGCTTCTCGAAGACCGGGTGCTTGGCGTTGACCTCGAGCACGCGGACGGCCTTGGGCGCCTGCTCCGCCTCGGGGCCGGCCGAGAGGACCTTCTCCATCTCGAGCGAGAGCGGGCCCTCGGAGGTGATGACCGCGGGCGCGCCGTCGGCCGCGAGGCGCGTGGACACCGCGACCTTCTCGACCTTCTCGCCCAGCGCGTCCTTCATGGCGCCGAACAGGCCCTCGTTGGCCTTGGTGGCCTCCTCGGCCTCCTTCTTCTCCTCGTCGCTCGCAAGGTCCAGGTCGCCGGCACTGACGTTCTTGAGCTCGACCGTGCGGTCCTCGACCTCGGGCTCGGCACCGTCGGCGACGGCCTTCTCGGCCGCCTCGCGAGCGGCGTCGTCGGCGTAGGTCTTGGGCAGGCCGGTCGCCGTGAAGTCACGCATGGCCTGGAAGCAGAACTCGTCGACGTCCTGCGTGCAGAGGAGCACGTCGTAGCCCTTGGCCAGAACGGACTCAACCACGGGCATCTTGGCGAGGCGCTCGCGGTCGTCGCCGGCGGCGTAGTAGATCGCCTTCTGATTTGCCGGCATGGCAGCCACGTACTCCTGGAGCGTGACCATCTTCTGCTCGCGCGCGCTCCAGAACAGGAGCAGGCCGGCGAGCTCGTCCTTCTTCATGCCGTAGCTGGAGTAGATGCCGTACTTGAGGCCGTGGCCGAAGTTCTCGAAGAAGGTCTCGTACGCCTCGCGGTCGTTGTCGCGCATGGCCTCGAGCTCGGAGGTGATCTTCTTCTCGATGCGGCGCGCCATGGCCTGGAGCTGGCGGGTCTGCTGGAGCGTCTCGCGGGAGATGTTGAGGGAGACGTCGGAGGAGTCGACGACGCCTCGGACGAAGTTGTAGTAGTCGGGCAGGAGGTCGGCACACTTCTCCATGATGAGGACGTTCGAGCTGTAGAGCTCGAGGCCCTTCTCGTAGTCACGGCTGTAGAGGTCGAAGGGGGCCCTGCCGGGGATGAACAGCAGCGCGTCGTACTCGAGCGTACCCTCGGCGTGCAGGGTGAAGGTGCGGGCGGGGTCGGTCCACTCGTGGAACGTGGACTTATAGAACTCAGCGTACTCCTCCTCGGTGACCTCGGAGGCGCGCTTCTTCCAGATGGGGGTCATCGAGTTGATGGTCTCGAGCTCGGTGTAGTCCTCCCACTCCGGCTTGTAGTCGTCGCCGGCGTCCGCGGGCTTCTCCTTCTCGCGACTCTTGGTCACGAGCATCTGCACGGGGTAACGCACGTAGTTGCTGTACTTCTTGATGAGCTCGCGGAGCTTCCACTCGCTGAGGAACTCGTCGTAGTCGGCCTCCTCGGCGTTCTCCTTGAGGGTAAGGGTGATCGTGGTGCCGCAAGTCTCGCGATACGCCGGGTCGTCGGCGGCAACGGGCTCGATCGTGTAGCCCTCGACGCCGTCGGAGGTCCAGCGGCTGCACTCGTCTGCGCCCCAGGCGCGCGTGACCACGCTGACCTCCTTGGCGACCATGAAGGCGGAGTAGAAGCCCACGCCAAAGCGGCCGATGATGTCCACGGCGTCGCCCTGGGCCTCGGCGTTGGCCGCCTTGAACTCCTCGGAGCCAGAGTGGGCGATGGTGCCGAGGTTCTTCTCGAGCTCCTCGGCCGTCATGCCGATGCCGTTGTCGGAGACGGTGATGGTGCGGGCGTCCTTGTCGAAGGCAACGTTGATGGCGAGGTTGGCCTGGTCGACCTGCACGGAGCTGTCCGTGAGGCTCTTGAGGTAGAGCTTGTCGATCGCGTCCGAGGCGTTGGAGATCAGCTCGCGGAGGAAGATCTCGCGGTTGGTGTAGATGGAGTTGATCATGAGGTCGAGGAGCTTCTTGCTCTCAGTCTTGAACTTGCGCATGCGGTGCGCCCCTTTCCGTGCGGGTTGTTGAACGTGGGGTAGTGTACCCGTTTTTAGATAATCTCAGTCGTGTGCGCTTAGATGTCAAACAGGGGCTCGCCGGGGAAGTCCGCGTCGTACGGTATGGCGTCGGGGAGCCCCACGGGGGCGTCGGACGCGACGAGGAGGTAGTTGTCCTCGACGGCGTGGGCGTCGTCGGTTGCGAGGGCGACCTCGACGTGCGAGAAGACGGAAAGGGCGGTCGAGACCTCCGAGCGCAGGAAGCTCACGTCCGTGCCGCCGTCGCGCGAGACGACGTTCGCGAGGAGGAGCCCGTCGGGCGCGAGGGCGCGCCGGGCCAGGCGCATCGCCTCGACCGTGGCGAGCGAGCGGACGGGGTCGGCACCGACGAACACGTCGAGGATCACGGCGTCATAGGGGCCGACGCGGCGCTCGAGGAAGCGGCGACCGTCGTCGCAGGTCACGCTCAGCTCGCCGCCGGACGTGCGGGCGAGGGAGACGGCCTCGTCAAGGAAGAACCAGCGACGTGCCGCCCGGATGACGGCGGGGTCTATCTCTACGACGTCGGTTCGCACGCCCGGATGGCCCGCTGCCACGAGCTTGGGAAAAGCGAATCCCCCGCCGCCGATCGCGAGCACGCGTCGGGCGTCGGGGCGCAGGTCGAAGAGGCGCCCGAAGGCTCGGTAGTACTCGAAGACCGGCTCCATCCTCCCCTCGCCGAGATAGGTCGCGGACTGGAGGACGCCGCCCGTGCGCAGGACGCGCACGGGCTCGCCGGCGTCGTCGCGCATGACGTAGACGAGCGCGGGGCCGCTCATGGTGCGCACGACGTGCGGGCGCACGCGAGAGAGCCAGCGTGCCGCGACGGCGACGCCTGCCGCCAGCGCGGCGACCGCGACCTTGCTTCTTCCGGACAATGCACGCCTCCTCTCTGCCCACATGATAGACGGCTGCTACGATTGGTGCCGGAAGGAGCGTCCATGTCACTGAGGTTCATCGTCTCACCCGCCAAGAAGATGCGTGCGGTCGACGCGCCGCCCTGGCCCGTGCGCGAGCCGCGGTTCCTCAAACGGGCGGGGCGGCTCATGCGCGCGGTCCGGGCGCTCTCCCGCGACGAGGCCCAGGCCCTCTGGGCCTGCAGCGATCGGCTCGCCGACCTCAACTACGAGCGGTTCCAGGCCATGAACCTCGAGCGCGACACCACGGCGGCGGCCGTTGCCTACGAGGGAATCCAGTACACGCACCTCGCACCCGGGGTCATGTCCGAGCGCGAGCTCGCGTGGCTCGACGAGCACCTCCGTATCCTCTCGGGCCTCTACGGGGTGCTCCGGCCGCTCGACGGGGTGGTCCCGTACCGTCTGGAGATGCAGGCGCGCCTTGCTGTTGACGGTGAGCGCGACCTCTACGGGTTCTGGGGGAACTCCCTCTACGAGACGCTCGCCGAGGAGGGCTGCGACACGATCGTCAACGTCGCCTCGGTCGAGTATGCCCGGGCCGTCACGCCCTGGGTTCGCCCCGACGGGCCCCAGGTCCTTACCTGCCTCTTTGGCATGGTGCGCGACGGGAGGCTCCGCCAGCCGGCGACCGAGGCCAAGGCGGCGCGCGGCACCTTCGTCCGCTGGTGCGCCGAGCGAGGCGTCGAGGAGCCGCGCGACGTGCGCGCCTTCGACGAGCGCGGCTATGCACTCGACGAGCGGCGCTCAGATGGCGACACCCTGGTCTTCGTTCGCACCGACAGTGCATAAAACCCTTGCTCGTGCGACATTACGCCCCATCCGCTGCACGAAACGTCGATTCGTGTAGCGTCATCTTTGGCTTTTTTGATCGCAGTCCTCTCCGTCTGTGACGTTTTGCCTGATAGCAAAATACATCATTGAATCAAAACGAGATTTCGGGGCGTTTTTGCGCTACACGAATCGATGTTTTGCGCCCAGAGTCGCCGTAATGCTACACGAGCGACACTTTTACGCAATCACCGGCAGACGCGGCGGTCGAGTACCATGGAACGACACCCTTGGGAGGACCATGCCGGACGTCGACGCGATCATAGAGCAGATCATCGCCGCGACTCGCGCGAAGGGCGGCCGTGCCTTCGCGAGCGAGCGCACCTACGCCGACGAGCCGATCCTCCTGCGCGGCTCGCAGCTCGCCAGCTATCTTCCCGAGCCCATCCGCGAGATGCGGTCCCTCGCCCGTAGGCCCGAGGCCCGCTCTTGGTCGGACGCGCACCTGTTCGTGGAGCAGGCACGTCTCATGGCCGACTACGAGGACGACTTTCCCTACGAGGGGGAGTTCAAGAGCTACTTCCCGACCTACGAGTCGATGACCAACCCGCAGCTGCGTGGCTACTTCACCTGGCGCACGCACGTGCGCGGCGGCACCGTCGAGCGCACCTCCACGTCGTTCGCCTACGTCTACCTGTATGAGCTCATCAACGGCATCGGGGCGGATCCGGGGGAACCCGCGTTTCGCGCCATCGAGTCGTTCTGGCGGAGCTACCGCGCGTTCGAGCCCGCCATGGACCGCTACGTTCGCCCCTGGCTCGTAGACTATGCGATCTACCATAGCCTTCCCGCCGAGCTCGCCCGGCCCTACCTCAACACCGCGCATGACCGCGCGGTCGCGGTCCTCGCCCGCGCGGAGGCGGACGCGCTCGCGTCCTCCCGACGGGGAGGGCGCCGCAGGGACCCCTATGTGAACAGGGCAGACCCCGAGCTCCTCGACGCGCTCGACGCGCTCTCCACGTACCGTCTCAAGGAGACTCGTCTCTACCAGGACGATCCCGACGCGCTCGCGAGCGTCGCCTGCGGAACCTTCTTCCAGCTCGCCCGCTACTACAGCGGAAGCCGTGCCCAGGGCATCACCGAGAGCCTCTTCGGCGTGCGCCACGCGATGCCTCACCTCATGTTCGCGTCGGCCGTGTTCTATCCCGGGGAGCGCCACGAGGACTGCGTCGTCGAGCTCGACGACACCTGCCGCTTCGTTTGCCGCAACGGAATCTGGACCCGCGACTCCCTTCATGACGGCGGTGCCCGGAGCGCCAAGCTGGGGCAGATCCTCCATGCCGTCGACCAGCGGCTCCGAGAGGCGCTCGACTACCCCCACCAGCTCAAGGGCCGCGGTGACCCCAAGTACCTCGCGCAGATCATCGACCGCGAAGCCCGTGACTTCCTGGAGTGGCGCCGCACCCACACACCCCGCCGCATAGAGATCGACCTCTCCAAGCTCGCGAGCATCCGGTCGACCGCCGCCGAGACCCGCGAGGCGCTGCTCGTGGACGAGGAGCGCGAGGACGAGATGACGGTCCTCGTTCCAAAACGGGCGGACGGGGCAGGCGAGGGGCTCGGGCTCTCCCCCGACGAGCTCGCGTTCCTCCGGGGCCTCCTCGACGGACGCGCCGAGGCCGTCGCCAGCGTCGACCTTATCGTCGACTCCATTAACGAGAAGCTGTTCGACCTCGTGGGCGACACCGTCGTCGAGTTCGACGAGATGGGTTCCCCCGCCCTGGTCGAGGACTACATCGAGGACGTACGCGAGGCGCTCTCTTAGTTAGAACACGTGTGCTAGAATTGCCTCCTCACAGGCAAAGAGGAGGGGTGACACAATGGGTGACGTGCGGGTACCCAAGCGCATAGCGGCGGTCATCATCAACTCCCTCAAGGGCGGCGTCGTGCCGCGCATCGGGTTGCCCTACGTCACCGTGGGCCGGGAGCGTGAGATTCAGGCGCTCCTGCACGACCTCGAGCTCGTGGCAGACGGCGGCGCGAGCTTCCGCTTCCTCGTCGGCCGCTACGGCGCCGGCAAGAGCTTCCTGCTGCAGACCATCCGCACGCACGCCATGGGAAACGACTTCGTCGTGGCGGACGCCGACCTCTCCCCCGAGCGTCGCCTCCAGGGCGGGCAGGGCCAGGGCCTCGCCACCTATCGCGAGCTCGTCCGCAACCTGTCCACCAAGACGCGCCCCGAGGGCGGTGCGCTCCAGCTCGTGCTCGACCGCTGGGTCGCGGCGCTGCGCGAGCAGCCCGACGCCGAGGTTGCCCTCGCCGAGCAGCTCGCCCCCATCCGCGAGCTCGTCTGCGGCTTTGACTTCACGCAGGTCCTGCGGCTCTACTACCAGGCCAGCCTCGAGGGCGACGACGAGCGGCGCGCCGGTGTGGTCAAGTGGCTCCGCGGCGAGTTCCGCACCAAGACCGAGGCCCGCACCGAGCTCGGCGTCAACGCCTGCATCACCGACGACACCTGGTACGAGTACCTCAAGCTCTTCGCACAGTTCCTCGTGGGCGCCGGCTACAAGGGCCTCGTCGTGCTGATAGACGAGCTCGTGAACCTCTACAAGATCCCCAACGCCACCTCGCGCCAGTACAACTACGAGAAGATCCTCACCATGTACAACGACACGCTCCAGGGCAAGGCGCATCACCTGGGGATCATCATGGGCGGCACCCCGCAGTCCATCGAGGACCGCCGCCGTGGCGTCTTCTCCTACGAGGCCCTGCGCAGCCGTCTCACGCAGGGGCGCTTCGCGAGCGCCGGTCTCGCGGACATGCTCGCGCCCGTCATTCACCTGGAGCCGCTCACCTACGAGGAGCTGCTCGTCCTCATCGAGAAGCTCGCCGACATCCACGCCGGCTACTTCGGCTACGAGCGCACCCTCACCGAGACGCAGCTCGTGAGCTTCCTCAGGACCGAGTTCGGTCGCGTCGGCGCCGACACCCACCTGACGCCGCGTGAGGTCATCCGCGACTTCATCGAGCTTTTGGACATACTGTGCCAGAACCCGGGCGCAAACGTGGACGCCCTGCTCAAGACCGACGCGTTCTCCGGAGCCGTCGCTGCCCCCGTCGTGGCGGCCGGCGCTCAGGACGTCGACGACGCCTACGCCGAGTTCACGATCTAGGCGTCGCCGCCCGCATCCCATACCTTCTCGACAACGTCGCGCTCGTCCACCACATACGCGGAGTAGATCGGCTCGTCCGGCGCCGTCGCGTTCACCTCGAGATAGCGGGGACCCTCCCCGTCGCCGGCGAGCTCGTAGTAGACACGCCCGTCGCCCGTCCACGACACGCAGCAGGGCCGGCCAAAACGCTCCTCGAAGTCATCGACGTTCTTCTCGCCCCCGTCGAGAAACGCAGTGACGTCATCAACGTCTGGGATGGTGTCCCCGACCTCGTAGCGCAGGGGGTCGTCATTCACGAGGCGCGTCTCCCACTCCAGGGGATAGCTCAGCCGGAGGTGCAGTCCCGTCCCCTCGGGCCAGTCCGTCTCGCGCGCGTCGTAGAGCATCGCCGAGTACGCGTCCTCGGACCACACGATGACGGTGGAGACGCCCACCTCTGCCTCGTCAAAGTCGTTCTCGCTCACAAGCGTCATGTAGCACCAGTAGTTCTTTCCGCCGAGGGCAAACGAGAAGTCGGTCGAGAGTTCGACGCGGCGCTTGCCGTCATCGATCCTCTCGGATTCCATGGGGCGCGTCACCGAGTGGGTGTCCAGGTAGCCAACGTGACCGGAACAACTCTCCGCCAGCTCCCTGGCCTGATCGTCAAGATCATCGGAGCCCGCGCGGACCTCGGGCGAAAAGAGCTCGACGATCGCATCCCCGTCGCCTGCCTCGAGGGCATCGAGAAGGCCCTCCGCCGCGTCGAGGCAGGCCTGTCCCCGCGGGCTCACGTACTCCTCGCCCGTCACCTGGCTTTTGACAAAGCGGACGAGGGAGTCAACGCGCTCGGAGCATCCCGCACACAAGGCGACTACGGCCAGCGCGAGGGCACACGTCGCGAGAGCCCTTACGCGGAACTCGTCTTTTGCGCTCATGACTCCCCCTCACACGAGGTCGTATCAAGCCGCCGTGCGCGACCGACACCCCTATTCTTGCCGAATCTCCAGTAGTTTGCACATGTCCGTCGCGTTGAGCGCTGCTACGGGGCAGTGTCGCAGGAGCGCTTCGTCGTTGGTCACGAGATAGTCGACCTTGCCTCGCATCGACGATGCGATGACGAGGTCGTCCTCGAAGTCCCCGTGCAGGGCACGCTGCTTGGTGGCCATCCACACGTCCGTGTGGTCGAGCGGTACGGCGCAGGCAATTGCCTGCATGTTGTTGATACAGCCCCATGCCGTGGCGGTCGCCGCCTGAGCGGCGGAATCGCTGAGCGAGCCAGCCGCCGCGCGCTCGGCGCGCTTGTGTTCAGCCGCCACCATGTAGTACACGTCCTTGACGGTTGAGACGGCATAGGCCAAGGTCCGATTATCCTCGAGGGCACGCTCTATGAGCTGCCTGGCCACCGCGTGACCACCTCTCCAAGGGAGATAGTAGTCAAGCCAGACATTGGTATCCAGGAGCATAGATAGCCGCGGGCTCACGAATCCAGCCCCCTCTCACGAAGACGCTCGAGCAGGACCTGCTCTCTGAGCTCGTCATAGGAGAGCTCCTCAAGGTCCTCGGGCACCGATATGCCCCGAGAGGCCAGCGAGCGCGCTACTATCTGACTTCCCTCTCGTGCCAGCGCGAGCTTGCGATCCCGCTCGACACGCGCCGCGGAAGACGACTCTGCCTGCTGGCCTGACACGAGCTCCCTGATCTTCTCGGGTTGGTCCGCCAGGCTGGAAAAACGCCCCCACATCGCACGAATGGCCTTCGTGGGCGTGAGCCCCGCCTCGGCAAGGGCCGCATCTCCCGAGACCTTGAGGTTCGCATCTATGCGTGCATTGATCTGCGCGAGCGTGGTGTCCATTGGTCTCCTTTCCAATGTAAAGCATATGCTAGCATCTTCTGCTAGCAGTGGCTAGGTCTTCTCCTTGCAATCAGAAACACTTGTTCGTATACTGACTGTCACCGAGGGGAGGTCGTCATGGGCGTCTTTGACCGATACGCGCCGTTCGTGCAGGACTTCATCTACGCGCACGAGTGGGAGAACCTGCGCGGCGTCCAGGTGGCCGCCGGCGAGGCGATCTTTGACACAGATGACCACGTGCTTCTCTGCGCCTCCACCGCCTCAGGCAAGACCGAGGCCGCCTTCTTCCCCATCCTGACCGAGTTCTGGGAGGACCCGCCCGCATCCGTGGGCGCCCTCTACATCGGCCCCACCAAGGCACTCATCAACGACCAGTTCTACCGCCTCACCGACCTCTGCGAGGAGGCCGGGATCGACGTCTGGCACTGGCACGGGGACGTCTCCGCCTCGCACAAGGCACGACTCGTGAAGCGCCCCTCCGGCATCCTGCAAATCACGCCCGAATCTCTCGAGGCGCTGCTCATGCGCCGCCATGCTGTGGTCTCCAAGCTCTTCTACGACCTGCGCTACGTCGTTATCGACGAGGTCCACTCGCTGCTGCGACAGGACCGAGGTGGGCAGTGCCTCTGTCTCATCGAGCGTCTGGCGAGAATAGCGGGCGTGCAGCCGCGGCGCATCGGCCTCTCCGCCACGATCGGCGACCCCGAGACCGTGGGCGCGTTCCTCGCCGCCGGCACCGGGCGCAACACGGTCGTCCCCCGCATCGAGGAGCCCCCGCGCACCTGGCGCCTCTCGATGGAGCACTTCTACCAGAGCGGCCCGCAGGCCGACGAGTCCGAGCTCCAGACGGCAGACGGAAGCACCGAGGTTGACGTCATCGCACTGGAGCCCGAGGATGCCTCGCCAGAGGGCCGGGGCTTATTGCCGCGCGCAGTTCCGCACGAGCCGGACGAGCCGGTGGCTCGTCCGTGCGAGCAGGACTGTTTGAGCACGGCGATAAGCCCCGGCCCTCCCGAAGCCCCCACGGACCTGGCGCCCGCGAACGCCGACCCTGACATCGGGTACATCTTCGAGCACACTCGTGGTAGAAAATGTTTGATTTTTAGCAACTCGCGCGAGGAGGCGGAGGAGGTCTGCACGACGCTGCGCGCCTACTGCGAGTTCAACGGGGAGCCGGACCGCTTCCTCATCCATCACGGCAACCTCTCGGCCGCCATCCGCGAGAGCGCCGAGGAGCAGATGCGCGACGACGCCTCGGACCTCTCGATCGTGGCCACCGCCACGCTCGAGCTGGGCATCGACGTGGGCCGTCTCGAGCGGGCGTTCCAAATCGACGCGCCGTTCACCGTCTCCGGGTTCCTCCAGCGCATGGGCCGTACGGGACGCCGCGAGGCCCCGCCCGAGATGTGGTTCGTCATGCGCGAGGAGCAGCCGGAGGCCCGCACGCTCCTGCCGGAGACCATCCCCTGGAAGCTGCTCCAGGGTATCGCGCTCGTCCAGCTCTACCGCGAGGAGCGCTGGGTCGAGCCGCCCAACCTGAACCGCCTTCCCTACAGCCTGCTCTGCCACCAGACGCTCGCCACGCTCGCCGGCGAGGGGGAGCTCTCCCCCGCCCAGCTCGCGAGCCGCGTGCTCACGCTCACCTACTTCCATCGCGTGACGACTGACGACTTCCGCGAGCTCCTGCGCCACCTGATTCGCAACGACTTCGTCGAGCAGACCGAGGGCGGCGGCCTCATCGTCGGCCTCGCCGGCGAGCGCGTCACGAGCTCCTACAAGTTCTTCGCGGTCTTCCAGGAGAACGTGGAGTACACCGTGCGCTCGGGTTCCGAGGAGATCGGCACGCTCTGCGCACCGCCCCCGCCCGGCGAGAAGGTCGCCATAGCGGGGCACGTCTGGATCGTGGACGAGGTGGACCACGAGCGGCACCTGCTCTACGTCACGCAGGTCAAGGGCAGGGTCCCGGCGTATTTTGGCGACGTGGCGGGAGACATTAACACGCGCATCCTCGAGCGCATGCGTCGCGTACTGGAGGAGAGCACGCCCTACCCCTACCTGCGCGACCACGCCCGCGCCCGCCTGCGCGAGGCCCGTCGTGTGGCGCGCAACTCCCGACTCACGGCCGGCCCGCTCGTCTGCCTCGGCGAGAACGACAAGGAGCAGACCATGTGGTGCCTGCTGCCGTGGCTGGGGACCTACGCGTTTCTCGCCCTGGAGCGCCTGATCAAGATCAAGTGCGCCGCGGAGCTGGGCATCAAGGGCGTCAACTCGTCGCGTCCGTACTTCATGACCTTTGTCATGGCAGCCGACGAGCAGACGTTCCTCTCGGTGGTCAAGGACGCGGCGGAGCGCCTCACGGACCCGATGGAGCTCCTCTACCCGGCAGAGGTCCCCTACTTCGAGAAGTACGACGAGCTCGTGCCCGAGAGCCTGGTCCGCAAGGGCTTCGCCTGCGGCGTGCTCGACGTCGAGGGCATGCGCGAGAGCGTCGCCGCCTGGTAGAAAGGGCCCGAGCCGTGGGGGGGGTGACGGCTCGGGCCCAAATGATTCAAACGGAGACTGTCCCCTTTTGAATCAGTGGATGCTCCAGGCGTGGTGATCGGTGTGGAGCAGCTCCTCGGCGCGCTCGGAGAGCGGCTCGCCCAGGTAGTCCTCGTAGATTGCCGTGATCGACGGGTTCTCGTAGGAGTTGCGCAGCTCGGCGTTGTGATCGAGGCCCCAGAGGACGTCGCCGCGCACACCGGCGAGCTCCTCGCCGTCGTGGATGGGCTGGCCGCCGCCGCCCGCGCAGCCGCCGGGGCAGGCCATGACCTCGACGAAGTCGTACTCGACCTCGCCCGCCGCGATGGCGTCGAGCAGGTAGCCCGCGTTGGCCAGCCCGCTCACCACGGCAACGCGCACCGGGGTGCCCGCCAGGTCGTAGGTGGCCTCCTTCCAGGCGTCCAGGCCGCGAACGTCGGAGAAGGCGTCGGGCTCGGGCGTCTTGCCGGTGACCACGTGGTAGGCGGTGCGCAGCGCGGCCTCCATGACGCCGCCGGTCGCACCAAAGATGACGGCCGCACCCGTGGAGGTGCCCAGCGGGTCGTCGAAGTCCTCCTCTGGCAGCATCGCGGCGTCGATGTGCTCGGCACGGATCATGCGGTCGACCTCGCGCGTGGTGATGGAGACGTCGACGTCGGGGTCACCGCAGGCGTCGTTCATGACGGGAATGGCGACCTCGGCCTTCTTGGCGGTGCACGGCATGACCTCCACGCAGAAGATGTTGTGCGGGTCGATGCCCTTGAGCTCGGCGAAGTAGCTCTTGGTCACGGCGCCGAACATCTGGCCCGGCGACTTGGACGTGGAGAGCTGGTCGGTGAACTCGGGGCGCACGGCCTTGACGTAGCGCACCCAGCCCGGGCAGCAGGAGGTGAACATCGGGAACTTGTTCTCCTCCTTGTGGGCGAGCTTGTGAAGGAGCTCGGTGCCCTCCTCCATGATGGTGAGGTCGGCCGAGAAGTTCGTGTCAAAGACGTAGTCGACGCCCATCTGGCGCAGCGCGGCCACGAGGCGGCCGACGGTGGCATCCTCGCGCGCGAGGCCGAGGCTCTCGCCCCAGGCGGCACGCACGGCCGGCGCGATCTGGACCACGACGACCTTCTCGGGGTCGGCCAGCGCGTCGAAGACCCTCTGGGTGTCGTCGCGCTCGCGCAGGGCGCCCGTCGGGCAGTGCGTGATGCACTGGCCGCAGAGCGTGCAGTCGGACTCCTGGATCGTCATGCCGCCGCGGACGTTGACGCTCGTGTGCGTCGCGCGGTTGGCGAGGTCCCAGACGCCGAGGCCCTGGATCTTCTCGCACACCTGGATGCAGCGCAGGCAGTTGATGCACTTGTCGTTGTTGCGGATGAGCGGGAAGGACTTGTCCCATCCGTCGTGCATGAGGCGCTTCTCGTACGGCAGGTCCGAGATGCCCAGGTCGTTGGCAAGCGTCTGCAGGGTGCAGTTGCCGGAGCGCACGCAGCTCGTGCACTCGGAGTCGTGGGTGGCGAGCAGAAGCTCCATGTTCATGCGGCGCGCCACGCGCACCTTGGGGCTGTTGGTGTGCACGACCATGCCCTCGAGCACCGTGTTGTTGCACGCGGCCACGAGCTGGTCGATGCCCTCGATCTCAACCACGCAGATGCGGCAGGCACCGATCTCGTTGAGGTCCTTGAGGTAGCACAGCGTGGGGATCTTGATGCCCACGGTTGCGGCGGCGTCGAGGATGGAGGTGCCCTCCTCCACGGTGACGGCGCGGCCGTCGATAGTGAGGTTTACCACTGCTCGATCCTCCCTCCGCGGAACGCGCCGAAGCCGAAGTGGTCGCAGCGCAGGCAGCGCGAGGCCTCCTGGTGCGCCTCCTGGTCGGTGAGGCCGTTCTCGACGATGTCGAAGTCGTTGATGCGCTCGGACGCCTCGCGCTCGCGCATCTCGCAGCGCGCGCAGGAGATCTTGCCCTTGAACTGCACGGGCGGCAGCTCCACGTCGAGCTCGATCTTGTGGTTGAAGCCGAGGTAGTTGTCGATGTTGCCGGCTGCGACCTTGCCCGCGTTGATCGCGCGGATGACGGTGGCCGGGCCGCTCTGGCAGTCGCCGCCGGAGAAGAGACCGTCCTGGCCGGGCACGGCGCCGTCCGGGTCGGTGACGATGCGACCCCACTTGCAGGGCACGCCCTGCTCCTCGAAGGTAGCGGAGTCGATGTCCTGGCCAATTGCCACGATCACGCGGTCGCACGGCACCACGACGTCGCCGCCCTCGGCCGCGCGCGGCGCGGGACGGCCGCGCTTGAGGCCGCCGATGATCTGCGGCTCGACCTTGAGGCCGGCCACGTGGCCGCTCTCGTCGACGACGACCTCCTTGGGCGCGTGCAGGTCCATGACCTCACAGCCCTCGGCCTCGGCACCGGCGATCTCCTCGTCCTGGGCCGTCATGTCGGCCACGCGGCGACGGTACGCGATGATGACCTTCTCGGCGCCCAGGCGCACGGAGGTGCGGGCCACGTCCATGGCCACGTTGCCGCCGCCGACGACGGCGACCGTGAGGCCCTTGAAGTCGGGCGGGTTGTTGTCTCCCATGTCGCGCAGGAGCTGGACGGCGGACATGACGCCCTCGGCGTCCTCGCCCGGCAGGCCGAGCTTCTTGTCCGCGTGCGCGCCGATGGCCAGGTAGACCGCGTCGTACTCGGAGCGCAGGCGGGTCATCTCGTCGCCGTCGACGCTGTGGTTGAGCTCGACGTCGATGCCGCAGTCGAGGATCCACTGAATCTCGGAGTCGAGCTGCTCGCGCGGCAGGCGGTAGTTGGGGATGCCGTAGCGGAGCATGCCGCCGAGGTGGGCGCGCTGCTCGAAGATCTTGACCTTGTGGCCCATGAGCGTGAGGTAGTACGCACAGCTGATGCCAGCCGGGCCACCGCCGATCACGGCGACGCGCTTGCCCGTGGCGGGCTTGATGACGGGGCGGTAGTCTCCCGCGTGGTCCACGGCATAGCGCTTGAGGCCGCGGATGTTCATCGGGTCGTCCACCATGCCGCGGCGGCAGTGCATCTCGCAGGGGTGCTCGCAGACGAGGCCGCAGACCAGCGGCAGCGGGTTGTCCTTGCGGATGAGGCGCACGGCCTCGGTGTAGCGACCGGCCTCGACGAGCGCGATGTAGCCGGGGATGTCCACGCCGGCCGGGCAGCCGGAGACGCACGGCACCGTCTGGTGCTGCGAGAAGCCGCAGGCGTGCTTGGTCACGTGGTGCTCGAAGTCGTCGCGGAAGCCGCGGATGGCCATGAGGGCCACCTCGCCGGCCTCGTAGCCGATCGCGCAGTCGCTCGACAGGTACACCGTGCGGGCGGTGGACTCGATGAGGTCGAGCGTCTCGAGCGTGGCGCGGTTGTTCAGGACGTCGTTGAACAGGTGGCGCAGCATGCGTAGGCCGTTCCTGCACGGCGTGCACTTGCCGCAGCTCTGCGTCGCGCACATGGCCACGTACGAGGCCGTGAACTCGACGGGGCACGGAGCGAGCGAGCTGACCGAGAGGCGCTTCTCGAGCATCTCGTGCATGCTCGACATGATCGCCTGGGTCTCGCTCTGCTCCATGACGTGCATTCTTGCCATAGGCCCTCTCCTTGCACTCATGGAGGTACGGATGTCATGGCCCCCTCGGCCACGACATAGTTGATTTACTTTACGTCGATGAGGCGACACCCGTCAGAGGCATTCGGCGAGAAGGACGACCGCTCGGCAAGCGGCACGAGCCTCAATCTCCGCTCACCACCGGCGCGAAAGATTGCTCCGACCGCCGAACGCTTGTCACGACCTGAAAGAAGTCTGAGAATCTAGTGGCACGGAACACCCAAGCAAAGGAGCAGTCCATGAAGAAGCTCACCCTCAAGGCACTCGCCTGCACCCTGTGCGCCTCGCTCGCCCTCGTCGGCGGGCTCGTGCTCGCGGGATGCTCGGGCACAGACCCCGAGGAGGCCATTCGCACCGACATCACCACCAACTTCGACGCGCTCAAGAGCCAGGAGGGCGCCCTGGTCGACGAGCTCGCCGCCCAGATGGAGGGCATGGGCCTCGAGGACTACGGGATCGAGCCGAGCGAGGTCGTCACCTCGGTGCTCGACGGCTTTGACTACACGATCGACGGCGTCACCGTCGAGGACGACACCGCCACGGCAACCGTCACCGTCATGTCCAAGTCCATAAGCCCGATCGCCAACCCGGACTCCGACGCCATGTACGACGCGATCATGGAGGCAATCAGCTCCGGCGAGCTCGACGTCAACGACGACGATGCGGTCAACGCCTGGGCCGGCGAGTACATCATGGGCCTGCTCGACGCCATCGAGCCGAGCGAGAAGACCATCGAGCTCACCTACACCAACGGTGACGATGGCTGGGAGCTGGACGAGACCTCCGCGAGCGAGGTCGAGAGCATCTTCGTCTAACGCCTCAAGCTGCGGGGACGGGAAGTTGGGGCGTCGGCTGCGGCCGGCGCCCCTTCTCTATGCGAAGACCTCGCCGGCGATGCGGGCGGTCTCGGTGGCGTCCTTGGCGTAGAAGTCAGCACCCACCATCTGGGCGTACTCGGGCGTGAGCACGGCACCGCCCACGACGACCCTGCACCAGGGGGCGCGCTCGCGCAGAAGCTCGATCGTCTCGGCCATGGCCGGTACCGTCGAGGTCATGAGCGCCGAGAGGCCCACCAGGCGCACGTGGCGCTCCACCACGACGTCGGCCACGGTCTCCGGCGCCACGTCGCGCCCGAGGTCGATCACCTCGAAGCCGTAGTTCTCGAGCAGCATGCGCACGATGTTCTTGCCGATGTCGTGGATGTCGCCGCGCACGGTGCACACGACCACGGGACCCTTGCCCGCCGACGCGCCCGCCTGGCCCGCAGCGGCCTCGCGCACCGTTTCGAAGCCGGCCTTTGCCGCCTCAGCCGAGGCCATGAGCTGCGGCAGGAAGAACGTTCCCGCCTCGAAGCGCAGCCCCACCTCGTCGAGGGCGGGCACCAGCACCTCGTTGATCGCGAACATCGCGTCGTGGTCGCGAAGGACCTCGCGCATGGCGTCGGCCATGGGGGCGCCGCGCCCGTCGAGGACGAGCCGGCGGGCGCGCTCGACGGGGTCGGTCGGAAGCGCCGTGTCCTTCTCTGACGGCGCAGCCTTCTCGCCCGGGGCTGCGGCCGGCACCGCGTCGGAGCGGCCCGCGTAGTGCTCCACGTAGAAGCGCGCCGCCTCGTCCTCCCCGGAGAGCACGCGCCAGGAGTCCACCACGTCCATCATGCGCCGCACGCCGGGGTTGATAATCGCGAGGTCGAGGCCGGCGCCGAAGGCCGCCGCGAGAAACGTTGCGTTGACGAGCGGGCGGAAGGGCAGGCCAAAGCTGATGTTGGAGACGCCGAGAACCGTGCGAACGCCGGGAAGCTCCGACTTGACCAGGCGAATCGCGTCCAGGATGGTGCGCGGGGCGGTCTGGTCGGTCGAGGCCGCCATGGCGAGGCAGTCGATGACGACGTCGGCGCGCGGGATGCCGGCGGCGTCCGTGGCGGCCACGATCTTGCGCGCCACGGCCAGGCGTCCGGCGGCGGTGGCGGGGATGCCGTCCTCGTCGAGCGTGAGGCCCACGAGCGCGCAGCCGTAGCGCGCGGCGAGCGGCACCACGGCGGCGAGCGAGTCGGCCTTGCCGTTCACGGAGTTGACGAGCGCCTTGCCGGGATAGCGACGCACCGCGGCCTCGATGACCGCGGGGTCGGAGGCGTCGATCTGCAGCGGCAGCGTGGTCACGCCCAGGAGCTCGTCGACGAGGCGGCACATGACCGCACGCTCGTCAATCTCGGGCAGGCCGGCGTTGACGTCCAGGATCTGGGCGCCCGCGCGCTCCTGGGCGATGGCCTCGGCGATCACGTGGTCGTGGTTGCCGCTGCGCAGCGCCTCCTTCATCTTCTTCTTGCCCGTGGGGTTGATGCGCTCGCCGATGACGCCCACCTCGCCCGGAACGAGCGAGGCCACGCGCTGGGGGCCGCAGACGGCGAAGCGGTCGGGCAGGGTGCGACGGACGGGGGCGCGGCCGGAGAGCAGCGCGCGCTCGGCGGCAATGTGCTCCGGGGTCGTGCCGCAGCAGCCGCCGAGGATGGAGACGCCCGACTCCAGCATGGGGACGACTGCGGTCGCAAACTCATCGGGGCCTATGTCATAGACCGTGACGCCGTCCTCGACATGCGGCAGCCCGGCGTTTGCCTGCACCATGAGCGGGCAGCGGGCCCAGTCGGCCATGCGCGCCACGAGCGGGGCCACCTCCGCGGGGCCGAGCGAGCAGTTGATGCCCACCGCCGCGGCGCCGAGCGAGGACAGCGTGAGGGCGGCGACCTCCGGCGTGGTGCCCAGGAAGGTGCGTCCGTCCTCCTCGAAGGTCATCGTGACGAGGGCGGGGAGGCTCGAGTTCTCACGCGCGGCGAGCAGGGCCGCCTTGGCCTCCGCGAGGTCCGACATGGTCTCTATGACAAAGAGGTCCGCCCCGGCCGCCTCTGCGGCACGCACCTGCCGGGCGAAGAGCTCGTAGGCGTCGTCGAAGGCGAGCGGGCCCATGGGCGCAAGGAGCTGACCCGTCGGCCCCAGGTCAGCCGCCACGTAGCGGGCGCCAGAGGCGCGGGCGCAGGACACGGCCGCCGCAAAGACCTCCTCCACCGTGGCGGCGTCACCGAGCTTGGCCGCGTTGGCGCCGAAGGTGTTGGTGGTCACCACGTCGGCACCGGCCGCGACGTAGGCGGCGTGCACGTCCGTCACCACCTCCGGGTGCGTGAGGCACAGGAGCTCGGGCAGCTCCCCGGCGGCGAGCCCGCGCGCCTGGAGCTGCGTGCCCATGGCGCCGTCGAAGAGCAGAAACGCGTCGCCGTCGAGGGCGGCGGCAAGCAGGTCCTTCTGGGCGGCTGGCATGCGGGCTCCTTTCACGTCGCTGCGCTCCATGCTAGCAGCCCTCTCGGGGCGCCGCACAGGAGAACGCTTTGCATAAAAAGGCCGCGCGTGCGGCACAACGGCCCTGTCGGAGCATAAAACGTCGACTCGTGTAGCGTGATTTGAGGGGTGGCTCACGTAGCGTAAGAGAGTTTGCCCAGTTGAGTACATAATACTAGAAACTAGATTGAGATTTTTCCCGGAATCTGTGCTACACGAGTCGCCGTTTTATGTCCCGGAAGCGTCGTTATGCCGCACGAGGAAGACTTTTATGCACGCGGAGCGCCGCACGTCCTCCCGGACGCGCGCAGCACGCAGAAGTCGCAGCAGGGACAGGCGGCGCAGCTGGCACGGATGCCCTCGCGCGGCGCGGTGAGAAGGCCCACCACGGCGGTCACGCTCTTGGTGGGTGACATCAGGTAGTCCGCCGAGAGCGTGATCCCCAGCGCCCGCTGCGCGTCGAGCGTGGCGAGCAGGGGAGCCTGCGTCGCCAGCGGAAGGTCGCCGTAGCCGGGTGAGAAGCGCGAGGAGCAGAAGAGGCCCCGGTCCGCAGCGGCCGCCACGACGCTCGCCTCCGCGGCGTCTGCCGCGCGCTCGACGAGGGCAGAGCCGGCGGCGTCAAGGACCAGCTGGCCCACGGGGTCGGTGAGCGAGAGCCGGCGGAGCTCGGCCTCCACGCCCATGCCCGCCGTCACCGCGAGCACGGCGGCCGCCACGGCGCCGTCGAGATGCGCGGCGATGGAGCTTCCCCACAACTCGAGAGCGCAACCCGCAAGGCTGATGACGGGCTCGCCGTCCCGCTCGCCCCTTTCCGCCACGTCGAAGATGCGAACGCAGGCACGCGGGCGGGCCACCTCCAGGCAGCGTGCCATGCCCGCGTCTATGCGGGCGTCGAGCTCCTCGGTGAGGGTCTGACCGGCATAGCCCAGGTAGCGCAGGACCTCGCCACGGTCCAGAGAGCGAACGTCATAGGTCTGGACGGCCTCCACGCGCTAGGCCCCCAGATAGCCGCAGGCAACGAGCGCCTCCCGGGCGGCATGGGCGACGGAGGGCTTGTTCATGCTGTAGACGTGGCAGCCGTCCACGCCGTTGGCGGCGAGGTCGCAGAGCTGCTCGCAGGCGTACTCGACGCCAGCGCGTGCCTGGTCGGCAGGGTCGTCCCCGGCGAGCACGAGACGCTTCACGACCTTGGCGGGGATGGAGGCGCCGCAGGTGAACGCCATGCGCTGGATCTGCTTCACGCTCGTGAACGGCATGATGCCGGCGACGATGGGAAGGCGCACGCGGTGGCGCAGGCACTTCTCGCGGAAGCGATAGAAGTCCTCGTTGTCAAAGAAGAGCTGCGAGACCAGATAGTCGGCACCGGCCTCCTGCTTCTTGTAGAGGCTCTCGAAGCTCTCCTCCTCCGTGGGGGACTCGACGTGTCCCTCGGGGTAGCAGGCCGCGCCGATGCAGAGGTCGGCGCCCGACGCGCGCAGATGCTCGATGAGGTCGGAGGCGTGCGCGAAGTCGATCGGCTCGCGCCCCGGAGCACGGTCCCCGCGCAGGGCCAGCACGTTCTCGATGCCCGCCTGGGCGAGCTGCGCCACGTAGGCGTCGACGTCCGCGCGCGCCGATCCCAGGCACGTGAGGTGCGCGAGGGCGGTGACGCCGAGGTCGCGCTCGATGGAGGCGGCGATGGGCACGGTGTTTGCCGAGTTGCCGGACCCTCCCGCGGAGTAGGTGACCGAGATCCAGTCCGGGCGGTCGGCGGCCATCTCGCTCGCGATGGCGTATGCCTCCTCGAGGGGCAGGTTCCCCTTCGGGGGGAAGATCTCGAACGAGAAGGTCTGGCGCTCGGCGAGCTTGTCGGCGATCCTCATGCTGGCCCCTTTCCCCGGCCGCGGATGTCAGTCGAATCCGTCCCCATTGTCACACATGAACGAGGGCATGCGACCGCTGGACGTCGCCTCGGCGATGTCGAGGAGGGCCCGCGCCACCGACTCCTCGTCGGCGGGCCCGATGTGGTAACGGGCGCACTCGCGCACGACGGGCACGGCGTTGGCCACGGCGACGGAGTTCTCGTAGTGGCGCAGCACGGCGAGGTCGTTCTCGGCGTCCCCGAAGCAGCAGACCTCGTCGGGCGTGAGCCCCAGGCGCTCCATGAGGAAGTCCCCGCCGTGGTCCTTCCCAAAGCCGTGCGGCGTGATGTCGATGTGGGGCGTCCCGGGCATGGGGCAGACGAAGTCGAGCGCCGCGAGGCGGGAGCCCAGGAGGGCGGCGACCTCCTGGCAGCGCCCGAAGCTGCCCACGACGCGGACGTTCGCCTTGTAGCAGGGGTCGTCGGGGACGACGGGGACTGCTGTCTCCACGCGCCAGAAGTTGTCGGGGTGCGCCAGGACGTAGGCGAGGTCCGCGCCCACGGCGACCTTTTCGCCGCCGTACTCGACGACGAGGTAGGCGTCGTCTACCCCGGCGAGCTCGGCCGCCACGCGCACGAGCTCGTCATGGTCGAGCTCGACCTTCTCGACGAGCTCGCCGTCGAGGTAGACGAGCTGGCCGTTGCTCGTGACGGCAGTCGAGCACGCCGTCTCGTCGCCCGCGAACATCTGCGGCAGGTCCCGGTAGATGCGTCCCGTACAGGGGGCAAAGTGGACGCCCGCCTCCCGCAGCGTGCGGATGGCGTCCAGGGCGAAGGGGGTTATCACGTGGTCGTCGCGCCAGATGAGCGTGGCGTCGAGGTCGCTGAGCACAAGGCGGATCACGGGGACTCCTCTGTGACGGCTGCGGCGGGAATGCGGGTTCGAGCACCCGGCGATCCCCGCGCGCAGCCGTCGGGAAGGCCCAGGCGCGACGGTCGGGGGCCGTCGCGCCCGAAAACGCCGCGTGTCGGCGCTGGGCTCGACGCACGGCCACTCTAGGTATAACCCGCTCGGCCGAGAGCGTAGCACAGAAACTCGCAGACGGTACCGGCGGCACCTCAGAGGGTCGAGGCGACGGGAGGGGTCGCGAGCACGACGGCAAGGGACGCCGCCGCTATGGCAGGGCCCAGCGGGATCGCCGGCGGACGACCGCGCGCCCGCGGCGCGACGACCAGCCATCCGATGACCCCCACCAGACACGACAGCCCCACCGCGAGCAGACCGCCGACCGGCCCGGCCCAGACGCCGACCGCGGAGAGGAGCTTGACGTCTCCCCCTCCCACGCCCGGGCCTCGCCCGAGCCTAGACGAC
This sequence comes from Olsenella sp. An270, assembly GCF_002159735.1. Taxonomy (GTDB): domain Bacteria; phylum Actinomycetota; class Coriobacteriia; order Coriobacteriales; family Atopobiaceae; genus Thermophilibacter. The sequence goes on from NZ_NFJF01000005.1 coordinate 82,243, forward strand.
AGGGCCGACGCGGCCAGCATGACGGCGAGGACGACGGTGCCTCCCGCCAGCACCCGCGCGAGGGGAAGCACGCCTCCTCCGCAGAGCGCAACGACGACGGCGCGCACCAGCCCCGAGAGCGCGGCGGCGGCCGAGCACCCGTTTGGAATGATCCTGCACCTCAGGTCGGTCGCCGCGGCAACGCCGAGCGACGCTGCGAGCACGCCGACGCACGCGACCGTCACCACGACCCCCACCATGCCGCCCCCTCTCGTCTGCCGGGATTCTAGACGGACCGCGCCGAGGGCGCTTCTAGGTTCTCGGGGGTTTGTACGAGACGGCGAGACGGCGCCCCTCGCTCGCGCGAGCGCCGCGGCGGGCGGCGTATACTGTGGCGCGGACCAATGACGGAGGGAGAGGGCGCATGACCAGCTGGCTCGTGAGAACGTTCGTGCCAAACGCGGACGACACCGCCGACCCGGCGGTGCGCACGCGCTACGGCCTTCTCGCCAGCGTCACGTGCATCGTCTGCAACGTCGCTCTGTGCCTGGGCAAAGGGGCGGTGGGTCTTCTCGCCGGCTCGGTCTCCATCGTGGCCGACGCCGTCAACAACCTCTCCGACGCCTCGAGCAACGTGGTAAGCCTGCTCGGCTTCAAGCTCGCGAGCCGCCCTGCCGACGAGGAGCACCCCTACGGGCACGGTCGCTTTGAGTATCTGGCCGGGCTCGTGGTGGCCGTGCTGGTATGCGCCATCGGCATCAACCTGCTGGGCTCCTCCGTCGACAAGATCGCGCATCCCGAGCCCACCGAGTTCGGCCCTGCCGTGGTCGTCGTGCTCGTGGGGTCCATGCTGGTGAAGCTGTGGATGGCGTCGTTCAACCGCCGCCTGGGGAGGACAATCTCGTCCGACACGCTCGAGGCCACCGCCGTGGACTCGAGAAACGACGTGATCTCCACCGCCGCTGTCCTCGCCTCCGCCGTGGTCTCCCAGCTCACGGGCTTCGACCTCGACGGCTGGGCGGGACTTGCCGTGGGCGGCTTCATCTGCTGGAGCGGCGTCGAGCTCGTGCGCGAGGCCGTGAGCCCGCTTTTGGGTCGCGTGCCCGACCCCGCCTACGTCGAGCACATCCGCGAGAAGATCATGAGCTACCCCGGCGTCCTGGGCACCCACGACCTCATGGTCCACGACTACGGCCCCGGGAGGCAGTTCGCGAGCGCCCACGTGGAGATGGCCGCCGAGGGCGACCCCCTCGAGCAGCACGACCTCCTCGACAACATCGAGCAGGACTTCAAGGACGACGAGGGCCTGGTCATGACGCTGCACTACGACCCCATCGTCACCAACGACCCCGAAGTCCGCGACATGCGCCACTGGATCGACCTCGCGGTGAAGGGGATCGACGGTCGCCTCTCGATCCACGACCTCCGCTGCGTGCCCGGGCCCACGCACACCAACGTGATCTTTGACTGCGTGCGCCCCGCCGGCTGCGAGCTCTCCACCGGCGAGCTGCGCGAGCGCGTCTCCTCCCTCGTACGCGAGCGCTACCCGCGCGCGATCTGCAAGATAACGATCGACGACTCCTACATCTCCTCCCGTCAGTGATCGGAGCCCCCATGCCCTCCAGCAGCTACCTCGCCAAGCAGATGATCGTCATGAGGCGCGACCTCCGGATGCGCAAGGGCAAGATCGCCGCGCAGGCCGGGCACGCCTGCGTCGAGGCGGTCCTCATGGCGCTCGTGCGCGAGGGGCGCGGGGCGGACCTGCGCGCCACCGACGGCTGGGCGTGGGTCGAGCACGCGGAGGACGACGTCACCCCGCTCACCGACTGGTTCGACGCGGGCGTCGCCAAGGTCTGCGTGTACGTGGACTCCGAGGAGGAGCTGCTCGACCTCGCCGCTCGTGGCCGCGAGCTGGGCTTTGCCGTGGCGCTGGTGCGTGACGCGGGTCACACCGAGTTCCACGGCGAGCCCACCTACACCTGCCTCGCCTTCGAGCCGCTCCCGGCCGAGAAGATCGACCCGCTGACGGGCGAGCTGCCCCTCTACTAGCCGCTGGTCCTTCTCGCCCGCGAACCCAAACCTCCGAGGGATGGGCGCCTGGGATGTTACCGATACGTAATTCCTACTTGTAGGGTGGGTTTATGAGTGGCACGCTGGAGCCCCGGGAGAAGGAGGCACCATGCGCGTCGCACACACCGTCGAGGACCTGATCGGGTCCACCCCCCTCGTCGACCTCTCGTCGCTCGCCGGGGGCTCGGCCCGCGTTCTCGGAAAGCTCGAGGCGGCCAACCCCGGCGGCTCCGCCAAGGACCGCGTGGCCCGCGCGATGGTCGACGACGCCGAGCGCACCGGGCGCCTCTCCCCCGGCGGCACCATCATCGAGCCCACGAGCGGCAACACCGGAGTGGGCCTCGCCATGGTCGCCGCCGCGCGCGGCTATCGGCTCGTCCTCACGATGCCCGACACCATGAGCGTGGAGCGGCGCGCCCTCGCGGCCGCCTACGGCGCCACGATCGAGCTCACGCCGGGTACCGAGGGCATGGCCGGGGCGGTCGCGCGCGCGGAGGAGCTGGCCGCCGCGACGCCCAACTCCATCATCGCCGGGCAGTTTGACAACCCCGCCAACCCGCGCGCCCACTACGAGACCACCGGCCCGGAGATCTGGGCAGACACCGACGGCACTGTCGACGTGCTCGTTGCCGGCGTGGGAACCGGCGGCACGCTCTGCGGGTCAGCGCGCTACCTCAAGGAGAAGAACCCCGCCGTGCGTGCCGTCGCCGTGGAGCCCGCCGAGTCGCGGGTGCTCGCCGGCGGCGCGGCCGGCCCGCACGCGATCCAAGGCATCGGCGCCAACTTCGTGCCCGGCAACTTCGACCGCTCGCTCGTGGACGAGATCATGCCCGTGAGCTCGGCGGACGCCCTCGCCACCTGGCGTCGCCTCGAGCGCGAGCTGGGGCTTCTCGTGGGCATCTCCTCCGGCGCCGCCGTCTGCGCCGCGCTCTCGCTCGCCGCGCGCCCGGAGTGCGCCGGGAAGACGATCGTGGCCGTGCTCCCCGACACCGGCGAGCGCTACCTCTCCGTGGAGGCATGATGTCTGACGAGAAGATCAGCTGGTCCGAGCTCCGCGCCCTCATCCGCGAGGACGCGGAGGCCGCCTTCGCGCGCGACCCCTCCGCCGGGTCGGTCTCCGACGTCACGCGCTTCTCGGTGGGCTTTCGCATCGTGCGGGCCTACCGCCGCCAGCACTGGCTCTACGCGCGCGGTCACCGCACGCTCGCCCTGTGGCTCGCCAAGCGCTCCCGCATCAGGTACGGGGCCGACATCCACCCCGCCGCGAAGATCGGCCGGCGCTTCACCGTCGACCACGGGATCGGCGTGGTCGTGGGCGGGACCGCGATCATCGGCGACGACTGCCTCATGTACCAGAACGCCACCCTCGGCATGACCGGCAAGCACGGCGGCAAGCGCCACCCCACGCTCGGCAACGGCGTGCTCGTGGGCGCCGGCTCCATCCTGCTCGGCGCCATCACCGTCGGCGACGGGGCCTACATCGGCGCCGGCTCGGTCGTCGTCGACGACGTGCCCGCCGACACCACCGTCGTGGGCAACCCGGCCCGCGTGGTGCGCACGCACGTCTGCCCGCTCGTGAGCGACATGGTCCGCGTCACCGACGACTTTGGCAAGAGCTGGGTCATGGAGGCGTAGGCCCCGCGCGCCGGGCCTGGCGTGCTACAGCACCTGCTCGAGGCAGGTCTTGAGCGGGGTCATGCCCATGGCGTCGTAGAACGCGCGGGCGCCGGGGTTGCACTCCCAGACGTTGAGCGTCACGTTGTGGCAGCCCAGCTCGCGCGCGAAGGCGATGACGTGCCGGTAGAGGGCGGTGGCGACGCCGCGGCCGCGATGGGCCTCGTCGACGCAGATGTCGTCGATGTAGAGGCTGACGATGGGCTGCCAGCTGTTCGACTCCCGGTAGTCCTGGACCTGGCAGAAGGCGTGGCCGAGCACGGCCCCGTCGTCGTCGACGGCCACGAACACGGGGTGCGCATCATCCTGGAACAGGGCGAGGAGTTCCTCGTCGGTGTACTTGCGCGTCCCGGAGCGGAAGATGTCCGGCCTGCCCGCCGCGTGCACCTCGAGCACCTGGCTCAGCAGGTTGTGCACGCCCTCGAGGTCCTTCTCAGCCGCCCTTCTAACCCGCATCCGTCTCACGCTCCCTCTCATGGACGTACGTCACGAACTCGTCCGCCTCTGCGCGCGTCTCAAAGCGCGCCGTGTATTGGTAGTTGCCCATGTCGTCGGAGAGCGCGTCGGGCACGCGCCCGTGCGCGACGACCGCTTCGCCAAAGCGCCCGAGCACGTCCTCGTGGGCGTGCGCGTAGCGATGCGCGTCACGGCGGCTCGCGTAGACGCAGAAGGCGTCCGTGCCCCGGCTCTTCACGCGGCGCTCGTCGAAGCAGACCATGTCCGCCCAGACCTGGTAGACGTCCACGGCATGCGCGTAGTCCATCATCTCGGGCGTGGTCCCGCCGGGCGGGCGCACGTTGACCTCCAGGCCCACGTAGTCGCCGGCAGCGCCGAGGCCCGGGTGGTCGCGGTCCAGGCGGAAGAACTCCAGGTGGACAAAGCGGCTCGCGAGCCCAAAGGCGCGCACCGTGGCCCTGCCCAGGCGAGAGAGCTCCGGGTCCACGTCCGGACATGAGAGATAGGCGAGGTCGAGGCCCCCATAGACGACGTCGGCCATCGAGGGCGGGAACTCCTCCTGGTTCTCGAAGAGGGGCTCCCCGCGGCTGTCCAGGACGGCGTCCCATGAGCAGATGTCCCCGTGGACGAGCTGCTCGATCACGTAAGGGGTGTCGCCGTGGTCGGCGAGAAGGGCGCGCAGGTCGTCGTCCGAGCTCAGGACGCGCGTCCCTCCCGCGCCAACGCCCACCTCGGGCTTGGCGAATACGGGATAGTGGCCCATCTCGCCGATGAACCAGCGCGTCTCGTCGAAGGTCGTGAGGCGGGTCTGGCGCGCGGTGGGCACGCCCGCCGCGGCGTAGAGCGGCTTCTGGGCGGCCTTGCTCTGCCAGCGGGCAACGTCGCCGGAGCGCGGGCCGTGCGCGACGTTGAAGTCCTCGCGCAGGCGGGCATCGAGCGCGAGCCAGTGCTCGTTGTTTGACTCGATCCAGTTGGGCTTGCCGTAGCGGTACGAGAAGTACGCGACGGCTCGGTAGGTCTCCTCGTAGTTCTCGAGGTCATGGACCCAGTAGTACTCGTCGAGCGAGTCGCGCACCTCGGGCGCGAGGGCGTCGAACGGCGTGTCGCCGACGCCGAGCACCCGTGCGCCGTCTCGCCGCAGCGCCGCACAGAACTGCCAGTAGACGTGCGGGAACTGCGGCGAGACGAAGACGAAGTTCATTTACTTGGCGCTCTTGGCCTTGGTCGCGGCGCTCTTGGCGGCCGTCTTGGTCGCGGCGGGCTTCTTCTCGGCGGCAGCCTTCGGCGCGGCGGCCTTCTTGGCGGCCGGCGCCTTGGCGGGAGCCGCGGCCTTGGTGGCCTTCGCCGGGGTCGCGGCCTTCACGGCCTTCGCCGGGGCGGCGGGCTTCTCGGCCTTGGCCGGGGCGGCCGGCTTCACGGCCTTCGCCGGGGCGGCAGCCTTGGTGGCCTTGGCCGGCACAGCGGCCTTGGTGGCCTTGGCGGGAGTCGCGGGCTTCTCGGCCTTGGCGGGAGCGGCGGCCTTCTTGGTGACAGCCGGCTTCTCGGCGACCTCCTTCTTGGCGGTCGCGGCCTTCGTAGTCGCAGCCTTCTTGGCGGCGGTGGTCTTGGCAGCGGCAGGCTTCGCGGCGGCGGCCTTCGTCGTGGTGGCCTTGGCGGCGGCCGGCTTCTTGGCCGTGGCCTTGGCGGGCTCCTCGACCTTCTCGGCGGCAGCCTTGGCCGGAGCAGCCTTCTTGGCAGCCGGCTTCTTGGCGGCGGTGGTCGTCGCGGCCTTCTTGCGCGTGGTCGCGCGCTTCTTGGCGGGCGCGGGCTTCTCGGCAGCCGTGGTCTTCTCGACGTCGTCGAGGACGATCGGCAGGAAGTAACGCAGCTGCTTCTTCCACCAGAACCAGGTGTGCGTCACGTCGGCGCCCCAGTAGTCGCACCAGACGTCGACGCCGAGGCGGGCAAACTGCTCACCCATCTCGTGCGTGGAGCGCAGGGAGTCGGCCTCGGAGGCCTCCTGGCCCGTGCAGAACAGCAGCTGGCGCTGGTTGTAGACGGCCACGTAGGGGTGGTCGACGGGCATCTGGGACAGGAACGCGCAGGGCGTGTTGTCGTAGAGCGTGGCGTCCATCCAGTCGCCAAAGTAGCGGCGGGCGTCATAGCAGCCGGAGAGGCAGACGCAGCCCTGGAAGAGGTCCGGGCGGCGCAGCGCGACAACGGAGGCCTGGGTGGCGCCGGCATCGAAGCCGAGGGCCAGCGGGCGGGCGCCCGACTTGTTCATCTTGGCCACGAGCGGCACGAGCTCGTCGACCACGTAGTGGTAGTAGGTCTCCTGGCGCTGGGCGCGCTCGGCGGGGTCGCCGGTGCCACCCCAGGACTCGTCGTCGACGGTCTCGGTGCAGAAGAGCTGGATGGTGCCGGAGTCGAGGTAGTCGGCCAGCTCGTCGATGACGCCGACCTCCTCCAGGCTCTCGGGCGCCTGGCCCTGCGTCGGAAAGACCACGACGGGCAGACCCTTCTTGCCGTAGGCGACGACGTGCATGTCCTCGCCCAGGATGCTGCTCGTGCACACGATGTTCTTCTTGTCCATGTTTCCCCCAAAAGGTTGGATCATGTCCCCCGATTGTGTATCAGTCATGATACCGCTCGCATGCGGGGGCCACGTTTTGCCTGTGTAAGGGTGACACAAATCGGAAACTTCTGCCCACGGCGGGCAAAATGACTGCTCAGTTTGTTGAGAGAGACCCCCTGGGCTCGTGCTACCCTTTCCTATCGTGAGAAGAAGACGAAAGGGGCCCCATGCGCATCGGCTTTGACAACGACAAGTACATCTCCCTCCAGGCGGAGAAGATCCGTGAGCGCATCGGGCAGTTTGGCGGCAAGCTCTACCTCGAGTTTGGCGGCAAGCTCTTCGACGACTACCACGCGAGCCGCGTGCTGCCCGGCTTTGAGCCCGACTCCAAGATCCGCATGCTCGAGAGCCTGGCCGACGACGTCGAGGCCATCATCGTCATCAACGCCGACAACATCGAGAACGCCAAGCGCCGCTCCGACATCGGCATCACCTACGAGGAGGACGCGCTGCGCCTCATGGACTCGTTCCGCGCGCGCGGCCTCATGGTGGGCGGCATCTGCATCACCCACTTCACCGGTCAGCCGCACGCCGAGGCGTTCCAGCGCCGCCTCGAGGCGATGGGCGTCTCGGTCTGGCGCCACTACCTGATCGACGGCTATCCCTCCGATGTCAACCACATCGTCTCCGACGAGGGCTTCGGCAAGAACGACTACATCGAGACGACCCGCCCGCTCGTGGTGGTCACGGCCCCCGGCCCCGGCTCGGGCAAGCTGGCGACCTGCCTCTCCCAGCTCTATCACGAGAACAAGCGCGGCGTGCAGGCCGGCTACGCCAAGTACGAGACCTTCCCGGTGTGGAACCTGCCGCTCAAGCACCCCGTGAACATCGCCTACGAGGCCGCTACGGCCGACCTCGACGACCGCAACATCATCGACCCGTGGCACCTCGAGGCCTACGGCGACGTCACGGTCAACTACAACCGCGACGTCGAGACCTTCCCCGTGCTCAAGGCCATGATGGAGAAGATCGCCGGTGAGAGCCCCTACCAGTCCCCCACTGACATGGGCGTCAACATGGTCGGGCTCTGCATCTCCGACGACGAGGTCTGCCAGGAGGCCGCCAAGAACGAGATTGTGCGCCGCTGGTTCGCCGCGGCCGAGGAGCTGCGCCGCAGCGGCGAGGGCAAGGAGGCGCTCGACAAGATCGAGCTGCTCATGAGCCAGGCCGACGTGACCTGCGACTATTCGCCCGCCCACCAGGCGGCGCTCGCCAAAGAGGAGGCCACCGGCGGTCCCGCCGCCGCGATGGTGCTGCCCGACGGCGAGCTCGTGACCGGCAAGACGTCCGACCTCATGGGCGCCGCCGCGTCGCTTCTGCTCAACGCGGCCAAGCACATGGCCGGCATTCCCAAGCAGACCTACGTGGTGAGCGAGGAGGCGCTCGTGCCGATCTGCCACCTCAAGACCGAGCACCTGCGCAGCCGCAACCCGCGCCTGCACTCCGACGAGATGCTCATCGCGCTCTCGCTCTCCTCGGCGACCGACACCCAGGCCGACGCGGCGGTGGACGCGCTCGCGCAGCTCGCCGGCTGCGACGCGTACTTCTCGGTCATCCTCTCCGAGGCCGACAAGAGCACCTACCGCAACCTGGGGATCAACGTCTGCTGCGAGCCCAAGTACGAGCGCCGCGGCTACTACCACCGCTAGGCTATCCGCTTCGACCATACACACCTCCCTGTTTTGGACCCTAAAAGGGGTGAAAACGGGTAGGTGTGTATGGTCGTGCTCTATAGGATCTGCCCGAGGAGCCAGTCCCGGCGCTCCGGCGGGGGCATCCTCACCTCTATTCCGAGGTCCCTTCCCAGCTGACGCGCGAGCACGTCGAGAGCGTCGCCCGAGAGCTGTCCCTCCGTCACCGACGAGACCTTCCAGCCCAGGGCCTTGAGCGAGTTCCGCTTCATCGCATCGTGATTGAGCTGCTGCGGGGAGACGTGGTTCGCGTAGCTGTCGCACTCGACGACGGTCCGCCTCTCCACCCAGGAGATGTCCACCTCGTAGAACGCAAACTGACTGAGGGGCAGCTCCTCGGCAGAGGGCCAGATGCGACAGTTCAGGGTCGGCAGGGGAAGCCCGTATCCTCCCAGGCGTCGCGGCAGGACCAGGATGATGGTCGTCTTTGTCTCCAGCGGGGAGCGCGAGCGCTCGCACGCCCACTCGAGCGCGTCGAGCGCCTTCCTCGACCCGGGGCAACCCTGCGCGTCGAGAAGGTAGCCCCTCAGCTCATCGGTGCTCATGAGCTGGCTCCGGTCCAGGAATCCTCGGGGGATGGGGACGCGCCCGTACAGGCCCAGGCATTCCATCTCGAGCGCGACGACGCGGGGGACGCTCTGGCGCGCGGCCGCCAGAAGGCAGCAGAACGCGGGAGAGGTGACGAGCACTCCGGGCGCAAGCTGGTAGAGCGACCCCGCCGGAAGGCGTCCCGACCACACGTGGCACACCACCCGGTCAGACTGGATCCGATGCTCGGGCGCGTCGACGAGCACATGGATAGGGTTCTCCTTCGTGGCGAGCTCCCCGAGCTGACCAAGGTCCGTCTCCCAGAGCTCACGGGCGGACGAGACGGTCCAGTCGGCACACGTGACGGGCTGCCCAAGCTTCCTGAGCAGGCCGTCGTGCGCCCAGAGACGCATCGCGGTTATGTCGGTAAGCGTCACCATGCACCCAGCCTACGGAGGGCCGCTGACACGAAACATCCGTTGGCGTACACGAAACTTCACGATTTTGGTCTTACCCGAGGTAGGGGTACTCGCGGGCGGCAAACCGGGCCAAAACGAGAAAGAACGTCTTCACGAACCAACCATACATACCTACCAAAAAACACCCGTATCGCGGCTTAAAACAGGGGGGTGTGTATGGTCTACTATCCAATGCAAGCACCCTCGAACCCGGAGCGCCCATGACCTACGAGCTCATAGCCTTTGACATGGACGGCACGCTGCTGACCAGCGACAAGCGCGTCCTGCCGTCCTCGACCGCAGCGATGGAGCGCGCCGCGGACGCCGGCAAGGTCGTCGCCATCAGCTCGGGCCGCTGCCCGCGCATGGTCGAGCTCAACCAGGCCGACCTCGGTCCCGTGCGCTACGCCATCTGCTGCAACGGCACCGTCCTCTACGACCTCCGCGACCACCGTGTCACGTCGTCCGCGGACATGCCGCACGAAATCATCGCGCAGGCGTTTGACCTCCTCGGCTCGGAGGACGTCATGGTCGACGCGTTCCAGGGCCGGGGCTTCTACTGCCAGACCTCCCACATCGAGGCCATGCCGCGCTTTGGCATGGGCATCTACCAGGACATGTATCGCGCGACCGCCTGGCAGGTGGACGACATCCGCCCCGTGATGCTCGACGAGGGCACGCCCATACAGAAGTTCATCTTCCACTTCGCGAGCCCGGAGGCGCGCGAGCGCTTCGCCGCCCGCGTCGCGGGCATCGACGCCGAGCTGGCACGCTCCGAGATGGCGAGCCTCGAGTTCTCCCCCGCGGGCGTGACCAAGGGCACGGGCCTGCTCGCCCTGGCTGACCAGCTGGGCATCGACGCCGCCGCCACGATCGCCGTCGGCGACGCCGACAATGACATCGACATGCTGCGCGCCGCCGGCCTCGGCGTGGCGATGGGCAACGCCAACGAGGGCGCCCGCGCCGCGGCGGACGTCGTCGTGGCAGACAACGACCACGACGGCTGCGCCGAGGCGATCGACCGCTTCCTGCTGGGAGGTGGGCGATGAGCCGCATCCTGCTGATCGCCACCGGCGGCACCATCGCGTCCACCCCGCAGACCGACGGGCTCGCCCCCACGCTCACCGGCCGCGAGCTCGCCGACCGCGTCCCGCTCCTGGACACGATCTGCGACCTGGACTTCGTCCAGCCCATGAACATCGACAGCACCAACATGCGCCCGCGCGACTGGCTGCGCATCGCCGCGACGATCCGCGAGGCCTACGACCGCTACGACGGCTTTGTGGTCCTGCACGGCACCGACACGATGGCCTACACCGCCGCCGCCCTCTCCTACCTGGTCCGGGACAGCGAGAAGCCCATCGTGCTCACCGGCTCGCAGCAGCCCATGGCCGCCCCCTTCACCGACGCCAAGCTCAACCTCTACCACAGCGCCCTCTACGCCTGCGACCCCGCGTCGCGCGACGTGAGCGTGGTCTTTGGCGGCGAGGTCATCTGCGGCACGCGTGCCCGCAAGCAGCGCACCATGAGCTTCAATGCGTTCACCAGCATGAACTTCCCACCGCTCGCCTACGTCCGCGGCGAGCGCGTGGTCCGCGCGACCGGCGTGGCGCAGGCCGAGAAGGACGGTCGTCCGCCGCGCTTCTCGGACGCGCTCGACGACCGCGTGATCGTCCTCAAGCTCACGCCCGAGCTGCGCCCGTCCATCTTCGATCTGCTCGCGCCCGACTACGACGCCGTGATCCTGGAGACCTTTGGCATCGGCGGCATCCCTGCCTACGGCGGCGCCTACCAGCGGGCGATCTTTGACTGGGTGGAGTCCGGGCGCACGCTCGTCGTGACCACCCAGGTGCCCGAGGAGGGTCTGGACCTGGGCGTCTACGAGGTCGGGCGCGCCTACGCCGATCGATGCGGCATCCTGCGCGGCGGCGACATGACCACCGAGGCGCTCGTCGCCAAGACCATGTGGGCGCTCGGCCGGACCCACGACCCCGCAGAGGTCGAGCGCCTCTTCTACGAGCCGATCAACCACGACCGCTCGGCGTAGCGGCCCGTGCGGAGCTACAGGAGCTGCGTCACGGTGACGGCCGACGTGTCCTCGTCCTTCTCGGGGCACATGAACGCGACCTCGTCGCCCGGCTGGTAGGTCACGATCTCGAGCAGGCCCGGCAGGGCAAAGTCGTAGATCGTCTCGTCCCCCTCGAGCGTGACGTAGAAGTGCGAGTTGCCGTCCACCACGGCCTGCGCGATCGTGGCGATCGTGCCGGAGACCTCCACCGTCGTCGACGCGTCCGCCGCCTCCTGCTCGCTGAGCAGCCCGTCGGCGGCCAGCAGCGAGAGGTAGGCCTCCTGGCACTCCTCCACCGTGGAGCCCGTGGCCACGCTCTGGTACTGCTCGATGTTGATCATCGCGAACATCTTGACCAGGCCCGCGTCATCCTTGAGGCTCACGAAGTAGGTGGGCTGGCCCGCCACGTTGAGCAGGATCGGGTAAGTGGCCTGGTAGCGGAGGTTCTGCAGCTGGCCCTCGGCGCTCGCCATGGCCGAGGCCTCCGTCGCGCCCGCCACCGGGTAGAAGTGCGACTCGCCGGTGCGCTGGTTCACCAGGATGAAGCCCACGCTCGAGTCGTCGGCCGTCACGGAGGTCACACCGGTGTAGAGGTAGATGTCCTCGCCCTGCGCGATGTAGTTGTAGCCCAGCTGGCCGTTGGTGCCCGGCGTGGTGCGCACCACTCCCTCCTGGCCGAGCCACGAGTTGAGCCAGCCCCTCTCGTACATGCCGCTCCAGTTGTACTGCTCGATCAGCAGGTCAGAGGGATAGGCGCGGTCAACCCACGTGGGGACCTCCTCCACGGCGTAGAAGTCCGTCTCGCCCGTGCAGGCGTCCACGAGCACCACGGCGTAGATGTCCGTGCCGCCAAAGGTGCCGATCGTGCGGCGCTGGACCGGGTAGACCCACCAGGGGTGGCCGTCCTCGTCCAGCTCGAAGGACTTCTGGTCGAACATGAGGCTGGGATAGGAGAGCTGCACGTGGCGGTCCACGTTGCGCGCGAGCGGCTCGGAGTCGGAGTAGAGGATCGGCTCGTCCAGCCGCACGACCTCGGACTCCTGCGTCACCATGTCCACGAGCACGTACGCCGGGATGCCCGTGTCGCGGTTGGAGAACCACTTGAAGAGGTCCGCGTAGACGAGCGGGCTCACGCGCACGGGGCGGCCCTGGTAGTTGATCTGGCTGTAGGTGTCCGCGATCTCGAACTGGCTCACGTACTCCGGGATGGAGCCCATCGCGCGGTTGCCCAGGAGAATGGCGGAGTCGCGGTCGATGACGGGGACCTCGGAGTAGTCGACCTCCTCGATGTCCTCGGCGAAGACGCCGTCGGTGGTGTCGAGCACGCTCGCGTAGCGCTCGGCGTTGCCGGGGAAGAAGGGCTGGGAGAGCAGCAGGCCCACCACGAAGCCCACGATCGGCGCGGCCGGGATGACCATGAGGCGTCGGAACAGCCTGGCGTTCTTCTCGCTGCGCGCGGCCAGCACGGGCAGGACCAGCAGCGCCACGAGGCAGATGCCCACGATCCAGGTCCAGATCTGCATGCTCTGAAGGCTGAGCGAGGGGTGGAACCACCAGTAGCACGCGACGAGCGCCACCACGAGCACGACCGCGGCAATGATGAGCGCGCGCTTGCCCCAGGCGGCGGCGCGGTCAAAAAACGAGCTGCCCGGGCGCGGCATGTTGCCGGGGGCGCCCTGCTGGCTGAGACGGTCGAACAGGTCCTTCAGGCTCGGGCCCTGGCTGGACATCGGGGTTCCCTCCTCGATAGGCGACGCGGAGATTGTACCCAAAGCCGGCTGAACGCACGTGGCGGCGGGCACGCCGGCCGGAGGGCCGCAGGCGACGCGTCAGCGCTCGCGACGGGAGAGGCTCCTCGCGCAGGGTCCGAGCACCCACCACACGAGCGCCGCGCACTCCGCGACGAAGACCGCCAGCGCGAGGCCGAGCGCGACCGGCACCGCCAGGACCTCCCAGAGCGCGCCGGCGAGCAGCGCGAGCGCGGGCAGCGCCATCACGGCCGCACCCACGAGAAGCCCCGCGAAGACCATCAGCGTGGCGCCGCCGCCCTTGACGAGCTGCGCCTCGTTGTCCCACGTGAGCCGCGGGAAGAGCGCGCCGAGGCCGAGCGAGAGCAGACCGAGGGCGACCGTGGCGCCCAGGTAGATGCCCACGAGATAGAGTCCGGCCGCCGCGGGGACGCCCAGCACCACCAGCGCCGCCACGATGAGCACGAGCATCGGGACCGTGGAGAGCGCGAACGGCACCACGAACTTGGACGCCAGGTACGCGCCCCAGTCCATGGGCAGGCCGCGCATGAAGAAGAAGTCCTCACCGTCACGGCTCACGCCCATCGTGAACGAGTAGGCCGAGAAGCCCAGGAAGAGGCCAAAGACGAGCACGCCCACGGCACACCACGCGAGCGCGGGGCTGTCAAAGGTGAGCAGCGCCGTGAGGGAGCGGGCCATCTCGAGCAGGTCCATCGGCTCGATGCCCGCCTCGGACGCCTGGGAAAACCCCACGAAGCCGCTCGCCACCATGATGACGACGAAGTAGAGCGGCATGAGCAGCGAGCTCAGGACAAACTGGTTGAAGAACACCGGCACGCGCACCAGCGTCTTCCAGTCGCGGCTGAGGTTGGCCGCGAACGCGCCGCGCGTGCGCGTTGCCTGGGCGAGCTCGGTGCCCTCGACGCGACGGCCGCGCTTCCCGCCGGCCCCCTGGAGCGCCTGCACGCCCTCGAAGTACCACCGTCGCGCGACCGCGGAGAGCACGACGGCATAGACGGCCACGCAGGCGAGCATGCCCAGAAGGCCGCCCACCACGACCAGCACGTCGCCCTCCACGACAGTGCGCGCGAGCAGCGACGGCGGGCACAGGACGCCCATCACGACCGCGGGGACGCCGCCGGAGAGCAGCTGCTCGGAGCCGGACGCCAGCGACGCCAGGCCGTCGCCCTGGAGCGCAAACTGACTGCCCACACCGACCGCGAGGGCAAACACCACGATCAGGGCGCCAAAGACGCGCGAGAAGCGGTCCTTGTCGTGCGCCAGACGCGAGAAGCGCATGAGGGGAACGCAGATGATCACGAGCGCCAGGTTGACTGCCACGGCGCTCAGCAGGAAGGCCAGCGTCATGGCGACCCACGTCCCGGGCGCGGCGCCGACGGCAAGGAGGCACCCCAGCCCCACCGGCAGGATGATGAGGTCGCCCAGGAGCGACATCCCCAGGAAGTGGACGAGCTTTGCCCACATGACCGTCGTGGCCGAGACGGGCAGCGTGAGGTAGTAGCCGAGGTCGCGCACAAAGTAGAGGATGTTCACGGCCTGGTAGAGGCCCGTGAGGACGGTGAGGCCAACGAGGCACACCACGCAGAGGCTGAACGCCACGTACGGCGTGACGCCGACCTCCCCCATCAGGTAGCCCATCATGAAGAACACGGCCGCGAGCAGCAGGAAGAGGAAGCCCATCGCCACCTTGCGCACGCCCGAGCCGAGCCCGCCCCAGAAGCCCTTGCGCGGCGCGTCGTCGTCGCCGAGGCCCATGCCGGTGCTGTCCAGGTGCTGCTCGCCGCGCATGATCACGCGCAGCATCACGCGGAGCTGCCGCCAGGAGAAGCCCTGGGCCGCCGAGCGCGCCATCACTTGGCCTCCTCGGCAAACGGCGAGTTCTCGGACGTGAGCTCGAGGAACATCTCCTCGAGCGAGCCGTTGCTCTTGAAGTGCTCGCGCATCTCGTCGACGGTGCCCACGAAGAGCAGCTCGCCGTGGGCGATCACGCCCACGCGGTCCACGACCTTCTCGGCAACGTCGAGCACGTGCGTCGAGAAGAGCACGGTCTTGCCCGCGTCCGCGTGACGGCGCATGGACTGCTTGAGCAGCCACGAGGCCTTGGGGTCCAGGCCCGTCATCGGCTCGTCCAGAATCCAGATGGCCGGGTCGGGCAGGAGCGCGCCCATGATCATCATCTTCTGGCGCATGCCGTGGGAGTAGGACTGGATCTGGTTGTCCAGCTCTCCCTCCATGCCGTACTCGCGCGCGAGCTCCGCGATGCGCGGGCCGCGCGCGGCGTCCGGCACCTCATAGACGTCGGCGATGAAGCGCAGGAACTCGTGGCCCTTGAGGCGCAGCAGGTGGTCGGGCGAGTCGCTCACGTAGCAGAGGTTGCGCTTGGCGGCGAGCGGGTCCGCGGCGATGTCGACGCCGTCGAGCTCGATTTCGCCCGAGGTGGGCGCGAGCACGCCGGCGAGCATGTTGAGCAGCGTGGACTTGCCCGCGCCGTTGGGGCCGAGAAGACCAAAGATCTCCCCGGACTTGATCTCGAGCGTGAGGTCGCGCACCGCGCAGGTGGCGCCGCCGTCGTAGGACTTGGACACGTGGTCGATGCGGATCATGTCTCTCCTGTCGTCGTCGCCTCTTGGGGACCGCGCAATTCTATCCCAGGAGGACCCCCCCCCCCGGCAAACTAGTCGTTACGGTTCCGTCACATGACAAAGGTGCCAGGGTCATTTGTCAGGAAACCTGACAAAGTGCCCTGGCACCTTTGTCATGTCCTTACTCCTCGGCGGGCAGCGCCTTCTCGCAGTAGTCGCGGATGATCGAGCAGGACTTGCGCATCGCACGGCGCTCGTCGTAGGAGAGGTCGATCTCGAGCACGGAGTCGACGCCGGTGCTGCCGATCACGCACGGCACGCCGGCGGAGATGCCGGACTCGCCGTACTCGCCGTCGAGGTGAGCGGACAGCGGCACCACGCGCTTCTCGTTGTGCAGGATCGAGGTCACAAGCGTGGACACCACCGACGCGATGCCAAACTCGGTGCAGCCCTTGCCGGCGATGATCGCGGCACCGGACTCGCGCACGCGGCGCATGACGTCGTCGAAGTCGATGGAGTCGACGACGTCGTTACGCAGCGACAGGTACTCGCGCAGGCCGATGCCCTCGACGGAGATGCGGGAGGTGGGGATGAACATGGAGTCGCCGTGCTCGCCCATGCAGAAGGCCTGGATCTGGCGGCTGCCCACGTCGATCGTCTCGGAGAGCACGCGGCGCAGGCGCGCGGAGTCGAGCGAGGTGCCGGTGCCAAAGACCTGGTTGCGGGGCAGGCCCATCTTGCGATAGAGGTACTCGACCACGATGTCGGCCGGGTTGGAGACGCTGATCAGGATGCCGTGGAAGCCGGAGTCGCGCAGCGGGCCCACGATGCCGTCGAGCACCTTGATGGTGCCGTCGAGCATCTGCAGGCGCGTCTCGCCGGGACGGCGGCTGCGGCCCGCGGTGAGGATCACGAAGTGGGCGTCCTTGCAGTCGGCGTAGTCGCCCACGCGGATGGTGAAGGAGTCACCGAGGCCGGAGGCGAGGTCGTCGAGGTCGAGCGCCTGGGCGCGCGCGGCCTCCTTGTTGACGTCGAGGAAGACGATCTCATTCACGAGGTGCTGGAACATGAGGCACAGGGCCACGTGGCTGCCCACGCGTCCGGCGCCGATGATGACCGCCTTGCGAGTGCGGATGTCTTCTCCGTGCATGCGAGCTCCTATCGTCGTGGCGCGGCGCGCCGTCTCTCACAAAAAAAAGGGGCACCCGTGGGGGCGCCCCTTCATTCTAGACGGATGTGGACATTCTGTGACGGTAACGTTTCAGAAAAGCGTCGCCGTTCGCCGAGAAGTGCCTTCGACGCCGCTAGTCGCGGGTCAGCTTGCGGTGGAGGCGGTGCGGCTTGGAGGCCTCCGCGCCGAGGCGCCTCTCGCGGTCGGCCTGGTAGGCCTCGAAGTTGCCCTCGAACCAGTGCCAGCGGCCGGGGTTCTCGTCGTCGCCCTCCCAGGCGAGGATGTGCGTGGCCACGCGGTCGAGGAACCAGCGGTCGTGGGAGATCACCACGGAGCAGCCAGGGAACTCCTCGAGCGCCTCCTCCAGCGACTCCAGCGTCTCGACGTCGAGGTCGTTGGTGGGCTCGTCCAGGAGCAGCAGGTTTCCGCCCTGCTTGAGGGTCAGCGCGAGGTTCAGGCGGTTGCGCTCGCCGCCGGAGAGGACGCCGGCGCGCTTCTGCTGGTCGGAGCCCTTGAAGCCGAAGGCCGCCACGTAGGCGCGGCTCGGGATCTCTGTGTCGCCCACGCGGATGTAGTCGTTGCCGTCCGAGACGACCTCCCAGAGGGTCTTCTCGGCGTCCAGGCCCTCGCGCATCTGGTCGACGTAGGAGAGCTGCACGGTCTCCCCCACCTCAAGGGTGCCGGACGAGGGCTCCTCCTTGCCCACGATCATCTTGAAGAGCGTGGACTTGCCCACGCCGTTGGGGCCGATCACGCCCACGATGCCGTTGCGCGGCAGCGAGAAGGACAGGTCGTCGATAAGGACGCGGTCGCCGAAGCTCTTGCAGAGGTGCTCGGCCTCGAGGACCTTGGCGCCCAGGCGCGGGCCCACGGGGATGTGGATGTCGGTGAAGTCGACGCGCTTGGAGGCGCGGGCCTCGGCCTCCATCTGCTCGTAGCGCTCCAGACGGGCGCGGTTCTTGGCCTGGCGCGCCTTGGGAGAGCTGCGCACCCACTCGAGCTCGGCCTTCATCTTCTTGGCGCGGCGGGCGTCCTGCTGGCTCTGGGCCTCCAGGCGCGCGGCCTTCTTCTCCAGGTAGGTGGAGTAGTTGCCCTCGTAGGGGTAGAGCTGGCCGCGATCGACCTCGCAGATCCACTCGGCCACGTCGTCGAGGAAGTAGCGGTCGTGCGTGACGGCCATGACGGCGCCGGGGTAGGAGTGCAGGAACTGCTCGAGCCACAGCACCGACTCGGCGTCCAGGTGGTTGGTGGGCTCGTCGAGCAGCAGCAGGTCGGGCGCCTCGAGGAGCAGCTTGCACAGGGCCACGCGGCGGCGCTCGCCGCCGGAGAGGATGTTCACGGGCGCGTCGGGGTCCGGGCACTGCAGGGCGTCCATCGCCTGGGAGAGCTGGCTGTCCAGGTCCCAGCCGTTGGCGGCGTCGATCTGGGTCTGGAGCTCGCCCATCTCGGCCATGAGGGCGTCGAAGTCGGCGTCGGGGTCGGCCATCTCGGCGCTCACCTGGTTGAAGCGCTCGATCTTGGCCAGGATGTCACCAAAGGCCTGCTCGATGTTCTCGCGGACGGTCTTGTCCTCGTCGAGCGGCGGCTCCTGCTGGAGGATGCCCACGGTGTAGCCCGGCGTGAGGCGCGCCTCGCCGTTGGAGACGTCCTCGAGGCCGGCCATGACCTTGAGGAGGGTCGACTTGCCCGCGCCGTTGGGGCCCACCACGCCGATCTTGGCGCCGGGGTAGACGCCCACCGTGACGTCGTCGAGGATCACCTTGTCGTGGACGGCCTTGCGGGCGCGGTTGAACATGTAGACGAACTCAGCCATGTGTCTCTCGCCTTCTCGCGGGATTCGGGGGTTGTCGCCCCCATCATACGGGAGCGCGCGGCGGCCGCGCCGTCCTTCTCGCCCGGCGTTCACACCGCCTGCACGAATGTTGCCGTTCGGGAAGACCGCCCTGAAAACGTCCGGCCAGCGTGGCACAATCAGGGTTGACGACACCACTCATGAGGAGCGCTCATGCCCGAGGGAATCCGCAAGATCAACGTCATAGGCCACCTACACCCGGACACGGACAGCATCTGCTCGGCCATCGCCTATGCCCACCTCAAGAACGAGGTGGAGCACACCAACATCTACGAGCCGCGCCGCGCCGGCGCCATCAACCGCGAGACGGCGTTCGTGCTGCGCCACTTTGGCTTTGAGGAGCCGCAGCTCATCACCTCCGTCACCCCGCAGATCAAGGACACGGAGATCCAGCGCCAGGGCGGCATCGACGGCGAGATGAGCCTCTTCTCGGCATGGAACCTCATGCGCGAGGCCAAGACCGACACCCTCTGCATCACCGACGAGGAGAACAACCTCGAGGGCCTCATCGCCGTCAAGGACATCGCCAACGCCAACATGGACGTCTTTGACACGAGCGTGATCGGCGAGTCGCACACCTGCTACGCCAACATCATCGACACGCTCAAGGGCGAGATGATCCTGGGCGACCCCACGGCGCGCGTGGACGGCGGCAACGTCCGCGTGGGCACCACGCCCGAGCTCATGGAGGACACCGTCGAGCCCGGCGACATCGTGCTCACCACCAACCGCTACGAGACGCAGCAGTTTGCCGTCGAGTGCGACGCCCGCTGCCTGATCGTGTGCTGCAGCGCCCACATCTCGCACCGCGTGATCGCCTCCGCCGAGCGCCACGGCTGCGCGATCATCACCACGCCCTACGACACCTACGCCGCCGCGCGCCTCGTCTCTATGTCGATCCCGGTGCGCGCCAAGATGCTCTCCGAGGGCATCCTCAAGGTGAGCGTCAACACCGCGATCGACGACGCGCGCAAGATGATGGCCCACACGCGCCACCGCTTCTTCCCCGTCATCGACGAGAACAGCAAGTACGTGGGCCTGGTCAGCTCCCCCAACCTGCTCTCGGCCAAGAGGAAGCACGTCATCCTCGTGGACCACAACGAGCGCTCGCAGTCAGTCGAGGGGCTCGAGCAGGCCGAGATCATGGAGATCATCGACCACCACCGCATCGGCTCCATCGAGACGAGCGGCCCGGCGTACTTCCGCAACATGCCCGTGGGCTGCACCTGCACGATCGTCCACATGATGTACCGCGAGAACGGCGTGAGGATTCCCAAGGACATCGCCGGCCTCATGCTCTCCGCGATCCTGTCCGACACGCTGGCGTTCCGCTCCCCCACCTGCACGCAGGTGGACCGCGACGCGGCCGCCGCCCTCGCGGAGATCGCCGGCGTGGACATCGAGAGCTACGCCGACGCCATGTTCGAGGCGGGCGCCGACCTCACCGGCCGCACCGCCGAGGAGGTCTTTGGCGCCGACTTCAAGGTCTTCTCCCGCGGCAACGTCAAGTTTGGCGTGGGCCAGGGCAGCTACATGACCGAGAAGAGCCGCAAGGCGGCCGAGGCGCTCGTGGGGCCCTACCTCGCCGAGGCCGCGCGCGAGGAGGAGCTCCCCCTCGTCTTCTACCTGTTCACCGACGTCAAGAGCTCCTCGAGCGAGATCCTGTGGTACGGCGAGGGCGCCGAGAGCATCGTGGCGCGCGCCTTCGACGTGGACCCGCACGACGGCATGGCGCTGCTGCCCGGCGTGGTCAGCCGCAAGAAGCAGGTCATCCCCTCGCTCATGGCGACGCTCCAGAGCATTCAGGAGGATCAGGACTAGTGGCCGAGAAGAACCTTGCATCGGGGGCGGGGGCGGGCGCGCCGGCCGGGTCCCACTTCCTCGCGATCCTCTCGCGCATGAAGTACATCGAGCGCTGGTCGCTCATGCGCAGCTCGCGCGCCGAGAACCTCTCCGAGCACTCGCTCGAGGTGGCGCTCATCGCGCACGTGCTCTGCGTCATCGGCAACGTGCGGCACGGCCGCTCGCTCGACGCGGAGCGCGCCGCCCTCGTGGCGCTCTACCACGACGCGTCTGAGATCATCACGGGCGACCTGCCCACCCCGGTGAAGTATCACGACGGCACCATCCGCGACGCCTACAAGGCCGTCGAGCGCAGCGCCGAGGAGCGCCTGCTCGACACCCTTCCCGCCGACCTGCGCCCGGCGATCGAGGACGTGCTCTGGGTGGCGGACAACGCCAGCGACGACGAGCTCTACCTGCGCCGCCTGGTCAAGGCGGCCGACAAGGTCTCCGCGCTCATCAAGTGCGTCGAGGAGGCGCGCTCGGGCAACGCCGAGTTTGGCAGCGCCGAGGCGAGCACCCGCGCCGCCGTCGACGAGATGGCCGCCGAGCTGCCCGAGGTCGCCGACTTCCTGCAGGAGTTCCTCCCCTCCTACGGCGCCACCCTCGACGAGCTTCTGTAACCTGACAAAGGTGCCTGGCACCTTTGTCAGGTTCCAACACGAAACGGAGCCCCGCCCCATGCCCCACGCCCTTCATGCCCGGCTGCCCAAGAACTTCGTGCTCGAGGAGCGCCTCGAGCGCTACGGCAGCGTCATCGAGCTTCGCCCCGAGAGCTGGCGCGGGCGGTGGGCGCTCGGCTGCGCGCCTCTCGGGTCCGCGCCCTTCCGCGAGGTCAGGCTCGACCTGGGCTGCGGGAAGGGCGGCTTCGTCGTCGAGGCCGCGCGGCGCGAGGGCGACGTGCTCTTCGTTGCGATGGACTCCGAGCCCATCTGCGTTGCGTACGCAGCGCAGCGCGTCTTCGAGAGCGGGCTTCCCAACGTG
Organism: Olsenella sp. An270; assembly: GCF_002159735.1. Classification (GTDB taxonomy): domain Bacteria; phylum Actinomycetota; class Coriobacteriia; order Coriobacteriales; family Atopobiaceae; genus Thermophilibacter. The sequence goes on from NZ_NFJF01000005.1 coordinate 103,981, forward strand.
GTCGTGGTCCCCGGGACGGGCATGCGCCTGCGGGAGTTCTTCTCACCCGGCGAGCTCTCCGTGATCCACCTCAACTTCCCCACGCCGTTCCCGCGCAAGCGCGACGCGGGCAAGCGCATGGCCTGCATGGAGCGTCTCATAGACTTCCGCGAGGTGCTGACCCCCGGTGGCGAGGTCCGCATGCGCACCGACAGCCAGCCGCTCTTTGACTTCATGCTCACGCAGGTCCCGCTCGCCGGCTACGAGCTGCTCTGGGAGAGCCGCGACGCCCGGTCCGAGCGCCCCGACGACCCGGCCAGCGAGTACGAGCGCCGGCTCGGCGCCCAGGGGGCGCGGGTGCTCGCGATCACGGCGACGCCGGGGCCCGTCCCGGAGCGCGTCGAGCAGACCGCCGAGCTCTCGCTCGCGGCCTATCTGCCCCACGACCTCGACGAGCTGGAGAGCCTCGCGTATGCGCCGCATGGCATGGAGGCGACAGTCGTGAACCTCCGCAACCGGGCGATCCGGGAGCGGTCGCAGAGCGCCTCCACAATTGGGGAGTAAGGTAGAGTCCCCCGCGCCCACGGGCGTCCACCACCCCGAAAGAGGTCGTCATGGCTCAGATCAACCCGGGCAATCGCCTGTACCTGTATCAGCTGCTCTCGCGCGAGGTTGGCGTGGGCAGGCAGACGCTGCTGCCGCGCGTCGAGGAGGCGCTCGAGGCGGACGGGCTCTGCGTCGGCGACCTGGGGTGCTCGAGCATGCGAGAGCTCTGTGAGCAGCTCGGCGAGTTCGTCAAGCTGACCGTCTTCAAGAAGGGCTACGTCTACGCCACGGTGCTCGCGAACGAGGAGTACGACCGGGCGCTGGAGCAGCAGGAGCGAGCTGGCGAGAAGGCGTCGGGCGGCAAGCCGTGGAAGCGGAGGCGCGGCGCCAAGGCGCTGAAGCCCGTCAAGCCCCGGCACGTCGAGCCGGAACCGGAGCCGGAGCCCGCGCCGGAGCCCGAGCCGGAGCCGGAACCCGAGCCCACGCCGGAGCTGGAACCTGAGCTGGAACCTGAGCCGGAGCCGGAGCCCGAGCCCGAGCCGGAACCTGAGCCGGAGCCCGCGCCGGAGCCCGAGCCCGAACCATCGATCTCGCTCACCATCACCTACGTCCCGAAGCAGGCCCAGGAGCAGCCTACACAGAAGGTCCCCTCGAGGACGGCCGCCGCCCAAAGCGACCTTCCGCAGGACTTCCATCGCGACGTCCGCTGTCCCGACGACCAGCTCAGCAAGCTCTACCAGGTTCTCCCGCCCGACGTCGACCCCATGGCGACGCTCGAGGAGGACTTCCGCGTCGCCCGCTCCACCGGAACCATCGAGGGAACGCGCAGCAACGTGACCTTCCCGCTTCGCTTCCTGCGCGCCGACGGTACCGGCCCCGTGAGGGTCTCTCTGCGTCGCTCGGCAAAGGCGGTCTCGGGGAAGCGCTGGACGCTCGCCGACGTCGACGCCGGCGAGCCGGCGGAGGTCGGCCTCGAGGGCCTAAACGAGGAGGCCGGTCCGCTCGCGAAGGCGGAGCGGCTGCTCGCCACTACCGTCCAGCTCGGATCCTGGGACGAGGCGCTGCGCAGTCTCGCCGAAAGCCTCGCCCCCGACTCCTGGGGACCCGACCGCTGCGTCCTGCGCGGCTACCTTGCGCTCACGTTCGCACGCGTGCAGGCCGAGGGTCTTCTTGGCGTATCGGAGGACGGGAGTCGCGCCTGGTTCGAGACTGGAATCCTGGCCGCAGAGGGCAAACCGCTCTACGCCAGGCTGAGCGCCTGCGAGGGCGACATTCCCTGGCGCCTGGACGGCTTCTCGACCGAGCTCTAGAGCACTTCGGACGTCCCACTTTGATCAAAATGCTCGCTCGTGCAGCATTACGGGCACTTCGGGACATAAAACCGTCGTTCGTGTAGCGTGTTTTTCGCCCCAAGGGCGAATTCAGCCGTCGCTTTTCGGAAAATCCCAGTTGCAAAAATCGATTTTCAAATCGATTCCGCCGTAAGGGAGAATTTTACGCTACACGAGCGGGCATTTTGATTTTGAAACGCGCGTAATGCTGCACGAGAGACGGTTTTATGCGCGCTCCCATGTGTCAGGCGCGTCTCAACTCCCCCTGCGCCGCCAGATTCTCCCAAAGCCGTGTTACATTCATCCCCGTAACAGGCGACCCCCGGGAGGACCCATGGCCAAGATCGAGATGAAGACCCCACTCGTCGAGATGGACGGCGACGAGATGACCCGCATTATCTGGCAGATCATCAAGGACGAGCTCATCTGCCCGTACGTTGACCTCAAGACCGAGTACTACGACCTCGGCCTCGAGCACCGCGACGAGACCGATGACCAGGTCACCGTCGACTCCGCCGAGGCCACCAAGCGCCTGGGCGTGGCCGTCAAGTGCGCCACGATCACCCCCAACGCCGCTCGCGTGGAGGAGTACGGCCTCAAGCAGATGTGGAAGAGCCCCAACGGCACGATCCGTGCGCTGCTCGACGGCACGGTCTTCCGCGCCCCCATCGTGGTCAAGGGCATCGACCCCGTGGTGAGCTGCTGGAAGAAGCCCATCACCATCGCACGTCACGCCTATGGCGACGTCTACAAAAACTCCGAGATGCGCATCGACGGCCCCGGCAAGGTGGAGCTCGTCTACACCGCCGCCGACGGCACCGAGCGCCGCGAGCTCGTCCACGTCTTCGACGGCCCCGGCGTAGTCCAGGGCCAGCACAACCTCGACGCCTCCATCGAGAGCTTTGCCCGCAGCTGCTTCGAGTACGCCCTCTCCACGGGTCAGGACCTGTGGTTTGCCACCAAGGACACGATCTCCAAGACTTACGACCACCGCTTCAAGGACGTCTTCGCCGACATCTACGAGGCCGAGTACCGCGAGCGCTTCGAGGCGGCCGGCATCGAGTACTTCTACACGCTGATTGACGACGCCGTGGCCCGCGTGGTTAAGTCCGAGGGCGGCTTCATCTGGGCGTGCAAGAACTACGACGGCGACGTCATGAGCGACATGCTGTCCTCCGCCTTCGGCAGCCTGGCAATGATGACCTCCGTGCTCGTGAGCCCGCACGGCTACTTCGAGTACGAGGCCGCGCACGGCACCGTCCAGCGCCACTACTACAAGCACCTCAAGGGCGAGCCCACGTCCACCAACTCGGTGGCCACAATCTTTGCCTGGACCGGCGCCCTGCGCAAGCGCGGCGAGCTCGACGAGCTGCCCGAGCTCGTGAACTTTGCCAACCGCCTGGAGGCGGCCACGGTCCACACGATCGAGTCCGGCCGCATGACCGGCGACCTCGCGCGCATCACGTCGCTGGAGAACCCGGAGACGCTCGGCACGCGCGAGTTCATCCTCGCCATCCGCGAGACCCTCGACGCCGAGGCCGCTGCCTAGCAAATGGGCCGAAGGGGGCCGTCCCCTTCGACTAGATGTTCCCGACGAGGAAGTCCTTCGCGATTGCGGCGCACTCGCGCAGCGTCGCATGGGGGAGATAGAGCGGGTTGGTTGGGGCTGCCAGGCCAGACGCGCCTGGCAGCCCGTTCTTATGGGCGATTCGCAGCGCGCGATAGAGGTGGAAGTCGTTGGTAACAACGGCGACCGTCGACCCCTCGCCCACGAGCTCGGAGGAGTAACGCACGTTCTCGGCCGTGGTGGTGGATCGCTCCTCCTTGGTGATGCGTCGCGCGTCGAGCCCGTGCGCCACCAGGTACTCCGCCATCGCGTCCGCCTCGGTCCGGGACTCGCCAAAGCCCTGGGCTCCCGAGACGATGCAGGTGGTGTCGGGGTTCTCCGCGAGATACGCCAGGGCGGCGTCGAGGCGGTAGCGCAGCGTCTCGGAGGGCGTGCCGTCGGGGCGCAGGCCGGCGCCCAGCACGACCAGGCAGTCGAGCCCCACCGGGGGACGAGCCGCCGCCGTGGTCATGATTAGCGCGCAGAGGCCGCCTGCGGCAATCGCCAGGACCAGAAGGACCGCGCAGACCACCAGCCGAACCCGTTCGACGAGCCCGGCCGCTGCGAGCGCCGCCCCCAGCGCCAGCCACACGAGGAAGAACCCTCCCGCGGGATAGAGCACGGCCATGAGCACGCCATAGGCGAGCGAGACCACCCCGATCCCAACGAGGGCGTAGGCCATGACGGACCCCTAGTCGCGGCCGGTCCAGCAGTAGGTGCAGATCTTCTTGCGGTCAATGCCGATGGCCTCGAGCATGCCGTCCAGGCTCTGGTACTCCAGCGAGTCGAAGCCCATCTCCTCGCAGATGGAGCGCAGCAGGCAGCGGCCGCGCTCGCTGCGCCCGTCGGCGTACTCGTCGAGGTGCTTCTCGCCCTCGTCGCCCTCGAGCTCGCGGACCTTGCGGCGCGCGATGAGCTCGTACTCGGAGCGGCTGCGGGAGAACGAGAGGAACTTGCAGCCGTACATGATCGGCGGGCACGCCGAGCGCATGTGGACCTCGGCGACGCCGGTACCGCGCAGGAAGTCGATCGTCTCGCGCATCTGCGTGCCGCGCACGATCGAGTCGTCCACGAGCAGCAGGCGCTTGTCACGGATGAGCTCGGGGACCGGAATCTGCTTCATCTTGGCGACGCGGTTGCGGACCTCCTGGTTGGCAGGCATGAAGGAGCGCGGCCACGTGGGCGTGTACTTCACGAACGGACGCGCGAGCGGCACCCCGGACTCGTTGGCGTAGCCGATGCCGTGCGGCAGGCCCGAGTCGGGCATGCCGGCGACGTAGTCGACCTCGGGGAGCAGCCCCGCGGCACGCTCATCGCGAGCCATGATGGCGCCGTTGCGGTAGCGCATGCACTCAACGTTGACGCCCTCGTAGTTGGAGTTGGGGTAGCCGTAGTAGACCCACAGGAACGCACAGATGCGCATCTCGTCGCGCGCGGCGGAGAGCGTCTCGTAGCCATCGGCGGTGACCTTCACGATCTCCGCAGAGCCCAGCTCGTACTCGTCGGCGTAGCCGAGCTTTCCGTAGGCGAAGGACTCGAAGGACACGCAGTAGCCGTCATCGTCCTTGCCAATGAGCACCGGCAGGCGGCCCATCTTGTCGCGCGCGGCGATGAGCTCGCCGGACTCGGTCATGATCAGCAGCGTGAGCGAGCCCTCGATCTGGTCCTGCGCGTAGCGGATGCCCTCGACGATGCTCGCCTGGGTGTTGACCAGCGCCGCCACGAGCTCGTTGACGTTCACCTCGCCGGAGCTCTGCGCCATGAACTGGTGGCCGTCCTTCTCGAAGCGCGCCACCAGCTCGTCGATGTTGGCGATCGCGCCCACCGTGGAGATGGCATAGACGCCCAGGTGGGAGCGAACGAGCAGCGGCTGCGGGTCGTTGTCGGAGATGCAGCCAACGCCGCACGTGCCCGAAAGGGCGGGCAGGTCGTGCTCGAACTTGGTGCGGAACGGCGTGTTCTCGATGGAGTGGATCTGGCGGTTGAAGCCGCCGCCCTCGCGGCAGGTGACCATCCCCGCGCGGCGAGTTCCGAGGTGAGAGTGGTAGTCGACGCCAAAGAACACGTCCAGTGCCACGTCGCGACAAGAAACCGCGCCGAAAAATGCTCCCATACAACCTCCCCGTCTTCCGCGGCCGCACGAGCGGCCGCGTGTCAGTCTACGGGAGAAGTATACGTCGAGACCCGGCCCGTCCGTAGCCCCAAAGGAATCCGTGCCGCTCTCTGTTTCGAATTCGTGTTGATGGCCTCCCACACACGGTGCCGTTCGCGCGTCGGAACTAGTATTTCGGTAGATGTGGAGCCGACTGCCAAGATGCCGACGCCACCTGGGAGAAAGAGGTCTTTCATGAAGCGTTTGCGTGCAATGCGAGAGCCCCTGAAGTATGTCCAGGGCAAGGGCGCCCTGCTCAAGTTCACCGAGGAAATGGGCTACATGGGCCATCGCTGGCTCTTCGTCTGCTCCAAGAGCGGCTACAAGGCGTGTCACGAGAAGATTGAGCAGAGCTTCGAAGACACCGGGTCTGATGACTACCGCCGCTACGAGATCTTCGGGGGCATCTCCAGCAAGGGCGAGATCGCCAAGATGCAGGCCATCGTCGAGCAGGACGAGATCGACACCGTAGTCGCCGTCGGGGGCGGCTCGGCCGTCGACACCGCCAAGGCGACCGCCTACTACACGGGCAAGCACGTCGTGATCATCCCGACCGTCGCCGCGACCGACGCCCCCTGCACCGGCCTCTCCGTCATCTACAACGACGACGGCACCTTCGACAAGTACCTCTTCTACCCCACCAACCCCGACGCCGTGATGGTCGACAGCGAGGTGATTGCCAACGCACCCGTGAGCTTCCTGGTGGCTGGGATGGGCGACGCGCTGGGCACCTACTTCGAGGGCCGCGCCTCCATCCGCACCGAGTCCCCCAGCCTCGAGGGCACCGGCATCACCCGCGCCGGCATGGCCCTGGCGCGCCTGTGCTACGAGACCCTGCGCGATTACGGCTCCCAGGCCATCGCCGCATGCGAGAAGAACGTGGTCACCCCGGCTCTCGACGCAATCATCGAGGCCAACGTATACCTGTCCGGCGTGGGCGCCGACAACGTCAACTGCGCGGCCGCGCACTCCTTCTACAACGGCCTCACCGCGCTCGGCGGCCACAGCGCGCCGCACGGCTGCTGCGTGGCCTTCGGCACGCTGGTCCAGCTGGTCCTCGAGGGTGTCTCGCAGGACGAGTTCGACGAGGTCCAGGACTTCTGCCTTGAGGTCGGCCTGCCCGTGACCCTTGAGGAGCTGGGCGTCACCACCGACGAGCAGATCCACACGATCGCCGAGAACGCCTGCGCCCCCGGAGAGACGATTCACAACCTGGCGGGCGACGTCACGCCCGACGAGCTGCACGCGGCCATCGTCGCCGCCGACGCCCTGGGCCGCAAGGTACTCGGCAAGTAGCAGCAGGCAACACAAAGAACCGCGAGAGGGCGCCCGGCACCGATGCGTGCGGGGTGCCCTCTCGCAAGACGGTGGCGCACTTGCGGTATGCTGGGGTCACAGCAGTCGCGGCCAAGGAGGCGCCATGGCAGACGAGAAGTGCGTGCTGGTCGGACAGTCGGGCGGTCCCACCGCCGCCATCAACGCGAGCCTGGCGGGCGTCATCTCCGCAGGCATGGACGCTGGCGCCCGCGTCGTGGGTATGCGCTACGGCATCCAGGGGTTTCTCGGCGGGCGCTCCGTCGAGCTGAGCCGTTCCTTCGGCGACCCCCGCGACCTGGAGCTGCTGCGCAACACCCCGTCGAGCTGGCTCGGGAGCTGCCGCTACAAGCTCCCCGACCCCGCCGACGACGAGGCGACCTACCAGCGTCTCTTTGACCGCTTCCGCGAGCTCGGCGCCGACGCCGTCCTCTACATCGGCGGCAACGACTCCATGGACACGATCGCCAAGCTCGGCGCCTACGGCCGCGAGTACGGCAGCGACATCCGCTTCATCGGCGTGCCCAAGACCATCGACAACGACCTCGTGCAGACCGACCACACTCCCGGCTATGGCAGCGCCGCGCGCTTTGTTGCCACCGCCATGCGCGAGATCGCCTGCGACGCGAACGTCTACGACCTCAAGAGCGTCACGTTCGTTGAGATCATGGGCCGCGACGCCGGTTGGCTGGCCGCGGCCTCCGCGCTCGCCAACCCCGACATCGTGCTCCTGCCCGAGGCCCCGCTCGACGAGGCCGCGCTGCTGGCGCGCATCTCCGAGCTGCTGGCGCAGAAGAACACCGTGATGGTGGGCGTGAGCGAGGGCGTGCGCACGCCGGACGGACGGCTGGTCTGCGAGGCCGCCGCCATCGCGGAGGGCGTGGGCGTCGACGAGTTTGGTCACCTCGCCACCCTCTCCGGGGCTGCGCGCTACCTCGCCGCGCTCGCGAAGGAGCGGCTCCACTGCAAGACGCGCGCCGTCGAGCTCTCCACCCTGCAGCGCTGCGCGAGCTACGTGGCCAGCGAGGTCGACCTCGACGAGGCCTTCGAGCTGGGCCGCGCCGGCGTGCGCGCGGCGCTTGCCGGCGAGACCACCAAGATGTGCGCCCTCGAGCGCGTGAGCGACGACCCCTACGAGGTGCGCACCAGGCTCGTGGACGTGCTCTCCGTGGCCAACCAGGTCAAGCACGTCCCGCGCACGTGGATCACCGAGGACGGCATGGGCGTCACCGACGAGCTGCTCGCCTACATGCGCCCGCTCGTAGACTGGATTCCCATCGAGCTCGCGTCCCTCGACTGAGGCGCGCCTACCTCTGCAGGTGCATGCAGGTCTGCGTGGCGCGGGCGACGGGCGTGCCCAGCTCGTCGGTCACGTAGCAGGTGTAGAACGCCAGCGTGCGGCCGTTCTTGTCGACGTCCGCCGTGGCGATGAGCTTCTCGCCCTTGGCCGCGCTCATGAACTCGATGTTGCTGCTCACGGACACGGTCACGGACTCGCCAACGTTGGACGCCACGGCAAACGCTAGGTCGGCCACCGTGAAGATGGCGCCGCCCATCACACCGCCCTTCTCGTTGCGATGCCCCGGCGTGATGTCAAACTCGGTGACCGCATGCCCGCGGGCGGCCTCCACCACGCGACAGCCGCAGGCGTCGGTGGCAAAGTGGTCGTTCTTGAAGACGGCCTGGACCTCCTCGAGGGAGGCGTTCTCGTCTATCAGCGCCATTCGTCCTCCTTGATCTTGATGCCGAGAAGCCCCATGAGCTCCGCGGCCTGGTCGGGGTCTATAACGGCACCGCGCAGCTCGCGCAGGTCGCTCGAGACGCGCAGCCCGGCGATGTCGCAGGTGGAGAGGTCCACGCCGGAGAGGCTCGTGCGGAAGAACGTGGCACGCGAGAGGTCGCAGCGGTCCAGCGCGAGGTGGCGCAGGCGCGTGACGTGGAAGCTCGCCTCCGAGAGCTTGGTCTCACTCGCCGCGAGCTGGTCGACGGAGGCCTCCGAGAGGTCGGCATAGGCGAGCTGGCTGTCCACGAGGGAGACGCCGGAGAGGCGACCCTTGAGGAAGGAGAGCCCCGGCGCCGAACACGAGCGGAAGTCCACGCGGTTGAGCCAGCTGCGCCCCAGGTCGCAGCGCACGAAGCGGCAGCCCGAGAAGAGCACGTCGGTGAACGTGCAGTTGGAGAGGTTCACCCGCTCAAACGTGCAACTGCGGAAGGCAACGTTCTCAAAGACGGTGCCGTCCGCCGCGACGTCCGCGAGCTCGAGGCCCGTGAACGCCGTGTTGGCCACGTGCGCGTCCGGTGTCGTCAGCGCGGCGAGAAGCCCGTCCTTGCTCAGGTTGCATCCCAGGTCGTCGCGCACCTGCGCAAAGCGCCTGACCTGCCGCAGGCGCGCCATTACAGCAGCGCCTTCTCCCACTCAGCCTCGCGGAAGCCCACGAGCACGAAGTCCTCGCCCACGACGATCGGCCGCTTGACCAGCATCCCGTTCTCGGCGAGAAGGGCGAACGCCTTCGCGTCCGACATGCCGGCGTCGAGCTGCGCCTTGATGTTGCGCTCACGGTAGAGCACGCCGCTCGTGTTGAAGAAGCGGCGCACGGGGAGGCCGGAGCGCTCCTGCCAGGCGGCGAGCTCCTCGGCCGTCGGGTTGTCCTCGACGATGTGGCGGTCGATGTACGCGACGCCATGCGCGTCCAGCCACGCCTTAGCGCGCTTGCAGGTACTGCACTTCGGATACTCAACAAACAGCACGTCAGACATGGCGGGTCCTTTCTCGCGGTCAGTGGCTCCAAGTGTAGCAAGCTCTGCGAGCGCACAAGGCGCCGTTTCTGGTGAGCGTTTCGGACTCAATCTGCCCTGAAAGCCGACTTGTGAACAGATTTGGCCCTCGAGTACTCTCAATATCATTTATACAATTAAGATTACCTGCGGTTTTCCTACCGGTCGTAGACTGAACGGCCGCCCTCCGCTCGCCAATCTATTCACAAGTCGGCTTTCAAGGCAGGTCCTTGCCGAGCGACCGCGGTCTAAACGTATAATCGCTCCAAGGAGGAGGCCATGCCAGCACAGCTCACATACGAATCCCCGGTGTTTCTCCCCACGTTGGAGCGCGCCAAGAAGCTGGTCCCGCAGGCGTTTCTGCCCTGCTATGACTGGTTCATGAGCAACGCTGGCGAGAAGGTCCCCCGACTTCCCCACAACATGCACCCTAAACCGACGACACCCATCCCGCTCAGCAGGGACTCCGGCATCTACATTCCAGGTGCTGCCCAAGTCGAATATGACGGAGGGCGAAGGTATGCCCTCTCGGTTCACTCGACGGGGCATAGGAGGTACAACGACAGGGCACCCATCCGTCTCGCCGATGGAACGTGGGTCCTCAGCTATGCCGCTCATGAGGGCTCCGACTTGAGCCAGGGATACAACGCCGCCCTGATGAACTGTCTCAACGACGGTATTCCCGTCGGCGTCTTCGTCAAGGAGGCCCCCGGATACCGAGTCCTCGGGCTTGCCTATGTCGAACAGTACAACAGCGTCACCCGCATGTTCACGCTGCATGGCCCGGTCTCGGCGGCAACCGAGACGGCCGGCTCGTTTGTCCCCCATGGCTTTGAGGAGCTGCCCGAGGACGAGCAGAAGATCCTAATGGAGCTGGACGGGCAGGACGAGCGGCGCGTGGTGACCGCCCAGCAGGTTCGACGCGAGCAGCAAGGCAAGTTTCGCGAGGCGCTTCTTCGAGCCTATTCGGAGACGTGTGCCATAACCGGCGTGAATGTCCCCGAGGTGCTGCAGGCAGCGCACATCAATCCGTACCGCGGGAGAAAGTCCCAGGTTGTCAATAACGGCATCCTCCTGCGCGCGGACCTGCACCTCCTCTATGACGCCCATCTCATCTCGGTGGAACCCGACTCACTTTCGGTGAGTCTCAGCGAGCGTCTGGGGAGCACGGCGTATCTCCGTTACAACCATCAGAGGCTCCGCGAGCCCGTCTCGGCAGACCTTGCGCCCAACACCGATCTTCTCGCTGTTCATTACGAGCAGTTCAGGCGCGAAAACCCAGCGCTGGTTGCCTAGTCATCGCAATATAGGGAGTCCGTTGGCCCCTTGTTTGGAAACGCGACGTCCGGCGCGCTCTATACTTGTCCCACCCCATGTTAGGAGCGCCCATGTTCAGCGACGACGAGAAGCGCGCGATTCGCCGGCTCTACCTCTGGCCCAAGCTCGGGACGTACTTTCTCTTCTCGATCTTTCCGGCGCTCGCCGTGTGGATCGCCTGCATCGCGGTGGACGACGCCATTCTCAAGTCCCAAGGCGTCTACCTCCCGGGGCTCTACTCGCTGCTGCCTGTGGTGATCGTCTACGTGGCGCTCTGCCTCGTGTTCTCCATAGGCACACGCGTGATGGCCAACCGCCCCGCCTGGCGCTCCGTGGAGCGGAAGATCTTCGGCGAGGCCGCGGACACTCCCCTGCCCGGGGAGCTCTACGCGGGCATCGGCATGAGCGCCGCCGGTCGCCTCATGAACTCGCGCGACGGCGGGACGCCGGGTGGCGAGGCACTGGAGGTCGTGGGCAGTGCCTTGAGCTTCTTCGGGTTCTGGCGCCTCATGCGCGCGTTCCACGAGGCCGCGCGGATCGCCGCCGAGAAGGGCGGCGTGCGCCTGCCGAGCCTCGGCGCCTGGCGCGCGGCGGTCGTGCTGGTGCCAATCCTCGTGTTTGTCGCGGTATTCACGCCGCGACTCGTCTCGTCCGCACAGGCAAGTTCGGAGGCGCGCGCTGAGGCGGCGGAGCGCGTGTCGGCCATCGAGGAGGCGTTCGAGGACGGCGGGTGCGCCTACGTCTCGGCGGACGACCCGACCCGACGTCAGACGTCGTACGGCTACTCCGTCTACGGCTACTTGGACGCCCTCGACGAGCCCCTGGTCTCGTACGCGTGCGTCGACACGGACGCCTCGGGCGCCCTCAAGGAAATCAGCTATCACGCGGACATAGACCTGACGCTCTCGCCGGAGGAGAACCTCGCCGCCGTGCAGGCGGACTTCGACAGACTCGCGGACATGCTCTCCGGCCTTGGCATGCCCTCGCCGACGCTGCCCGCCGAGTTCACCGAGGAGTTCCTGGCGGGAACCTACTACGACGACGTCTCCGTGTACGAGGGAACCGAAGACGGGCTCACGGTCTACGCGCACTTCTCGACGGATCCCAAGGAGGAGTTCAACGAGAACAGCGACACGTACGTCTTCCTCAGCATCGAGGTATAGCCGGGTCGGCCGATTCGAGGGCGCGACCCCGCCGCGTCGCCGCTATACTCGCCTCAGGCGACGAAGGGAGCCCCATGGACCGCAAGCTGCGCGCCATCGTGTTTGACATGGGCAACGTGCTCATGACGTTCGACGGCCCCACCCTGGCTGCCCACTTCACCAGCACGCCGGAGGACACCGTCCTGCTCAACGATGCGGTCTTTGGGTCGACCTCCTGGGCACTGCTCGACTCGGGCACCATCTCGTACGAGACCATGGCCCGCGTCGCGGCCGCCCACCTGCCCGAGCGTCTGCACCCCAACCTCACCGAGTGCCTCGAGCACTGGCCGGAGTTCTCGGAGCCCATCGAGGCGGTGAACGACCTCGGCATCCGCCTCAAGGGCGAGGGATACAAGGTCTACGTGCTCTCCAACGCCAACACCAACATCATGCGGCAGCTCGGCCACGCTCCCGTGACGCCCCTGCTTGACGGCTACCTCGTCTCCGCGCGCGAGCGCATCATGAAGCCGGACCCCGCGATCTTCAGCCTGTTCTGCGAGCGCTTCAACCTGGCCCCCGAGAGTTGCCTCTTTGTGGACGACAACGCGGACAACTGCGAGGGCGCGCGCGTCGCCGGCATGCACGCGTACCACTTCACCGGAGACGTCGCCGAGCTGGAGGCAACGGTCCGGGCGCTGGGCTAGGCCAGCGCGAGCAGCGACGCGACGACCCAGGCGGCAAACAGGCCGAGAATGACGAGCAGCCCCACGCGCAGCTCCCGGCGCACGGTGAGACGCCCGAGTGCGGGGACCACGCGGCGCAGCGGCCGTCGGTCGAGCATCAGGTAGCAGACGACGATGACGAGCGGCGCCATGAAGGCCAGGTAGGAGTAAACGAGATACCACGTGGGCCACGCGGCGTTCTCGGGGGTCGGGTCAGCGATCGCCATCACGCAGCCCATCAGCATGATCGCGCAGGCCCCCAGCACGCAGAGGTCCCACGCGACGCCCAGCCAGCGCGGGACGCGGGCGAGAAGGGCGGACGCGCCGCGGCGCGGCACCTCGAACGTAGGCGGCTCGAGCTGCTGGTCCTTCTCGCCCGATGCTGCGGGCAGGGCGGCGAGCAGGGCATCCTTGAACTTGCGGACGGTCTGGTGGCGCCGGGCGGGGTCGAGCTCGGTCGCCTGAGCGACGACGGCGCGCAGAGGCTCGGGCACGCCGACCCCCGCAAAGCCGCGCTCGCGGTCCGCCGCCATGGGGTCGCGGCCCATGAGGCAGAAGAAGAGCAGCATGCCCAGGGCGTAGACGTCGCTCGTGACATCGGTCTGGCCAAAGCCAAACTGCTCGGGCGGGGCGTAGGCGCGCGTGCCAAAGTGGGTGGTATCCTGCTCGCCGCCCTCGCGCCAGGTCCGCGCGATACCCAGGTCGATGAGGGTGACGCCGCCCGCCGAGACCATGACGTTGCCCGGCTTGAGATCGCGGTGGATGATGGGCGGGTCAAAGAGCTCGTGAAGCTCGCTCACCGCGTCGCAGAGGTCGGGGAAGACGCGGCGCACGAGGTCGAGACGGTCGGTCGCGGACGCCACGGCCTCCGCGAGCGTCTCTCCGGCAACGTGCTCCATGACCACGACGAGACGCTCGTCCTGGCGGTGGCACTCGACGATGCGGGGCAGGTGGGAGAGCCGCGCCCCATCGCGCTGGGCAGCATGGATCCGCTCGTACGCGCCGCCCAGCCCGGGAGCCAGGTACTTGCGCACAAAGGGACCCAGCTCGGCGCCGTTCTTCTCGCCCACGAAGTAGACGCGCTCGGTGGTCTCCAGCGGCCCCTGCTTGAGCACCGCGTCCACGCGGTAGCAGCTATCGCGGTCGAGCGCGGAGAGGTAGTTTGAGAGCTCATCTTCCATGCGCCCATCCTATCAGAGGGCTACTTCGCAACCCCGCGAAAAAGTACCCAGACAACGGCGATTCGGGGGACGTCAACTGGGACGACGTCGCCACAGGCATGTTGTCTGGGTACTTTTGGGCGACCCTCGCTAGCAGATGGTCTCCTCGCCAAAGCGGTAGAGCTCCTCGTTAACCTTCTGGAGCGAGCAGCCGCGGTCGATGCAGAAGATGATGATTGCGTCGCGACGGTCCTTGCAGTAGAGCTCGCTCACGCCGGCCGCGGTGAGCGCGCGGTTGGTCTCGCGCAGCGTGAGCGCCATGGCGAAGGCGATCTGCAGCACCTTGTCGCGGCTGGGATGCCGCGTGCCCTGGAAGATCTGGTAGCCAAAGGTGTCGTTGAGGTTGGCCATGCGCACCACGCGGGAGCGCTCGAGGCCCTTCTCGTCCAGCAGCTGCTGCAGGTACTCAGAGAGCGAGAGGGCGCGCGGCTCGTGCTCCTCGAGGTAGGCGTCCAGACTCGACGTGGAGAGGAGCTCATCGAGCAGCTCCTCGGTCAGCGGTTCGCTCATGCGGCCTCCTCCCCTCTTCCGCTAGAAGCTCGTGACGTCCACCAGCTCGTAGGAGGCAACCTCGTCGGGCGAGGCGGTCCCGATTGCCTCGAACTTCCAGGAACCGCCGGCCTTGAGGTTGTTGGTGTTGGCGAGCGCCGTTCCCACCTGCGCCCCGTCGGCGTCGTAGAGGTTGTACTCCACCTGAATGTAGCCCACTTCGTCCTCGGTGTTGTTGGTCAGCGTGCCCGTGACGTAGACGGCAAACTGGTTCGAGGTGTCGAGCTGCTCCTCGGAGACCGTGTACGGCTCCTGCTCGGGCTCGGCGGCCTGCTCGGCCGTGGCATCGTCGCCGCCCGCGGACGACCCACCGCCGCAGCCGACCAGCGCGACCGGCGTCGCAATCACCAGGACCGCCGCCAGGGCGAGACGGGCAAGCATAGACTTCTTGCTCATTGCAACCACCTGAACCTTCTTCGTGTGTGCCAGCAGGTGATCGCAGCGTACCAACACGCCGCGCCGCATTCATTAGCTCGCAGCTAATGACGTAGGAGGGCGGTTGGTCCGAAAGAGCGAATAAATGCGCAGGTAGAAGGTATCGTTTCTTTTGACCTCCTTTCAGCGGATTGCCGCCTGGTACGAATCCGGTACGAATCGTTCTTGGGGTTGCTCTGAGGTACTTTCAGGGGCGTTTTCCACGAGCTCACGAGGTGAGCTTACGAGGGTGAGTCGGCGCCCGCCGTTGATGACGCGGGGCTCGACTTGGACGATCGGAGTGACGGCGGGGGCGGCCTCGACGGGTTCGGAGAAGAGGTCGCTCACGACGTCTGCCGCCGCACGCTTGGCCTCCATGTTCACGTGGGTGTAGATCTCCATCGTGATCTCGCTCGAGGCGTGGCCGGCCAGCTCCTGCATCACCTTGGGATGCACGCCCCTCAGAGCGAGCGTGGAGAGGTAGGAGTGGCGTAGCTCGTGGAACGCCCAGCCATTGAGGCCGAGCGTCTCGCGGTCGCGCAGCCACCATGCCTCGAGCACGTTTGGGCTGAGCCTGCCCATGGTCGTGCTGAGAACGACCGGGGTGCTCTCGCTCTGCTCCAGGCGTTTTCCGGGCTTCTCGCCGTTCTTCTTCGCCAGCCTCTCCTGCTCCGCCGCGTACTCGTCAATGCGGGCCTTCTGCGCCTCCTTGTGCATGACGAGGGCGTCTCGGACGGAGTCGGGCATGGGGAGGCGCCGCACGCCGGCCTTCGTCTTGGGGTCCTTGAGGTTCCCGAAGCAGTCGTAGGACTTGCGGATCGATATGACCTGGCTCTCGAGGTCGACGTCGCGCCACGAGAGACCGCAGACCTCCCCGCGACGCATCCCGGTGCTGACCGCGAGGAAGTACGCGATGTCGGCCTCCCGGGTGAAGTCGAGCTGCGCTATGAACTCCCGGATGGCCTCCGGCTTGAGGGCGCGGCGGGGCTGGGTGTCCCTGCGCGGCGTGTCCATCTCGGTGCAGGGGTTCTTGGCGACGACACCGTCCTTCACGAGGTCGTCGAACAGCAGCTTGAGCGTCTTGTGGATCTGGTTGAGATAGGTGCCGCTGGCGGGCTTGCCGGAGAGGGTGTCGCCGGAGCGCATGGCGGCGTACATCTTCTCGAGCGTCTCTCGCGTGACCTTCGAGGCGTCGGCGTAGCCGATGTGACGGTTGATTGCCTTGAAGAATCGCTCGTAGGTCACGTTGGTGTTCTCGGTGAACTCGCCGGACGCACGGCGCCTCGTCATGAAGTCCTCCGCGCACTCCTTGATGGTCGTGCCCGACCTCTTGTGCACCTCGTCGTTCTCGATCTCCTTGATGAACTCGCGCAGGGCCTTCTTCGCCTCGGTGTAGGTGCCGTTGAAGCGCCTCGTGCGGGTCTTGTACTTGCCCGTGCGGGGGTCGAGCCCCACGGGGACTCGCAGCTGCCACTTGCGGCACTTGCTCTTGGGCTTGTCCTTCTCGAGCTGGACTATGGTGCCCTCGCCCGTGACCTTTGCCATGGCTACTCACCGTCCCCGACGACGACGTAGGGCGGGCGGTAGCGCCACTCGAGGTCGCGGGCGAGCTCGCGCTGCCAGGGCTCGTCGAGGCGCAGGGCCTCGCCGGGGGCGGCGACGAGGGCGACGGCGGGAACCTCGTTACCGGAGCCGTCCGTGAGGGAGAAGGACATGATGCTGAGGTTCTTCTCTGCCTTGGCCATGGCGCTCACCTCCTGCCCTGGGAGCGGGCGGCGCGCTCGCCGAGCTCCACGTAGGAGAGGTAGCTGTCCACGAGGGCGCGGCCCTCGGGGCTGAGGGCTTCGTAGCGGGGCTGGATGCCCTCGGGCTCGGGCGCGTCGATGTCCTCGCGGCCGATGACGAGGTCGATGGAGCAGCCCAGCTTGTCCGCGATCTGCCACGCCGCCGGCAGCGGGATGCCGCAGTCGGCGCCGTCGCCGGCGCGCTCGTAGCGCGCGTAGGTTGAGCCGGGGATGCCGAGCGCCTCGGCGAACTCCTTCGCGGAGCGGTAGCCCGCCTCGCGGCGCAGGCGCTGGAGTGTTCTTTTGCCGCTGATGGCCTTGTAGGGGGTTTGGGAGGTTGCAGCCAGTGACATATACTTGTCACCGTCCCTTCTGGATTTGCCTCTGGACCGGACGCCGGGCCCGTGGGAGTGCCAGCTCCCGCGGGCCCACCTGTTTCTCCTTCTACGCCTTCGCATCACCGCCCCTCGCGCTCGCCTCGGAGTCGTACTCGACCGCGACGCCGTGGTCGACGGAGCCCCACAGCACGCGCGTGCCCTCGAGCTCGAACTCGCCGTGGGTGCGGTCGTAGGCCGCCATGATCTTCTCGATGGTCCTGTTGTCGATGAGCTCCTGCGCCTTGAGCGGGTGCTTGCCGCGCTTCTTCGCTGCCTGCTCCCGGAGGAAGGACTCGAAGGCGGCGCGGGCGGCCTCGGCGCTGTCGAACGCGACGAGCTCGCCGAAGGCGGCGCCGTCACGCATCTGGGAGAGCATCTGCTGCTCGTACTGGTAGCAGAGCGCCTCGTAGGGGCGCTCCTCCTCGCGGCGCTTGCGCGCGCGGATCTTCTCGTCCTTCTGCAGCACGAACTCGCGGAGCTCGTCGGCGAGCTGCCGCGCCTCGGGCGTGAGCCCGTCGTACTCGAGCTGCACCTCGCCGCGCATGCACGCGGGGTCGGGCACCTCGCGGTCGACAATGGCGTCGATGGTGGTGCCGAAGATGTCCGCGAGCTGCCAGGCGCGGTCCATGGGGATCTTGTCGGGGTTGGACTCGTAGCGCGCGTAGGTGGAGGTCGGGATCTCGTACTCCACCGCGAACTCGTTGGAGTTCTTGTAGCCCGCCGCCTTACGGAGCTTCAGAAGGTTGCTCGCCATGCACTCCGCCTCTCTCGGATGTGTTCGTCCTGTGGAGGGGTGCCCTCGGCGCCCTCCGTTTCGTTGTTACGCTTCGCAACAAATTCTATCACTAGTTGACAAGCTGTTCAATCGTATAGGGTCATTCTACCTCAAAACTTGCAAAGAATCTCACTTGTTGACAATTCCTGTGATATTCTACCGCTGCACGGCGACGAAACGTGCCACTTCGTGACAGACGGTTCGGAGCCGTGCGTGCGGTCCAGAGGCAAATCGGAGGAGAGGGAGCGAGAGATGAGTTTCGAGGAGCTGCCGTACTTCATGACCCCCAAGCAGCTCGCCGACGTGACCGGCGAGCACGAGGGATCCATCACCCGCGGCATACGCGAGGGGCGGATCCCCGCCGACAAGGTGAACGGTCGCTGGCGGATCTGCCGCGACGTGATCTTCAAGAACGCGAAGAAGGGGGCCTCGAATGACGGAGAGGGCCGCGAGTAGCCCACGCGGAGCGGGCTCCCTCGCCGACGCGCTGGCACGCGTCCCTGCGGAGCTCAAGGCCGAGCCGCGCTGGGTGTGCTGGCGGCGCGAGGAGCGCAACGGCAGGGCGACGAAGCTGCCCGTGGACGCGCACACGGGGCGCATGGCCAAGAGCACCGACCCCGCGACCTGGGCGACCTTCGAGGAGGCCGTGGCGGCCGTCGGCCGCTGGCGCTGCGACGGCGTGGGATTCGTGTTCGGACCCGACCGGGCGTTCACGGGGCTCGACCTCGACCATGTGCTTGTCGACGGCGTGCTTGACGCGGAATACCGCTGGGTGATGGACGAGGCCGGCACCTACACGGAGGTGTCGCCCTCCGGCGACGGGCTGCACCTGATCTTCCGGGGCGGAAAGCCCGACTGGGCGACCCGCTCGCGAAAGGGGCAGCCCGGCGGGCGCGTGGTGGAGATGTACGACCACGACCGCTACTTCACGGTGACGGGGGACGTGTTCGAGGGTCGCGGGACGCTGGGCTCCAACCCCGAGGTCGTCGAGAAGGCATACCGGACGTGGATCGAGCCGGAGCGGGCCGCCGCGCAGCCGACGCTCTCGGAGGTGCCAACGGCCGGCGCGGACATGGACGACGGGGCGCTGCTCGAGCGCATGTACGCCTCCCGCAGCGGCGACGCGATCCGCGCCCTCATGGCCGGCGACTGCTCGGCGCAGGGCGACGACCGATCGGCGGCCGACATGGCGCTGTGCTCGCACCTCGCCTTCTGGTGCGCCGGTGATGCCGCCCGCATGGACCGGATCTTCCGCGCAAGCGGCCTCATGCGCGACAAGTGGGACAGCCGCCGGGGCGGCACCACGTACGGCGCGCAGACGATAGAGCGGGCCGTGGAGGGCTGCACGGAGTTCTACCGGCCGAGGGAGCGGCGGGCCGACCGTCCTTCTCGCCCCGTGCGTCCTTCTCGCGTCAATGACAAGAACATGTGTTCGACCGCTGCGCCCGACACGGACGGAGGGGGCTCCCCCGACGAGGAGGCGCCGGACTTCGAGACGGCGCCGTCTGTGGAGGGGTGGTTCGTCGACGCTCGCGGGCGGCTGTGGGTGCGCGGACGCGACGGGGAGCTTTCGCGCTCGGTGACCTCGACGGCGCCCTGGGTGGCGGCCGACCTCGTGGACGTGGACACCGGCGACGTGCGCGCCCTCGTGCGCGTGACGGTGCCCGGCGGCGTACGCGAGCGGGCGCTCGACCGCGAGGTGCTGCTCAACCAGAGCAAGGTGATCGGCGCGCTCGCGCCCCTCGGGGCCAACGTCTCGTCGGCCAACGCCAAGGACGTCGTGCGCTACCTGACCGACGTGGAGCGCCGCTACGGATGGGCGCGGCCGCGCGCGAGGAGCGTCGTGCACCTGGGGTGGGCGGACGGCCCGCTCTCCGCCTTCATGCCCTACGACCTGGGCGCGGGCGGCGTGCGCTTCGACCCCAGCCCGGACGAGGCGGTGAAGGCGCGCCCCTTCATGGAGCCGGCGGGCACGCTCGCGGCGTGGGTGGAGGGCGTGGCGCCGGCGCGGGCCGCCTCCATGGCGTTCCGCTGCGTGCTGGCGGCGAGCTTCGCGTCGCCCCTGGTGTCTCTCCTGGGCGTGCAGACCTTCATCGTCTACCTCTGGGGGCGCTCGCGCTCCGGCAAGACGCCGACCCTCAAGGCCGCCGGCAGCGTGTGGGGCGACCCCACCGAGGGCGCGGACAGCTACTTCCGCACCTTCGCGGACACGCCCAAGAGCATCGTGCGCGCGGCGGCGCTCCTGCACGACATACCCGTGATCATCGACGAGCTGCAGAGCAAGGGCGCCGTGGGCGGCCAGGCGGGCAAGCGGCAGGTCGTGGAGGACCTGCTCTACTCGCTCTCCATCGGCCACGAGCGCGGGGCGCTGAACAGCGACCGGACGATGATGAGGGCGGGCTCGTGGCGCTGCCTGACGATAGCCACGGGCGAGATCCCCATCGTGGGCTCCTCCACGCAGCAGGGCGCGGCGAACCGCACCCTCGAGCTCTGCGCCGAGCCCTTCGAGGACGTGCGCGCCGCCCAGGCCATGCACCACCTCGTCTCCGCGCAGCACGGAACCGCGGGGCGGGCATACGTGGCGGCGCTGAGGCGAAACGACGCGGCCTTCTACGCGGGGCAGTTCTCCTCCGTGCGCGACGCTGTGTGCGCCGCCGCCGGCGGGCACCCGCAGGCAGACAACGTGGCGCTGCTCGCCCTCGCGGACGCCCTCGCGCAGTTCTACGTGTTCGCGCCGGGCAGCGACTGGGCGGCGTGCCTGGAGGGCGCGATGCTGATGGCGCGCTGGGCGCTCGTGAACGCCACGGGCGCGGACGGAGGCGACACCGACGTGAAGGCGATCCAGTTCGTGGCCGAGTGGCTGGTGCGCAACCGCCTGCACTTCGAGAGCTCGGCGGAGATGGACCGGCTCGAGCGATGGGGCTCCGTGGAGCAGTATCGCGACCGCCCGGGCTTCTGCTGGTGGGTCTTCTCGTCCGTGCTCGACCAGGCGCTCGCGGGCGCCAACTTCGACAGGCAGAAGACGCTCCGGCGCATGGCCGACGAGGGCGTGCTGCTGCCCGGCTCCGGGCGCGGGTTCACGCGGCAGAAGCGCTTCGGCGACTCGCGGGTGTACTGCGTGTGCGTCGACAACGCGGCGCTCGAGGCTATGCTCGAGCGCTCTGCGGGCGCGCCGCCCTCGGTGGCTCCGTCTCAAGGGGGCGGGCCATGCTGAGACACGGGTCGAGACGCCCCTGGCGGCTGGTGAGGGTGCGCGTCCTATCCTCTTGTCTCAACGTCTTGACGGGGACGAGACATGGGGGGACGTCGCGCGCGGGCGGGCGCGGGCGCGCGCACGCGCGGGCGGGGGCCCTGGGCTCGCCTCCGGTCGAGACGTTGAGACGGGCGGCGTCCTCGCTGGTAGGCGGGCTGTTCGCCGTCTCAATCGGGCGGCACGGGCGCGATGGCACGCAGGCTTCGAGCATGAGACGCGGAGGGAGGTGCGCGCGGTGAGCTGGTGGACCGAGGAGCAGGACGACGTCCTGCGCGAGGTGAGCTACCGGGGCGCCGAGTTCGCCGCCGCCGAGATCGAGCGGAGGTGCGGCGTGGCCCACTCCGTGCGGGCCGTGGAGATGCGCGCGTCGCGGATCCACTGCTCGCTAGCAGTGCAGACGGTGTGCCCCGAGTGCGGGGCCGTGGGCGTGAAAATCAACCGGCAGACCGGCATGTGCCCGCTCTGCACCGAGCGCTACCATCTGGAGCAGGAGCGCGCCTTCAACGAGCAGCTCGAGCGTGAGAGGGCGCACGCGGAGGAGTCCGCAGAACTGGAGGCGGTTCGGCGCGAGCGGGACATGATGCGGCAGCGGAACAGCCGCCTGTGCAGGAAGTACGGGCTCAAGGGGCGTCGGAAGCGGAATTAATCTAGCGGCTTCTCTAATCCATAGAACCCGTGTGGGGCGATGCCAAAACATCAGAGTTCCTGCCTCGATATAAACTGAACCAAATAAAGTTTCTTGGAGGTTTAAGGGGGGTTGGATGTGACGATCGAATTGATTGCTACTGTGATTGTCCCGTTCCTTGCCGCAGTGCTCTCCTTAGTCGGATCTCTCTTTTCAGAGGTCAGTCAACGCGGGCGCATTAAAAATGACATTGAGATATATCAGAATCTCGCCTCAAAGCTAGATGGCAATCAGAAAATGTCCAGCTCTCTCAATATGCTTTCCGAACACATTGAGAGGGAGCTGGGTATGCTTACAGGTGGTAAGGCACGCTGGACATGCCTACCGAGGGCGGTTGTATTCCTTGCTTTGGGAGGAGTACTGTTCTTTGCAGTCGTCCGCCTCGCCTCGCTCCTGGACGTGGCTGACTTCCTTTCCCCCCTCAACTTGTATGCGTATTTCCTTCTGCTAATACTTGCTGCCTGGTGTCTGATGTCGGGGCTGAAAAACCTGTATCGTTACGTGGCTCTTAAGTCTCAGCTACTTCTTATCCTCGACGAGGCAAGAACATCTCTAAGGGCGCTCACAAAACTGAGCCAGAATTTATCTCAATCCGTCGATGCTCAGAGTAAGCTCTCTGATTATTTCAAAAAGGTTGCTGTCAGCTTGGAAACTCCCCAGACAAACTTTGTTGGCACAACCTCGGATGCACCATCGAATGCTGTTAATGGCATTGAAAACTTGAAAAAGCTACGGAAAACACTTCAAGAGCAAGAGGATCAGGTAAGCCAGAACGCCTCAAAAAAAGACGAGCTTATCGCGTCCGCAGACAACACTTTGCGAAATGCCAGCTTCGTGGAAGATCGCACATTATTCTCTCTATCCCTCAAGTGGATGCGCCGAAGGCTTGTTAAAAGGCGTTATGAACTTGAAGCTATGGAGAATCTACTCACTGAGGCAAAGGATAACATCGCCTGGTGCCGAGGTGCGGTTGATGAGTCGATACGGCTTTACGAAAGCTTGTCTGGAAATAAGCGCGTCGTGCTTAAAGATTCGAGTGGAATGCTCACCTTTGATACCTCTGAGGAGCTCTATAGAAGAGAGCACTTGGAGAACTTCTTCTCCGACTTGTCAAAAGGTCGTTTCGAAATCATCAGAGCAGAAGGTCCTCGCGACACCCTTGTCGTCGCGCAACAAAACGCCGGTGAAACATACAAAGGGCATAATACATTTACGATACTTGGTTTTCTCACTACCAAAGACGGGCATTTCCCCAGCTATCTCAGAATCAGTCACGCTCCCGTTCGGCATGTGCCATAGCCACTGAGGCAGAAGAGTGAGGTCCAATTCTCTCTTATTGTGACGTGCCATGAGAATCCACCGTGGGGAAGTTTATCGACGCTCACGGGGGTGATTCGCATGGCGAGGCGTCCGAAGCTGACGCAGGAGATGGTGGACGAGGCTATTGCGCTCAAGGCGGACGGCCTCTCCAACGGCGACATCATCTGCGCGCTGGGCATCCACGAGTCGACGTTCTACCGCTGGATCGGCGACCCCAAGAACAAGCTGCAGCGCGCGTTAAGCGAGGGGCTAAAAAAGGAGGAGAGCGCGTTCAAGCGGACGCTGCTCACCACGATCCGCTCGGCGGCGCTGACGAGGCACCAGTACTGGACCGCCGCGGCATGGCTGCTGGAGCGCAAGTACCCCGACGAGTTCGGCAAGGCGGAGCGCAAGGGCGACGAGGGCCGCGAGGAGGCGGCGCCCAGGATCGTGCTCGGCGTGGTGGCCCAGCCGGTGCAGGAGAAGCTGCCGGGGTTCGACGAGGGCGGCTCGAATGGTTGACGCGTCGGCGCTCGTGATCCCGCGCTTCCACGACGTGCTCGGCGACGTGATGGCCCACGGCCACACTCACTACTGGCTCTACGGCGGGCGCGGCTCCACGAAGAGCTCGTTCATCTCGGTGTGCGTCGTCCTTCTCCTCCTGGCGCGGCCGGAGGCGAACGCCGTCATTGTGCGGCGGTTCAGCAACACGCTGCGCGACTCGGTGTTCCAGCAGGTGACGTGGGCCATCGCGGAGCTGGGGCTCGAGCGGTGGTTCCGGGCGCGCATCTCGCCGATGGAGATAACGTACCTGCCCACGGGGCAGCGCGTCGTGTTCAGAGGAGCCGACGACCCGCTCAAGCTCAAGGGCGTGAAGTTCACGCGCGGGTACTGCGCCGTGACATGGTTCGAGGAGCTCGACCAGTTCGACGGGATCGACGCGGTGCGGAGCATCCTCAACTCCCTGCGCCGAGGCGGCGAGGACTTCTGGATCTTCTACAGCTACAACCCGCCGCGCACGCTCTGGAGCTGGGTGAACCGCGAGAAGCTGGAGCGGGAGCGGCGCGCGGACACGCTGGTGCGGCAGTCGAGCTACCTCGACGTCGTCGAGAGCCATCCCGAGTGGCTGGGCGGCCCCTTCGTGGAGGAGGCCGAGTACCTGCGCGAGGTCGACGAGCAGGCGTGGCGCTCGGAGTACCTGGGCGAGGTCACGGGGACGGGCGGCTCGGTGTTCAACAACGTCGTGAGCGTGCGCCTCTCCGACGCGGCGTGCCGGGGCTTCTCGCGCACGCGGTGTGGCGTGGACTGGGGCTGGTTCCCGGACCCGTGGCGCTTCGTGAGGTGCGGGTGGGAGCCCGGCGAGCGGCGGCTCACCATCTTCGGCGAGCTCTCGGCGAACAGGAAGACGCCCTCCGAGACGGCGGCGATGGTGGTCTCGGCGCTCACCTACGCCGACGAGCCCGGCGAGGACAGCTACCTCCACGACGAGCTCATCTGGTGCGACGACACGCCGGACGGCAAGCAGTCGATGGCCGTGTGGAGGCGCGAGGCGGGGCTGCGGGTGCGGCCGGCGAGGAAGTCGAACATGCGCAGGCTCAGCTACGAGTGGCTGGCGGGGCTCCGCGAGATCTGCATCGACCCCGAGCGGGCGCCGCTCGCCTACGAGGAGTTCCGGCTCAAGGAGTACGAGCGCGACCGCGACGGCACGTGGGTGGACGAGATCCCGGACGGCAACGACCACAGCATCGACGCGGTACGCTACGCGATGATGGACGACGTGCTGAGGGGTTAGTTCTTCTCGCGAGCGTTCTTCTCGTCCTACTTTGATGCGCAACGCCTTGCATCTGCCGTGGCGGTGCTCGGGCGCTTGCTTATGGGCGACCCTCGAGCGCATCGAGGTAGACCTCGGGATGCCACAAGCTCGCCTCGCCGTGCCGCCAGCCAGGGTGCTCGACGAGCGTGCTGTCCGGCATGGCCTTAGCCAGGGCGCGCGCCGAGCGCACCATGATGCGGGGCTCCCTCCCGCCGACAAGGATGGTGGCCCGCGCCCCGCAGCCCGCGAGCTCGGGCCTCAGCCGGTAGGAGCTGTTCGCCCGCATGAAGGCGATCATGTCCCGCTTTGATATGGCGCAGCTGTCGCGGTAGTAGGGCTCGTAGAGCTCCTCGGGGAGGTGGAGGCTCGCGAACTGCGCCCGCGAGAACCAGGGGCGCCGCACGAGCGGGTGGCTCAGGGCGACGGCGGGCGCGACGAGGGCGCGGGCGGCGCGCATGGGGAGCACGAGTGCGCTCTCGATGACGGCGCGCCCCGCGATCCGCGGCCGCTGCGCAAGGGCCTCGAGGGCGACCTGCGCCCCGAGGGAGACGCCGCCGAGCGCGTCGACGTGCCCGCCGAGCTCGCGGTCGATGAGGGCAACGAGCTCGGAGGCGTTGTCCTCGATCGAGGTGAACGGTCGGTCCGAGCCGGCGTGCCCGTCGAGCACGGGGAGCACGACGCGGTACCCGTTGGCGGCGAGCAGGTCGGCGACTGCACGGTAGTTCCACCACGAGAGGCCGCCCCCGTGCAGGAGCACCGCCGTCCGCGTGCCCGTGCCGAGCGTGTGAGTGACCATCTTGATCCTTTCGATGGTGACGCGGCCCGGGCGGCGTCGTAGGAAGCGGGCGCGCGCTTAGGCCGGCGCATGGTCGCGCGGTTCTTCTCGTCCCGTGCGGCCATTATACGGGCGGCATGCGAGAGTTTTCCACATTGGGGCCTCCGGCACGTTCTTCTCGGCATGAGACGCTTTGGAACACGGGGCAACGCTTCGCGCGGAGCGCCGGGAGGTTATCGACAAGTTCTCGCTGGAATGTGCAAAACCGCTGGTGGCGGTGCATGCGCGGGCGTTCTTCTCGCCTATGTCGCCTGTGGCGTAATTCAGTTGACTACTGAATCTCGGACGTTCTTCTCGACCTTTGTGACGAGCGGGTTCAATGGGCGTGTTCGGACGAGGCGGGAGGTGGGCCCATGGGCGTGAACGAGGACGAGTACTGGGTGCCGGAGCATGTGAGGGAGTGGCTGAGGTCGCTCGGGTTCTCGCTGCCGCTGGAGGACATGGAGCCGCACATACGGGCGTGGGACCGGTGGATGCGGGCGCTCGGGGACTTCTACGACTACCGGGACACGGACGGCGTGGGGCGGGTGTACGAGGTGCATCGGCGGTCCATCCACCCGGCGATGCGCGTGTGCCGGGAGTGGGGGTCGCTGCTGCTCAACGACAAGACGCAGGTGGCGTGCGACTCGGCGGAGTGCACGGCGTGGCTCGCGCGGTTCCTCTTCGAGACAGGGTTTCTCCCCATGGCGCAGGAGTGCGTGGTGAGGGCCTTCGGGCTGGGGACCGGGGCGCTGGCGCTCTGGGTGGACGCTGGCTCGCGCGAGGTTCGCGTGCGCCGCTATGACGCGCGCATGGTGGTGCCGCTCACGTGGGACGCGGAGGGCGTGACCGAGTGCGCCCTCGTGACGCGGGCGCACTGGCGCGGGCAGGCGCTCGACCAGGTGCAGCTGCACCTGCGCGGGGGCCTCTCGGGCGATGGTTCTTCTCGCCCTGATGGGGGCACGTACAGCATCGTGACGGCGTGCTTCGACCGCGACGGCAACCGGGTGGAGCCCGAGGGGGTGTGCCCGGTCTACGAGACGGGGTCTACGTGGCCGACCTTCTCGCTTGTTAAGCCGGCCATAGACAACACGCGGGTGGACATGAGCCCCTACGGGCAGAGCGTGTTCGCGGACGCGGTGGACGCGATCCAGGCGGTGGACCTCGCCTTCGACGCGATGATCTCCGAGGTGGACAACGGCAAGATGAGAATCTTCCTCTCCGACGTGATGTTCGACGCCGAGCGCGACGGCAGGGGCGGGCGCGTCTCGATCCCCTTCGGCAGGGCGGACTGCACCGTCTTCCGCAAGGTCATGAGCACGGAGGACACGATCACGGAGTTCGCGCCGACGCTGCGCACGGAGGCGCAGGAGCGGGCGTTCAGGTGCGCCCTGCAGATGCTCGGAGACCTGTGCGGGCTCGGGACGAGGTACTTCGACCTCGACAGCGCGGGATACGTGAAGACCGCGACCGAGGTGTCGGCGGACAACTCGGCGCTGATGCGCAACATCCGCCGGCACGAGCACGCCCTGGAGGGCGCGATCGCGGGCATCTGCCGCGCTCTGCTCGCGGTGGAGCGGCGACTCGGCGCGGAGCTGCCGGACGAGGGCTCTGTGCGGGTGACGTTCGACGACAGCATCATCACGGACACGGGCGCGGAGAAGCGCCAGGACATGGACGAGGTCGCTGCCGGCCTTATGGAGCCGTGGGAGTACCGCCGCAAGTGGCACGGCGAGGACGAGGCGACCGCGCGCAGGAGGTCGGCCCCCGCCGCGCGTGCGGGCACCGCCGACGACGGGCGCGGGCGGGCCGAGTTACGCAGCGCCGGCCCCGCCGCCGCTCCGTCGCGCGCCGCCGGGCGGGCGTGACGGCGGCGTGCGCGCCCGTGTTGCCGGGGCAGGCCGCGCGAGAGCGAAGGGAGCGGCTGAGCCCCCTGGCGAGGGCAGACCGCGCAGCGGGCTGGCCCGAGCCGGTGGCGAAGACGCGACCGGAGCGGGGCGCGGCCGTGAGGTGGACTCCCCGCGCGCATGGCGGCGGCACGGGCGCCCCGTGCGCGCGACGGAGCGGCGGCGGGGCCGGCGCGGAGGGGCCGAGGTTGGCAGCGCCTGGCGGCGGCGGTGCCGGGTGCGCGGCGGGGGCATGCCCCTCGTCCTTCTCGCCGTCTTTGTCGTCGGTCTTATCGACAAGTTCTTATCTATTGTTGAAAACAAAGCGCTGTTCAGGTGTAGTGTTGTGTAGTGTTTTGCTACCGCCTGGGGCTCTTTGGATGACGCGTGCGGACGAGCAGTTGCCCGGCTCCTATCGCGGAAATACAATCCATGGCGAGCGCCCTGCTCCGGGCGGGCGCGCCCGTCACCATGGAGGTTGCCATGCCAAGAAAGGTGCTCAGAACCCGGGAGGAGCTCGACTCGATTCTCTCGGCGGCGGGGCTCGAGCTCGCGGAGGAATACGACTCGCAGCGCAGCTATCCCAAGAACGCCTGGCTGCTCACCAGATGCAAGACGTGCGGAACCGTCGCCGACTACCGCCTGAGGTACGTGACGGACAAGGCCGGGATCGCGGGCGAGCCTGTCTGCAGGGCGTGCTACTGGCGCGAGTGGCTCAGGTCCGATCGTTTCCCCTCGCCGGGTGCATGTCCTGACGAGCCCTCCGCCCGCGCCTTGGCGGGGGCCCATGGGCTCAACCTCGTCGAGCTGCTCGAGCCCGGCCTGGCGCACGAGGCGCTCCTCCTCGTGCGGTGCAGGACGTGCGGCAGGCAGTTCGTCGTCCGGGAGCGCGACGTGCCCTTCGGGTGCAGCTGCCAGAGCCACCCGAGCACATCGTCCCACTACGCCCCGCCCGTGACGCGCGAGGTGACGGAGCCGGAGCCCACGCACGTGCAGAGGACGTTCCTCACGCGCGACCAGGGAAGGGTCACCCCGGTCTCCGAGGTCCCCGAGCTCATGGAGGCGTGGGACGACGAGCGGGACCCGAGGGAGACGATGGTCTGCCCGTCCGGGTGGTGGGCAATGGCGCCCGGCGACGGGCAGTATCGCTTCAGGTGCGCCAACGGGCACAGAACCTACGCCTACCCATACACCTACCTGCAGAACGGCTGCCCGGCCTGCCGGGGGAACGCGACGAAGGGCACCGGACTCTACCTCGCCGACACCGCCCCCGAGCTCGCCGCCGAGTGGTCCCCCGAAAGGAACGGCAGGTGGACGCCGGAGAATGTCAGACAGAGCAGCAAGAGGTCGGTGTGGTGGAGGTGCCTCGCGTGCGGGCACGAGTGGGAGGCGTCGCCCCGCGACAGGTCGAAGCGCGACGGCCAGCTGTGCCCGTCCTGCGGGAAGATCCAGGGCTCGCTCGCGTGGACGTACCCAAGGCTCGCCGAGCAGTGGGACGCATCGAATCCCGTGTCCCCCTGGAGGGTGCGGCCGCACTCCAAGCTCGACTTCGTCCCCCTGTGGGACTGCCCGGAGAACCCCTCGCACAGATGGAGGGCGGAGATCTCCTCCCGGGTCGCCGGCGCGGAGTGCCCAGAGTGCGTGGGCACGGGGAAGTCCCGCGTGGAGCTGCGACATTTCGAGGCGGCCCGGAGGCTGCTGGGCGACGCAAGGTCGGGGGCGAGGTATGACGACCCGGGCTTCACAAACAGGTGGAGCATCGACATCTCGCTTCGCTACCGGGGCCGCATGGTCGCCATCGAGTACGACGGCGCACACTGGCACCTCGGCAAGGAGGACGTCGACAAGCGAAAGAGCGAGGAGCTGCTCGGCGCGGGGTTTGTGGTGGTGAGGATCCGCGAGGACGGGCTCCCCTCGCTCGGGATAGCGTCGGGGGACTACGCAGAGGTATGCGCAGACGGCTCGGCCCCCGATCCGGAGGGCGTCATCGAGCGCGTCAAAGAGAGGCTCGACGCCATCATCGCGAGCTGAGCCCCGCCCTGCCCGCCGCCACCCCGGGGCGCCGCCACCGCCGTCCGCTGCCCGTCGAGGGTCGTCCGCAGCCCGCCCGCCTCCGCTCCGTTGCGCGCGCGGCTCGGGCCCGCCCCGCCCCACGCGCGAAAGTCCACCTCACGGCCGCGACGCACGCTCCGGCTGTGTATTGCGCCGCGGCTCGCGCCAGCCGGCTCCGCCCTCGCATCGCACCCGGCTCGGTCCGGCCGGCTGCGCCGTCCGCCCCTCGCGGCGGGCGCATGCTTCGGGCTGCGCCGTCTGTCGCTCGCACCGCGCGCATACACAGCCTCCGCGTGCGGCGCGGCCTGATGCTGGGGAACCTTCGCGTGGGGCGGGTCGGTCCCTCGCGGCGGCGCGCACTCCGCTACGGCGTTCGGGCTGCTGCGCTCACGCACTCGTCCGCTACCGGCGATGTCAGCGCCCCGGGGTGGCGGCGGGCAAAACTCGACCAAGGCCGGCTTGCGGGCGGGAGACCCGGTCGGCAACGGCAGCCGTGCGGGTCTTCCTCGTCGGAGATGGTGGCGAGCTGGCGTTCTTCTCGTTCTTCTCGGTTGAGCCTTCCTTGAGTTTCTGTCCCCTTGGCACACTACAATCTCTAGGCACTCTGGAGATTGGGAGACGGACCCCTTTCGAGCGCATCGCTGTGTCAGAATAAGGACACTCTGACCTAGATTCGTTCCGTGAGGTATGTAACATGCAGCTTGAGGCATCTGAGATACGCGCCAAGAGGGTCGAGCTCGGCCTGACGCAGAAGGAGTTCGCCGCGGCGCTCGGCATGGGCCCGAACGGGGAGCGCACCGTCCGGCGCTGGGAGGCGGGCGAGACCGCCCCGAGCGCGGTCGAGTCCGCCTTCGTCTCCTCCCTCGGCCACTCCGCGCCCTTTGACCAGGGCGACCGCGAGGACGCGCCCTTCACCTACGTTGACCTCTTCGCCGGCATCGGCGGCATCCGGATGCCCTTCCAGGAGCTCGGGGGGCGCTGCGTGTTCTCCTGCGAGTGGGACAGGTTCGCCCAGAAGACGTACCGCATGAACTACGGGGAGACGCCGGCCGGCGACATCCGAGAGGTCGCCGCCGACGACATCCCCGACTTCGACGTCCTGCTCGCGGGCTTCCCCTGCCAGCCGTTCTCGCTCGCCGGCGTATCCAAGAAGCGCTCGCTCGGGCGCGCGACCGGCTTCGAGGACGAGACGCAGGGCACCCTCTTCTTCGAGGTCGCCCGCATCATCGACGTGAAGCGGCCGAAGGCGTTTTTGCTCGAGAACGTCAAGAACCTCACGAGCCACGACCGGGGGAACACCTTCCGCGTGATCATGCACGTGCTCAGGGACGAGCTCGGCTACGACGTCCACTGGAAGGTTCTGGACTCGCGCCACTGGACCTGCCAGCACCGGGAGCGGATCTACATCGTCGGCTTCTCCGAGCCGACCGACTTCGACTGGGACGACCTCGAGGTGCCCGACGAGGAGCACACCTGCGCGGAGATCCTCGAGGACGACGTGGACGACCGCTACGTGCTCTCCGATAAGCTCTGGGACTACCTGAGGGCGTACAAGGCCAAGCACGAGGCGAAGGGCAACGGCTTCGGCTACAGCGTGGTCGGGCCCGGCGACACCACGCGCACGCTCTCCGCCAGGTATCATAAGGACGGGAGCGAGATCCTCGTGTCGCGCGGCGAGGGCGAGAACCCAAGGAAGCTCACCCCCAGGGAGTGCGCGAGGCTCCAGGGGTTCCCCGACGAGTTCATCATCCCCGTCTCCGACACGCAGGCGTACCACCAGTTTGGGAACTCGGTCACCGTGCCCGTGATCCGCTCGGTGGCCAGGCTGATGATGGGGGCGATGCGGGATGGACTACGGGGCGCTTAACAGCTACTTCGACGGTGCGGTCGCGAAGACCCTGGCGGCGGTGGACATAAGCCCCGCCAAGAGCAACCAGCACGAGTTCAACGGGACGGGGTCGTTGCGCGCCCTTTTCGGCGACGACGACATCAAGGGGATGCGCACCACCTTCGCCTACCTCGACGACGGCGCCGACCCCGTCTTCGACCACGGCTTCACGACGTGGTACGACGCCCGCAGGAGGCACCCGACCCGGACCGAGTACCGCCTCTACTACAACGACAACGAGTGCATCGCCGCCGCGCGCCCGGGAGACCTCATGGTGATCGCCATCTCGGACGCGGGCGAGGTCCTCGTCGCCTTCGCGAGGGCCGGGACCACAGCGGAGGCGCAGCTGCGCTGGCTGTTCGGCGTCGGCGACGCCGCCGACACCGGCTTCAGGCCCGCGCCGACCGACACGCTGCGCATCGACGCCATGGCGGCGAGGATCCTCGAGTCCATCGGAATCGAGGTCGGCATCCCCAGCGCCGCCGACGCCTACCTCGACGGCCTCGTCGAGCGCTTCGGGGACTCCTTCCCGAGGGGCGCCGACTTCAGCGCGTACTCGACGTCGACCCTCGGCGAGCTCGACTGGGCGGGCGACCCCGACGGCTCGCTCGTAGCCTGCTACGAACGGGAAGAGCTGCTCTTCCGCGTGTTCGAGCGGCACATCCTAGAGCGCGACCTCGCGCCGTTCCTAGGTTCGCAGCTCGACGTGGACGGCGTGCTCCGCACCACCATGTCCGCCTTCCAGCGCAGGAAGTCCCGCGCCGGGACGGCCTTCGAGAACCAGCTCTCCATGCTCTTCGACGCCCGCGGGATTCGCTACTCCGCGCAGAGGTACACCGAGGGGAAGTCGAAGCCGGACTTCGTTTTCCCCTCCATCGAGGACTACCACGACCCCGAGTTCCCCGTCGCCCGGCTCACCGTGCTCGGCGCGAAGACCACCATCAAGGAGCGCTGGAGGCAGGTGCTCGACGAGGCTGACCGCGTCGAGGACAAGCACCTCGTTACGCTCGAGCCGGCCGTGAGCTCCGACTATACGAGGGCCATGCGAAAGGACCGCCTCCAGCTCGTGGTGCCGCGCCCGATATTCCCGACCTACACGCCCGCTCAGCAGGAGTGGCTGATGGACGTCGCGGGGTTCTGTGAGATGGTGGAGGCAAGACAGGGAGGCAGGTGAGGACGTTGCCGATAAGCCCGATTGAAAGGGGTATTTTCATCTCCCTTTTCAACAGAGGAGGCGCTGTCCTAGACCTTACGATAAGCGACTTCGACAGTTTGACTTTTCGATGTGTAGGCATCCCCCTGTGCAAGCACTATGAGAAGTCAAAAGGCAAATCTCTCATCGCCTTTCTAGATAGCTGCTCAGACGAGGATGCTCTGAAACTTCTGAATGAGTTGATGGACTACTACGAGCTTCACTATGAGAGCGAGTACACGGAACCCGGGTCAAAAGCCGATTGTCTGTACAGCTTCCGGCGTTATTCGGAAGAATACGCTCGTCTCTATCACAAAGCATGCGAGATCCTCAATAGGGAGAACGCAGGATACAACCCCTTTGAGGAGCCATCCGAATATCTTAAGGAGCAGTTCTCTTCCGACTATATGAGCTCGCAGATCGACTCCCTCATGAGGATGCGCGAGGAGAACCCGACCGATGCTATCGGGAAGGCAAAGGAGCTCGTGGAAAGCTGCTGCAGGACGATTCTGAAGGAGACAGGCGTCGGAGAAACCAAAGACTGGAGCATGAACGAGCTGATAAAAGCCACGAAGCAGAAGCTCGACATTGATACCGAGAGCGTCTCCGACAGTCTTCCAGAGGCGGCGACGGTCAGGAAGATCCTCGGGAGCCTGTCCGGACTCGTCGGGGGGATAGCTGAGTATCGGAACAGCTGGGGCACCGGCCATGGGAAGGCAGCCGACTTCGAGCCCCTGTTCGTTCGGCACGCCAAGCTCGCCGTCGGGTCCAGCATCACGCTCACTGAGTATCTCTGGGACACGTACCTTTGGAGGAAGGAGACAGGGAGACTGAAGTAGTGCGTTGTCTTACGGCAACTCAGCAGCCGAACTGTATTTTCGCCCTCAGTTTGATTGTTCGAGACGTGACCTATCTCTCTGGGTTGGCAAGCAGCCGAACTTGGTCCCGGCTGGATAGCTTGGCAAAATCCTCCCCCAACCACACCCCCGACTCACCCGGCCCGAGCACGAGCGGCATGCGGTCGTGGACGGGGGCGACGCTGGCGTTGGGCTCCGTGGTGACGACGGAGAACCTGCCGTCGAGCTGGACCGCGGCGAGCAGGAACGCGCGGGCGCCGGGGAGGCGGAAGCGGTACTGGCGCCTCACGGGCCTGCCCGTCCGATCGCTGGGGACGGTCTCCGTTCGGTGGGACTCGTAGAAGGCGCGGACCGGAACGAGGCAGCGGCCGTCGCGTATGGCCTTCGCCCACATGCCCCGGCGCCCGAGCCGGAGCTGGTCGAGGGCGGTCTCGATGCGGGTGTTGAAGACTGCGTGTGGCCTGCCGTCGAGCGGGAAGCCCCACTCGAGCATGGCGACCTCGAGGGCGCCAGTCTTGCTTGGAACGTAGACGGGCACCCTCGCGCCGGGCCGCGCGTCGCGGGTGGGGTCAGGCGCCTCTATGTAGCGGATGGCGTGGCCGCCGCCGATGCCGCGCGCGGCGAGCACGGACTGTGCCTCGTCCTCCGTGAGCGGGCTTATCCTCACGCACATGCCGGGCCTCCCTCATTTCGTTCGCGTGCACCTTCCTTGCCCGCCCTGGGAACGGGAAGCATCTTGTCCAGGGTCATGAGCGGGAGGTCGAGGGCAAACTCCGGGCAATCTCCCCACTTCCGGGAAGCCATGGGGGTTATGTCGCACCCCAGGTAGGGTGGGATGAAGTCAGAGGCATCCACGTCCACCAGAGTGAACCCGACCGGGAAGGTCGCGACGTGGGCAAGGGTGACGCTCCCTCCATTCGCATAGTACAGGACCATCCATCCGGTAGTGATCATCACCGAGTCTGAATCGGGGACCGCGAACATGTAGAGCCGATACCTGCTCGGGAAGTCGTTGCTCTCCTTGTCGAGCAGGAACTCCCTGCAGTCGAGCATGGTCCCATAAGGCGTCGTGGAGCAGAAGTTACTGACGGCGTGCTTGAAGAAGGCGAGCACGTTCACGTTGCCGCCGCTCAGATGGATGGAGGGCGCGTCATCTGCTGGGGGATGCTGGACAAAGTGGGCGCCGAGCTCCCGCATGCACCCCGTGTACTCCCTGACGTAGTGCGTTCCGAAGTAGCTGTTGCAGCTGCCGCAGAGGGCTTGGACCCCGATTCCCCTGCGCATCTTCGTGAACCTCACCCCGTCCTTTGCGGAGGCGTCGAAGACGCCCGCCCTCTTGATGATGTCGACGCCCCTGTACGACCTAGCGCCCTGGTTGTTCCCCATGCTTCTTGGAGGGATGTGCTCGAAGGACAAGGGGCCCTCCCTCCCGCACACGTGGCAACGATCCGACTTCTCTGGCATTGTTTCCCTCCTTGGCTTATCACCATTATCCCCGCTCGCGGGGTCTTTGTGACACGCCCATAGCCTGTACCCATCGTTTGGGTGCGGGCTTCCTTCATGCCCGCCCGAGGAGAAAGGCGGGCCTTTCATGGACGGCGAGAACGATGGCGCGGCCGCGCAGGTGCAGGTCGAGGGTCAGCAGGCGGCGACGGGCGACCAGGCGGCGCAGGCGCCGGCGGCGGCCCGGGCGGAGCCGGGAGAAGGCGCGCTCGAGCGGGCGCGCGCGGACTACGAGGCGGCGCTTGCGGAGCGCGATGAGAGGATCGCCGAGCTCGAGGGCGAGATCGCCGAGGCGGCGAAGACCGCCGAGAGCGCCGACAAGCTCCGGGCCGAGATGGACGAGCTGCGCCGCAAGGGCGACGAGGAGCGCGTGGGATTCGAGCTTCAAATCGCCGGGGCGAGAAACGTCAAGGCGGCGCGAGCGCTTCTCGCCGACCACGACAACGACATAGAGAAGCTGAGGGCGGCGGAGCCGTGGCTCTTCTCGGCATCCCCCGCCTCGGCGCAGGCGGGGGCGACGGGGCTGCCGAACGCGGGCGCGGCCACCGACGAGGGCGCGCGGATGAGGCGCTGGCGAAAGATCGCCGGCATCGACGACGAGGAGGAATAGGACATGGCGAACTCCATCGCATATACGAAGAACTACACGTCCGTCCTAGACGAGGTCTACAAGCGCGCGGCGTGCTCGACGTGCCTGAACTCGCCGCGCCGCATGGCGCGCGCCGGGCGCAACGCCAAGGAGATCATGGTCCCGAAGATCGAGGTGTCCGGCCTCGGGGACTACACCCGCAACGTGGGCTACAAGACGGGCTCGATCACCTACGAGTTCGAGACGAAGACGTTCAACTACGACCGCGGCATCAAGCTGCTCGCGGACGTGATGGACGTCGAGGAGGCGGGCGTGCTCGACTGCTTCGTGGCGGCGGGCTCGGAGCTCCAGCGCACGCAGGTGGCGCCGGAGGCCGACGCCTTCACCTTCTCCGAGATCGCGGGGCACGAGGGGGTGACGCCCGCCGAGGAGGACTTCGCCGACGCCGAGGCCGAGGACGTGCTGGCGAGCCTGCGCGCCGCGACGAACGCGATGGACGAGGCGGAGGTCACGACCGGGAGCCGCATCCTGTTCATCACGCCGACGCTCAAGGGCGTGCTGGACGACTTCTCTCTCGCGAACCCCGCGCGCTCCAACCGCGTGCTCGAGCGCTTCAGCCGCATCGTCGAGGTGCCGCAGACGCGCTTCTGGTCCGCGATCGAGCTCAACTCCGGCGAGGAGGACCAGTTCGGGTACTCGCGCGCCGAGGGCAGCTACGTGAAGACCGGGGACACGAGCCTCACGCCCGGCAAGACGTACTACACGGAGAGCTCCGGCACCTACACCAAGGTGACGAGCCCGAGCGCCGGGAGCCTGAGCAACTACTACGAGCTCGTGGGCGCGGGCGCGCCGATCAACTTCATGGTGGTGGAGCGCTCGGCGGTGATCAAGTTCGACAAGCACGTGGCGAGCCGCGTGTTCAGCCCGGACGAGCTGGAGAACCTGGACAGCTACATGATGAAGTACCGCAAGTACGGCATCGTGGAGCTGCTGGACAACAAGCTGGACGGCGTGCACGTCTCCTGCGCGCCGCTGGCGTGAGCGAGGGGCTGACGGGCGCCGCCGGCTGCGGCCCCGCGCCCGTCCCCTACGGCTTCTACCTCGACGGGTACGGCGGGGCGCTCACGGCGGAGGCCCTCGCGGAGGCGCTGCCGGCGGCGGTGCGCTGCGTTTGCGGCCTGACTGGACGACGCGCGCCCGACCCCCGCTGGGACGAGGACTTGGCGGACGCGTGGCGGCGCGCGGTGTGCGCGGCGGCCGACGCCTTCGCCGAGTACGGCGAGGGGCGCGTGGGCGGCTTCTCGATAGGGTCCTTCTCCGTGACGAACTACCGCGACGAGGGCACGACGGGTGCCGAGGTGGCGCGCGAGGCCGCGCTCGCGGAGCTGGCGGGGACGGGGCTTGCGTTCGCGGGGGTGAGGTAGGTGCGCTACCTGAGGCCGATACCGAGGCGGCTGCTGCCCGACGACATGCTGGTCTACCTCCCCGCCGAGGGCGGCGGGCGCAGCGAGGGCCGCCTGGTGCGGCACGTGCGCTTCGAGCGAACGGAGGAGGTCGTCTCCGACGCGCACCGCTCGGCCGACGCGGGACACGGGACGGTGCTCGTGGACGCGGTGAACTCCGAGGGCGCCCTCGAGGTACCCGCCGGGTCGCGCGTGCTCGTGGGCGCCGGGCCGTCGATGCTCGTCAAGGCGTGCAGGAGGTGCTGCGTGGTGCGCGGCCAGGTGCACCACTGGGAGCTGGAGGTGGGCTGATGGCTTGCTCCGAGCCCCTCGGCGCGCACGTGCCGACCGACTGGGACGCCGAGGGCGGCGGGGTCGCCGGCGCGGTGGCCACGCTGCTGCGGGCGCTGGGCTACGGCAACGCGTTCTGCTCGCCGCCGCCGGCGCGGGTGTGCTGCGAGCCGATCGTGCTGACCCAGGGCGCCTTCGAGCGCGACGCGCGGCTCGCGGACGGAGCGGAGCGCGGGCGGGTGCCCGTGGGCGTGCTCGTGTGCTGCGAGGACCCGCGCGACTCCGAGGCGACCTGCCGCGCGGTGGAGCGCGACCTGCGGCGGGACTCCTGGGAGGGCTCCGGCGAGGGCTGGCGCTGCAGGGTGGCGGCAGTGGACTCCGGGGGCTCGGCGCCGAGGGGCCGCGACGGCTCCGGGCGGTGGCTCTGGGGGTTCACGCTGATTCTGACGGTGGTGATCGACTTTGGCGGACAGGGTTAGGGCCGGGCGCGGCGTGGACGGCCACGACGTGGTGCGCAGGAGCAACCCGCTGCAGCGTGGGGCTCAGGGAGCGCGCGAGCAGCGGGCGGGCTCGGCGGAGACCGACCGCATGGGGCGCGAGCAGCAGCGGCGCGCGACGGCCTACGGGCGGGCGCGGGGGCGGCTGTGAGCTCCGTCGTCTACAACGGGCACGACCTCTCCGGGTACGTGACGGCCGAGCTGGTGGAGCCGGCGGGGCACGCTCTTGAGCCGCGCGCGCTCGCGGTGCCGGGGCGGCCGGGCGCGGCGCTCTTGGGCTGCGAGCTTCCGCCGAGGGTGCTGCGGGTGCGGCTGTTCCTCGACGCGGGGATCGCGCTGACGGCCGAGGGGCGCTCCGAGGTCCGGCACGAGCTGTACGGGTGGCTCGTGGCGCCGCGGGGCGCCGAGCTCGAGCTGCCCGGGGAGCCGGGGCTCTCGTGGCGCGACGTCGTGGTGACGGACGCCTCCGACTGGGACTCGCTCTTCGAGGACGGATCCTGCGAGCTGGCGTTCACGTGCTTCGACCCGGTGGCCTACGGGGAGGGGAAGTCGAGCGCGGCGGGCACCCTCACCGTGGGCGGCACGTGGGCGACGTGGCCGGTGGTGACGCTGACGGCGAGCGCGGGGTCGTCGGTGAAGGTGGCGAACGAACTGGGGCGCTACGTGCTCGTGGAGCGCGAGTTCGCGGCCGGGGACGAGGTGGTGATGGACTTCGCATCCGAGGCCGTCACCGTTGACGGCGTGGACGCGGCGTCAGGCGTCGCGGTGGAGAGCACGTTCTTCTCGCTCGAACCCGGCGCGCACGTGCTGACGTTCTCCGGGTGCTCGGCGCACACGGTGGCGTGGGTGGAGAGGTGGCTCTGATGGTGCCGACGCTCTACCTCTTCGACCGCTTCGACGAGCGGCTGGGGATCCTGCCTACGGTGGGCGGGATCACGCACGTCGAGGAGGTCGGCGGCGAGGACACGATCGAATTCGACTGCGCGCTCGTCCCCGAGAAGGGCGAGCGGTTGCTGTGGCGCGACCCGACGGACGGCGTCTGGCGCGAGCACGTGGTGGTGCGCACCGACGAGCCGCTGGGCGGGCCCGCGCACGTGTACGCGGAGTCGTCGCTCTGCGAGCTCCTGGGCGACTTCGTCGAGGAGATCCAGCTCGTGGGCAAGACGGCGCAGCAGGCGCTCTCCTCCGTACTGGGGGTCACGCGCTGGACCGCGGGCGAGGTGGGCGCCGGCGTCGCGGCGCGCGGGTGCCTGCTCTACCACGTGAACGCCCTCGCGGCGCTGCGCCGCGTCGAGGAGGTGTGGGGCGGCGAGGCCGAGGCCGTGATCGCCGTGGCCGACGGGCGCGTGGGGTCGCGCACGGTCAACCTGCCCGCGCGGCGGGGCGCGTGGCGCGGGGCGCGCTTCTCCTACGGCAAGACGCTCGCGGCGTGCACGCGCACGGTGCTCGAGGACGAGGTCTTCACGGCG
This sequence comes from Olsenella sp. An270, assembly GCF_002159735.1. Classification (GTDB taxonomy): domain Bacteria; phylum Actinomycetota; class Coriobacteriia; order Coriobacteriales; family Atopobiaceae; genus Thermophilibacter. The sequence goes on from NZ_NFJF01000005.1 coordinate 143,514, forward strand.
CTCTACGGCTACGGCAAGGGCCTCCCCATCTACGACGAGACGGGGGCGCCCACGGGCGGGTTCACGCGGCGGCTGACCTTCGGCTCCGTGAACGGGGGCGCGAACTGGGTGGGAGACGACGACGCGCGCCTGGTGTGGGGGCGCCCCGACGGCGCGGGCGGGAGGGCGCACCGCTTCGGGCACGTGGTGTTCCCGGACTGCGAGGACGCCGCCGAGCTCAAGGCGCTGACCGAGGCTGCGCTCGCGGCGGCGTGCGAGCCGCGCGTCTCCTACGAGGTGGACGTCGCGGCCGTTGACGGCGGCGCGGGCGTGCGGCTGGGCGACGACGTGGCGGTGATCGACTCGTCGCGCTCGCCCGAGTGGCACCTGCGCGCCCGCTGCGTGCGGCGCGTGCGCGAGCTCGGCGAGGGCAAACCCGTTGTGCGTCTCACGCTGGGCACGGTCGAGCGCACGACGTGGGCGGCCTCGACAGACGTGGCCGCGCGCGTGACGGCGGTCGAGGAGACGGCTGCTGCCGCCTCCGACACGGTGGCGTCCTACGAGGACCTGGGCGAGAGGGAGTTCTGACATGGTTGACGAGAGCACGTTCCCGCTGGACGGCGACGGGCTGCGCGAGGTCGTCTGGGACGAGTGCGACGCGCCCTTCGCGGGGCCGTTCGTCGCCTCGCCCGCCGACGCGGAGGGGCGCGGGATCGCGCTCTCGGTGACGCGCGGCGGAGAGGCGGTGGACCTCACGGGCGCCTCGCTCTATCTCCTGTGGCGCCACCGCGAGCTGCGCGTGCGCGGCTGCGAGCCCCTCGAGGAGGTGGACGCCGAGACGGGCAAGTTCCGCGTGTTCTGGCCCGCCGCGATGGCGCGCGCCGAGGGCACCGTCGATGCCCAGGTCATGGTCTCCTGGGACGAGCGGGCGCTCTCCTCGCTCTCCTTCACGGTGCTGGTGGGGCCGGCGCTGACCGGCGGCGAGGGAGGGGGCTCCGACGGCTACTCGATGTTCCTCGAGGCGCTGAAGAAGTTCGAGGACGCGGACGGCGTCATCGCCGACGCCGTGGCCAAGGCGCAGGAGGCCGTGGAGACGGCCCAGGGCGCGGTGGCCACGGCGGGACAGGCGGTCGAGGCGGCGCAGGGGGCGTCCGGCGCGGTCGCCGCCGCCAACGCGGCAGCCGCCGCGGCGACGCAGGCGAAGGACGAGCTGCTCGCGGCCGCCGAGCGCGGCGACTTCGACGGGGCGGACGGCCTGCCGGGAGCCGACGGAGAGGACGGCGCGCAGGGCGCGGACGGGGCCGACGGCGTGAGCCCGACCGCGAAGGTCGAGCAGACCGAGGCGGGCGCGGTGGTGACGGTCACCGACGCTGTGGGCACCACCACCGCCACCCTCTCGCACGGACCCAAGGGTGACAAGGGCGATGACGGGGAGAAGGGCGACAAGGGTGACCCGTTTACGTACGAGGACTTCACCTCGACGCAGCTGGAGGCGCTCCGAGGCCCCAAGGGCGACAAGATGACGTTCGACGACCTGACCGAGGAGCAGGTCGAGGCCCTTCGTGGCGAGAAGGGGGACAAGGGCGACCCGTTCACCTACGGGGACTTCACCGCCGAGCAGCTCGAGTCGCTTCGCGGCCCGCAGGGGATCCAGGGCCCGCCGGGCGCGGACGGCGCCGACGGCGAGAAGGGCGACAAGGGGGACCCGTTCACGTACGGGGACTTCACGCCGGCGCAGCTGGAGGCGCTGCGCGGCCCGCAGGGCTTGCAGGGGCCTCCGGGCGAAGATGGCGAGGACGGGCAGGACGGCGCGCCGGGCGCGGACGGCGTCAGCTGCACGCACTCGTGGTCCGGCTCCGTGCTCACGGTGACGAGCGCGAGCGGCACGAGCTCGGCGAACCTGCGAGGCCCGAAGGGCGACGCCTTCACCTACGCGGACTTCACCGCCGAGCAGCTCGAGGCCCTGCGCGGTGCGGACGGCTCCGACGGCGCGCCGGGCGCGGACGGTCAGGACGGCGCCCCCGGCTCTGATGGGCAGGACGGCGCGGACGCCGAGATCACGGGGGCGACCGCCACGGTGGACGCCTCCACGGGAACGCCGTCGGTGACCGTGACGCTCGGCGGCACGCCGGGGGCGCGCACGTTCGCCTTCGCCTTCTCCGGCCTCAAGGGCGAGGTCGGCGAGCAGGGGCCGCAGGGCGCGCCCGGGCAGGACGGCGAGGACGGCGCGCCCGGCGCCACGCCCGACCTCTCGGCATACGCGACGAAGCAGTACGTCGACCAGGCGATCGCCGCCCTGGACGACCTGAGCGAGGTGGAGTTCTGATGGCCGTGGGGACGATTCAGAGGAGCGTGCTCACCGACATCGCGAACGCCATCCGCGCCCAGAACGGCGGCACGGGCACCTACCTGCCCTCGGAGATGGCGGCGGCGGTGCTCGCGCTCGACGGCACCAGGGCGGGGGCGCCTCTCCAGGCGACGCCGGGTGCTGGCACGGGCGTGATCTCGGACTCTGTGTTCGACGGCATCGCCGGCGCGATCCGAGCGCAGAACGGGCTCTCCGAGACGTACACGCCGGGCGAGATGGCGCCGGCGATACTCGCGCTCTCCTGGGACGTGGGCGTGAAGATGCGCGCGATCCTGCTCGCGGACGGCACACTCGAGTTCAACTACCGCGACGGACGCTCCTCCGACGTGCCCGGTGCGGTCATCCTGGACGCCTGGGAGGTGGACCCGGAGGGCTACTCGTCGGCCGGCGCCCGCCCCTGGGACGACGTGAAGCTCTCCGTGACGCGCGTCGTGTTCGACGGCGACTTCTCCGAGGGCGGGCTCGCCAACGCGAGCTACCTCTTCCACGGGTTCGAGAACCTCGTGGAGGTGGAGGGCTTCGAGGAGCTCTCCGGCGCGACCAGCATGAACCAGATGTTCGTGAGCTGCGCCTCGCTCGAGACGATCTGGGCGGACGGGTTCACCTCGTCCGCCGCGAGCGGGTCGCTCATGTTCAGCGGCTGCAGCAGGCTCGTGGGCGGCCAGGGCTACGTGCCGGGGCAGATGGACAACCACGCGGAGCTCAACTACGGGGCGGACGGCGTGCTGACCGACCCCGCGAGCGACCAGCGCGAGTGGTTCCGCTGCTTCCTCTACGCCGACGGCGGGCTCGTGCTGACGGCCGCGGCCGAGCCCGAGGCGGGGCGGGAGCTCGTGTCGTCGGGGCGCCTGTGCGCGAACGCCCGGTACAACTCCGTCGGCTACCAGCCATGGTACGACCACCGGCACGACGTGGAGGCGGTGGAGATCGCCGCCGACATGGCGGCCTACGACCACGTGAACACGAACTACTGGTTCTACGGGCACCAGGAGATCGCCAGCGTGACGGGGATGGGGAACCTCAGCGGCGTGCGCGAGATGCAGCACACCTTCAACAGCTGCGTGGGGCTCACCGAGATCGACCTGTCCGGGCTCGACCCGTCCTCGCTCGAGGACCTCGCCTACACCTTCGGCGGGTGCGGGTCGCTCGTGACGATCTGGGCGGACGCCGACTGGGCGCTGCCGGCGTCCGGCGTCTCCGGCTTCCAGACGTTCTACCAGTGCTCCTCGCTCGTGGGAGGGGCGGGAACGACCTACTCGAGCTCGCGCGCGGGCTATCAGTACATGAGGATCGACGGCGTGGGCGGCGCCGGCTACCTCACCGCGAAGAGCTCTTGACAAGCACCCCTCCGGCGCGTGCGGCGCCTGCGCCGCATGTGCCGGAGGGGTGGACGCGCCGCCGGATAGCCCTCGGGACGAACCCGCCGTGCGGGCGGCGCGAGAGGCGGGACATTGCCGCGATTATGTGCCGAGACTTACTCTGAAAAACGACAGCACTTATCCCGTATAGCTCCTGTTTACCAGCTTGCCGCCCACATACGCAAGTTCATGAGCACTCTCCGAGATATATTTTGCTACGGAGTGCCACTCTCTTTTGAACTTGAAGAACAACTCGCCGTCTATTCTTTTGATCGGGCAAGTGTATGATCCTGTTCCTGCTGCGATCCGACACCATTCGCAGGCTTTGTTGACCATCATCACTATCATGCTTCCTCGCTCTCCCCTCCTGTATCCTCTTCTCCTTCTTCTGGCTCGGGTGCATCCTCTTCTTGCTCAACCGCTGGCTCCTCGACAGTCGTTCTCTCTGCCTGCATTTCGTAGGCGTGTATCCCGTTTACGAGTTCCGCTTTCGCCTCATTTGCCAGGGCCTTCTTCTTGCTGTACTGCCCGTAGATTAAGGCTGCTCCTGCGAAGAGGGACCCGGCCACAAGGGCGCCTATTCCCGCCCCCTCAATCCTTCCTTGTCCGCGCGCGTTCTTCTCAAGCGTGCTTAGCAGGAGGTCGGGCCCACCCGCCTCCTTGGCCATGTGCGAAAGATCTGCGTAATCCCAAGACATGCATGCTCCTTTCTCAGTTCTCAAGCTCCTCAATCTCTTTGCGGCGCTCTTCAGTCAGCTCAAGAGTTTCAATGAAACCGCTCATTGCCTCTGCTATGTAAGTCTCAGCAACATGGAGCCGTTCGAGTGACCGCTCATCCATCCGTGCCAGCATGCTCGGCGGCGTCATCCCACCTTCTTTGTAGAACTTGCCGAGTATGTAGAACGTGACATAGGGGTCGTCCTCGTTTGCGTTCTCAGCCGCGGAGTACGCAGCGGCCACGGCGGCGTTCGCCTCTTCTGACCTTGCGGGGATTCCCCGCGCCTCTAGGTCTAATAGCGCAATGAGCATTTGATTTACGATGTAAGCGAACGGCCCGAACTCCTTCGATTCCTCGATTATCTGGGCCATTCTCTCGTCCAGCTCGGACATGCCGGCATCAGCCATGCGGCTGTTCGCGCTCTCCGCCCACTTGAAGTAGTTGACAAGCTCCCTCTCCCCCTCGTCCCCTTCATCCGCCAAGATCCAGGCGTACTCGGGATGACGAAGCAGGGCGTGCATGGCCTCTCCCGTATTCGGGCCGGACCCATTCCCGATGAGCTTCCTCACTTCCTTGGCGAGGAACAGGCGCTCCCTGCCCTTGCGCAGCTGCGTCTCGAGCTCTGAGATTCTGCAATCGAGAGACTCCCGCACATCGAACCCTGGCGCAGCAAGCGCTTCCCTGACCTCCTTTGTTGTGTATCCAAGGTCCTTAAACAGCTTGATGAGAAAGAGGGTAGTGAGGTCATCCTCAGAGAAGAGCATGTATCCAGCCTCGCTCCTTTCCGGCGAGATCAGGCCCCACTCCACATAACGCTGCAGAGTCCTCTTTTTTATCCCGGTCAGCTTGCTGACCTCCCCAGTTTTTATCATCTCCTTCACCTCCATCTTGAGCATAAACTGCGACGTAGTGTCGCAGTCAAGCGACTTTTTCGAAATCGTCCAAATATATCTTTGTGAACTCCTTTGTGAAGCGACGGAAGGCTACGCTTCGCAACATATCCGCAGCTAGACATGCTCGTTTGTGACCGCGTCGGACACTTCTCCCAGAGGGCGGGGCGTTCCCGCTCGAGGGAGGAGGCGCGCATGGAGTCGGTCGTCGCGGCGCTCGTGACGGGGGTGCTCACCCTCGCCGGGGTGCTCGTGTCCAACTCGCGCAGCCGCGCGGTCATGGAGGTCAAGATCGACAACCTGACGCGGCAGGTCGAGAGGCACAACTGCCTCGTCGAGCGCACCTACGCCCTGGAGCAGGACGTCGCCGTCGTGAAGGCGGAGATCGAGAACATGCGGAAGGGGCAATGATGGAGGCTTTCCTGACATCCAACGAGTGGCCGTGGCGCCTGGCGCGGACCATCGTGCAGGGCGTGCTCGGCGTGGTCGTGGCCAACGTGGACATGCTCGTGGGCTGCGCCGTGCTGGCGCCGGAGTGGCGCGCGGTAGTGGTGGCGCTCGTGATGGCCGTGCTGTCGCCGGTGATGGCGGAGCTCGGCGCGGCGCTGCCGTCGGGCGGTGGTTCCGATGAGTGACGGGCGCGAATACGCGAGCGAGGAGGAGCGCTGGGAGGCGCTGCGCGGCGAGGGCGTCGAGGCTGCCGCGCCGGACGGCTGGGAGCCCGACGAGGGCGAGGACGGCGGCTTCGAGGAGGTCGCCGATGGCGTATAGCATCCTCTTCAAGCAGTGCGGGAGTGACCACATGACGCGCGGGCGCTCGCGCGCGATCGACCGCATCGTGGTGCACTTCACGGCGACGCTCGCCTCCGCGCGCAACAACGCGACGTACTTCGCGCGGAACGAGGGCCAGGGCGCGAGCGCCCACTACTTCGTCGACGACATCACGCCCGAGATCTACCAGAGCGTTGCCGAGGGCGACACCGCCTGGCACGCCGGCGACTGGCAGATGAACTGCCGCGCGATCGGCATCGAGGTCGTCTCGGCAGGCGAGGACTTCAGCGCGACCGAGGTCGAGAAGCTGGGCTGGCTCGTGAGGAAGCTCATGGCCAAGTACGGCATCGGCGCCTCCGGGGTCATCCGCCACTACGACGTGACGGGGAAGCTCTGCCCCGCGCCCTACGTGGCAGCGTCCAAGTGGGCTGCGCTGAAGGCGCGCATCACGGGCGGGGGCTCCTCCGGCGGGACGACTGCGGTTGCCCCGGAGGGCACGGTCGCGGAGCTCGCGCGGCGCGTCATCGCCGGGGAGTTCGGAAACGGGGACGCGCGCCGCGCGGCACTGGGGAGCCGCTACCCGGAGGTGCAGGCGGAGGTGAACCGCATCCTTGCGGGCGGCTCCGGCGGGGGCGCGGCACAGTCGCCGGCGGCCGACGACGTGGACGACCTCGCGCGCCGGGTGATCGCGGGCGAGTTCGGAAACGGGGCGGCGCGCAAGGCGGCGCTGGGCGACCGCTACGCGGAGGTCCAGGCGCGCGTGAACGAGATGCTGGGCGCCGGGGGCTCCGGCGGGTCGTCCGGCGGCGCGGACGTCGACGCGCTGGCGCGCGCCGTCATCCGCGGCGACTACGGTAACGGCACCGAGCGCAAGCGCCGCCTGGGGAGTCTCTACGACGCCGTGCAGGCTCGCGTGAACGAGATCCTGTCGTGACGCGGGAGGACGCCCGCTGGGGCGTGGGCGTGGTGCTCTCGGTGGTGCTTCTCGTCGTCGCGCTGCCGCTCGTGCCGCTGCTCTGGCTCGCGGGCAGGCTAGATCCGTAGCGTTCCGTCGCTTCACGAAGGTCTACACAAGGAGAGGCCCTCGTCCCTGGGATGGGACGAGGGCCTCCGTCGCTACTGCCTCCGTCGCTACCGCCTCCGTCGCTACCGCCTCCGGCGCGGGCCGTCTCTGAGCGTCGGGAAGTCGCGGTGCCTGGGGCCGTCCACGAGCACCTCGTACCACCACTCGCGGCTTCGTGGCCCGTCCGCCGCGAGGTCGTCGATCAGGCGGGTCTGGGTAACCTCGTCGAGTTCCGCGAACTCGTCGCGCATCGCGTTCTCGATGGCGGAGGAGCTCGCGATCATGTCGTGTAGGATCTGCTTCTTCTCCTCGATGGTGAAGCTCTCGGGCGAGATGTCCATGAGCTCTGCCATGAAGTAGGCGTGGTCCTCGGCGTCCTCGAGTGCCTTCCAGTCGGTCATGTCTGTGCTCCATTTCTCTCATGTAGTGAGTTTTCCCCTTATCTGGGGTGGTACGAATTGCGGTACGAATAAACCCGCTCGGAGCGTTTCACGCCGTTGCGAAGTGTTATTCGGACTTCAATACGACACCTATAACTACCTGCGAGAATGTTGCATTCTGTTACCCGCTGTTCCGAACTGGGGTGCGTCTCCTAATTAGCTCGGAGCTAATGAACCGCAGCGGCGCGCTCCCCATACTGTGAGGCGCAGCAAACCCAACCGGAAGGAGCCCTCATGGCAGACAGCAAGCCCACCTCGGCCGCGGCGATCGTCGGACTGGTCCTGGGAATCCTCGCGATCGTGACCTCGTGGATCCCCATCGTCAACAACCTCTCGTTCATGATCGGCGCCATCGGCCTGGTCTTCTCGATCGTGGGCGTCGTCGGCACCGTGCGCGGGACCAAGGGTGGCAAGGGCCTCGCGATCGCGGCGCTCGTCGTGAACGTCCTCTCGCTCGTGGTCGTGCTCGGCCTGCAGAGCGCGTGGAGCGCCGCCCTGTCGTAGCGCGCCCCCGACGCGGTATGCTGTGGGGGCAACCAACAGACAAGGACCCCCATGGCACACCGACTCACCGAGCAGGAGCACGACATGGTGCTCGAGCTCGCCAAGATCCTGAGCAAGCAGCTCCCCACGCAGTTCCGCAGCGTCGCGGGCGGCATCGCGAGCGGACTCGTCCGCGTGCGCAAGAGCCCGCTGCCCGCCGCCGACGTCGCCGACGTCCTGGAGAGGTACGACGCGGACGAGACCGCGCTCCGGGCCCTGCTCGACGCCGGCGTCCTCGAGCCGGCAGGCAGCGACTACGCGCTGCGCGTCCCCCGGGAGCAGGGCGACGCGGCCGAGAAGGACGAACGCTCGATCGCCCGCACCGAGCCGCCGCGGCCGCCGGCGCGCCGCGCGAGCCGGGGCCTCGCCGGCCTGGACACCATCCGCAAGCAGTCGCCCGAGCTCAACGGCGTGCGCCGGCAGATCATCGACCTCGACCCGCGCCTGTGGATCAACGGCTGGCTGCTCAGCACGCCCGACGCGTTCCTGCGCTACGAGCGCGAGCTGCGCGCCCTCGACGCGGCGCTCGCGGGTGGCGCCACGCTCGGCGACGGCACGCTCAGCCTGCGCGAGCTCTCCTACCAGCTCTTCGGCGACGAGAAGTTCCTCGCCGTGGAGTCCGACGGCCGCAAGCTTCTTCACCTCATGGGCATCACCGACGTCGTGAGCTGCCGCCCGCAGGTAAAGCTCGAACTGCTGCATCACATCCCCAAGCACCACCGCCGCCTGCGCCTGGTGGTCTCCGAGAACCTGGACCCCTGGGTCAACATGCGCGACGCCCTGTTCGTGGACGGTCGCAAGAAGATCCTCGGCGAGCGCGTCCACGGCGTGGTCTTTGGCAACGGCTACCTCGTGGACGACCCGCACAAGCTGCCCGACCTTCTCGACACGCTGCGCGCCGACGACGTGCGCATCCTCTACTGGGGCGACATCGACCGCGCCGGCCTCTCCATCCTGGCCAAGCTCGCCGACATGGCCGACGGGCGCTTCTCGGTCGAGCCGTTCGCGCCCGCCTACCGCAAGATGCTGCGCCGCGCCATGCGCCGCTTCCCCGACCCGCTCATGAACGAGGAGACCGACCAGGGCGGCGTGCGCGTGGTGGGCCTCGAGCTCATGGAGGGCGTGCTGGACAAGAAGGAGATGGCCTACCTGCGCGCCGTCGTGGAGGGCGCGCGCCTCATCCCCCAGGAGATCCTCACCGCGCACGACCTGTAGGGGCCCGGCCGTTCCTAGCCCTCGCTCTTCTCGAAGGTCTTGATCGCCGGGGTGGTGAGCAGGCCCAGCAGGATGATCGCGGCACCCACGCCGTACGCCACGCGCGTGGACTCGTAGCGGGCGCGCGCCTCGATGTTGACGAGGGCGTTCTCCTCGGAGCTGGTCATGTCGATGTCGGCGATCTGCTCGCGAAACTCCTGGTTGCTGCCCAGGTTGATGCTCATCTGGGAGACCTGCTCACTAACGGCCGGCGAGATGGCGGGATCGGCCGCCGCGCCCGCGCGGACCTGGCCCGTGATGCCGAGCAAGAGCACCGCGCCCAGGAGCGCCACGCCCACGGCCTGGCCGACGTTGCGCATGGTGCTCTGGATGCCGCCCGACTGCGAGGCGTCGCGCTCGCTCACCGCGAGGGCCACGACGTTGCTCGAATGCGACGAGACGGTGCCCGCGCCCACGCCGGCGACGAACGCACCGAGGTAGACGCCAAACGCGTTGCTGCCGTCGATGGTCACGGAGAAGGCCATGATCGCCAGGGCGGCCGCCATGATGACGTATCCCGCCTGGATGACGTGGCGCGGGTTGGCGTGCGGCGCGAGCTTGGGGATGCCGAGCGCCAGCGCGAAGGTGGGGACGCCGGTGACGATGGAGATCACGCCCACGTCGATGGGGCTCCATCCGGCAACGAGCTGCAGGTAGGGAGCCATGAGGATGGACTGGACGCCCATGAAGAAGAACGTGATGGCGTTGGCGGCGAGCCCGGCGAGGACCTGCGGGGTGTGCAGGAACGACTGCGGGAGCAGCGCGACGCCGTTTTTCTTCTCCACGCCCTTCTCCACGTGCACGAGCACGATCAGGACCACCACGCCGAGAAGCGCGAGCGGCAGCGCCGGGGAGATGCCGAAGAACATGAACGGGCAGGTGTCGAGCGGCTCGATGAGGCCCCACGAGGAGATGCTCGAGATGCCCACGAGGAACATGAACAGGCCGGACGCGGCGAGCGCCACGCCGACGCCGTCGAACCTGAGCTTCTCGTCCACCTGGTCGATGTGCGGCAGGCTCGAGGAGACGCCCAGCACGGCGAGGAAGTAGGCGGCGAGCACGAGGAAGGTCACGTGCATGCCGGCCGCCTCCATGACGACGCCGAGCATGAGCGGCAGCAGCGCCGAGAGGCCCGAGGCGGCGCCGATGCAGCCGAAGGCGACGGTACGGTCGTGACCCTGGTACAGGTACGGGATGAGCCCGAGGACGGACGGGATGAGGAAGCTCGCGCCAAAGCCCACGAGCACGCGACCGGCCCAGACGAAGACCATCATGTTGGGCGCGAGCGCGCAGGCGACCTCGCCGAGGGCGCAGAGGGCCGCGCCGATCCGGAAGGTGCGCTTCCAGCCGATGATGGTGCCCACGAGGCCGCCCGCGATCATGAACGCGCCGCCCATGAGCGGGTAGACCATGTTGGCCAGCTGGATCTCCGAGGTCGTGGCGCCGAGGTCGTGGGTGAGCGCGGACGCGGCGAGCGACAGCGCGCCGTTGTCCCCGGTCGTGCCCATCTGGGCGAGGATGAGAATGAGGATGGGAAGGACCGCAAAGTGCCCCGCTGCCGACCCTCCCGCCCTCGCGGTGTGACCCGCGGCGGTAACTGAATGCATTATCTATCCTCTCTGTTGGGTTGCCCCGCTCCCACACGGTGGGGCACTGATGCTTTGATGTACCCGTGTAGCAGGTAAAATCCTAGTGCGCGACAACTTCGCAAAAGCGGCGCAATGCGTAACGCGGACTGAACGCAATCGCAAGCTATCCTGAATCGGTCGACGCGCAGATATGGAGAAGGGTTCACAATCGAGAAAGTTCTTGCAGCCGAGAAGAACGATGCGTATAGTTATTCCTTGCACACACGAGGTGCACACATTGCGGGGTGGAGCAGTCTGGTAGCTCGTCGGGCTCATAACCCGAAGGTCGTAGGTTCAAATCCTGCCCCCGCGACCATAAACTTGCTAGTCGGAGGCCTTTGGGCCTCCGACTTTTTTGTTTGGGTACTAGCGTGGTACTACGCTGGTACTACCGATTGTGAAACTCAACTTGGGCACGGCCCTTTCAACCGAGGTCAGCAATTCGTTGCTATTTAGGTCAGTGTTTAACGGCGGGCGAACATGGTAGAATAATTCCAAGAAGCCGACTTGGGTGGAACAAAGCTGGGTCCCCGAATGGGGGTAGGCGTCTCCGGACTGCTTAGAATTCCCTTGCTCCTGGGGTCGGCTTTCTTGCTGGCTAGAGGTTTTTCCTCGCCTTTCTCTTTGCAAGTTCCCCACGCATTCCGTCGATAACGTGTTCAGGATCACGCCGGATTTCCTGCAACATGAGGTCGATAGCTTGCTGTGAGTATCCCCAGCTGGGCTGTTCACCACCAAGCGAGAGGTTATACGAGTAGGAATCGTTTCCCTTCATGTTGTAGAAATCCACAAATACATTGAAGTGAAAAACGTTGAACTCTTTCGACTCACCATTAACTCTAAGGACGATACCCTCCTTGTTGAGCTTGCGCCTGATGAAGTCTGCCCCCCGCTTAGCGCGATAGATATACTTGTTTATGGGGTCAGTGAGCGAGTGCAGTATTGAGACTGCAGTATCCGAGTCATTTGCAATCCGGACGGGAATGCCCTCTTTCTTCTTCGTGAGACGCAGATCGGTAGCATAGTTAATTCCGGATCCTTCGGGCCTGCTCGCAACTATCGAGGAACCAAGCTCGAGCATCTTCTCCACCACCTCGCGCGGATAACGGGCTTTGATTACATCGAAATCGACATCTCCACGCCTCACGGACAGGGCGAGGTAGTTCTCGGGTATCCGGTCGCTAATCTCAATTCCATGCAGCTCGCGCAGCTTCTCCTCGTAAAACTTCACGCACTCCTGCAGGATTGGGCCGTAGAACAGCTCGTACTCATCGGTCACAAAATGCGTGCTCGTGTTGCGGAGTTCACAAACCACATCCATGTTTAGACGGAGCGGGTCGTTTTCGTTGGTGAAGACCTTTTTGAGACAGTCGGAGAGCGAGAGGGTCCGGTCACTGCCCGGATAATAGACGGACTCGTAGCCAATCTGATGGATGATATATGCCTTGAGCATAAGCTCCCATGCATTGCAAAGGAAGAAGCAGCAACCTTCGGCGTGATATCGAATGGTCGGTCGATTATAAAGTTCTATGGCAAGCAGGAAGGCCTCCTGAGACTTATCGAGGAGGCGCTCATAAGTAGTAGATTCGACTTCGTTCATATTGCCCTACGATTCTGTCTTCTCGGCGTAGAGCTTGAAGAGGTGGCCAACTATTCGCCCCTCATCACCGCTAAACGTCACTCCGTAGGCACGTTCAACGGCAAAATCGAGCTCACGATGTGCTGCAATCAGCTTAGGAAAGAACGCCTCATTGTCTGGATCGTACAAATCGGCAAGCGTCACGCCATGCTGCGCGGCGCGGGCATCAAGAACAGCCTGCGCATAACCCTCAATCTCAGCACGCTGAGCCTCTGTCGGCTCAGGCCAAACAAAGTTGTTATATACAACACCGGATGAGTATCGATAGTCACTCTTTAGACGACCACACACCGTTCTCATCCATGCATTATGAAACTGTGAATGAAGCACTCCGAAATGATATAGCGTCGCATTAGGAATCATTAAATTCGCGTCGCCGCAGCGGTCATCACTACCAATAAAACCGAGGGGAATATACTTCCTCCTCTCGGAGCTATGACGTGGAATAACGACTGATGCTCCTGATGAGATGACTTCCATCCCTAGCTTCTGGGGCGTTTCCGCCGCTTTTTTAGTTTGCTTCCGATTACTTGATAGACGGTATTCACGCACGGCATTTATGCGCTCGCGACAAAGGGGCAGTTCTTTTAATTCGGCAAAAGACGCATCACCGAGCCAAAGACACCAGCGCCGATACCCGTGAAGAAACTCCTTCGACCCTATCCAAGGGTGAAAGAAGCGTGCTGCCCCAGGCTCACATCTCAGAAAATCATTCTTTTCTTCATCCGTAAAGAGGTAATTACCTCCATCAATAGGCTGCGATCCAATTACCATTCTCGGAACGTCGCACAATGGCCTGGATCGGTTCCAAACAAACACATCGGGAGCATCAACAAGATACGGATTAATATTCGATGGAAGAATAGTGCGTTCGGGCAAATCTGGAGCATCGTGAACAAAGAGGCGCTTCTTCACGTCTTCACGAGAGAAGCCGATGATGATGCAGAACACGTGGGCCTTTTCAGCTGCTTCGTTGTCCCATCGGAAAGTGTTGTGCGCGAAGTCGATGTGGAGTCCCATGTCATGCAGCGGTTTCCAGAGGTTCGCAACCTGCTCTCCCTGGCAGATGGAGTTGGTGGAGACGAGCGCGCAGCGAGTGCGCTTCCCCTCCGTGAACCTCGCCGCTTTCATGTACCAAGCGCCGCAATAGTCGATGTTTCCCGCATTCTTGGCGCCGTTGAACACGGTAAGCAGCTCGGCCTTTTGCTCCTTGCTCTGGTTACGTGCCCCGAGGAACGGCGGGTTGCCCACGAGGTAGGTAAGGTCTTCTGGGAACACTTCAGCCCAGTCCGTTGTGAGAGCATTCCCCTCTACGAGATTCGAGAGGCTCCTCAGGGGCAGGAAATCAAAGTCGTAGTGCGGGAGAATCTCCTGCGTCTTTCGGAGCATCTGCTCCTCGGTGATCCAGAGGGCGGTCTTTGCGACCGAGACGGCGAAGTCGTTGATCTCAATGCCGTAGAACTGGTCGAGGGTCACCCTGACGGGACTCTCCAGGTAATCGAAGATGGCCGTCTGGTCGCCGAGCTCGTCCTCGATGATGCGGTTCTCGATGGTCCTGAGCTGACGGTAGGCCTCCGTGAGGAAGTTCCCCGAGCCGCAGGCGGGATCTCCGACGGTGATGCTCGCGATCTTGTCATGCAACCGGCCGAGCAGCTGCTTGCGCTTTCCCTCGCTCCGCTCCCCCTCGGCAGCATGCAGCTCTGCCCAGAGGTCATCAAGGAAGAGTGGCCTGAGGCACCTGTCGATGTTCTCGACGCTCGTGTAGTGCATGCCACCCGCGTGACGGGTCTCGGGGTTGAGCGTCCCCTCGAAGACCGCCCCGAAGATGACGCCCGAGATCTCCCTCCAGTCGAAGCCCTCGGAGGCCTCGGCGATGACCGCCGCAATCTCCTCGGTCATCTGGGGGATAACTATCGACGAGTCAGAGAACAGCCCTCCGTTGATGTATGGGAAGGCGGCCAAATCCTCGTCCAGATACTCGTCCCTTTGGTCGTAGGGCGTGTCGACGACTCCAAAAAGATCGGCGAGCTTTCCGCGGAGCTTCCTTGGATCCCCCTGGCAGTACTTTCCGAACGCCCTGTGGGACTGGAGCAGCCCCGCGTCCTCAGCGTAGAGCATGAAGATGACACGAGTGATGAGGACGTTGAGCGACCTCTGCTCCTCGGCGTCCTCATCGATGTGGTGATACTGCTTCGCCAGCGCGTCGTACAGCTTGGACACGTAGGTCCCCGCCTCGACGGAGAGCTGCTGCTCCTTGTGGAGGCGGCTCGTCTCCTGGGAGGTGAGGAACGACAGCAGGTACGCATGATCCGGGAGCTCCTCGAGGGAGAACTCCTGGAAGCCCTCCTCAGGGCGCTCGTCATCCAGGTCGTAGAGGCGGAACGTCTCGAAGTTGCACGTCATGACCCAGCGCGGGCGCTCGGAGTACGGCAGGTTCTGGGCGTACCACATGGCCTGCTGGAAGGGCGTCACGAACGTCTTGTTCCTCAGCTCGGGCTCATCAAGGTCAACCCCAACGGACTTCTGCTCGCAGAGGAAGTGGTGGTCGCTCACGAAGACGTCTATGCGCCGACCTCGCACCTTTCGCTCGAAGTCCACGAAACCAGCAATCTCGTTAGAGGGAACTCCGAGGACGCTCTCCAAGAGGTCAATCCAGAACTTCTGGGTATCCTGTTGCTCGTTGCTCTTCCCCTCGGGGACGGCGGCGATAATGCCCTTCCAGCGCTCGACAAATGCCTTGGCCTCAGCAGTTCGTTCCATCACGCCTCCTCCATGCCGCTACCCAACAGCCCATGTCGTCTCTTCCATGTGGTTCGGCAGGCATCGCTACAGAATCTTCGGGAAGGCCCTTGGTTCGTTGAGAAGACGGTCCTCTGGCAGTTCTCGCAAGTTGACAGGTAGTGCGAGGGGTGGTCTCGAACCAGCCCCCATAGTGCGGTAGGAAGGTCATAGGAGCAAACCGAGACCTCCTCCATCATCTTGCCGCTGTACGAGAGGTGGGGCCTGTAGAGCTGAGAGTCGAGAGCGTTCAAGAGCACGTCCGCGAGCTCCCCCTGCCCAACGCCCTCCCTATTCTCGATGACGAGGTACATCCACTTTGCCTCTTTCGGCCTGTTTTTACGTGGCTTGAAAGAGCCACGGGCGGCCTCCGCCTGTGACCCCGTTGCAAACTTAATAACGTTACAGCCTCGCAAGACTCCTATTGACGCACCAAAAAGCCCCATCCTGACTTCGGCAATGCGCCCATAAAGGGGGCACGTTGCGTCGGCGTTATAAGCGAGGTCGTTTCCCGTCACGCTGCCAGGTCGGAAAAACGGATTGAACATCACGGGAATGGCATAACCGGGCGAGTCGATTACCAGTTTCGAGCTAAAGGTCCTTCTCCCCACTCTAGAGAAGCCGGCGTCCTCGAGAAGGGTGTCAGAGCTCCTGGCCCCCTCTCTCAGAAGCGCGCCAACTCTCAGAGTGACTGAAAGCAGGTTCCTCAGAAGTACCCAGTCCTGCAAAGGCTCAACGATAAGGGGCGCCCTTCCCTCGCCGCTTGAGACGTCAGGGCACTTCGAGCAGAAGTCTCGATTCTCCACCGCTCGCGAGACGGCAAGACGGGCAGCGTTGCCAGACCGCTCAAACGCCCATGGGTCATCATCCGACCGCTTCGCGTAGGGGTCGAAGAAACACTCTGCCAAGAGATCGTCAGGGGAGCTGACGAGCGCGCGAAAGTCTTCCCTATCCAAGGTGCGCAAGCGGAGACTATTGCCCCTGAGAAACATGGGCCCCAGCTGCTCCGCTGCGTCAGCCAAGGACTCGACGTTCTTCGCCATGAGCAGATCATTCACCGAGTTGATTGACGGGTTGCACGGAGAGTCGGGCATGCCCGCACTCGGCACCACTCGAACAAACGAGTGCATCCCAGACCTCTGGTCCTTTGCAATGTAGAGGCCTTTTTGCGGACCGCCCATTCTGCCCCCCGTCTGCATGAAGAATAAACGTACAGCTTTCTCACAAAGAATACCTGATTTTCTTGACTCGTTTGCCCTAATACTGATATAGTCAATTTTGTTCAGGCTTTAGGCGGATTAACCCTATGCTTTTCGAAGGAGACGAGGATGGACGCAAAGACGTCGGGCACGTCAAGCGGCGCTAAGGGCATCCGGCCGTGGAGGACTCACGAGGCGGCAAAGTGGTGCGGGATGAGCGAGCGCAGGCTCCTCGAGTTCGCGCGCGAGGGAGTCATTCCCGCGCGCAAGATCGGCGGGGTTTGGTACTTTTCTCCCCAGAAGCTCGCCGCCTTCTTCGACGTCTCCCTCTAGTGCACAAGTGCGATTTGGGTTATTCCGATGCCATCCGACTATCAGGGCATACTTGACGACGTGGAGATTGAGGAGGAGCCCGGCTCCTTCATGCCCGTGCTCACGCCCGAGATGAGCGACTGGCTGTTCGATGCCTCAGTCTCACTCGGCAACGCTTTCGGGGGCGGGCGCATCAAAGGGAAAACGTATCGGACAATCCAGAAGATCGTCAACGCGGTCGCGCTCTTCACGCCCAGTGACATCATCCTGTCGGACGGCAGGCAGCGTGCCACCTTCTCATATCGCCAGATGGCCACCGCCATCGGACTTAGCCCCAAATCCACAAAAACCGTTCAACAGGTACTGCGGGTCCTTTGCTTCGAGACCGAAAGCACGGACGCGGCAACGTACCGTGAGGCATACAAGCTGCTGTACGAGGAGCGAGGTGGGAGGCCCCTGCTCTCTTCCCACTTCAAGAGCGATTCACGGAAGCTCGCCTCGGCTTGGAAACTCTGCGGCATTCGTCCGAGGGCCTGCGCTCCCGTGGAACGGAGTACCGTTGCGCCGCGAGAGCCCCATTCAACCGTGCCCCAAACGCGCCCAACCGTTGTCACAGGCGAAGAAACCGTAGCCGAAAGCGCCTCGACCGTAGTCGACCCCGTAGACATCGACCCCACTACGGTTGCCGGTCGAAGCCCGGACCTTAATGCGGCTAACGAGGCTGCCACCAGCGACTTCGGGGCCCGCTATCGCCCAAATGCCGAAGGAACCGTAGTCGATTCTTCCGAGTCAGACGGTCCCGTAGCGACCACGTTTAACACTAGTTCCCTTATAGCTCACTCCTCCGAAGACCCCGAGGGCTGGTTCTCCAGGCTAACCCGTCTCTTCCAGTACCCTCCCGGAAGGAGGGAGGCTGATACGAGAGAGGCCTTCAATAGGCTTACGGGCATGGGATATTCGCCGAGGGCCCTCTACGACGGGGCCGCGGCCTACGTGACGAGGACTCCCAAGAGCGAGCAAATGCGGTTTCCGCTCAAGTTCCTTGAGGATGTCAGCCTCGTCCGCAGCTGGTGCAAGGCCCCGCCCAGGACCCTTGATCCAACCAGGCTTTGCAAGGTGGAGTCGTACTGGGCATACCCCTTCAAGGCCGGGCTAGAGTTTGTTATATGCTCTCCTACCGCGACCAGAGAGGAAGCTTTTGACGCCGTCCGTCGCATGGTCGACGAGTACGGCAGGGAGCCCTGATGAAACTGAGCCGAAAGCTCATCGGCCCCGATTGGCGGCAGCGCGCCACCTCAATCCATGGGGATTGGTGGGGATTGTCATCCGCGCACGGTGACGGCGTGAAGTCCCCAATAGGCTCATGAGCTACCCCACGAAGAGCATCCAGCGTCCACCAATATGAGGCTGTAGGGCCTCTGTTTACTCACTTTCCTGTCTCAGATATTCAATGAACTCTTTGATTGATTCCTCTCGCTTCTCCGCCGTAAGCGCCCGGCTCTCGCTGAGTTTATCTTTTCTTCTCTTCAGGAAGGCAGAGATAAAATCAGAGTACCTTTCTGCCTTGGCCCTATTATTGCCATCTAGCGTTTCGTCGACCTCAAAGTCAGACTCATCAATCTGGACCCTCTCATCTGGCGATGTCAGCCAAAGGAGAAGGTCCGCGTATTGATCGGAGGCGGATAGGTCGAAGGATTCCTCCTCCAGTTGCACTATGACCTTTCCGTCGCTTCCACACGTTATCATGAGTGATCACCCACTTGGAAATTGTACTTGTTCAACCGCATCTTCAGATACCGCTCTCCGCCGTCCAGCACATCGGCTATCGATTGCTTGATTGGACTCTCGTTCAGCGGGCCGGGAACGTAGCTAATGCCGTTGTTGTCATTGTTGCAGACGATAACGGTGCGAGCGTCCCCGTTCACTATGACCGGTGCTGAGTGGCTGACTACGAAGAACTGCACATTAAGTTTGAGCTGCTTCAGACGGTCGACGAGAAAATCTTTGATAGTCGCCACATCGAGGTTGTCCTCCGGTTGGTCGATGACGACGTACGCCCATCTTCCAGATGCGACGC
The DNA here is from genome assembly GCF_002159735.1 of Olsenella sp. An270. Classification (GTDB taxonomy): domain Bacteria; phylum Actinomycetota; class Coriobacteriia; order Coriobacteriales; family Atopobiaceae; genus Thermophilibacter. The sequence continues at coordinate 162,531 of NZ_NFJF01000005.1, forward strand.
TGTCGTTTAGAAAGAGCTTCAACAGTGCTTGCGCCTTCGTCCCCGGCGACATGTCGTCTATAGGTTTCTCAGCGATCTTTATCTGGGTTTTAAGGCTGCCCGCATCGCATATCGTTGTCTTGGCCAATTCGAAGTACTTCTCGTAATGAGACCCCAGATCCCTCGAAGAGTACGATATAAATTTCCTTCCATCGAATAGCTTGTGCATGCGTCTTCTGTCCGCTTGGCGCAGGAAGGCTTCGGCCAAGGCCTGCAGGTCCTTGCTGGACGATGCTCCCAGCAGGTTCGCGCGCTTGTCATCGTACGTCGAGTCGTCTTCGTAAAAGAGGGAGATCTCGATTGGTTCGTCGCCGTTCTGCAGCGGCACCGGATCAATTGGCTTGTGCATGCGCTCGTATGCCGCTTGCGCTTCCTCATCTACGTGCTTCAATGAAATGCGGAGCGAGAGCAGGTCGTATAGGAATGCAGTGGCATCTTTAGTTTGTTTCTGGTATTGGGCGAGCGTTGTGGAGCCACTCGCATTGTTAGCCGTATTCAATGTCTCAGAGAACAAGGACACGAGCTCTTCGCGACGCGAAAACCAAGATGGGTCAACTTTCCCCAATCCGTCCGAGAATCGTCCGATTCGCTTGATGACTGCTTCCATGTCATTTTGGATGGCGCGCGTCTCCACTTCAAGTGCTTCAAATAGCGTGTTATCCTCGGGGTAGGAAGCATTGAACTTGATAGAACCGATGGCTTCCGATGCGGCTCTGAGCTTGTCATCTATGACGTTAAGCGAATTCTTGGCTTTTGTTATCTGCGGTGCATCCCTTGCGGGCAGCGACGGCCCTTCTATCGTGATGCCCGAAGGTACCGCAGCATCGAGGTGGTTGATACGCAGTGGACCGTTGGGATATTTCGTGCAAAATGCCTTGAGCAGCCGCTCTCCAAGATTCAGCCAAGTTTTCAGCTCATCCGCAGCTTCCTCTGAACCTTTCCTCGCTTTCTCTTTCAATGGCGAAATGTGCTCGTCTAGAAAGGGTATCTGCTCGTACTTCCCACTCCTGTAGATCTCCTCAAGCTCCCCTTGGCCGAGGTAAAGGCACTTAGGGCGATTGCTTGTTGGAACGCCGTCCTGCATCTTGAACTTCACGCTGTCCGCATCTACGAACCTCGAGTAAGTGTCGACTCCCTTATTTGCGAGGAGGCATGCAAGCATCGATTTCCCGCTACCCCTTGACCCTACGATGCCGTTATAGCCCGGCGAGAAATTGAGCGTGATCGGACGGCTGTTGTCCACAGCGCCGCTAACGTAGGTATTGAAGGACACTGACTCCAGAAAAGACCCAGTATTTGTCTGCGGCAGCTCCGGATATTCGTCCGACGTCTTGATACGGCTTTCGGGGTCGCTGATAGCGAGCAGCAGCGATTCAAGGTCGCCGTCAAAGTCTATCCATGTGAAGCGAGAGCCGATCTCCTCAGTCGTCTTGGCGTCGCTGAAAAATAGCGCCGCGACCGTAGTCTCAAGCTCTTCAGCCATCCCAGTCGAAATGCTTTTTCTGCTTTTAGAGCCGCCTTCAACCGCCATGGCGTGACTGTAGTAGAAAAGACGATCTTTGTAGTCGAGATTCGCCTGGCAGTTGTTCGGGAGGTAGGAGGACAGGCTTCTGTCCTTGTTCTCGTGGGGAATGAAGAAATGAGGTATTGCGGCGGCCTCTTTCTGGAACTCTTCGAGGAAGATTGCCTTGCCCTCGGTCATCTTAGAGAAAGACTTCGGCGATTGCGGCTGAATGGCCGGTTTGCCGTCGCTGGGTGCACCCTTCTCGGCGAGCAGGCGTTTCTCGAATAGGTGGGTGACCACCTGCGCCATTGCCCCTGCATCCTCCATCGAGAACCAGACTATGGCATGGAAGTACTCGCCTTTCGAACCCTTTCCTAGCGTTAGGTTATATTGCTTTATTGTGTCGGGATGGAGCTTGACGTTTAGCTCAACCCCGCCAATCAACGTTTTGTTCTCTTTCGCCAGCACGCCCTGCAGCTCCGACAGCAGCTTGACATCCACGCTGTTGTGGTCCGTTACGGCAACCACATCGAGGTCACCGCCTGTCAAGGCGTCAAAGAACTCGGACTTTTCGTAGTCCCTGCTGTAGCAGGAACTCGAGTGAATGTGCATGTCACATTTTTTGAATGTGCCTGCAGACAGCCTCTTCGTCGTTTCAACCACGACCTTCTGTAGCAGAACGCAACGCTTTGTCACATTAATTCTCTCATTGGGGAACATTGACCGCAACAAACGCTGACGCGCAACACATCTTGTAACGAGCTAGTAGTCCGTTATCCACCTGATAAGTGCCGGCTTTTCCCACCATACGGAAAGGGCGGGCCATGAGCGATATGCAAGACAAGGTAAAACTGACCAGCGGGGACACGGCACAGGAGCCGCAGAGCACATTGGAGCGGATGAGCGTTGGCGTAAGCACAGCTGTAGACGGTATGGGCGACGCGTTGATTGTCCTTACCGCTGATGAGGACAACACTGGACGCACGCAACGGAAAGTAAGGGACATCGGCTCGCTATTTCGTAATCGAAATATCCTCTGAAATCTACCATCACTCTGCGAGGGACGATGCCCTCTTGTATGAAGCCAGCCGGGCCACCAAGTTACCAGCACTCCCCGCATGATGTGGCGGAGCTATAGTCCACTCATTTGCGGTTGTCTTACCGCAACTTCCTCATAGTGAAATCCCTGGTTTCATCCATCTCCCTCAGTTACATTAGAGACAACTATGTCCTAGCGGTAGCCACAGTCAACCTGGCACAACAGAATGCTTGACGCACATGCCCCCGAGGGCAGACAAGCACGGCCACCCTTACCCACTGGAGAACGCCCTCGTCTGTTACAACACGAGAGACCACCCCATCACCCGCGAAAACGATATTAGGGCATCGGGCAGCTAGGATAATCTCCTGGAGGAGGCGCAGCCCCCCAGCACCTGACGAGAGAGGAAAGCGCTGTGTCCAAGGCACCCGCACTGACCGTGGCCCAGGCGGAGCAGATCTGCAGGGTTATCGGCGATACGCACAACGGCCTCACCGGATCCGAGATCGGCAGAATGCTCGCCGAGCTAGGGATTGCAGACGTGGATCCGGCCAACACGAAATGGAAGAGGCTGTACAATGCGCTCGCCAGCAGGACGGACGGCGCCGGAAATGCCAATGCCGTGTATGGCCTTATTATTTATTGCTTCAACCCCGCCCGGGGCATCAACGACGGCGCGCGATACAGGTGGATGATGGACGAGGTGAATCGGGTCCTCATGCTCTCCGGTATCGAGGTGCGTGACGACGGAAAGCTCCATAAGGTTCAGGTGGCAGAGACGCTAGATGAGGTTGAGCGCCGAACCAGAAGTCTCAGAAACGCACTCGTTGGGGCCGGCGCTCATCCCGAGGTCATGAAGTGCTGCCAAAAGGAGCTCCTCGTTGACGACTACTTCCATGCCGTCCATGAGGCTGCCAAGGGCCTCTGCGACCGAGTGAGAGAAATGTCCGGGCTAAGCCTCGACGGAACGAGGCTGTTTGACGCGGCGCTGAGCGTCAAGGATCCCTACATCGCCCTGACCACCCTGCGGACCGAATCTGAACGCAACCAGCAGAATGGCCTCAGGGAGCTGCTCAACGGCGCGATACACCTGGTTCGCAACCCGACGGCACACCAGCTTAGAATCCATTGGGACGTCAACGAAACGGACGCCGTCGAGGTCCTCAACCTGATCTCCTATCTTCACAAGCTGCTCGACAGCTGCTCCGTTGTGCCGCGACCCTCCTAGAGCGCCTTCGCATCACAGGAGTCCCTCCATCGATAACCCTCGCACGTTGTCTGCGCAGACAGCGTGCGGGCATTTCTTCTCGGCCACGCTGCGTGGAGGGGCATCTTCGAAGAAGAATGGGGCCAGCATATGTGTGACAGGCACAGGCTCAACGGTGGCCCACCTCACGGGAAGAAATGATCGTCGTCACCCAGCCCGGTAAGAAATGCCATCGGCCCAGATGCCGAACACCATGCAGGCCGAGGAACGCCTCAACAGCCTCGCACCTCAAGGCGAGGGCATGGGCCTTGTCCCACACGGCGCCCGCAATCCCCGGGGAGGACGGCAGCCGAAACGATTCCCGGCCGCGTTAAACAAAGGGAGTGCCGCCGCCGCTGGAATCGCGAGGGGCGGGTCTCACGACGTTCCTCTCAATCTCGTAGAGGTCGATGCGCGCGACAGGGACCGGCCAATCGAAGCGGAGCCCATAGCGCCGTTGACGGGGCCGCCGTGGCCGGATGAGGGCAGGGGAACGATAGGTAACATCTCATGCTTTTCAAAAGAGGATGGCTCTGCACCCCTCCCCCTCAGAAAGCCCTCGCAACGACGTCTTTGCCCGGAAGCTTGATGACAACACCCCCCTCCGTCAGTGACAAACAGATTGCTTCCCATGACAGCGTGACGGCAAATCTACTAGAGGGCCGCTCCGTCAGCCTCGGATGACTGCAGAGGCTTCCCGCCAAACAGCTCCGAGTCGAAGAACTCCCTGAGCGAGACCCCGAGGCCGCGCGCGATGCGGTCGACGTTCTCGATGGAGACGTTCCGCCTGCCGACCTCGACCTCCGCGAGGTAGGTGCGCGACATCTCGATGGAGTAGGCGAAGGACTCCTGGCTCACGCCCAGCTCCCCCCTCAGCTCCTTTATGCGCAGGCCCACCCTCATGGGGGCGTTAAGCTCAGTCATCGGCACCCCTCGCTCTCGAGCACCAATGTTTTGGCTTCGACCTATATGAGTCACCCCTATATAAGTGACAATATGAGATAGACTAGGGGGCAGGAACACGGTCTCGTCAAGGAGGTCGCACATGGGCGCTTCGAGGGGGTACATCCCGCGCACCTTCCTGCGGAAGCTCGGCGCGGGCGGGGCGCGCCCGGCATGGTTCGTCCTGTTCCTCGCCGCGGCGGCGACGGCCGCGGCCTGGGCGGGCGCGCTCGTGCTGCTCCTGCTCCTGGCCCAGCCCCCCGCCGCGGGCGGCGCGGCGGCCCCCTCGTGGGGCGCGCTCGGTGTGTTTGATAACGTCTGACTTGCGGATTTGATCACCCGGAGCTTTCGGGAATGGTCACGAAAAACTTTCGGGTTTGGGCATGGGCACGCCGACCATCCCCAACGGGGCCTAACGTTGTCGCTGCTACGGTTGCGACGATGGGAGGCCGGGAAGGAAATGATCGGCGTGGACAAGATCGACGATATCAGAAGGCTCGGGAGGGGCGGGGCGAGCGTCGCCTCGATCGCCCGGGACACCGGGGTCTCCGAGCCCACGGTGAGGAAGTACCTGAGGGAGACCGACCTCTCCGAGAGGCCGCCGGCGGTCGGCAGGGCGCCCGAGTCGCCCCTGCTCGAGCCCTTCGCGGCGCTGGTCGACTCGTGGCTGCTCGAGGACAGGCGCTGCTGGTACAAGCAGCGCCACACCGCGAAGAGGGTCTTCGACCGGCTCGTCGCGGAGAAGGGCTTCGAGGGCTCGTACTCGACCGTCAGGAGGTACGTGAGGAGGAGGCGCGAGGAGCTCGCCGCCGAGCTCGACGCCCGCGAGGCGCAGGGGTTCCTGCTGCTCGACTGGCTCCCGGGCGAGTGCCAGGTCGACTTCGGGCAGGCCGACTTCCGCGTGCGAGGCGTCGTCACCCGCGGCCACTTCCTCGTGGTCACGTTCCCGCACTCAAACGTCGGGCTCGCGCAGGTCTTCTGGGGCGAGACCGCGGAGTGCGTCTGCCAGGGGCTCCGCGACGTCTTCGAGTTCCTCGGGGGCGTGCCGCTGCGGGCCGTGTTCGACAACGCCACCGAGGTCGGCCGCAGGGTCGGCGCTGAGATGAGGACCTCGGCGCTCTTCCGCCGGTTCGCCGCGCACTACGGGCTCGACTACAGCTTCACCAACCCCCACTCCGGCAACGAGAAGGGCTCCGTGGAGAACAAGGTCGGGACGCTCAGGCGCAACCTCTTCGTCCCGGTCCCGCAGGTCTGGGACGTGAAGGCCTACAACGAGCGGCTGCTCGGGACGTGCCTGGCGCTCTCGGACGGCAGGCCGCACTACCGCAAGGGAGCGCCCGAGTCCGAGCTCTTCGGGGACGACCGCGCCGCGCTCTCGCCGCTGCCCGCGGCGCCGTTCGCGTGCGTGACGTGGCTCACCAGGAGGTGCGACAAGCAGGGCTCGTTCAGGGCGGGCGGCGAGCACCGCTACTCGGCGGGGCCCGCCAACGCCTCCCGCGAGGTCGCCGTCGCGATGGGCGCCTTCGACGTCACGGTCGTCGGCGCCGGAGGCGAGGTCGTCGCCGAGTACCCGCGCGAGTGGGGCGACGCGCCGACGGACTCCGCCGACCCAATGCTGCAGCTGAGGCTGCTCTGCGTGCGCCCCGGCGGCTGGCGCGACAGCGTCGTGCGGGGGTCCCTGCCCGAGCAGCTCGTGGCGTTCCTCGACTCGGAGTCGCCCGCCGACCTCGGAGCCGACCTCAGGGCGCTGCGCGACGTGAGCGCCAGGCGGGGCTGGGCGGCGACCGTGGAGGGCGCGCTGAGGTCGCTCGGGGCCACGGGCGGCGTCGACGCCGCCACCCTGGAGCTCGCCGCCGCCAGGGCGGCCGCCGGCGACGCGCTCGTCGAGTACGACGAGCCGGTCGACCTCGCGGGGTACGACCGGGCCTTCGAGCTGCTGGAGGGGGGCGCCGCCAGTGCCTAGGATCCCGGACGCCGAGCGCGAGGAGTTCTCCTCGCGCGCCAGGTCGCTGTTCATATCGAAGGCGACGATAGCGTGGTTCCTCGAGACGGCGACCCCGGGCCAGCTCGCCGCGTGCTCGGGGATGCTCGCGCGCGAGCTCGAGTCCCGCGAGCGGTCGAAGCGCGCCCGGCTGCTGCGCCAGGCCCGCTTCCCCGTGCCCAAGGCCGTGGAGGGGTTCGACTGGTCCAACGTGCGCTTTCCCGAGGGCTGGGGCCGAGACGAGATGCTCTCGCTCGACTTCGTGGAGCGCGCCGAGGACCTCGTCCTCCACGGCCCGACCGGCCGCGGCAAGACGCACGTGGCGACGGCCCTCGGCATCGAGGCGACCCGGCGCGGGGTGCCCGTGCGCTTCTTCCAGACGGCGACGCTGGTGCTGCAGCTCGGCAAGGCGAAGCGCGAGGGGACGCTCGACAGGCTGCTGGCGGACGTCGGCAGGGCCGAGCTCGTGATCCTCGACGAGTTCGGCTACGTCCCCTTCGACGTCGACGGCGCGCGCCTGCTCTACCAGGTCATATCCGACTCTTACGAAAGGAGGAGCATAGTGTTCACCACGAACGTCGAGTTCAGCCGGTGGGGCACGGTCTTCGCGGACGACAAGCTCGCCGCCGCGATCGTGGACCGCGTCGTCCACCACGGCAGGCTCGTCGAGTTCGGCGGCCCAAGCCACCGTCTCGAGGAGTCGCTCATGCTGGGCAAGTCGGGAAGCTAGCGGCGCGCCCGTGACCGAACCCGAAAAAGTTGCGTGCCCAAACCCGAAAGTTTTCCGTGATCATTTCAGAAAGACGGACTTGACCAAACACACTCGGCCCGGCCGGGGGCTTCCTCCTGCTCTGGGACATGGCGGTCCTCTGGTACCACCTCGTCTACCTCGTCAGCTACAGGCTCGGCCTCTGGGACGGGGGAAGGGAGGGGGGACGCCTCGTGGTGTGGGGCGGCCCGCTGTTCGTGGCCCTGGCCACCACGGCGCGGCTGCTGTAGCTCGTCATGAAGTACGTCGCCGCCCCCGTGCTCCCGTTCCTCCTCGCCGCGACCTTCAGGCAGACCACGGGCATCGGCAGCGCGCCGGTCGACCTGCTGTGCATGGCGGTCCTGCTCTACCCGGCCCTCGTCCTCATCGCGTACGCGATCAGGTCCCTCGCGGCCCGGGCGGGGCGCCCGGCGAGGGAGGGGCGATAGGGGGTTGCGGACATGAGCGAGCGCAAGGCTAGCAAGGCCAGGGCCACGGGCGGGGCGGGAACCAGGGCGGCCAGGGCCACGACACGCCCGAAGGACAGGGCGCGGAGGGACGTCCTCGCCGCCGTCGCAAGGGCGCGCGAGGCGGGCGCCGTCTCCGCCTCGCTGTCGGACGGGGACGTCGCGGACGTCGTGACGCCCGTCATCGACGCGCTCTACGACGCCTACGAGGAGGGCGGCGACGCCCCGACCCGCGAGGCGTTCTCCGAGCGCTGCGGGCGCGAGGACGTCGGCAGGGCCGTCCTCGACATGCCGCGGGACCCGTTCGCGGCGAGGCGCCCGGGGCGCGGGGCCGTGGCGGCCATATGCGCGGGGTGCGCCCTCGCGCTCGCGGTGGCCTGCGGCGGCGTCGCGCTCTCCCTCTCGCCGGGCGGCGACCCATCCGGCGGCGAGGCGGAGGGGGCGCCGGGCGCGGCCGTCGCGGATGACGGCGCGGACGCCGAGGGCGCCGTGGAGGCGGACACGGGGGCTGCGGAGTCCTCCCAGGCAGAGCCCGAAGTGCAGGCCGGTCAGGACGGCGGCTCCGTGACCTCTGCTGGCGGGGCTGCGTCCCCCTCCGGTGGCTCGGCCTCGGCGTCCTCTGGCGGCAACGGCTCCTCTACCGGCTCTGCTGGTTCGACCGGCGGCTCCTCCTTGACCCCCGGCGGCTCCGGTTCTGGCTCTTCCGGCGGCTCCGGGTCGTCCTCCCCGACCGCGCATGTCCACAGCTGGGTCGCGCAGACCACGACCGTGCATCACGACGCGGCCTACACGACGGTCCACCACGACGCGGTGACTAAGGACCGAACCATCTGCAACAACTGCGGGGCGGACATAACCGGCAACGTCGACGCCCACATGAAGGCGAACGTCCTGAACGGGTGTGGGTCCTACAGCATCAAGACCGTCGTCGTCCAGGCCGCGTGGGACGAGCAGGTTCTCGCTAGCGCCGCCTGGGACGAGCAGGTCCTCGTGAGCGCCGCGTGGGACGAGACGGTGACCACCGGCTACCGCTGCCCCGGCTGCGGCGCGACGAGGTAGCACGCCGCCCGCGCGGAGCCCGGGGGGCGTCGGGGGCGCTCACGCGCACGAGCGCACGACGGACCCGGCTGCCCTGTCGTACTCCCACTCCCCGGGGAGGCGCTCGCCAGACGCGCCCACCTCGGCCCACCAGTCCTCCTCGGGCTCGCCGAGCGGCACCCAGCGGCGCGGGCCGCCGACCTCCCGCAGCTCGGTCGCGCGCGAGGGGCTCGCCCGAACCGGCGCCACGCGTACCTCCTCGCCCAGCGCCCCGGCGGGAGCGCCCGCGCTGTAGTCGCAAAACGCACCCATCGTGCAGTCGGCGGCGGCGACACCGGGCCGCAACGTCTCAGCATCTGCTCGCATAACGTCCCTCCCCGCTCCCCTACCCTTCGATGTCGCCCGGGTCGAGCGGCTCGACGTCTATGACGACATGATGCCGCCCCGCCTCGTCCCTGAGCGAGATGAGCGCGGACATCATCCTGAGGGTCGCGTCGCGCTGAAGCTCGAGGGCCCGGTCCAGCGCCCTTCGGTCGTAGCCCTCCGCCCCGCGAGAGTTCAGTGCGCGGGCGATCTGGTTCAGGTTGACCCCCTGCCTGTGAACCTCGAGCCACGCGCGGTGCAGGCGCTTGAAGTCGATCACGACGACTTTCAAATCGTCGGAGTAGATGAGGGCGTCACGGACGAGGTCGCTGACGCGAATTCCGCATTTCCGCGCCTTCCGCCTGAGCTCCTCCCGCTCCCTCTCCGTGACGTACACCTTGATTTGCTTGTTCCGGATCCTGCTCTCGCTCATCTCGAACCTCCCGTTTTTCATTTTTCGCTTTTCGTGAACGGCGACGCCGCCGGTCCGGCCTTGCGCGACTTGCGAGATGAGGGGACGCCCCCCCGGCGGGGCGGCGCCCCCCAGACCGCAAAAACCGGGCGCGCGAAGAACGGGGGGCTCCGGACGCGCGACCCCGAAACGCGCGAGTCGCAAGATGGAAGTGGGTACCCAGCCGCCGCAGAGGGGCGAATTGGGTACCCGCTTCCTACATCTTGCAACGTGAGCAGCGGCTCGCCCGATGCGAGAGGGCCTGTGTGTCCCTTTGCCCGGTGACGCCACCGGGCAAAGGGACACACAGGCCCGGTCCCCCGCCACAAGTTAGGCCGCTCGCTACAGAGGAGCATGGTGATTGCGACACACACCGCAAAGGCCGCCGCAGTCGAGCACGAGTCCGATCGTGAGCATGACGCAATGAGCGCCCGACGCGACCGCGATGCAAGCGCGGGCTTTTTTGGAAAATGCCCTGACGGTGTCCACGAGAGACGACTTGCCTCGCAAGGCTTACAGCAAGACGTCTGCTCGTGGCTATGCAGACTCGTCACCATTGCCCAGCATGATTCGGTCCATAGCCTCCATGCCTTCTCGCTTGCTGTCAGCAAGGGCATCCGCGTACACGTTGAGCGTCATGGCCGCATTGCTGTGGCCGAGAACGGAGCTCACAGTCTTCACGTCCAGGTTCCCCGATGTAGAGGAGATCGCCAAGGTCGCGAAGGTGTGCCTCAGGTCATGGAAGCGGGGCGGAACCCCCTGCGTCCCGACGAGCCCCACCGCCCTCGCCAGGGCATGCCACTCGTGACCCAGGACCTGCGGGCTGTACCACGTTCCGCTGATTGGCGAGCCGATCACAAACAGGGAGTCATCCCAGTCCATTCCAAACTCCTCCCTGTCCGCAATCATCGCTTGCTTGCGCTCCGTAAGAACCAGGAGGAGCCCCTCCCCAAACGGCACGTTTCTCAGGGAGCTTTCCGTCTTGGGGGAGCTAAGCACGTACCTGCCGGCAGAGCGCGAAAGAGAGTGGCTGATCCGGATGCTGCGTCCCTCAAGGTCGACATCGCTCCACCGCAACGCGCATATCTCCCCCTGGCGCATTCCGGTCGACAGGGCGATGCGGACTCCGACCGCGAGGGGCGACGGGCCAAATCCCACGAGGGCCCGATTGAGCCTTGCGACCTCTCGGGCGCTTAGGGCGTTGACGGGCTTCGCCCTTCGCCTGGGGGCGTCGACCCTATCGAAGGGGTTGAGGGTCAGGTCCCCCATTTTGCAGGCGTACGTGAAGACCTGCTTGGCGAACACGTGGATGTGAGAGAGCGTCGTGCTGCTGAGGCCGTCGGCGGCCATCCCCTGCTCCCAGGCGACGATCAGCTTCGGGGTGACGTCGCGCAGCCTCGTGTCGCCGATCTCGGTTCCCCGTATCTTGGAGATGTGGGAGCGGTACCCCCTTATCGTCACCGGACGGACCGCCCGAGAGAGCTCCTTGCGCATGACGTACAGCTCCGCGTACTCGGCGAAGGTGGTGTCGCACGACGCCTCCTCCAGGCGCGAGCGCTCCTCCTCGGACGCGACCAGCTCGTCCCTCCACCGGCGGAGGGCCGTCTCGGCGCTCGCCCTGCCCCGGTTGTCGGGGGTGACCTCGCCCGTCGCCTCGTCGACCCTGTCCGGGTAGCACCGGACGCCGGTGGTCTTCGTGAGCCGGTGCTGCCTCCCGTCCTCGCCCTGCCAGTTGACCACCGCGCGCCACTTGCCGCCGTGCTTCGACACAAAGCCCTGGGTGTATGCCCTCCGCATCGCTTGCCTCCCGCTGGTACTAGACGGGTCCTAAACCGGTACTACCAACGTTAGCGGGGGCGGGACGCCGGCCGACGACCCTGCCCGACCCTGCCGGATTCTGCCTGCCCAGGGGGACAAACGGTGCCCGCCCCGCCAGGGCGTGCCGGAGGCGTTTGGGCTGGATGGGCCTCTCATAACCCGAAGGTCGTAGGTTCAAATCCTGCCCCCGCGACCATACAGAGTCAGCCCGGAGTTCATGCGGCCTCCGGGCTTTTTTCTTGCGCGCGACACGTCCTTCTCGCTGGCCCGTCCTTCTCGCCGAGTGTACGAGTTAGCCCGCAGGAGCCGTCGAAAACGGCGCCTCTTGGCGACGTTTCCCCAGTTGACAAGGAAGCGCCCGGAGCCGAGCGAGCCAAAACTCGTACACTCGGCGCCGGGCGCCCCAGGACAGCCCTTTTCGCGGGCGAGAAGAACCTCAGCCCAGCTTCACGATCTTGGTGCCGTGAACCTCCTGCACGCCGAGGGCCTCGGCGACGGACTCGGCGTTCTCGAAGGTGATGCCGCCGCCGGGCAGGATGGTCAGGCGCCCCGCGGCGTGCTCGATCAGGCGGCGCAGATGGTCCAGGTTGTCGGCTATCGGCGTGCCGGCGGCCCCGCCGTGCGTGAGGATGCGCTCCACGCCCAGGTCGGAGAGAAAGCCGATGGCCTCGCGCTGGCGCTCCTCGGTGAGCTCGTCGAACGCCATGTGGAAGGTCACCATCACGGGCGGGACCTCCGTCCCCGACTCGTCGGTCACGGGTCCGTGCGCGGCCTCGACGAGGCGCGCCGTCATCTCGCGGTCCACGACCGCCTCGCCCGTCTCGGCGTCGGCGGTCAGGCAGCCAAACACGACGCCGTCCACGCCCAGGCTGCGCGCCATGGCCACGTCGTCGAGCATCATCTGCTCCTCCGCGGCCGTGTAGACGAAGTCGCCTCCGCGCGGGCGGGCCATGGCCATGACGGCCGTCCCGGCCTCGCGCACGATGCCGACGGCGGCGCGAATGACGCCGTAGCTCGGGCTGGTGCCGCCCACGGCGAGGTTGTCGCAGAGCTCGATCCTCCCCGCCCCCGCGGCGAGCGCGGCAGGCACCCGCTCGACGTTCTCCGCACAGAACTCCCTCAGCAGCGCCATGAGGCCTCCCCTCGACAGGAATCGTTGACAACATGATAGCGAGCGCCCCCAGGGGCAAGATGACGCGCCGTACCGAGAACTTCTTCGGGAACTTCTACCGCGCGCCGATAGACTAGCGGCGCACCCACGCCCCCCTGGCGCCCCGTCGACCCTGCTGGCCGGCGGGGCGTTTTCTTGGAATCGCCGGGGTTGTCCTGAGGGCGTCTAGGGATTGCGGCCCTTGTCCCAGGAGCGTCTAGGAATTGCCGCCCTTGTCCGGCGAGAAGGACCTGCGGCCGGACAGCCCCTCGGATTCCCGGAGTTTTTCTCGCCAAGGTCGCCGTTTTCTAGGCTGTCACCTGACAACGTCCCGAATTCTTAGATCTCCTCATGACAAGGACGCAGATTCCTAGAAGCAGTGCGCGCAGCCCCGTTCCTACGCAGAGACGGCGATCCAGTCCCACGTGCGACGACGACGGTCCCAGCGCAGGCGTGCCCGCACGGAGGCCTCCTGTCCGTCGCGCAGCCCGAGCTCCCCCATCAGGCGTTCCGGCACCAGGCAGTCGCCCACGAAGGCCGACCCGCCGCGAGAGACCCTCACGGTCCCCGTCACGCGCCGCTCCACGTCATCGGGTCGCGGCGGCTCGACGTGCTCGACCGAATCTGCCACGAAGCCCCACGCGTCCTCATCCTCGCGATACGACGCGACGGCGACGCCGCTCAGCATCGAGAGATCGGCGATGCCCAGCTCCGCCACGGTCCGCGCCGGCACCAGCACGTCGCCCGTCGAGGCCGTGCCACCGGGCAGCCGCACAAAGCCGTAGTCGCCCACGCGCTCGAAGCGGCCCTCGAAGCGCCGCACGAAGACCGAGCGCAGCGCCTCGTCCCCGCAGACCTCCGGCGTCCCCAACACGGAGCGCCCGTCCGGTGAGAGCACGGCGTCGTAGACCTCGTGCGCCCTGAGCTCGCGCGCCAGGCGGGCGTCGTGCACCACGCTGCGCTCGATGCTCACCTGCGGCGCGCCAAACTCGCGCACGGCGGAGCGCCGATAGGCCGTGATGCCCAGGGCGCCGCGGCGCGGGCTCGCCCACTCCACGTAGATCGGCGTGCGCGGGAGGTCGTCCAGGGCCTCGGGGGTCTCCCCCTCCTCGTCCGGCGCCTCCCAGGTGCCGTGGCGCAGGTCCTCCGCCATCACGAAGGGCTCCGGGCCGGACCAGGACACCAGGGACTCGAGCTCCTCGGGGGACCCGGAGAAGGCCGAGAAGAGCGGACGCAGCAGCGGTCCCGCCTCCGACGTGGAGATCAGGACCCGCTCGCCGTCCGAGCGGGAGCGGCCGCCCGCGAGCCACTCGGCGTCCGGGACCACGACCGTCGCGGAGCGCAGGGAGTCGAGCAGCGCGCGGAGCCCCCGCTCGTCATGGGCGCGGCGCAGGTCCCACGCGAGGTCGGTCAGGCGGCGCAGGAGGTTCTTGTAGAGCACCTCGTTGCCGTCATCCGGCAGACGGAGCTCGGCGATGCCGCGCAGGTGCTCGGCCAGGCGCGGGGACGCGCCGTCACGGCGCACGAGGTCGCAGAGGACCCACGAGAGGGCGCGGGAGACGCGCTCGTCCCCCGGGTGGCGCGCATGCTCGCGGCGCGCGAGCCCGAGCGCCTCGTCCAGGCGCCCCGACTTCCGCATCGACGTGATGATCCCGCTCGCGCGGGCCGCGTCATCGCCCATGGCACCTCCCGCCGACGAGTCGCTCCCCTTTCGTCGAGTGTACGGGACTCGCGCCGCGGGCGCTTCTAGGAATCCTCGTCCTTGTCGCCAGGCGTTCTAGAAGTTGAGGCCCTTGTCCGAGAGCGATCCAGGAACTCGGGACGTTGTACCGCCCCGTTCTAGGATTCGGCGACATTGGCGAGAAGAACTCCGGGAATCCGGGAGGTTGTCCGGCCGCAGGTCCTTCTCGCCGGACAAGGGCGGCGATTCCTAGAAGTCCCTAGGACAAGGGCGGCAATTCCTGGACGCCCTACAGGCTCTCCAGCAGCTCGCGCATCGTGGCCTGGACCGCGTGCTCCGCGTTGGAACCGATCACGCGCTGGGCCACCTGCTTCACGGCGTAACGCGCGTTGGCCATCACGCAGGGGTGGCCCACGTAGCGCAGCATCGCGTAGTCGTTCATCGAGTCACCGAAGGCCATGACCTCGTCCGGCTGGATTCCCCAGTAGCGCATGACCTGCTCGAGCCCCGTGGCCTTGCTCACATGGCGCGGCGTCACGTCGATCCAGCGCGAGCCGCTCGGCAGGAAGGTGAACCACTCGGAGAGCTCGCGCTCCAAGACGTAGGCCATGTCCATGATCTGCTCGGGGCGGTCGCAGCAGATGGACGCCTTGATGATGCTCACGTCGGGCGACGGCGGGTCAAAGACGCAGATGGCGTCGGGCAGGTCCTTGTCCAGCTCGCGCACGTAGGCGCTCTGGTCGTTGAGCAGGAAGGCGTGGCCGGCGTCATAGAGCGCGAGGTGCAGACAGTCGAACATCTGGCACGTCTCGAAGAGGCGCATCACGGAGAGCGTGGAGAAGACCTCGCGGTCGAGCAGCCGGCCATCGGCGTAGACCTGCGTGCCGAGCGAGGCCACGTAGTCCATCTCGTCGGCGACGGGCTCGAAGAACCAGCGAAGCGTGTCGTAGCGACGGCCGGAGCTGGCCACGAAGCGCACGCCCCGCTCGGCGAGCCGGTGGATCAGCTCGAAGGTCTCCTCGGGGACCTGGGCGTCCTCGTCGAGCAGGGTGCCATCCATGTCTGACGCGATGAGCTTAATCACGACTCCTCCTTCAGGAACGCGGGCAGCTCGCCCGCCCTCGTCGCCCGGGCGACCTCCAGCAGCGCGTCGGCCACACCCTCGTCCGCGCACGCGCCCACGCGATGCCGCGCGGCGCGGAGCACCTCGTCGGTGGCGTTGGCCACGGCCACGGAGTGCGGGACCTTCCGCATGACGGCCAGGTCGTTCTCGGCGTCGCCGAAGACCACGACCTCGTCGAGCCCCACGCCCAGCGCCTCCAGCAGGACCTCGAGGCCGTCGGCCTTCGAGACGCCCGCCGGCAGCACGTCAAACCACTCGGCGAACGGCGAGACGATCATCACCTCGGGGACCGCCTCGGCGACGAGCGCGCGGCAGCGGTCCATGCGCTCCGGCGGTCCGGGGCAGGCGATCGTCGCCGCGATCATGTCCTCGTCGGGCACGGCGTCGACGCAGATGCCCGTGAAGGCCGAGCGCCGCTCGAAGGGAGCCGACTCCTCCTTGGTGGCGCGCACGCAGTAGGCAGGATTGGAGGCGTCCGTCTCGTTGGGGTAGCACACGAGGAACATGCCCCTCTCGCCGCGCAGCGCCTCGTCGATGCGCACGAGCTCGTCGTGGCCGAGAAGGACCGTGCGCACGTAGCGCCCCTCGGCACGCACGCGCTTGCCGTTGGAGAGGATGCCCGTCATGAAGCACGCCTCGTCGCCCCGGAAGAAGCGCATGAGCTCGACGTAGTCGCGGCCGGTGGCGGGGCCAAAGGGCACGCCGGCGTCGAGCAGCTCGTGGATGGCGCGGGCGGTGCGGTCGGAGACGTGGTCCGCGCCAAAGGGGATGAGGGTGTTGTCCATGTCGGACAGGACGAGCCTGATCACGCGTGCCTCCTCCCGCTCGTGGGCAGCAGGTCAAAGCGGTCGATGCTCATGAGGATCTGCTCCACGTCGACGATGCCCAGCAGCGTGACCGCGCGGCGGCCGTCCACCCAGACGACGAGGTTGCGAAAGCCCGTCCCGGCGCGCAGCCCCGACCACTCGAGGCGGTCAATCCGGTCGTAGCGGACCCACACCTTGGGCCCCACGAGCGGCGTGACCGCCATGCAGTCGCCGAAGGTGGAGACGCGATATCGGCAGATGGCCGCCCACAGCAGGAACGACGTGACGAGGAACGCGTCGAAGAAGGTCAGCACCGTCCCCTCGTCGGCGCCAAACACGTCCTGCTCGCAGAGCCAGGCGATGAGCAGGCCCAGCGCCGCCATGAACGCCATGGCGAGCACGATCGAGCGCGTGAACTCCGCCGAGACGACGTAGGTGTCGTGATGGCTGTGGTGGCGCTCCGTGATGCGGACGTTGCCCACGTGCTCGAACACGAGGGCGATGACCGGCACGGCCAGAGCCACGACGACGAGCAGCACGTCCACGGGCTACGCCTCCCCGCCCGGCGTCTGGGCGAACTTGGCGACGAGGCGCTCGAGGAGGTCGACCGTGAGCTCGAGGTTGCGCACGGGCACGAACTCGCGCACGGAGTGGGCGTTGTAGCCGCCCGTGGCGATGTTGGGGCAGGGCAGCCCGCGGAAGGTGAGCTGGGCGCCGTCGGTGCCGCCGCGCGCGGGCACGAGCACCGGCTCGATGCCGACCTCGCGGTTGGCCTCCAGCGCAAAGTCAACGAGGCACCTCTCGGCCTCCCCGAACTTCTCGGCCATGTTGCGGTACTGCTCGCGGAAGGACACCTCGACCGTGCCCTCGCCGTAGCGGTCGTTCAGGAACGCGGCGATGGCCCGGAAGGTCTTCTTGCGCCCCTCGAAGCCGTCGGCGTCGAAGTCGCGCAGGATGTAGGAGAGGGTGAGCGCGTCGGCCGTGCCCTCGATGTCGGTCGGGTGGTAGAAGCCCTCGCGGCCCTCGGTGTGCTCCGGGCGCTCGGAGGCGGGGACGAGCTGCTGGAACTCGGATGCCACGGTGATGGCGTTGACCATGACGTCCTTGGCGGCGCCCGGGTGCACCATCACGCCGCGCACGCGCACGGTGGCCTCGCAGGCCGAGAAGCACTCGTAGTTGAACTCGCCGAGGGCCTCGCCGTCCACGGTGTAGCCCCAGCGGGCGCCAAGCGCCTCGAGGTCGAGCAGCTCGGCGCCGTGGCCGATCTCCTCGTCGGGGACAAAGGCCACCTTGATGGTGGGATGCGGCAGGTCGGGGTTGGAAACGAGGCGGGCGAGAAGCGCGCAGATCTCGGCCACGCCGGCCTTGTCGTCGGCCGAGAGGAGCGTGGTGCCGTCGGTGCAGACGATGTCCTGCCCGACGAACTGGGCGAGGTCGGGCACCTGCTCGGTCGTGGTCTGGACCGGCACGCCGTCCACCACGCCGGAGACGAGCGGGCCGCCCTCGTAGCGCACCACGTGCGGGCGGACGCCCGAGGCGGGCGCGTCGGGCGAAGAGTCGATGTGGGCGCAGAGCAGAAGCGCCGGGCACCCCTCTGCCCCGGCGGATGCGGGCAGCGTCGCGGTCACGTAGGCGTGCTCGTCCACGGCCACGTCCTCGCAGCCGATCTCGCGCAGCTCATCGCCAAGGAAGCGCGCCATCTCGTGCTGACGGGGCGTGGACGGGGTCTCGTCCATGTTGTTGGGGTCGGACTGCGAGTCCACCTGCACGTAGCGCATGAAGCGCTCGAGGACGTCGGACATGGTGCCTCCTTCGACGGTTTTTCTCGCCTGCTAGTCTAACGCAGGGCACGGCGGCGCGTGTCAGCCGCCGGTACGGTGTGCCGGGGTCTACAATGGTGGGCGACGAAGGAGGCACGCCATGTCCGAGAGCTACCGGGAGCGCAGGCAGAGGAAACAGCCGCACCGCCGCGGGACCCGCATCGAGCCCGCGGCGCCGAGCCAGCCCGCAGGTCGCCCGGCCGCCCGACCAGCCCGCGCGCGCCAAGCAAAGACGCGGCTCTTCCCCGTCGTTATCGTGCTCGCCGCCCTCTTTGTGGTGGGGTGCGTGCTCGGCATCCGGGCGGCGCTCACGCCGGCGCCCGAGACGACCCCGGAGCCCGCGGGCCCCGCGACCGTCCACTTCGTCGCCGTGGGCGACAACCTGCCGGAGATCGGCATCGCCGCCTACGCCGACGCGCAGGCGGGCGAGGTGGGCGACGGCGACTACGACTACCGGCCCGTCTACGAACCCGTCCGAGACATCGTGCAGGCGGCCGACCTAGCCTACGTGAAGCAGGAGACGCACCTGGGCGGCGATGACATCGGGCCTCGGGGCTACCCGTCGTTCAACACCACCGACCAGATGGCCGACGCCATCGTGGACACGGGCTTTGACCTCGTGGCCTCCGCGTCGAACCACTCCTACGACTGGGGCTACTTCGGCGCCAACGACCACTCGCGCGAGGTCTGGAACGACCAGCCCGTCGTCTTCACCGGCACGGCGTCGAACGAGGAGGAGGCTGCGGAGATCGCCACCATAGAGCGCAGCGGCATCACGTTTGCCCTGCTCGACTACACCTACGGCGTGAACGGCTACGACCAGGCGGACCTGCCCGACTACGCCGTGAATTTCATCGACAAGGAGCGCATCGCAGACGACGTGGAGCGCGCCCAGGAGCTCGCCGACGTCGTGCTCGTTGCCATGCACTGGGGCACCGAGAACCTCATGGAGGCCGACGAGACCCAGCTCGAGTACGCGCAGTACCTCGCCGACCTCGGTGTGGACGTGGTGCTGGGATCGCACCCGCACGTCATCGGTCCCATGACGTGGCTCGAGGGCGAGGAGGGCAACCGTACGCTCGTGGCCTACTCGCTCGGCAACTTTGTGGTCAACCACGACGCCCCCAGCCCCAAGAACCAGCTCGAGGGGATGCTGAGCTGCGACTTCGTGCGCGAGGAGGAGGACGGCGAGGTGAGCGTCGAGAACGTCGTCTGGACGCCGCTCGTGATGCACACCGACGGCAGCACCTTCGCCGTCTACCCCCTCAAGGACTACACCGGTGAGCTGGCGGCCGCCAACCCCGTGTTCTCGGGGCTGGACGACCCCCTCACCTGGCTGCGCGACACGAGCGAGCAGGTGGTCAACTCCCTCGGCGACGAGTTCAAGATCGACGCGTAGCGACCCCGTCTTTAGTCGACGCCGGCGCGGGCCTTGAGGTCCACCAGGCGGGCGCGCTGCTCGGCGGAGAGCGGCAGGCCGTAGTCCTCGCCGAGCGTCGGGTCGTCAGGGTTCTCCAGCCTGAAGCCGCCGCGGTTCTCGCGGAAGTTCTCCTTGGCCACCGAGATCATCAGCTTGATGCGGTTGAGCTGGTTGACCTCGGAGGCGCCGGGGTCGTAGTCCACGGCCACGATGTTGCTCTCGGGGTGCATCTGGCGCAGGCGCTTGATGACGGACTTGCCCACGACGTGGTTGGGCAGGCACGCGAACGGCGAGCAGCACACGATGTTGGGCGTGCCGGTCTCGATGAGGTCGCACATCTCGGCCGTGAGCAGCCAGCCCTCGCCCATCGTGTTGCACAGGGACAGCACCTGCTCGGCCTTGGCGGCCAGCTCGAAGATGTCGGGGTACGCCTGGAAGCGCGTGGTCTTATCGAGCATCCTGTTGATGGGCTCGCGCAGGCCCTCGACGAGCTTGATGCCCGCCATGTGCGAGAGGCGGCTCGTGGCCTTGGTGCCGAGCTCGGCGTTGGTGTTGATCGCGTTGGTCATGCCAAAGAGGAAGAAGTCCACGAGGCCGGGCACGTTGGCCTCGCAGCCCTCCTGCTCGATGACCTTGACCACCTGGTTGTTGGCCGTGGGGTGGAACTTGACCAGGATCTCGCCAACCACGCCCACGCGCGGCTTGGAGCGGTCGTTCACGAGCGGCAGCGCCTCGAAGGCGTCCACGGTGCGCTGGCAGAGGTCATAGAAGCGCTTGCGCCCGCCGGCCACGATCACGCCCTTGGCGTCGGCCATCATGCGGTCGTAGAGCTCGTCGGCGGCGCCGGCCTCGGCCTCGTAGGGGCGCACGCGGTAGAGCAGCTGCATGATGAGGTCGCCGTAGAGCAGGGCATAGACGGCCTTGATGAGCAGGCCAGGGTCCTTGAGGACGTTGAAGCCGGGGTTCTTCTCGTCCAGGCCGGAGGCCGCGGTGAGGGAGATCACCGGGATCTCGGGGTGGCCGGAGTCCTTGAGGGCCTTGCGGATGAGGGCGATGTAGTTGGTGGCTCGGCAGCCGCCGCCGGTCTGGGTGATGATGACGGCCAGACGCGAGAGGTCGTACTTGCCGGAGAGCACCGCCTCCATGATCTGGCCGGTGACCAGGATGGACGGGTAGCAGATGTCGTTGTTGACGTACTTGAGGCCGGCCTCGACGGCGCCCTGGTCCACGGAGGGGAGCAGGACCACGTTGTAGCCGGAGCTCTTGAACAGCTCCTCGATCAGGTCAAAGTGGATCGGCGCCATCTGCGGCACGAGGATGGTGTAGCCCGCCTTCTGCATGTCCTCGGTGTAGCGGACCTTCTCGAAGGCGGCGCTGGCAGCCTCGCGGTAGACGGGCACGCGGCCCTCCTGCGTCTTGCGGGCGCGCTCGAGCGAGCCGTCGGCGTTCTTGACGCCCACGGGCTCGACCTCGCGGACCTCGCCGCGGCTGGCGGCGCGACGCAGCTCCTCGCGCTGCTCGGTGAGGGCGGCCATGAGGGAGCGGATGCGGATGCGCGCCGCGCCCAGGTTGGAGACCTGGTCGATCTTGAGGACGGTGTAGATCTTGCCGGACGCCTCGAGGATCTCCTGGACCTGGTCGGTGGTGAGGGCGTCGAGGCCGCAGCCAAACGAGAAGAGCTGGATGAGGTCCAGGTCGTTGCGGGAGGCCACGAAGCGCGCCGCACGGTAGAGGCGGCTGTGGAACATCCACTGGTCGATCACGCGGATGGGGCGCTCGGGCGTCATCTTGTGCGCGACGGAGTCCTCGGTGAGCACGGCAAAGCCGAAGGAGTGCACGAGCTCGGGGATGGCGTGGTTGATCTCGGGGTCGTTGTGGTAGGGGCGGCCCGCCAGCACGATGCCGTGGGCGTCGTGCTCCTCGATCCAGCGCAGGGCCTCGTCACCGGCGCGGTGCATGGCGTCCTTGAACGCGAGGTCCGCGTCCCAGGCGGCGTTGACGGCCTCGTCGATCTCGGCGCGGGTGATGCGCGCACCGCGCACGCGGCCGCGGCCGGCCTCCGCGTCCTTCTCGCGCTGCTCAACGACCAGCTCGAAGAGGCGGCGCTTGAGCTCCTTCTTCTTGTCGTACGGGATGAACGGGGCGAGGAACTCGATCTTGGAGCCCTGGCCCAGCTCGTCGACGTTGAGGCCGAGCGCCTGCGGATAGCTCATGACGATCGGGCAGTTGTAGTGGTTGGTCGCGCCGTCGTCCTCCTGGCGCTCCCAGCGGATGCAGGGCATCCAGATGAAGTCGGGGTCCTTCTCGATGAGGTTCATGATGTGGCCGTGGGAGAGCTTGGCCGGGTAGCACACGCTCTCGGACGGCATGGACTCGATGCCCGCGTCGTAGGTCTTGGCCGAGGTCTGGTCGGAGAGCACGACCGAGAAGCCCAGCTTGGTGAAGAACGCATGCCAGAACGGGTAGTTCTCGTACATGTTGAGCGAGCGCGGGATGCCCACCGTGCCGCGCGGCGCCTCGTCGACCGGCAGCACCGGACGGTCGAAGAGCAGCTTGTTCTTGAACTCAAAGAGGTTGGGCGCGTCGTTCTTCTTGGCGCGGCTGCCGCCGGCTCCCTTCTCGCATCGGTTGCCCGTGATGAAGCGACGGCCGCCGCCAAAGTCGTTGATCGTGAGCAGGCAGTTGTTGGAGCAGCGTCCGCAGTGGACGTTGGTGTGCTTGACCTGCAGGTTGTCGATGTCCTCGCGGGACAGGACCTGGGAGGTCCCCGCCGCACCGGCGCGGTCGCGGGCGAGAAGGGCCGCGCCGTAGGCACCCATGCAGCCCGCGATGTCCGGGCGGATGACGTCGCGCCCGGTCAGGACCTCGAAGGCGCGCAGGGTAGCGTCGGACATGAACGTGCCGCCCTGGACGACGCACCACTGGCCGATCTCGTCGAAGTCGCGGAGCTTGATGACCTTGAAGAGGGCGTTCTTGATGACGGAGTAGGAGAGGCCCGCGGCCACGTCGCCGATCGTCGCGCCCTCCTTCTGCGCCTGCTTGACGCGGGAGTTCATGAAGACGGTGCAGCGGGAGCCAAGGTCGACGGGGCTCTTGGCGCCCACGGCGGCCTGCGCGAACTCCTGGACGGTCATGTTCATGGACACGGCGAAGCTCTCGATGAAGGAGCCGCAGCCCGAGGAGCACGCCTCGTTGAGCATGATGTGCTCGATGACGCCGTCCTTGACCTGCAGGCACTTCATGTCCTGGCCGCCGATGTCCAGGATGAACTGGACGTCGGGCACGAAGGCCTTGGCGCCGCGCAGGTGCGCGACGGTCTCGATCTCACCGGAGTCGGCGCGCAGGGCCTCGATGAGGATCTGCTCGCCGTAGCCGGTGGTGGTCACGTGGCCGATCGAGCAGCCCTCGGGCAGGCGGTCGTAGATGTCGTCCATGATGCGGCGCGCGGTGCCCAGGACGTCGCCGTTGTTGTTGCCGTACCAGGTGTAGAGCAGCTCGCCGCCCTCACCCACCACGGCGCACTTCATCGTGGTGGAGCCGGCGTCGATGCCCACGAACACGCGACCGCGGTAGGTGGCCAGATCGCCCTTGGGGACCACCTGCTTGTCGTGGCGCTCCTTGAACTCCCGGTAGTCCTCCTCGGACTCGAAGAGTGGCTCGAGGCGCGCGACCTCGGAGCCCTGGACGTCCCTGAGCTCCTCGAGGAGGCGGATCACCTCGTCGAAGGTGACGTACTTCTCGGACTCACCGGCGAGCGCCGCGCCCGTGGCCACGAACAGGTGCGCGTTCTCGGGGACGATGATGTGCTCGTCGTCGAGGTTGAGCGTCAGGTAGAAGCGCTTGCGGAGCTCCGAGAGGTACTGGAGCGGGCCGCCGAGAAACGCCACGTGGCCGCGGATGGGGTGGCCGCACGCCAGGCCCGAGACCGTCTGGTTGGCCACGGCCTGGAAGATGGAGGCGGCGATGTCGGCCGGCTTGGCACCCTCGTTGAGCAGCGGCTGGACGTCGGACTTGGCGAAGACGCCGCAGCGGGACGCGATCGGGTGGATCTGGGTGGCGTCCTTGGCGAGCTCGTTCAGGCCGGAGGCGTCGGTGTGGAGCAGGGAGGCCATCTGGTCGATGAAGGCGCCCGTGCCGCCGGCGCAGGTGCCGTTCATGCGCTGCTCGATGCCGTTGTCGAAGTAGATGATCTTGGCGTCCTCGCCGCCCAGCTCGATGGCGCAGTCGGTCTGGGGGATGAGGGTCTCGACGGCGCGCTTGGAGGCGATGACCTCCTGGACGAACTCCAGTCCCAGCCAGTTGGCGAGCAGCATGCCGCCGGATCCGGTGATCGAGACGCGCATGGGCGCCGCGCCGATCACCTTGCGCGCGCGGGCGAAGAGCTCCTTGGCCGTCGCGCGGATGTCGGTGTGGTGGCGCTCGTAGTTGGCGTAGACGAGGTTATCGTTGTCGTCGATGACGGCAAGCTTCACCGTGGTGGAGCCCACGTCGATGCCCAGGCGCAGGTGCGCGTGGGAGAAGTCGGTCGCGTGCGCCGGGGAGAGCTCGGCGCCGTCCGCCTTGAGCTCGAGCGGCTTGCGCGCGCTCTTCTCGGCCTGAATGGAGTCAGCGGTCTTGGTCATCAGTTGTCCTCCTCGGAGCACATCGCGGCAAGGGCGAAGCTGGGCAGGTCAAGGTCGATGGGGTTGTCGTAGAGGTCGCCGGGGCGCACGAACATGAGCGCGGTCATGAGGCGCGCCATGACGCCCACGCCCTCCCGCATCCCGCCGTCGAGCCAGCGCAGCAGCACGCCGACCTCGGCGGAGATGGCGAAGGTGAGGTAGTAGTCGAAGAGCGGTCCCAGGGCGCGCAGGTTGAGGCCGTCGAGGGCGCGCGGCCCCACGACCTCGTAGGCGACCTTCTTGATGCGCTCGGCGAAGGCCGGGTCTCCCCCCTCGCCCAGGAGCGGCCGCAGGTAGTCCCCGCGGTCGCGGACGCAGCGGAGCAGCTCGGCGGCGCCGGGGGCGGGCCTGCCATGGTCGAGCGCGGAGCGCAGGTCGTCCAGGTGGCACGACGCCAGGCGCGCGAGCGGGGCGCGCAGCTCCGCCAGGGTCTCCTCCTCGATCTGGTTCACCAGGTCGGGGATGTCCCGGAAGTGGGAGTAGAAGGTGCGGCGCGTAACGCCGGCCCGCTCGGTCACCGCGGTCACGGTGACGCGGGAGAGGTCGCCCGTCGCGTCGATCTCGCGCGCGAGCGCGGCGCGCAGGGCCTGGCGGGTGCGGACGCTGCGCCTATCGGTGCTGAGCACGCATTCCTGCATGGGTGCCTTTCCGTGAGATATTTCACAGCGTGCGTAGTATTGCACAACCTGTGCAGAAACGGGAGCTGGCACAACATCTACACGCAGGTTCTTCTCGCCTGCCGAGAAGGACGCGCGGCGAGGGCTCCGTCGTGACAGAATGATTTGGTTGGGAGGTCTCATGGGAAAGCGCGTTGCCATCTTGCTGCTCGTCGTCGCGGTGATCGGGACGGGCGTCGTCGTGGGGACGACCCTGCTCCCCCGCCTGCGCGCCGACTCCGAGCAGACAGAGGCCCCCGCAACCGTCGAGGAGACGCCCGAGGAGCGCGTTGTCGTCCAAGAGGAGCAGCTCCATCCCGTGACCATGGCCGAGGCCGCCACCCTCACGTCGACCGGCGAGGACGGGCTCACCGTCACCGCGCCCGAGGCCTTCCTCGAGCGCGAGGAACTGAGCGCGGTCCGCTCGGAGATCGCAAAGCTCGAGGAGACGGGCGTCGAGGTCAGCGTTGCACTCGTCGACCTCGAGACGCGGCGCGGCCTCTGGTACGACGCGGACGCCAGCCGCTACCCCGCGAGCAGCATCAAGGCAGCGTACTGCACGTGGATCTGCGAGAGCCACGGCGGCTCGGGTGGCATGGCGAACTCCATGGCGAGCTGCCTCCTCTACTCCTCCAACGACGACTACCACGCCCTGCTCGACGCGTTTGGCCTGTCGGCCTACGCCGCGTGGCTCGGCGAGAAGGGCGCGCCGCAGGCGGCGTCGACGGGCGACTTCTACTACTACCCCTACACCACGGCGAACGAGCTCGCCTCCATCTGGCAGGAGATCCACCGCTACGGCACGTCGGGAGAGGCGGGATCAGAGGAGCTCGTCGGCTACCTCTCGCAGACCACCAGCACCCCCCTCGGAGAGACGCTGCGCGATTCCTGCGAGGTCTGGAGCAAGGCGGGCTGGTACCCCGCCGACGGGACCGGCCTCCAGTCCACCAACGACGCCGGCGTGGTCTTCTCGGACACGGGGACCTACGTCGTCGTGATCATGACGAACATGAGCTCCAACCTCGACGGCCTCAAGCCGCTGATCGCCGCCCTCGACGAGGCGCACGACGTCATGTGCGGCGACGAGGTCGCCTACTACGAGTAGCTACGGGGACGCTAGAGGCGCGCCACGCTCTGGCGCTCGACGAAGGTCGTCGAGAGGTGCACCACGCTCGTGTAGTCGCGCGGCTCGCGCATGCGCTCCACGAGCGTGCGGACGGCAAGCTCGCCCATCTCGCGGTTGGGGACGCGCACCGTGGACAGCGGCGGGTTGGAGATGCTGGCGTAGGTGAGGTCGTCAAAGCCGAACATCGAGACGTCCTCGGGGATCTTGATGCCCCACTCCGTCATCGCGCGCATGCAGCCAAACGCCATGATGTCGTTCTCCACGAAGAACGCCGAGGGCAGCGTGGGGTTTGTCGCCAGCCATTCGCGCATCGACTCGTAAGCGCTGTTGACGACCGTCCCCACCTCGACGCGGAACGCGGGGTTGACGGGGAGGTTGGCCTCCCGCATCGCCCTGCGGTAGCCGCGCTCGCGCAGCGGGAAGTTCTTGATGCGATAGGAGCCGGCGATGTAGCCGATCTCGCGGTGGCCCATCTCGATGAGGTAGCTCACCGCGCGGAACGCCGAGTTCTCGTTGGAGGTCACGATGCAGTCCAGGAACAGGTGGTCGCTCCAGCCGTCCACGACCACGAGGGGGACCTCGGAGCCGCGGAAGAGGTCGTAGTCCTCCTCCGCCATCTCGGTGCCCAGGAGCACGATGGCACTCGAGCTGTCATGGGTGACCTCGTACGCCTGGCGCGCCGCCGCCTGCCTGTCCGCGAGCTCGATGGTCGTGAAGACCGTGCTCATGTCCTGCAGGCTCGCCGCACGCTCGACCCCCTCGATCACGCCGGGGTGAAACGTGCCCTCGTCGAGCACCAGGCCGTTCTTGCGCGCCAGGACAAAGTTGACGTGCGTGACGCGGCTGGGACGGTCATAGCCGAGCTCGTGGGCCGCACGGAGGATGATGGCAGCTGTTTCCTTGTTCACACCTCGTTTGTGGTTGAGCGCATTGGAGACCGTGGCCGGAGAGAACCCCGTCTTCCTACTGATCTCTCGAACGCCCACGTTTCTCATCGTATCCTCCGACCTTCTCGTCTTCTAAACACAATCCATTTAACACCACCAAACGTTTTGTACCACTGACAAGAAGATGTTTTCGCCAGCCGGTTCCGCGGACGGCCGACAAACCCGGAGACCGCCGTCCTTGTCGCCCGCCCGCTCCAGAAAACGCCGCTCTTGTCTGGGCCCACTCCAAGAATCGCCGCCCTTGTCGAACAGCGGTCTAGAAATCCCGGCCCTTGTCCGAGCCCACTCTAAGAAATGCCGCCCTTGTCGCCGTCCGTTCTAGAAATTGCCGAGCTTGTACTGCTCGCAGCCTTCCAAGCCGTACAACCCCGCCGTTTTTTAGATCGCACTCGGACAAGGGCGGGGTTTCCTGATATGAGAGAGTCTCCGTCAAGCGACAAATCCGCCCCGGCCCCGGTCCCCCGGCGCCAGGGCCGCGCTCGTATGTCGCCCTCCCGGGGCGGGCCGCGTCTCGG
>NZ_NFJF01000006.1 GCF_002159735.1 Olsenella sp. An270
GCGCTCATGCAGGACGGGTAGGTGCTCAAAAACCACCGCTCAGGCCGCGAGCTCATACTGCTCAATTCCCGATGCACATTCTGCTCAAAACTACTTGACTAAACACACACGCATCCCCATGCACCTCCGAACATGTCCAGATACCCCGACCTCACCACCAGGCTGTCACCCCGGTCCTGACGGTCCTCGAGGACGGAGGCGGCCTCGTCGGCCACGCTCCGTGCGCTCGCGCGCTCCTCGCGCCGATACGGGACCCCGAGCTCCCCGAGGGTGTCCTCCACGCCGTCTGCCGCGTGCGAGGCGGTTGCGTTTTCGACCGCCCCCCCGGCGCCGGGCGGACCCGTGCCCGCCGAGACCGCGAGCAGCGAGAGGGCCGCGGCGCCGAGCAGCACAAGCGCGACCAGGGCTCCGCGTAGCCTCACAGCGAGTTGATCCCGCTCGCGATGGCGTCCCAGAGCTCCGCCACCCGGTCCCTGAACGCCAGGATCGAGAGGATCGCCAGAACCACCAGGACGCCCACGAGGATCGCGTACTCCGTCGTCCCCTGGCCGGACTCGTCCATGACGAGCCCCCTCACACGCATCCGTCCCATCACCTGCAGAGCCTTTCCCATGTCACGCTCCCCTCTCTCGATCTCCTAACCGGACGCCACCGACCCCAGAAGGGGGCCGAGGATCGCCAGGAACATGGCGGGGACGATGAGCGTCCCCAGCGGAACGAGCATCTTCACCGGAACCCGCTCTATCTCCTCCTCGACCTGGGCGCGCTGCTCGTCGCGAATGACCTGCGCCTGACGCTCGAGCGCCTCCGCGAGCGGCGACCCAAACGCGAGAGACTCCCCGACCACGGCCGCGAACCTCCTGAGCGCAGACACGCCCAGCTCGTCGGCGAGCGACCAGAGCGCCCGCTCCCTATCGACCACGCCGATCCGCCAGCTCAGCATCGCCTCCTCGAACGCTCGCGAGAGCGCTCCGTCCCCGCGCGAGCAGTAGAGCTCGAGCGAGGCGTCGAAGGAGAGCCCCGCGGAGAGCCCGAGCGTCACCACGTCGAGCATCACCGGGAGCTCGGTCAGGCACGCGGAGCGCCTCCTCGCGAGCTCCTCGGCCCTTCTCGCCCGCCCGAGCACCGAGGAGAGGGGGCCGGTCAGCGAGACGAGCCCGGGCGGGACCAGCGGATGCCGTGCCCTCGCACGCCCTCGCGACCGACGGCAACCGACGCCGAGGAGTGCGGCCGCGCCGGCAAGGAGCGCGGAGCATACGACGAGCAGGACGCCGGTCACGCCCATCTCTGCACCCCGCTCATGAGGTGCCTGATGAGCAGCAGCGCCGTGGCGTCGAGCGCCGCGGCGAACGCCACGCAGAGCGCGCCGGTGGGCGTGAGCAGCCCCGACTGAAAGTCCGGCGACACGAGCGCGAGCATCGAGACCAGGACGCCCGGCAGCAGGCAGACGATCCTGACCGACAGCCTCACCTGCGCGGTCTTGACGACGAGCAGGCGCTCGAACTCGCCCTGCCGCTCGGCGAGGGCGGCGGAGCGCATGAGCAGGTCGCGCAGGGGACTCCCCGTCCGATGCGAGATGACGAGGGCGGTCGCCAGAAGCCCGATGCCCGGGACGTCGAGCTCGCGGGCGAGAAGCGCGACCGCGTCCTCGGTCGACGCCCCGCAGCGCAGGCGAAGCGACATCCGCGTGAACGCCTCGGCGACCGGGCCGCGCTCGTGCGCCCCGACGTACGAGACGGCCTGCGCGAGTGTCTGTCCCGACGCGAGCGCGACCGAGAGCGTCCTGTACACCCCGGGCATCGCCGCCGTCACCTCGCGCCGCTCGCGACGGCGACGGGCCGCGTCGCGACCTACCGCGAGCGCCGACGCGACCACGACGGCCGCGACGCCGGCGACCGGGGAGGCCATGAGGAACGCCGAGGCCGTCGCGAGGGCTACGAGACCGCACCCCAGGGCGATCGCCGCCGACCCCTCGTCGAGCTCGACTCCCCGCGACGCGAGCGCAGCGGCCAGGGCGCGCGACCGACCGCGCCAGGGGGCGAGCGAGAGGAGCACCTCGGCGAGGGTCGTCGAGCCGAGACGGCGGAGCAGGCGAAGGGCCCGCATCCCCCACCTCAGCGCGCGCCGCGACGCCAGCCCCCACGAGGGTGCGGCGCCCCCGCTCGCCACGACCGCAGCCGCCCATGCGCTCATGCCGGCGCCTGCGACAAGCAGGACCTCCATGCCTCGACCTCCTCCCCGCTCAGAAGACCGTCCTCGACCGCCCGTCCCACGAACGCCGGCTCGCGCACGAGGAACCACGAGCGGTCGGCGACGTCGAAGCTGACGCACTCGTCGAGCCGGGCGGAGCCGTCGGGCGCCCTCGAGACCTCGGTGAGCGAGGTGACGAGCCTCGTCCCGTCGGCGAGGCGCCTGGTGACCACGATCAGGTCGATGGCCATGGCGACCTGCTCCTCGATGAGGTCGGTCGGCAGGTCCATCCCAAACCGGGCCATGAGCACGAGCCGCATGACCGCCTCCTCGGCGCTGCCGGCGTGCAGGGTCGTCAGCGACCCCGCGTGCCCCGTGGAGAGCGCGTTGAGCATGTCGATGCACTCCCCCGACCTCACCTCGCCCACGACGATTCGGTCGGGCCGCATCCTGAGCGCGTTCTTCACGAGGTCCCTAATCGTCACCTCCCCGGTCCCCTCGATCGAGCTGTCCCTGGCCTCGAGGCGCACGACGTTGGGATGGGAGTCAAAGCGGAGCTCGGCCGAGTCCTCGATCGTCACGATCCTCTCGCCCTTTGATATCTCGCACGAGAGGGCGTTGAGCAGCGTCGTCTTGCCCGATCCCGTCCCCCCTGCCACGGCGATGGAGCGCGAGCAGCGCACCGCCCACGACAGGAGGCCGGCGTACCAGGAGGGGATCGACCCCAGCTCCACAAGGCGCCCGAGGCTCCGGATGCGGTCGGAGAACTTGCGTATCGTCACCGCCGGCCCGTCGATGGCGACCGGGGAGGCGACGGCGTTCACGCGGTCGCCGTTGGGGAGACGGGCGCTCACCAGGGGGCTCGCCCGGTCCAGCCTGCGCCCGAGCGGGGCGAGGATCCTGTCGAGCACGATCATGATCTGCTCGGGGGAGTCAAACACGACGTCCGCCGGGCGGAGCTCCCCGCCCCGCTCGTAGAAGAGGGCGCCCGGGCCGTTGACCATGACCTCCGAGATGCCCTCGTCCTCGAGCAGGGGCTGGATGGGGCCGAGCCCGCATATCTCGTCCGTGACCTGGCGCAGCAGCGTCTCACGGTCCACCGTCAGGACGAGGTCCTCACCGGTGTTGAGGATGGCCTCGAGCACGACGCGCAGCTCCGAGCGCGCGCGGGGCACGTCCTCTCCCGCGAGCAGGGCGGCGATGGTGGCAAGTCCCAGGCGCTCGACGAGGCGGGTCTTGAGGCGCTCCCGCGCCGCCCTCAGCTCGTCGCCCGAGCCGACGGGGCGACCGGCGGCGGCCGATTCCTCGACCTCCCTCACGCGCTCAAGCACGGACATCTAGCTCGCCTCCCTTCGCGAGCCGAACAGCGCCCAGCGGCGGGGCTGCCGGGGCGACTCGTAGGCACGTCGCGCCTCGGCGCAGTCGGGCAGCCTCCCCAGCTCCGCGAGGAGCTGGGCGAGCGTCGCGGAGAGTGAGTCGGAGAAGGGGTAGCCCGGCTCGCAGAGCTCCCCCACGCGGCCCGCCGAGAGGAGCTCGTCGACCTCGTCCCCGCCGTCGACCACCCGATAGGCCCTCGCGGCCTCGAGCCCGACCTCCGAGCGTGCGGGCGCGACCGACCCCCTCCCCCGCGGATCTGACCGGTTCTCGAGCCGGGCGATGCGCGCCCGCGCGACCCCGAGCCTCACGGCGAGCCCACTCATGCGGGCGAGCGAGCCGATCGACCCGGCGCGACCGTCGGTGACGAGCACCAGTCGGTCGGCGAGCTGCACGGCCTGCGCCACCGCATCGGTGAACGTCGTCGACGTGTCCACGACGACCAGGTCGTGCCCACCCCTCGCCCACGAGAGAACACCACCGACGCGGGGCGCGACGAGCTCGGCGAGCTCCGGCCTCCCGCACGGGCCCAGCAGGCTGACGCCCGGCGCGGCGGAGACGGCGAGGCGAGACAGCACCTCGGGAGAGACCTCGTCCGCGTCGAGCGCGGCGAGGTCACCCCCGCCTGGGAGCCCGAACCCCGCATATGCGTTGCCGCAGGAGAGGTCGAGGTCGAGCAGGCACGTCCTGAGGCCCCACCTCGCCGCGACGACCGCGGTCCCGCAGGCGAGCGTCGTCTTGCCCGCCCCGCCCCTGCCGGAGCAGAAGACGAGGGTCGCGGCAGCGCCCGGGTCGTCCGTCGCATCCACTGCCGGCGGCGCTCCGTCAGCACGCTCCACGCGACGGCCGTCGCCTCTCGCAGGGTCTGCCTCGGAGAGGTCGATGACGAGGTCTATCCCCGCGCGGGCCGCCCTCGACCGAAGGGACCCGGTGGCACCGTCGCAGGCGAGCACGACGCATCGAGCGTTCCCGTCGTTGGCGATCGCGGCGGCGAGGTTGACGTCCGAGACCCCCGCGAGCACGGGCCCCACGACGAACCCGAGCTCGCCCGGGGTGGCCGTCTCCGACATTCTCCTCAGCTCGTCGGCGCTCGAAGACGTCTCGACCGCCGCGGTCGGGTCCACCGACCTGATTGCCCGTCCCACGAGGCCCCGATAGCCCTCCGAGCAGTACGTCGCCCACGCGCTCATGACTCGTCGACCCCCTCCGTCGCCCCCTGGCCGGGCGCGACCTCGTCATCCGCCTCCGTCTGGTCGTCCTCCGCCGGGACGCTCGCCGGGGCGCTCTGCTCCCCCTCCGCCACCTCGAGTGCGCGCTCGCCGGGGAGGGCGAGCCGCAGGCTCCCCGCAGCGCTCGCGGCCAGCATCCTCGCGACGTCGTCGGGCGCCACGGCCACTGTGATCGACCCGGCCGAGAGCATTCCCGCACCGCCCTCCGGAGCGGAGAGCACGCGCACGTCGCCGGCGAGGAGCTGGACGCCGTCCTCGTCCACCTCGTAGGCCGCGAGCAGCTCGCCCGCAGAGACGCCCGGGGGGACGCCCAGGTCGTCGTCGACGGTGACGGTGAGCGCGACACGCCCCTCCGGCACCTCCACCGCCTCCGCCGCGTCCCGGAAGTTGAGCCCGGTGAGCGGCACCCCCGCCGCCACCGGGACGCTCACGTCGGACCCGATCACCGAATCGATGCTCGTCACGGCGTCGGCAGGCGCGAGGTCGACGAGCCACTCCCGCTCGGCCGCATTCGCCCGCGAGACGCTTTCGCCCGCCTCGATCCCCTCCGTCGCGACGACGAGTGTCACGACCTCGCCGCCGTAGCGCTCGAGTGCCTCGCTGCGCACGCGCTCCGCCTCCTGGCGGACGTGCGCCCCGTACACAAGGCAGAGCGCAAGCGACGCGAGCGCGCAGGAGCAGGAGACGACCAACCTCAGCCGACGAGTCACAATCCCCTCCCAACGACGCAACCTCTGGTAGGGGAATTCTCCCGCGCCCAGCCGGGAAATCAGGGTCATCCAAAGAAACTCGGTCACGAGTCTCCCGCTGACTGCCGGCAGGCTGACCGGCGCCGTCGTCCGCCCAGCACAACAGGGCCACCTATATTGATTATTTAAATTGATTATCTAACTGGCCGTACACAGGGTCTTCACACGAGCCCTGTAACTGGTTGCATATCCTATCTATATGACGACGTCGGGGTCCAGCGTGCGGGCGCTCTCGCGCATCTCGCGCGCGAGCGAGAGGTAGCAGCGCAGTCGCTCCTCCGAGAATGCGCCCTGCTCGAAGTGGTCCCGCACGGCGCAACCTGGCTCGTGCGTGTGGGTGCAGTCGTTGAAGCGGCACTCGAGCGCCGCCTCCGCGATCTCCGGGAACGCCCTGGCCAGCCCCCGCTCGTGACCCACGAGCGGCAGGCTCCTGAGGCCGGGCACGTCCACGATCACCCCAGCGCCCGGCAGGCTCACCATGACGCGCGACACCGTGGTGTGACGGCCGGCGTCGTCTCTCTCGCGCACCTCTCCCGTGGCGAGCGCCTCGTGGCCGAGAAGGGCGTTGAGCAGCGTTGACTTGCCCGCCCCCGACTCGCCGAGGATCATCGCGCTCGTCCGGGGGGCAACACAGTCTCGGACCGCCTCGATCCCAGCGCCCGTCGCCGACGAGGTCACGACCACGCGCACCCCATCTCCCACGAGGCGACGCACGCTCCCGAGGTCCCGCTCGAGGGCACCGTCGTCGGCGCGGTCCGCCTTGGTGAGCACCACGACGGGCTCGAGACCGCAGTCGCGTGCCAGCACGAGCGAGCGTGCCACGCGCCCGAGCAGCAGCTCGCCGCCGCCGAGCGGCTGGACGACGAGGATGGTGTCGACGTTGGCGGCGAGCACCTGGCGCTCCCCGCGGCTGCGGCCGCGCCAGCGCTCGAACGAGGTCCGTCTCGGCAGAACGCGCTCGATGACGCCCATGTCGTGGCCGGGCGCCCGACGCACCGCCACACAGTCGCCCACCGCGGGCAGAAGCCCCTCGTCCTTCTCGCCGTCCTGCTTGGCAAAGCTCACGGAGTGCTCCGCCCGGAAGACGTCGGACTCCGTGACCACGAGCGGGTAGCCACGGTCGAGGCGCACCACGAACCCCAGGGACATCTCGTCCGCGTTCTCGGCGCCGTCGAGGAACACGTCGAAGGCCGTGCGCTGCGCGTCGTCGAGGCGCAGGTCACTGAAGGCAGGCAGGTCGTGCAGGGCGTCGATCGAGGGCAGCGTGATCTTCTGCTGGCGGTTCGCCCGCCTGTTGACCCGCTTTGCCACGCGCACCTCCCGACCTCGACGTTCTTCTCGGCAATCTTACCGCAAGCCGAACGGACGCCGCCTCGTGTCTGTCGTGTAACGCGTCGAGGACGAGCTGTTTTCGCTTTGCCCACGCCGCATCGGCCACCCGTACACTGGCAGGAACCTTAGGAGCGCACGGATTGGAGCCCCATGCTCGGTATCGCCGGACTCGTTCTCGCCGTCATCGCCATCGTTGCGCTCATCTGGCGCGGCTGGCACATGGTGGTTGTCTCGCTCGCCGCCACGCTGATCGTCATCCTCGCCAACAGGATGGACGTCCTCGCCACCATCAACAGCAGCTACATGGGAGACATGTCCGCCTTTGTGGGCAGCTGGTTTCTGCTCTTTGCCCTGGGCTCCGTCTTTGGGCGAGTCATGGGCGACTCCGGTGCCTCGGCGGGCATCGCGAGCAGCATGCTGCACCTCGTGGGCGAGAGACACGCGCTGCTCGTGATCATGGTCACGGGGCTCGTGCTCTCCTACGGCGGCATCAGCGCGTTCATCATCGCCTTCTCGGTCTACCCCATCGCCGCCGAGCTCTTCGAGCGTGCGGACATCCCCAAGAAGCTCGTCGTGGCAGCCATCATGGTCTGCCCCGCCACGCTCGGCATGGTCATGATGCCGGGCATCCCCTCCACGCAGAACCTCATCCCCGCGAACTTCCTCGGGACGGACGCCTACGCGGGCGCGCTGCTCGGCGTCATCTGCTCCGTGGTGATGTTCGCGCTCTCCTACGTCTACCTGCAGTGGGAGATCGGGCGCTGCCGCAGGCGCGGGGAGCACTTCTCCCCCAGCCCCGGAGAGACGCTCGCCCGTCCGGACGGCGCCGACGCCCCTCCCGTCTGGGCGTGCTTCGCGCCGATCGTCCTCCTCGTTGTGCTGGTCTTTGTGCTGCAGCGCGCGATGGGCATGCAGGCGACCGATGCCGTGACCATTTCGATGCTCGCCGCGGTCATCGCGGCATGTCTGCTCTACCGCCGGCGCCTCGCAGACGTCAGGCGCGCCATCGGAGAGTCCTGCGCGAGCGGCCTGGGTTCGCTCGTCTCTGTGGCTTCCATCATGGGCTTTGGCGGCGTGGTGGTTGCCTCGCCCGCCTACCAGGGCATCATCGAGGCGCTCATGTCCACGAGCCTGAGCCCCCTCTGGCAGGGCTTCATCACAATCTTTGCCATCGCCGGCATCACGGGCTCGGCCATCGGCGCGCTCAACATCTACCTCGGCAGCATGGCGCAGACGCTGCTGGCGACCGGTCTCGATCCGGCGATGATGCATCGCGTGCTCTGCATGGCGTCCGTGGGTCCGGCCACGCTTCTGCCCCACACCTCGGCGATGCTCGCCGCCAACCAGGCCGCCCGCACGGAAGTCCGTGACACGTACCGCTACGTGCTCGTCTCATGCGCGCTGCTGCCGATTCTCGTATCGCTTCTGGGCATGGCGCTCGGCCTCGCGGGCGTGGCGTGACACGACCGGACCGTCCTTCTCGCCCCCCCTGCACAAAAGGGCCGACTTGGCAGAAACGTAAGGCGCGGCGTGCACAAAGATGCCGACTTGGCAGAGAATCGCCTGCCAAGTCGGCACTTTTTTACACGGAACGAGAAGAACGCCCAGTTGACGACTCTCCCGGCAGGCCGGCGCCCTGCCAAGTCGGACCATTTGTGCAACGCATCGACCGAATCTCTGCCAAGTCGGCACTTTTTGTGCATCGCAGCGGCACGCCACACGAAAGGGCCCCGACGGGAAGCCGCCGGGGCCCGGGCAGAACGCTGTCACGAGCGCCTACTTGTCCTTCTCGACCGCGCGCATGACGGCCTTGTAGACCTCCATGATCGGGATGATCAGGAACGCGAGACCAAGGGCCGTGAGCAGCGCCTCGGGGTTGAGCGTCATGAAGCCAAAGACCTCGGCGAGGAAGTCGACCTCAACGACGACCACGGTGAGCAGCAGCGCGAGCACCGCGGCGCCCCACAGCCACTTGTTCTGGCGCCTCATGGTGAACAGCGACGCACGGCGGCTGCGCATGTTGAAGGAGTGGAAGATCTCCACCATGGACAGCGTGATGAACGACATCGTCACGCCCTCGGGGTCGGGGATACCGTCGAGAAGGTCGGTGATGTCGATGCTGCCGTTGTGGAAGTACATGCCCGCGAAGAAGGACGCCAGCACCAGGGCGGTGATCACGATGCCCTGGAAGATGATGTCGACGCCCATGCCGCCGGCGAAGACGCCGTCGGAGGCCTTGCGCGGCTTGCGCCTCATGACGTCGCCCTCGGCCTCCTCCATGCCGAGCGCCAGCGCCGGGAAGCAGTCGGTGATGAGGTTGATCCAGAGCAGCTGGACCGGCTGGAAGATCGTGAAGCCCACCATCGTGGCCACGAAGACCGAGAGCACCTCGGCGATGTTGGCGGAGAGCAGGAACTGGATGACCTTGCGGATGTTGTCGTAGATCCTGCGGCCCTCCTCCACCGCGTTGATGATGGTGGCGAAGTTGTCGTCGGCGAGGACCATGTCGGCGACGTTCTTGGTGACGTCGGTGCCGGTGATGCCCATGCCCACGCCGATGTCGGCACGCTTGATGGACGGGGCGTCGTTCACGCCGTCGCCGGTCATGGCGACGATGTTGCCGCGCTTCTTCCAGGCGTCGACGATGCGGGCCTTGTGCTCGGGCTGGACGCGCGCGTAGACGGAGATCTCGGTGACCTTGTTGTAGAACTCGTCGTCGGAGATCTTGTCCAGCTGGGCGCCGGTGATGGCCTGGGAGGCGTCGGAGACGATGCCGAGCTCCTTGGCGATGGCGACGGCGGTGTCGATGTGGTCGCCGGTGATCATGACCGGGCGGATGCCGGCCTCCTTGGCCTCGACGATGGCCTGGGTGACCTCCGGGCGGACCGGGTCGATCATGCCGGAGAGGCCGCAGAATACGAGGTCGTGCTCGAGGGCGGCGGGGCTGCAGTCGTCGGGAACCGCGTCGTAGCTGCGGCTGGCCAGGGCGAGCACGCGCAGGGCGTCGTCGGCCATGGCCTTGTTGGCGGCGAGGAGCTCGGCCTTGCGCTCGGCCGTCAGCTCGACGACCTCGTCGCCGTCGTAGATCTTGGTGCACAGGTCGAGAACCACGTCGGGCGCGCCCTTGGTGTACTGCTCGAAGGTGCCGTCGGCCTCCTCGACCACGACGGACATCATCTTGCGGCCCGAGTCGAACGGGGCCTCGCCCGCGCGCGGGTGCTCCACGTCGAGGCCGGTCATGCCAGCCTTGGCAGCGTCGTTGACCAGGGCGCACTCGGTGGGCTCGCCCACGGCCTCGCCCTTTTCGGCGTCCCACTTGGCGTCGGAGCAGAGCGCCATGCCGGCGAGGAACTTCTCCTCGGGCGCGGCGAGCTCGTGGCGGACGACCGTCATCTTGTTCTGGGTGAGGGTGCCGGTCTTGTCGGAGCAGATGATCTGCGTGCAGCCCAGGGTCTCGACGGCCGTGAGCTTGCGGATGATGGCCTGACGCTTGGACATCTTGGTGACGCCCATGGAGAGCACGATCGTGACCACGGCCACGAGGCCCTCGGGAATGGCCGCGACGGCCAGCGACACGGCGACCATGAAGGTGTCGAGGATGAGGCTCGGGTTGGCCGTCATCTCGGCGCCGTGGCGGATGAAGTCGACGGCGAAGATGACCACGCAGATCACGATGACCATGATGGTCAGGATCTTGGAGAGCTGCGCGAGCTTGATCTGGAGCGGCGTGAGCTCCTTCTTGGCGGTGGTGAGGGCGTCGGCGATCTTGCCCATCTCGGTCTTCATGCCGGTGCCGGCGACGACCGCCTTTCCGCGGCCGTAGACCACGGTGGAGCCCATGTAGCACATGTTCTTGCGGTCGCCGAGGGGCACGTCGTCGGCGTCGGCGGCTAGCGTGATGGCCTCGGTGTGCTTCTCGACGGGCACGGACTCGCCGGTGAGGGCGGCCTCCTCGATCTTCATGGACGCGCTCTCGAGCACGCGGCAGTCCGCGGGGACGGAGTCGCCGGCCTCGAGCAGGACGATGTCGCCGGGGACGAGCTCGGCGGAGGGCAGGTGCACCATCTTGCCGTCGCGCATGACCTTGGACTGCGCGGCGCTCATCTCCTGCAGGGCCTCGAGCGCCTGCTCGGACTTGGCCTCCTGCACGACGCCGAGGACGGAGTTGATGATGACGACGACCATGATGATGATGACGTCGGCCCACTCGGGCTCGCCCTGCACCATGCCGGTCACGGCCGAGATGACGGCCGCCACGATGAGCATGATGACCATCGGGTCCGCCATCTGCTCGAAGAAGCGCTTCCAGAGCGGCGTCTTCTCCTCCTTGTCGAGCTCGTTGCGCCCGTACTGGGACAGGCGGCTCGAGGCCTCGGCAGAGCTGAGGCCGCTCTCCTCGTTAGAGGACAGCTCGCTCAGCACCTCGTCGGCGGACGAAAGGTACTCTTTCAACGTTTTCCCTCCTGCGATTACGCGTTCCACCCGACAGGTTGACGCCCGATCGTAATTCCCCAGGAGGGGCAAGGGCTCGTCAAGGCTGCCGTGTCGGGCAGCTGACATAACAGTTGCCTATTGTACCCGAAATGTCACGAGACGCGCGTTCTTCTCGCCTTCCAGAAAAAACGCGCGAGCGCAAGCCCTTTTCGGCGGGCGCGGCGCTTACATGTCCCTTGCCTGCGGTAAACTTGGACGCGGTAGGTTAGCTAGCGCGCTCGGCGCGCACACGAAAGGAAGCGTAACGCGATGAACATCCTCTTCTTTGGTACCGCCAGCTATGACAAGGCGTCGTTCACCAGGGAGCTCGCCGACTACCCCGAGATCAAGATCGACTTCACCGAGACCAACCTCACGCCCATGACCGCCGCTCTCGCCCGCGGCTATGACGCCGTCTGTGCCTTCGTCAACGCCGACTGCGGCGCCATGACGCTGGAGATCCTCGCCGGCTTTGGCGTGAAGCTCGTCCTCATGCGCTGCGCCGGCTTTGACGCCGTCAACGTCGAGGTCGCCAAGGACCTCGGCATCACGGT
Organism: Olsenella sp. An270; assembly: GCF_002159735.1. Lineage (GTDB taxonomy): Bacteria > Actinomycetota > Coriobacteriia > Coriobacteriales > Atopobiaceae > Thermophilibacter. The sequence continues at coordinate 11,902 of NZ_NFJF01000006.1, forward strand.
GACCCGCGTCCCGGCCTACTCGCCCGAGGCCATCGCCGAGCACGCCATGGGCCTGGCCCTCGCCGCCAACCGCCGCATCTGCAAGGGCTACATCCGCGTCCGCGAGAACGACTTCTCGCTGAACGGCCTCGTGGGCAACACCCTGCACGGCAAGACCGCCGGCATCATCGGCACCGGCCGCATCGGCGCCGCGCTCTGCCGCATCTGCAAGGGCTTTGGCATGAAGGTCCTGGGCTCCGACCTCTATCCCAACCAGAAGCTCGTGGACGAGGGCGTCGTGGACGAGTACGTGGACTACGACGAGCTCTACCGCCGCTCCGACCTCATCTCGCTGCACGCGTTCCTCAACGACGAGAGCCGCCACATGATCAACGACGACGCGATCGCCAAGATGAAGGACGGCGTGATCTTCATCAACACCGGCCGCGGCGGCCTCGTGGACACGCAGGCGCTCATCCGCGGCATCCTCTCCGGCAAGATCGGCGCCGCGGGCATCGACGTCTACGACGAGGAGGGCCCCAACGTCTACCAGAACCGCGCCGGCGAGGTCATCGACTCCGTCACCGCGCGCCTGTGCTCCTTCCCCAACGTCGTCATGACGAGCCACCAGGCGTTCTTCACCCACGAGGCCCTCGGCGAGATCGCCCGCGTCACGCTCGACAACGCGCGCGCCTACGCCAACGGCACCGACTTCGTGGACCGCAGCGTGGTCTGCTAGCGCGCCCGCTCCCCCGTTTTCCCTGTCCGAGCAGAGAGAGAGGCTCAGATGGCTACTTTCAAGAAGAAGAAGACCAAGATCGTCTGTACCATGGGTCCCGCCGTCGAGGACGAGGAGGTACTGCGCCAGCTCATCCTGCACGGCATGAACGTCGCGCGCTTCAACTTCTCCCACGGCTCCCACGAGTACCACCGCAAGAACATCGAGCGCGTCCGCAAGCTCTCGCGCGAGCTCTCCATCCCGGTGGCCATCCTGCTTGACACCAAGGGCCCGGAGGTCCGCACCGGACTTCTCAAGGACGGCGAGAAGGTCCAGCTCGAGACCGGCAAGACCTGCATCGTCACCACCGACGACGACGTCATCGGCACCGCCGAGCGCTTCTCGCTCGACTACAAGGAGCTGCCCAACGAGGTCGAGAAGGGCTCGGTCATCCTGATCGACGACGGCCTCATCGGCCTCGAGGTCGACCACGTCGAGGGCACCGACATGTACTGCAAGATCACCAACGGCGGTCTGCTCGGCGAGCACAAGGGCGTGAACATCCCCAACGTCAACATCAGCCTGCCCTCCGTCACCGCCCAGGACCGCGCCGACATCATGTTTGGCTGCGAGCTGGGCATCGACGCCATCGCCGCCTCCTTCATCCGCGACGGCAAGGCCGTCCAGGAGATCCGCAAGATCTGCATCGAGATGGGCACGCCCAACATCCTCATCTTCCCCAAGATCGAGAGCGCCCTGGGCGTGAAGAACTTCGACGAGATCCTCCACGAGGCCGACGGCTGCATGGTCGCCCGCGGCGACCTGGGCGTCGAGGTCCCGGCGGCCGAGGTCCCGCACATCCAGAAGACCATCATCCGCAAGTGCAACCAGCACTACAAGCCGGTCATCACCGCCACGCAGATGCTCGACTCCATGCAGCGCAACCCACGCCCCACGCGCGCCGAGGTCACCGACGTCGCCAACGCCATCTACGACGGCACCGACTGCGTCATGCTCTCCGGCGAGACCGCGGCGGGCAAGTACCCGATCGAGGCCGTCAAGACGATGTCCGAGATCTGCAAGGAGACCGAGAAGTACCTGCCCGAGCGCAAGGAGTACCACGACCGCGGCGGCGTGCGCAACGTCAACGGCGCCACGGGCTTCGCGGCGCTCGAGATGGCCGACCGCGTGAACGCCAAGTGCATCCTCGCGCCCACCCACTCCGGCCGCTCCGCGCGCCTCATCTCCACCTTCCGTCCCAAGATGCCGCTCTACGCCACGTCCCCGAGCGAGGAGACCATCCGTCGCACCTGCTTCTACTGGGGCGTCTACGCGTACCGCACCGTGGAGCAGGGCTCGCTCTCCAGCACCCTCTACAACGCGCTGACCACGGCCAAGAACAACGGTCTCGTCGAGGCCGGCGACATCGTGGTCATCACCGCCGGCGACGCGCAGACCTCTCCGCGCCTGGGCGACTACACCACCTCCACCAACATGGCGATGGTGGCGCAGGTCCAGTAGCCGAGAAGGACATCGGATCGCAGCAGGGCCCCGGGCACACACCCGGGGCCCTCTTCTGTGCAACGCCGAGGTTCTTCTCGCCCGCTATTTTGCGATCGGTAACGTTTTGGACGCCAATTCCGTTACCAAACGCAAGGCGACCCTAAGCACAATGCGATCGGTAACGTTTTGGATGCGAGAAACGTTACCAACCGCAAGTAGCCGGAAGCCCCGCCCTACCGCTCGCAGCGCCAGTAATACGCCGAGAAGGGCGCCAGCTCGGAGCCACCGCCAAAGTCGTGCTCCTCGCCGGTGACAAGATCGACGCCGCGTCCGCACTGCGCGTCAAAGTGCACCGTCGCGGGCTCGGCCGAGGCGTTGATCGCCACGATCACGCGGTCGCTCTCGCAGCGACGCTGGAACACCAGCTGCTGCGGCTGGCACTGGAGCTGTGTGTAGTCGCCCCAGACCAGCGCCTCGGACCCGGCACGCGCCTTCGCCAGCGCACAGATCCAGTCCGTGAGCTCGTTCCACTCCGGGGCGTCGAGCGCCGGGCGCAGCTCGTGGTCGCCGGGGAGCTGCTCGCCCTCGACGCCCCACTCGCTGCCGTAGTAGACCGCCGGCACGCCGCACATGCCAAACAGCAGGCCGTAGAGCGGGCGCAGGTGTCGCTCGTCGTCCAGCTTGGTGGCGATTCTCGGCACGTCGTGGTTGTCCACGAAGTCGAGCAGGTGGCGGCCCGTGTAGAGGTCCCACGGGTGACTGCCGCTCTGGCGCTCCAGCGCGTAGGCGATCTCATGCATGTTGGCGGAGTTCATGGACGACCACAGGCCCTTGTAGGCCTCGTAGTTGGTCACCGAGTCGCAGAGGTCGTCGCCCATCCACTGGTTGTAGTCGCCGAACATGGTCTCGCCCACCAGCGGGAACTTCTCGCCCCGCTCCTCGCCGATCCAGTTGGCGAGGTTGCGCAGAAAGCGCAGGAAGCCCTGGTCGAGGCAATACGCCACGTCCAGGCGCAGGCCGTCGATGTCGAAGTCGCGCACCCAGCCGCGGATGACGTCGGCCAGGTAGTCGTTGAGCTCGCCGTTCCAGTGGTTGAGCTTCACCAGGGACTGCGCGCCCTCCCAGCAGCTGTAGGAGAGGCCGTCGTTGAAGCAGTTGTTGCCGCCCCAGTCGATCTCGAACCAGCCGGCGTACGGGCTCTCGCCACGGCGCTGCAGCACGTCCTGGAACGCCCAGAAGCCGCGCCCCACGTGGTTGAACACGCCGTCGAGAAGAACCTTGATGCCGGCGGCGTGACACGCGTCCACCACCGTGCGCAGGTCGTCGTTCGTACCCAGGCGGCAGTCTACCTTGGTGTAGTCGCGCGTGTCGTAGCCGTGCGCGTCGGACTCGAAGACGGGGTTGAGCAGCAGGCACGTGACGCCCATCTTGGCCATGTGGTCGACCCAGCCGTCGTCCACGAGCTTGAGCAGCCGATGCTCGAGCACGCCGTCGTTCTCGTACGGGGCCCCGCAGAGGCCCAGCGGGTAGATCTGATAGACGAAGGACGAATCGAACCAGCTCATGAGGCTCCCCTCCACGACATCGGCGGACCCGTCCATTCTACCCGCGCCCCGCTCGCCTATTTTGCGTGCGGCGAGCGGTCGGGACTCGCCGGAGCCGGCAGCGTCAGAGGCGCGAGCGCAGCCCTGCCACGATCGTGGCGTGGGCCTCCTCGCGGGCCACGTCGAAGAAGTCGGCCGTGAGCAGCTGGTAGTCAGGCGTCTCGCCCAGGTGCTCCGCACGGTTCTTCTCGACGATGCGCCTCGCGGACTCCACGGCGCCCTCCACATCGTGCGGCAGGATCGTGTACGGCGGGAACGCCCTGCACTGGGCGAGAAGCGCCTCGTTCACCTGCGGCACCATCGAGATGTCGAGCGTCCGGCCAAAGAGCGCGAAGTCCCCCTGCTTGCCGATGCGCGCCCGCTCCCCCGCCTCCATGCCGATGCTCGCGAGGTAGGCGCGGGTGTGGGCGTTGTAGACGTGGTCGGCGACGAGGTGGGCCCAGGCGCCGAGCGTCACGTCGGAGACCTTGTCCTGCCCGGCGATGTAGAACTCCCAGAACTCGTCGTAGCGCGGCAGGGGGATGTGCTCGCGGATGGTGTGGTGCGTGAGCTTGTAGTCGATGCGCAGCGAGATGTCGGGCACCATGTAGCCCACGTAGATGTCGGGGACGAGGTTGCCCAGGAGAAACGCGTTTGCGTCGCGCACGCCGAGTCGAGCGGCCCCCTCCTCGCGAAGGAGCCGCTCGACGTGCGCGGTATGTATGTTCCAGCTCGGCATGGGGCTATGCTAGCACGCCCGCGCCCGCGAGGTCCCGCTAGCTGCGGACCTCGCCGCCGGTGGCCTTGCAGACCTTGGCGACGAGCTTGGCGTGGGCCTTCTCGACCTCATCGGAGGTGAGGGTGCGGTCCGCCGCGCGGTAGGTGAGCGAGAAGGCCATGGACTTCTTGCCCGCGCCCACGCGCTCGTCGTCGCGGTAGACGTCGAAGAGGCGCGCGCCCGCGAGCAGCTTGCCGCCTGCGGAGGTGATGCGCTGCATGAGGGTCTCGCAGGTAACGGACTCGTCAACGACAATGGCCAGGTCCACGTCCACGCCGGGCAGCGTGGGCACGTCCTCGTAGGGCAGCTGGTCGGCGGCCATGCGCAGAAGCGCCGCCTGGGAGAGCTCGAAGGCCACCACGGGCGCGTCGACGCCCGTCGTGCGCAGGCCGCGCGGGTGGACGTTGCCCACCCAGCCGATGACCTCGCCGCGGGCCAGGACCTCGGCGGCACGGCCCGGCTGGAGCCACGGGTACTGCTCGGGGTCGGCCGCCTTGAAGCGGACCTTGGTCACGCGCAGGGCGTCCAGCAGCTCCTCCACCACGCCCTTGGCGTCGAAGAAGTCGTACTCGTCGAAGCGCTGGTTCCAGGCGTCGTCGGCGCGCTTGCCGCACAGGACGCCGCAGACGTAGCTCGGCTCGTCGGGGAGGCTCCGGTTCTCGTGGCCAAAGAAGACGCGGCCGATCTCGTAGAGCGCCACGTTGGCGACGCCGTGGTCGAGGTTGTACGCCACGGAGCGCAGCAGCCCCGGCAGCATGGAGCGGCGCATCTCGGACTGCTCGGCCACGAGCGGGCGGATGATCTTCACGGGCACGCCGCGGCCAACGTCGGGGATGCCCAGGCGAGCCAGGTCGTCCGGCGCGGCGAAGTTATACGTGGAGGTCTCGGAGAGGCCGCAGGCACGCAGCACGGCGCCGATCTTGCGGACGCGGCGCTGCTCCACGGTGAGGCCGCCGGCGTGATTGCGCGCGGCGGGCAGGGTGGCCTCGATGTCGCCCTCGCCCCAGAGGCGCACGACCTCCTCGATGAGGTCGACCTCGCGGGTGAGGTCGGGACGGTTAGTGGGGGCGGTCACGGCCAGGGCGTCGTCGCCGACCTTCTCCACCGCGCAGCCCAGGCGGCGCAGGCGGCCGACCATGAACTCCTCGGGGATGTCCGCACCGCCGATGAGACGGGCGCGGCTCGGGCGCAGCGCGATCTGGACCGGCGAGTCGTCGGCCTCGCCGGGGTAGACGTCCACGATGCCCGGGCAGACCTCAGCGCCGCAGCACTCCTCGAAGAGCGCGGCCGCAATCTGGGCCACGTTGGCGCAGTTGGAGCCGTCGACCTTGCGCTCGTAGCGGATGGAGGCCTCGCTCATGAGGTCGAGGTTACGCGAGGTGCGGGACGTGTGGCCGGACGAGAAGTTCGCGCTCTCCAGCAGCACGTCCACGGTCTCCTCCGTGATCTCGGAGTCGAGGCCGCCCATGACGCCGGCAAGCGCGATCGGCGTCGCGCCGTCGTCGGTGATGAGGCACATGTCGTGCGTGAGCTCGCGCTCCTGGCCGTCGAGCGTCACGAGCTTCTCGCCGTCCGTCGCGGCGCGCACCACGATGTGGCGCTTGCCGTCGCGCTCGGTAAGCTTGCCCAGGTCGAAGGCGTGGAGCGGCTGGCCCGTGAGGTACATCACGTAGTTAGTCACATCCACGACGTTGTTGATCGAGCGCCCGCCGGCGGCGGCCACACGCTGGGCGAGCCACTCGGGCGAGGGACCGATCTTCACGTTGCGAACCACGCGCGCGGTGTAGCGCGGGCAGAGCTCGGGGTCGTCGATCGTCACGTCGACGAGGTCGGCGGCGTTCGGGCCCTGCTCGGTCTTCACGGCAGGCAGCTCGATGTGGGTATCCTCGTCGAGGATGGCCGCGACCTCGACCGCCATGCCGGTCATGGAGAGGCAGTCGGGACGGTTGGGCGTGATCTCGCAGTCGATCACGGTGTCGGACATGCCGAGGTAGTCGGTGAAGTCCATGCCCACCGGCGCGTCCTCGGGCAGGATCATGATGCCCTCGTGGTCGGAGCCCAGGCCCAGCTCGCGGGCCGAGCAGTTCATGCCGCAGGACTCCACGCCGCGCAGCTTGCTCTTCTTGATCTTGAAGTCGCCGGGCAGCACCGCGCCGATCATGGCGGTCACGATGTGGTCGCCCTCGTTGAAGTTCTGGGCGCCGCAGACGATCTGCAGGGGCACGGGGTTGCCGTCGGCATCAACGTTCTTGTCGCCCACGGAGACCTGGCAGAGCCACATGTGATCGGAGTCGGGGTGGGGCTTCTTGCTCACGACCTGGGCCGTGACCACGTGCTCGAGGTTGGCGCCGACCTTCTCCACGGCCTCGACCTCGGTGCCGGTGCGGGTGAACTCGGCCACGAGCTCGGCGGGGTCCGCCGGCACGTCGACCATGCTCTTGAGCCACTCATATGAGACGCGCATGTTCTTCTCCTTCTCGCGCGATCAAATCAGACGGTTGGGGCGGACCCTAGAACTGCCTCAGGAAGCGCATGTCGCCGGTCATGAGCATGCGCAGGTCGGGCAGGTCGTAGCGAAGGGCCGCCACGCGCTCGACGCCGATGCCAAAGGCGAAGCCGGTGTACTTCTCGGGGTCGATGCCGCAGAACTCGAAGACGTTGGGGTCGACCATGCCGGCGCCCAGGATCTCGAGCCAACCGGTGTTCTTGCAGAAGCGGCAGCCCTTGCCGCCGCAGACGCCGCAGGAGACGTCGACCTCGCAGCTGGGCTCGGTGAACGGGAAGAAGTGCGGGCGGTAGCGCGTAGCGCGGTCCTTGCCAAAGATCTCGCGCGTGAAGTAGTCGAGCGTGCCCTTGAGGTCGCCGAAGGTGATGCCCTCGTCAACGACGAGGCCCTCGACCTGCGTGAACTGAGGCAGGTGGTTGGCGTCGGCGGTGTCGGGGCGGAAGACCGTGCCCGGGCAGATCATGTAGATGGGCGGCTTCTTGTTCTCCATGACGTGCACCTGGACGCCGGAGGTCTGGGTGCGCAGCAGGATGTCGGACTCGCCCTGGACGTTGGTCTCCTCGGCGTGGAGCATCGTGCCCGGCGCGTTGTCCACCACGTAGAAGGTGTCCTTGGCGGAGCGGCTGGGGTGGTCCTCCGGCGCGTTGAGCGCGGTGAAGTTGTACCAGGTGCTCTCGACGTAGGGGCCGTCCTCGACGGTGTAGCCCAGACCGCAGAAGATGTCCTCGATCTCCTCGCGGATCTGGTTGATGAGGTGCTGGGTACCCTGGGAGAGGCGGCGGCCCGGCAGCGTCACGTCGACGGCGTCGGCGGCCATCTTCTGCTCCAGGAGCGCCGCGGAGAGCTCCTCCTTGCGCGCCTTGAGCGCGGCGTCCACGGTGGCGCGGACGGTGTTTGCGAGCTGGCCCATGGCCGGGCGCTCCTCGGGCGGCACCTGGCCCATCGAGCGCATGATGGCCGTGAGCTGGCCCTTCTTGCCCAGGTAGCTCACTCGTAGGGCCTCGAGGGCCTCCATGGTCTCGGCGGCGGCCAGGCCCTCCTGGAACTGGGCCTCAATCGCCTTGAGGTCGTCGGACATCGACATCGTGCAATCCCTTCTCTACTAAAAAACCGCCCTCGGCAGTGTCTCTGCTGCCCAAGGACGGAAATGATCCGCGGTACCACCTCGGTTGGCGCGACGGGTTGTCTCTCCCGCGCACCCGCTCTTCCACCCCGTTCCGTGGGGCCGACGGCTTCCCTACTGGGACGAGGCGTCCTCGCTTCCGTTCAGGTCGCGGCTGGTGGAGTGAACTCGGGGCATCTGCCTTGGAGGGGGCTCTCAGCCGGTGACCCCCATCTCTGTCCGCTGGCAACGCGACGCCCAGACCTCTCCGTCATCGCCTGCCGGACATGGTAGCACAGGCACCCTCTCGCGCGGCTCACATTCTGCTGCGGGCGCCACCGCCCGCATAAAACCCTCTCTCGTGCAGCATTAACTCCGTCTGGAAATCAAAACTGTCGCTCGTGTAGCGTAGTTTTCGCGCAAATCGGGCACGGCGACATGACCCCTTTTGCGTTTGCCCAGCTCGTAATATCATCTATGGAACTGATTTCTCCAAATGGGGCAAAAGTACGCTACACGAGCGCCGGTTTTGATTTCAAATTCGCTGTAATGCTGCACGAACGAACTTTTTATGCACGGGCGCTACGCAAACGTGAGGTCTGCGGGCGTCGTGACGTCAAGCCAGGCGATGTAGGTGTTGGGATAGTGGCTCGCAAGCAGCTGTCCCAGGTCGACGCCAAGGCAGGCCTGGGCGAGCACGGCGATGCCGAAGGGAGAGACGAGCTCGTCGACGCTCGAGACCCAGGTGGTCACGTTGGCGACAAGGCTCGTCGCCGTGGCGCGGTCGGCCGCCGTCACGGCGCACTCGACTCCCATGGACGCCTCGTAGGACGCGCGCATCGCGTCGGTCAGCGCGTCGGTCCCGGTCTGCGGGAGCGTCACGTCCCGGCCGTAGCGCTGGTAGCCCCAGGCGGTCGGCGGCAGCATCGTCACCACATCGGACGGATTGAGCACGTTGAAGATGTTGTCGTAGCGCGCCGAGCGGGCGTCCGCGGACGAGGTGCAGTTGGGCGTCGCGAAGCCATAGGCGCGCACGTCCTCGGCGCCGGCGAGGACCGGCACGTCGTCCACGTAGCTCGCGAGCAGGTTCGCCACGGCGGCACCGCGGCTGTGCCCACAGAAGAGGTAGCTGCGCTCCACGCCTGGGTCCTCCTGTGCGGCGCGCTCCTCGAGGTCTGCCACGATCTCCTCGGCGGCAAGCGTGAAGCCGAGGTGGTCCCCATCGCCGGCCTCGTCCTCGGCGCTCTCTATCCGGGCGTTGGAGAGCCACTCGGAGCCATACGACCCGCGCACGACCACGACGGTGAGCAGGCGCTCCTCACCCGTCGCGGAACTTCGCACATGCCGCGTGGCGAGCGTGTAGGCGACCACGTCCGTCCCGTCCACGACGCCGAGGACCTCGTCCAGGACCTCGCTGCGGTACCGGTAGGACGTCGTGGAGACCTCCTCGAAGCCGAGCTCGGCGAAGGCGCGCTCGGCATAGGCGGGCGCGGAGGAACCCTGCTGGTAGTACGCGCTCTCGGCGTTGGCGACGGCGGAGAGCACCGCACACGTGTGCGCGAGGTCGTGGTTGTATTCGGTCGAGTCGGCGAAGAACCAGTCGTCGTCCCATCGCACCTCGGAGGAGACCTGATGGCCGTCGGCCGAGAAGAGCGCGGCGTAGTCGATCGTCGCCGAGAAGGGGCCCTCGCGGCGCTCGGCGACCACGTCGGGCGCCGTCACGGCGTTTGTCCCCCCGGCCCGCTCGAGCCTCCGCGCGTGCAGCACGGCGGCACCGGCGAGCGTGGCGGTGTCTGCCAGCACGACGGCGACGAGCAGGCCGAGCAGCGCCCGTCGCATGGGCCGGCGTCGTCCTCCTCGTCGTCTCGGCATGAGAACCCCTCCCGGTCGGTGCGACCATCATACCGGGAGGGAGGCGCGTGCGGACGCTCTTCGCGAAAGGTGACGAAACCCTAAGGCTGGCTCCGTGACGCGAGCTCGCTGTCGAGCTCGCGCTCGAGGCGCTCGAGCTGCGATGCCGTCGCCTCGCGGTCGGCGTCGTCTACCGAGGTGCGCATGCGGCCGGCCAGCGTGTTCACACGGTCCTGGAGCTCCCTCGCGCTCGCGAGGCGCCGCTGAGCGAGCTGGATGCCCTCCTCGTCGTTCGAGACCGTCTTTTTGAGCTGCTTGACCTTCCCCTTCTCCGAGATCGTCTTGATGAAGACCAGCACCATCACAACAAAGACGATGAGAGGGAGGAGCGTTGTCATGGTGAGGCTGCCCTCGTTGTTCATGTCGCCCGTCGCGAGCGCGATCGCCATGCAGCCAACGAGGTCAAGAGCAAACCCAGCCGCCAGCGCAGTGATCATATAAAAGAAAGCTGCAGAAATGACGTGGAACGCATCGTCGAACGGCCAGTCCTTCGCCCTCGTATACTCCGCCTCGTCGTTTTTGCACCTGCCGCGCGCTGCGTCAACCTCCGCGTCACGTTGCTCGACCAGCTTCGTTGCCTTCGCCTCGACGCGCGCGGCGAGCTCGCCGTCAGATTCTGCCACGCCTCATCCCCCTCTCGCGGGACCGGCCTACGCGAGCTCGTGGTCGAGCTCGCGCTCGACGCGCTCGAGCTGGGAGACGGCGGCGGCGCGCTCGTCGTCGGTCGCCGCGGAGCGCAGGCGACCGGTGAGCGTCTTCACGCGGCTCTGCAGCTCGCGCGCATTCTCGAGGCGCTGGCGGGCGACCTCGATGCCCTCGTCGTCGTGGCCGACCTCCGTCTTCAGCCTGTCGGCCTTCGAGTTGGCGCTGAACGTGTAGACGAGCAGGACCACGGCGATGATGATGCCGATAGGGAGCAGCCCCTGCGAGAGATTGGTGCTGGAGTAGAAGCCGACGCCCTTGCCGCTGCAACCGTTCATGAAGCAGCTCCCCAGGTCGAGCACGCCCCCGAGCAGAATCGCCGCGATCGGGATGATGATGCAGCCGCACCCCGCCTCGCTGCGGGAGACCGTCCTGCCGCTGGTGCTGGCACGGGCCGTCTCGTCGCGATTACGCTTGCTCTGCGCGGAGCTCATGGCGTCCGAGCGCCTCTCGACGAGCCTCTGCGCCTTCTTCTCCACGTTGTCGCACAGCTTCTTGTCCTCCGGCAGCATGCTCTCCCCCTATTCCGCGAGACGCACGGCGCCCACGGGAACCTCCGTCAGCACGCGCGTCTCCAACTCGATGCGAGCGGCCCCCTCGGCGTCGGAGGAGCCCGCAAAACCGTCTATGACGACGCAGGATCCCTCGCCCGCGCCCTTGTTCACCAGCATCCTGCCCAGCGGGTCCACCACCGAGCTCTGCAGCAGGTTGACGATGCCGCGACCGCCGCGCTCGGGGTCCGAGCACACGTGCCTCGCGAGCTCGAGCAGGAACGCCTCGGCCACGCAGAGCTCGATCCCGCGCGTGGAGCGCAGGCGGCGCGCGAACGAACGCAGCTTGGACATCATGATCTCATGCGCGACCTCGTCGCTGATGAAGTCGAAGACCACGAAGTTCTCGCCCACGCGGTTCAGGAACTCGGGCCTGAGCGCCCGCTTGATCCTCCGCTCGACCTCCCGGCGGAACTCCTCGCGGGAGGAGAAGCTGTCGGGCGCGATCTCGTTCACGCGCAGGCCCGTCATCGGATCGGTCTCGGACATGCCGAGGTTCGACGTGAACACGATGACCGTCTCGCCAAAGTAGACGGTCTCGCCGTGGGAGTCGGTGAGGCGCCCGTCGTCGAGGATCTGCAGGAACTTGTCGAGGATCGTGCGGTGCGCCTTCTCGATCTCATCGAAGAGGAGCAGGCAGTGGGGCCGCTGCCGCACCGCGCCCGTCAGCTCGCCGCCCTCGTCGTAGCCCACGTATCCCGGAGGGGCGCCGAAGAGTCGCTGGTCGGAGTGGGCCTCCGAGAACTCGGACATGTCAAAGCGGATCATGAGGGACTCGTCTGAGAAGATCGCCTCGGTGAGCGCCTTGGCGAGCTCGGTCTTGCCGGTGCCCGTGGGGCCGGCGAGGAAGAGCACGCCCCTCGGCTTGGCGGACCCCGCCGAGGGCTCGGAGAGCGTGAGCCCGGAGCTCGCGCGGTAGAGGATGTCGATCGCCTTCGAGACGGCGTGGTCCTGCCCCTTGATGCGCTCGCGGATCAGGCGCTCGGCGTCCTCGATCTCGGCGGGGCCGATGTGCGACCAGTAGTCGAGCGAGGTGCCGTAGCGATACCTGTCGACGGCCGCGCGCATGCCGGTGGAGGCGACGCCGCCCTCCCGCGCGCACCCGGCGAGGAAGCCGTCGAGCTCGAGGCAGCTGAACCCCTCGGTCATGTTCGCGAGCGAGCCCTCGGCACGCGCGCGCCCGCGCTCCCCGAGCTCCGCGGCGTCGGCGAGCACGGGTCCCGGGTGCGCCTGGATGTAGGCCAGGCGCTCCTCGCGCGACGGCGTGGTGAGCGTGACGACCTTGACGTAGGGGTTGCCCACGTAGAACCAGCTCGGGACGTCGTTCGGCTTGTCGGCGACGAGCAGCAGGAGGTTGGCGAGGCTCTTGCCCGTCTGCGGGTCGGCGTGGCGCTGCACGCCCTTGGTTGCGACGAGCAGGCGCGCCATCGCCTCGCGCTCCTCCTCCATGAGACGGTCGGGCGCGGAGAGCGAGGACGTGACCAGGTCGAAGACGACGGCGGAGCAACGCGAGACGGACCCCATCGTCGTGGAGATAATCTCCATGGCGGCGGGGAACGTGCAGGCGCCGTCCGCGGACAGCGCATCGGCGGCGCAGGCACGCTCGTCGGCGAGCCAGCGCGAGAAGCTGTCGACCATCGCGGGGTCGACGCTGTTGTGGAAGCCGCGCACACGATCGTAGAAGATCACCTGCGAGAAACCCATCGAGGTGAGCATCGAGTACAGGCACCCGTCGAGGCTGTCGGAGAAGCACGCGTCGTCGTCGAACTCGAGCTGCAGGTCGTGCACGTTGCCCGTCAGCAGGAACGTGGACCGCACGCCCTCGAAGGTCTCGATGTCCTGACGCCACCTCGGCTGCTGGTGGGACATCCGCTCACATCCTCTCCAGGCTGAAGACCAGCCCCGCCATCTCCACGGTCACCGGGGGCCGCGCCGTCGCGACCTCGCCCTCCCCCGAGAGCAGCTCGCCCGCGACCCTCGTGCCAAACTGGCTGAGGTTCCTGATCTCGAGCGACCCGTCGTCCAGATAACGATACGCGAACTGCCGGCGACTCAGCGTCCTTGCGCTGGCGAGCGTTGGGCTCGCGGCGGTGAGACGGCCGAACACGCCCTCGCCCGCCGTCCTCGGCAGCTCCTCGCACACGTCGGCGCCGACGAGGCGCAGGCAGAGCGTGGCGGGGGACTCGGGCGCCGGGGCCTCGGAGCCCGCCGGCCGGGCCACGGCCTCGGGCGAGGCGCCCTCGAGCGGCTCGGCGCACTCCTCGCAGTACCAGAGTGAGCTCAGCCGCTCGGCCGTCCCCTCGTGGCGATGTCCGCAGTGCGGGCACACGAGCACCTGGGGCTCCCCGGCCCCCTCCTCCGTCGCGACGGGGGCCGCCGCGGCATGCACCCGCATGCCCTGCGGCAGCTGGGATCCGCAGCCCTCGCAGACGGTGAGTCTCGCCAGCTCGGCGCGAGAGCCCACGTGCGCATGGCCGCAGACGTTGCACACCCTCTCGAACTCGCTCATCACCCGTCACCCCTCCTCGGCGAGCATCCCGCCCGCGCGCCTCGTCGCCTCCGGGCGCGCCTCTCGACGCTCCCCGGCCAGCTCGGCGAACTCCCTGCAGAAGACGATGTCGCCGAGGTCCACCTCGGTGTCCTCGCGCACGGAGGCGACGAGCCCCTCCGCCTCGAGCTCCTCGAGCAGGCGCCTCTGCTTGGTCGAGCAGAGCCGTCGCGCCGAGGCCTCCATGCGGGCGCGCCGCTCCTTCCCGGCGGTCCCGGGGTCCGAGCTCGCCACGGTGGAGAGCATGAAGCTGCCGGCGCCGTCCTCTGAGAGGGCGAGCGCGCACTCCCGCTCCCGGTCGTCGACGAGCAGTCGCCGGCGCGATCCGCCCAGCACGACCACGCCCCGGTCCCTGAGCCCGGAGCGCTCGAGGGCGGCGGACACCTTGCGCGCGACCACCTCGCGCTCCTTGCGCTCCACGAGCGCCCTCGTCAGCCGCTCGATCTCCTCGAGCATGCGGGCGTAGCTCACGGGGTCGGGTCGCTCCCCCATGACGTTGCAGAGCGCGAGGTAGGTGGCGAGCTCGCCCGCACGGTCCTGTCCGCCCTCGGACAGGTCGCGCTCGAGCGCGGCGAGGCGCCCCTCCATGATCGCGCGCACGCCGTCGGCGTCGAGCGCGGAGGCGGCGAGCTCGTCCACGGCCCTCCTCGTCTCGGCGACGCGGTCGCGCTCGCCCTGCGTGACGGGCACGAGCGCGTCGAGGCGCTCGCGGGCGCGGCGGAGGTAGGGGCCCGCGCCCCCGTCGCCGGACGTCCTCTGTCTCACGAGGAGCCCGGAGAGGTCCGTCGCGCCCACGGCCCCGGGGGTGCCCTCGGCGCGCAGGTTGGCGTCAAGCGCCGCGCGTCGGGCGGCGTCGCCGTCACCCGTGGTCCCGCCCAGCTCGAGCTCGCCCACTCCCTCGTCGTCGACCACGGCCGCGCGCGAGGGCGCCGTGTCGACGACGTGCGCCGCCTGGGCGAGGACCTGCCTGCGCAGGGCGTCGACCTGGTCGATCCCCTCCTGGATCGCGCTCACGTACTCTCGCTCGTAGCGGGAGAGCTCGGCATAGCGTCCCTCGCGCTCGAGGGCCGCGCGAATCTCCATCGCGCTTCTCGCCAGCTCCATCCCCGAGAGCCCCAGGCGGTGATAGATGTCGGGCGGCTCCACGTGCATGACGGTGTGGCTGCTCATCTTATGGAATCGACCTCCCTGTAGACGTCGCCGAGACCGTGCGAGAAGAGCCATCCGCGCAGCTCATCCCCCTCGACGAGCCCCGATATCCGCTCCATGTCCGCCGTTGCGACCCAGCGCGCGAGCTCCTCCACTCCCCCGACGACGCGTCCGTCGACCACGAGGTCGCGCCGCTCGCCCGTGAAGGCGTCGAGCGCGGCGGACGCCACGGCGCCCGGTCCCCCCGGGACACGCACGATGTGCTTCGCGGCCCCCACCACGGGGTCGGCGAGGTGCGCCTCGCGGCAGTAGGCAGCGAGGAGGTCGCCCGAGAAGAACGCCGCCGCCTCCGAGGAGGGGTCCTCCGCGGCCGCGCGCATGAGGGCGATGACGTCATCGTAGCGCGCGCCGCGCCACACGACCGGCCCGAGCCCCGGCCCGTCGAGCTGGCACCTCAGTCCCGCACAGAGGCAGAGGACCTGGGCGTCCGCGCCGGCGCGCTCCTGCGACCTCATGACACGCACGAGCTCGTCCCCGCCCGGGAGGCCCTCGAGGAAGCGCTCGAGCCGACGCGTCCCCATGAGGCGGCGGGCGGCCCCCCAGTTTCGCTCCATGCCGTCGAGCAGCTCGCGCGCGGTCGTCGCGACGGCCACCCCTCCGTCACCGTCGATGAGCTCGACGGTGCGGGGCAGCGCCCTGCCCTCCGGCACGAAGGTCTCGACCGGGCCGCGCGGGGCGTCGCCGCCCGTCACGAAGCGCCCGCAGACGTCCTGCCCGTCCGGGGCGCCGCCCGCGGGGCCCGAGAGCGCGACGCAGAGCTCGCGCAGGCCGGCAGGCACCGACGAGAACGCCGTCCCGTCCGCGAGGGCGCGGTCGGCGGCGCCGCGGTCGAGGTGGGCTATCGGGGAGACGCGCAGGCACGCGTAGGCAACGAGAAGCCCGAGCGAGCCATAGTCGTAGCCCTCGCCGATCTCCATCAGGCCGTCCTGCACGAAGGTCCTCGGGGAGAACGCCGCGGTGCCGCGGCGCCTCACGAGCGTGCCCGGGGACGGCAGGCCGAGCGCCACGCCAAAGTCCGCGAGGCGCACCTCGGCGAGGTCGTCGGAGACGAGGACGTTGTCGGGCGAGAGGTCGGCGTGCACGATGCCGCGCTCGCGGAGGAAGGCGAGGGCGTCGGCCAGCTGCGGCACGAGGACGTCGCGCACGAAACGCTCGTCGGCCCTCCCGCCCTCGACGACCTCCCTCAGCGTGGTGCCCGCGAGGCGCGGGAAGACCTCGAAGTGCCGTCCCTGCCACGTCCCGCTCTCCCACAGCGGCACGAGATGGCGCGCCTCCCCCGCCTGCTGGGCGAGAAGGACGCCCGGCACCGGGCGGAAGGCGGCATGGTAGAGCTTGAGCACGCCCGTGCGCGCACCCGAGCTCGCCTCGTAGAGCTCGGCCTGGGACCCGGGCGGGAGCGCCTCGCCCACGCGCCAGTCCCCCACGAAGGTCCCGGGCGCGACGAGGGCCCGGGGCGACTCGTCCCGCGTGGGGTCGAGCGTCCCCTCGAGCCGGGTCGGGTCGATGGTCGCGGCGCTGCGCCGCTCGTCAAGGTCGTGTGCGCTCATGTCAGACCTGCCATGAAGACGACGTCGTCGAAGACGAAGCTCTGGGTCGCCCGCTCGGCGCCCTCGTAGTCGAAGTCGCCTGCGTTCGCGCTCAGCCTCCAGACGCGCTGGTTGGCCGAGCCGCGGATGCCGCGGCCGTCGTCGAGCCCCCGCTCGTAGGGCCCGTCGATGAGGACGTCGACCCCCTCGAGCGCGGCCGCCCGGGACGCGTCGGCCTCGAGCTCCTCGCGGCGGTAGCCCGTGTAGACGAGGACGTGGTCGGTGAGCTCACGCAGCCCCCGCACGAGCTCCGCGAGCTCGGAGGCCTGATCGAAGGGCTCCCCGCCGGAGATGGTGACGCCGTCGTAGCGGTCCCTTCTCGATCGGACGGCGCCCAGGAGCTCGTCCACGGGGACCTCGTCGGTGGCGACGCTCTCGCGCAGCTCGGGGCTCATGCAGCCGGGGCAGCTCCGCGAACACCCGGAGACCCATATGCCGAGCCGCTCGCCGGGGCCGAGCGTGGTGACGGGATAGCACACGTAGCGGACCCTCACGACCATCGCCTCGCCTCGTGCGTGCGGGCCCTGCGGTCGAGCGCGCGGGCGAGCTGCTCCGGGGACAGGCAGAACGCGGTGCCGCCCAGCGCGTCCACGAGGGACCCCACGGGGTTGGCCAGGTCGAACGGCCTCCCCACCAGGGCCGCCGGTGCGAGGGTCGTCACGACGCCGGCGTTTCGCAGCAAGATCGAGTCGAGCGGCGCCGTCCCCACCACGTTGCCCCTCCCCGCGATGACCACGCCCATCCCGCGAGAGCGCGCGACCGAGAGAAACGGGGAAACGCGTCGCAGGTCGTTGGCCGTGTCGAGCGCATCGAGCGTCGCGGGGGACCAGTCGAGGGCGAACCCCTCCGACACGGGCAGCACCACGCCACCCTCGAGGTAGCGCGTGATCGTCCAGCAGCCCAGCTCCGGGATCCCGGCCACGTGCCCGGCGATCCCGTCCGCCGCCGCGCGCGCCGCGGCGGCCCCCTCGCTCGTCCCCAGCGAGACGCCCGCCAGCGGGGCGAGGGCCGACGTGCCGTAGAGGCAGGCGACCACGTAGCAGAGCGCCGAGAGGTAGTCCCCCTCGAGCCGGGAGGTCGCGCCGCGCCGCTCGCCCGTCATGAGGTCGGCGGCGCCCCCGGGGTCGGCGGTCGCCGGGCGCGGGCGGGCGAGCAGCTCGTCCACCTCGGCGAGGGCACCGTCGAGCTCGGCGAACGCCCGGGCCGCCGGGCGCGAGAAGTCAAGGGCCTCGTGGTACGCCGTGCGCAGGCGCGCGAGCGCGGCCTCCCCGCGCGACGTCTGGGCCCAGAGCGCCCCGGGGCGCAGGAGCTCGGCGGCGCGCGCCACGGAGGCGTCCTCGCCCACCTGCGCGAGCGCCCGCTCGACGAGCGCGCGCTCCTGCGGCACGTGATGCGCGAGGGAGCGCATGAAGGCGAGCGCGCGGCGGCGCCTGGTGTCAGGGCTGCCGGCCATCTATCCCATCGCCCTTCTCACCTCGTCGGTCAGCCGGGCGTACCCGGTCATGGCCTCTATCTCGTCAAGGAGCGCGAGCCCCTCGCGGTTGGTCGCGTCTGCCCCGAGCGCGGCCGAGACGTCGTCCAGCGCCAGCATCGCCAGCTGCGCGGCGGCACCCATGTCTCCGGAGCGGCGCAGGCGACGCCCCTCGCGAACGCGTGCGGCGGCGAGAAGGACGCGCGCCTCGCTCTCGCACCCGTGCTCGGCGGAGAGCGCCCTCACGGCGCTCTCCACGCGCGCGAGGTCGAAGTCGGACGACTCCACCATGACGCGCGCCTCATGAAGCGCGCGCGAGGTGGTCTGCCCTGCGGGCACGGTGACCCCGGGCAGCGAAGGAGCCCCCGTCGCCCGGGCGCGCTCGCGGGCCGCCGTGGCGACGCGCGCGTCATCCGTGGACGAGGCCACCACGTCGTATGCCGCCGCCCGTATCTGGTCCGCCGTCACCATGGGCTCGCCCCCAGGGAGCTCCTCGCCTCACGGGCGGCCCGGCAGGAGCCGCCAAAGCGCTCGAGCCATTCCTGCGGCCCGGCCTGGGGAAGCTCGAGCGGTGCCACGAAGAGGCGGCTGCCGTCCGACCCGTCGTAGAGCGCGAGCGCGCCCCGCGTCCCCGGGGCCACGGAGATGCCCGTGAGGGCGAGCAGGTCCTCCTCCTTCGCGCCGTAGGCGAGACGGGCGGCGAACTGCTTGAGCCCGCACGCCCGGCCGCCGTGGCCGAGCACGCCATTCACCTCACCGGCGGTCGTCGCCCAGACGACCACCTGGATGCCGCAGGCGGGGCCGTCGATGATGAGGTCCTGCACCTTCTCGAGCAGGCTCGGCGCGGCCGCGCCCCCCAGGGCCTGCAGGTCGGCGGAGAGGGCGCTCGAGGCGGCGCCCAGGTTGCAGATCACCAGCACGTAGCAGCCGCGACCGTCGAAGCCCTCCGCCCGTCTCCGCACGAGCGCCTCGTGGAGCTCGTCCACGGCGCACTCGAAGGGCGTGGGGCCCTCCGCCTCCATGACGTCGAGCACCGTGCCGGACACGCGCTCGACGCAGGGCAGCGCGTCGAGGTCGGCGAGGGCGATCGACCTCCCCTCCTCGCGGCGCTTCGCGCGGGCGCGGCTCCTGCGCGACTCGAAGGTCGCCAGGATCACGCGGTTCTCGGCGTAGAGACCGCTCACCTGACGGCCGAGGTCGTCGACGGAGAGGGAGAGTGCGAGGTTGGTCAGGGTGCGCGTCGCCACCGCGGCGTCCGGGCTCACGAGCAGCAGGTTGCGCGCGAGCGGGATCTCGCACGTCTCGCCCGTGAACGCGTACGCGTCCTCCATCCCCGGCTCCGAGAGGATCAGCCCCGGGGACACGAGCGGGCACCGGTCCTCGTGCCGGCGCGGCGCCTCGCCCGCGAGGAGGCGGTTGTAGGGGTGGCGCGGGTTGTCGGTGAGGGAGGAGTAGAACAGGCGCGTGGAGGCCTCCTCCGGCAGGCTCGCGCGGACGCGCGGCGTCGCGTAGATGCCCTGGAGGCTCTCGAGCGTCCGCTCCTCGTCGTCCCCGTCCACGAGCGCCACCTGGACGAGCTGGTTCCCCTCGGAGGAGACGCCCCCGTGCTCGTTGAGGATGGCCGCGCCCGCCTGGGCGTGCATGAGCGCCTCGTCGCCCTCGACGAGGCCCGTGCCGGGACGCAGGGCGATGCGGCACTGCATGTTGTCCGCGAGCTCCATGATCGGCCCCAGGTTGCCAAAGGACTGCGAGGCCAGGAAGAGGTGGATGCCGTGGCTGCGGCCCTGGCGCGAGAGGCGCGCGAGGATCGCGAGGCAGCGGTCGCGGATCTCGGGCGGGGTGGTGAAGTCCGAGAGGATCTCCTGGACCTCGTCGAAGATGACGATAAGGCGGGGCATGAACTCGTCCGGGTGCTCCTCGCGCCACTCGGCGTAGTCGTCCATGCGCAGGCTCGCGCGGTAGTCCCACTCCCGCGAGACGTCCTCGAGGGCCGCGAGGGCCAGCTCCGGCTTGGTGGTCACGGTGACGGAGCGGATCGTGGGGATGTCCCAGCGCGCGAAGGGGGCGAACTCGTCGCCCTCCTTGAAGTCGATGAGGACGAGCTGGACCTCGCTCGCCGGGTACGAGCGCATGATGCTCATGATCATCGTGTGGAAGACCGAGCTCTTGCCGGCGCCCGTCGTGCCTCCCACGAGGCCGTGGTGGACCCCGCCGCCGGCCTGGCCCACTGTGACGCGCGCGAGCTGGTTGCCGCCCGTGAGGCCGATGGGGATCTCCACGCCCTCGAGGGAGCTGCCGTGCAGCCAGGAGCTCTCGTCGTCCTTCTCGCCCGCCATCTCGTCGAAGGAGTAGACCCTGCCGGTCGAGTTGCAGATGCCGCGGCGCAGCGTCTCCAGGACCTGCTCCTCCGCCTGGGTGACCTCGTCGACCTCGCCGATCCTCACGTAGAGGCGCGTCCCCGACCGCTCGAGCCAGTTGCCGCTGCCCGAGAGCGTCCAGACCCCGGGCGAACTCATGATGCTCCTGAAGTCGGGGTTGTCCTCGAAGTCCTTGGTGAAGTTGGGGTTCAGGGCGAGAATGACGACGGTCCCGAGCTTGGGCCCGCTCTGCACGATCTTGGCGAGCTCTGAGAGAGACGCAGCGTCGAAGCCGTACGGGAAGTCGTTGATGACGATGGCCTGGGCGGACTGGTGGGCGAAGAACCCGTCGGCCAGCGGGTCGCTGTAGTTGCCGATGTGCTGCGCCATGCGAAGGCGCAGGCTCTGCAGGCGACGGCCGAGCTCGGCGCCGCTCACCACGACCTCGGGCAGGACGTTCTCGTGCGCCAGGTCCACGATGCCCCGGAGGCCTGCGAAGGTCTCGCCGTTGCGCATCGGGTCGAAGAGGGCGACGTTGAGCGTCGTCGGCGGGTAGGAGAGCAGCAGCCTGAGGGTGAGCGAGCGCAGGATCTTGCGGAGCTCGACCTCGTTGGTCATCTTGAGCACGAGGCACATGCCATCCGCGAGGTCGCGCACGAGGGGCATGCGCACCGCGAGCGATCCGTGCGGGGTGGGGCACACCGAGGACTCCAGGACGCGGTCGAACACGACGTGGCCGCCGTAGGCCGTCTTCCTCTCCGTGGGGACGTAGACGGAGCCCAGCAGGAACAGCGGGGGGCGCCTATATCCCTCGACGTCGGGCATGCTCAGGTTGCCCATGTCGAGCAGCATCCCCCGCTCCGCCTCGAGGGCGAGGGCATACGACCCGTCGGGGACGAGCGCCTTGACGGGCTCCTGGCACATCGAGGAGATCAGGGACTTGAGGCCCTCGCACAGCTGCTGGCACTCCTCCCTCGCCTTGCCCGCCGCGGCCTTGTCGGCGGCGAGCTGCTTGTCGTGCTCGGCGGCGGCCTCCTTCTTGCGCTGCAGACGACGGGACTCCGACGCGGAGATCTCGCGGCTGAGCGCGCCCTTCTCGCCCTCGAAGAACTTGACGTTGCTCTCGGCGGCGGACCTGGCGGAGGAGTCGCCCGTCTTTGCCGCGAGCTCGGCCGCGTCCCGCTCGGTCTCGATCCGCGCCTCGAGGCGACGGATCTCCTGCTCGACCTCCGCCCGGTCGCGGCTGAGGGCGGCGTCGGCGTCGCGCTCGGCGGCGGTGAGGACGTCGTCGATGGCGCGCTGGCTCTGCCTGGCGAGCTCGTCGATGCGCGCGAGGCGGCGGTCGCGCAGCTCGTCCGCGCACCTGAGGTCGTGGTCCGCCGCCTCCGCGAGCTCGTCGAGGGCGGCGAGGGCGGCGGAGGCGGTCGCGGGCGAGAAGCCCTCGCGCGCGATCTTCTCGGCGAGCTCGGAGCAGCCGCTTACGGCGGCCGTGAGCTTGAGGTTGTTGCCCAGGGCGGTGAAGTCCTCCCGTGCTGACCCGTACGGCATCGCTACTCCCCCTCCGCCGTGCGCTCGCACGCCGCGAGCGCGACCTCGTAGAGCGGCCGCAGCCGCCTCGTCCCCGTGCGTGCGAGCGCGTCGTCCAAGCCTGCCGAGCCGTCGGCCACGGCCTCCGCGAGCCAGGCGAGGTAGCCCGGGAGCGTCTCGTCGACCTCGGGCGCGTCGCCGCCCTCGCCCGGGTCGGCGAGAAGGACCTCCTCGCGCACCTCCGCGTGCACGCAGCCGCCGTCGGCGTCGAACAGGCACGCGTCGAAGACCTCGCAGCGCTCGCCCTTCTCGCCCCGGGGGACGTACTGCAGCCAGAGCGCCCGCCAGCGCCCCGCACCGAGCGGGACGGGGAGGGCCTGGTCCAGCGTATTCACGGCGAGCGCGCCCACGCGCTCGATGACGTCCGAGAGTTCCATAGTCAAGTCCTCCCTTACGGCTGGGACGGATGGCCGGAGCCGGGCTGCAGCGCCCACTCCACCGTCATATACAGCGTGCTTCCTCGCATCTTCTCAAATCTCTCGCGCGTGATGGGGATGCGGTTGGTCCTGAGGCCGAGCCCCTGGAGGAACCCACCCGTGTCACTTACCCACATGCACGTGACCTTGCCAGCGGCGTCGAAATCGAAGCCGGCGACGGCGACGCTGTGGTTTACCTCCCACTCTTCTGTGTTGGCACCGGATGGCATCACAAGCGGCCGCGGG
The DNA here is from genome assembly GCF_002159735.1 of Olsenella sp. An270. Classification (GTDB taxonomy): domain Bacteria; phylum Actinomycetota; class Coriobacteriia; order Coriobacteriales; family Atopobiaceae; genus Thermophilibacter. Next base: position 34,655 of record NZ_NFJF01000006.1, read on the forward strand.
GCGATGTCGCGGCCGAGGAGGTCCTCCGCGTGTAGGGACAGAGCGAGGGAGTAGCCGCGCTCGCTCAGCTGGGCGAGCTGCTCCAGGCTCACCTGATCCTGCGCGCGCACGCCGATTCCGAAGGTCCGGGTGCCCGCGGAGAGGCCGTAGGAGCGCAGCACGCTGACCCTCCGCGCTGCACTCGTGCCGCCGTTCTTATCGCGCTCGTCCAGATCAAACTCGTAGTGCATGTTGTGGCTCGAGTAGAAGCGCTCCAGGTAGCGAGGGTAGCCGTTGCGCTCCCCCGTCTGCTGGTTTGCCATGCCACCCGTGGTGGCGACGCCGCAGCAGCCCATCGTGTCGTCGTAGACGTAGCCCTGCGGGACCGTGATGAGACCGTCATAGGCGTGCTCGAAGTCGCGCGTGCCACCGCGGCCGGTGAACGTGGTGCGCCTCGCAGGATCGAGGCCCTGCTCCACCTCGGCACGACGGCTCCTGACGCGCCCGAGCGCCCGCTCGAGTTCGCGCTCGATCTCTCCCGCCTCGTCGCTCGCCGCCTTGAGCCGCGAGAACTCGAGGTACTCGTCGCTCGTGAGCGCCGTGACGTCATGCGCGTCGGAGAAGGCGTAGTAGCTCTGGCGCGCCGCCTCGGCGATCGGGCGCGCACGGTCGAGCCGGGCGGAGAGCTCCTTGTCGGATGTCTCGATGGTCTCGAGATAGCGCCAGGCGGCGGCCTGCGCCTCCGGGGAGTCGGGGCCGTAGGCGTGCGAGCAGAGGACCCAGGACGCCTCGACGTCCGCAGCGGGATGGGGGTTGCAGTGCTCGCTCTGCTCGGGCGGGTCGTTCGGACGGTCGACCGCCATGATGCGCGGGTGCGTCCCGAGCGAGAACGGGGCGAGCTCCTCGTCCGCCACCTGTCGCAGGCGATCCATGACCGCCGGGGCGTACGGGGTGTCCCCGAGCTGGTCCGCATACCCTCTCAGCACCCGTTCCGCAAGCTGTTGCTCGTCATAGCCCATCGGCAGCGGCGCGGGCGAGAAGAGCAGGCCCGGCGGCGGCGCCATCTTGCCGAGCGAGCGCCTGAGGTCGTAGCGGAAGTTTTCGGCGAAATCCTCGAGCCCGGTGCCGAGGACGGGCTCGCCCGCACGTCGGGCGACGTAGCTTGCGGGGACCGACGGGGCGCCCACGGTCGCAAACGACTGGCTCTCGTCGAGACCGCCCGGCGCGCGGGAGGCGACGGCGCCGGCGGAGGGGATCGGGGCCCTGGGGTCCTCGCCCTCGTCGAGTGCGATCGTCTCCATGCCCAGGATCTGGAGCACGCGGTTGCCGGTCCGGGCGTGGCCCGTCGCCTGCTGCCGCAGCCGGGAGAGGTCCTCTCGCCCGTACGGGGCGGCCGCCATGGCCTTGCGGACCTGCGCGACGGCGCGGTTCTGATCCGAGACGTACCTGACCATGCCGCGGCCGAGCTCCTCGCGCGCGGCGCGCGAGGTGCCGAGCTTGCGACGGGCCTGCTCGAGCGCCGTCTCGGCGGCACCCACCGCGGCGTCCGCCTCGCGTGCCTCGTTCCTGGCCTTCTCGGCCGCCCTCCTGTCGGTGCTGGACTGGCGCGAGCGCACGGAGGCGGCGCGCTGCCGTGCCGCAGCGAGCCTCGCCTCGGCGCGACTCACGTCGCGCTCCGCCTCCTCGATCTCCCTCACGAGCCTCTCGGCGCGCTCGAGCTGGTTCTCCACCCCCATGGTCCGTGCCCGTCCCGCGCGCTAGAGGCGCGCCTCGTTCACGGCCGCCTCGCCGAACGCCTCCTCGAGGCCGCGGGCCGCATCCTCGCGCAGGTCCTCCAGCTGGTCGACCGTCTCGCGCGCCCCGGAGGCCGCCGCCTCGATGGCCGAGGCGCCGTAATCGGCGGCGTCCCCGGCCTGGTCGAGCCTGGAGACGCCCTCCTGCGTCTCGCTGGCCTCGGCCTGCGCCGTTGCCTGGATCTCCTGGCTCTCGGCGGCGGCCTCGTCGAGCGGCTCCCTCACGCGGTCCTCGAAGTCCTCCTGCGCCTCCTCATGGGCTGACTCCCTGGCCTCCGCAAGGGCCTCCTCGTCCTTCGCCTCGGCGAAGCTGAATCCCTCGAGCGCACTCTTCTGGCTCTCGCGGTCGTCGGCGATCTCTGCGCCCGTCTCGTTGGCCTCGCGCAGCCGCTCGCCGACCTCGTCCAGTCCCGTCTCAATCTCCCTAATGGGCATCTCCGATCACTCCCTCCATGCTCGAAATCTCATCGTCTTTGCGCATCGCCTCGCGGGAGATGCGGGCGTAGTTGCTCATCTTCCGCCGCATCTCGTCGAACTCCCTGGCCCCACCCGGGTGCGCGTACGCGCCGCCAAAGCGCTCCATCCCCGCGTCCCAGAGCCGCACGGTCCGCTCCGCGAACAGGGCGGCGCAGTCGGTGTACTCCCTGACCGCACGCCTCTCGACCCTCTCCATCCGCGGGCGCAGCAGGGTGCCCGCCGGGAGGTTGCCCGTCTCGGCGAACGTCGGCATGCCCAGGGCCTCCCAGCCGCGCGCGCGCTCGTTGAGGGCGTCCTTCGCGGCGTTGTATGCCTTGGTCACCGGATTGAGGTTGGGGAGCAGGGGCGTTCCGTCCTGCGCCAGGGGCCAGGTCCCGAGCGCCTCGTGCAGCGCGGCGTCGACCTCCTCGAGGAGCGCGCGGTGCGCCTCATCGTCGTCGAGAACGCCCGGCAGCTCGCGCTCCAGCCGCTCGATTGCCTCGAAGACGGGCGCGTAGCGCCGGTCCGCGGCGGCGATCTGCGCGCGGACCGCGTCGGCGTCGTTTCTCGGGACGGCGAGGCGCAGCGCCCGGTACCACGGGGCGTCCTCGGAGACGAGGCGAGCCGCGAGCTCGGACGCGGCAAGAGGCGTCGCCGCGAGCGCGCGTTCCTCTCGGCTCTCCACGTACTCCGGCGTGCCGGGGGTACCGAGCCACTCGGCCATGCGTATCTCGAACGGCCGTTGCAGCCCCTCGTAGAGCACGAGCGCGCAGCCGGGGTCGGCCGTCGCCATGCGCTCGAGCTGGACGCCGCTCGCCGCCATCATCGAACCCAGCAGGCTGCGGTCGTCGGCGGACGTCATGCGCAGGCCGACCTTGAGGCCGGTGTTCTTGAGGACCTCGGGTGCGATGGCCGTCGGCAGCTGGTCCGCGATGACGATGCCCTCGTCGTAGGCGCGCACTTCGCGCAGCATGTCCGAGAGCAGGACCGTCGCCGCCACCTTGGGGTCGGCGTCGTTGCCCGAGACCCGCTCGGCCTTGGGCGCCACGAGGTTGTGCGCCTCCTCCACGAAGATCACGTGGCGGACGGGCAGGTCGCCCTCGTACACCGCGTTGACCATCAGGCACTCCCGCAGGAGCGTGAGCAGCAGCAGCGTGAGGAAGTTCGCCTCGTCGTGCCCGAGCGACTCCAGCTCGACCACGGCGGACATGCGGAGCCACTCGTTGGGCTCGTAGGTGGAGACGGGCACGTCGAGGACCTCGCCGAGCTCTCGGCGCAGCAGCGAGCCTATGCGCACGCGCAGGACCGCCTGGAGGTTCCCGCGAACCTCGCCCGCGTAGCTCTCGCTCTCGACCTCCTTGCCCATCTGCTCGTAGAGCTCCGTGAGCGTGGGCCAGCCGCGGGAGTCCCCGGGCTGCGAGCGGTCCTTGGGAAGCCACCCGTGCCGGCGGTAGATCGTCTCGATGGAGCGGTCCAGGAGGAACGGCAGCGACTCGGTGAGCGGGAACGACGCGCCAAAGACCTCACAGAGGCGGCTGATGTGCTGGCCCACCGTCACGCCGTAGGGAATCTGGAACGGGTTGATGCGGATCGGGAACGCCAGGTCGCCGCCAGGCGAGAAGACCCGCACCTCCTGTGCGAGCCTGACGTTGAGCAGGGCGCGGTACTCGTGCTTGGCCGGCTCCAGGACCAGGATGGGCACGCCGCGGTTCACGAGCGTGGTCGCCAGGTGGAGCATGGTGTTGGTCTTGCCCGATCCGGGCACGCCCGAGATGAACGCGTGCTTGTTCAGCTTGCGCAGCTCGAAGTAGGCGCGCTGGCCAAACGAGTCGGCGCCGAGCAGCAGGTTGTTCTCCCCCGGGACCGGGCTCGGGGCGGTCTCCTTGCGCAGCTGGACCGCCTCGCCCTCGTTGAGGACGGGGAGGCGGAACAGACAGGCGGCGTCCTCGAGCGTGAAGAGGTTGCAGACGTCGCGCTGGGCGTAGGAGCTCGCCCGGGCGTCGACCTGCGTGAAGCCGGGGAGGCAGGGGCCGCCGGACGCGTCGCGGCGGGCGACGAGGACCATCGAGCCGTCGGCGCTGGCACGGACCTCGTTCGGGCCGAGCGGAGCCATGAGCGAGAACACGTCGAACTCCCCCTCGTAGAGGGCGACGTCCAGGCTGCCCTTGCCGACCGCCTCCGAGGCGGCGGCGTCGAGCACGGCGCGCGCGATCTCCGCGTCGCGAGCGAGGGCGACCGCGTTCACGTGGAAGAGCGGCGAGCCCTCGAGCGAGTCCAGGAGGTCCTCGTAGCTCCGCTCGACCTGGTCGAGCGCGTAGTCGTGCGCGGCGAGCGAGCGCTGGGAGCGCTGCCAGACCTCGGCGAGCGGCAGCGAGTCGCGCAGGGTCGTCGCTCGCTCCGTGGGGTGGAGGTCGACGCGCAGCGCCACGGGGAGGTCGAGGTTCTGCATGAGGCGCATCATCGCGTAGAGGCGCGACTCCTCGTTGCCCTCGTAGGGCGGCACGCCGAAGTAGCCGACGGGGTTGTCGGAGGTGCGCATGAACCTCGCCCTCTTGGAGAGGGACGCGAGGTGCGAGAAGCGCATGGGGGGCGCGCCCTTCTCGGCCGACGACCGGGGGCCGAGCAGGCTCACGATCTGTCCGGGACGCAGCGTCTCGTCGCCCCCGAGATGACAGGGGCGAAGGTCGAAGTAGTGCGCGAGCGGGGACGAGAGGACGATCTCCTCCACGTCGTCCAGCCCCACGGCACCCTGCTCGTCGCCCTGCGCGACGGCCAGGTGGACCGACATGCGCTCGCCGTCCGGTCGCGTGGGGTCATAGACGTAGAAGAGGTGGAGGCTCGTGTTGGGCCGGTGCGCGAAGAGCCGGAGGAACGCGAGATGCGCGTCGAGGACCCCGCCCACGCCCCTGGCGCCAAGCGTGGAGTACTTGACCAGGGAGAGGTTCGGGATGCTCTTCAGTTCGAACGTCAGTGCGCGCATGGGGGCGTCCTCCGTTTCGCCGGCGAGCCGACACCATCCGATTCTACGCGCGCGATGTCACCGTTCGGTTACCTGAAAGCCCGGGAATCGGCGGCGCGGCCCATTCTCGCGCCCAGCGTGCCGCGCGCCAGAGAATCGAATCCCGTGCCCGAATTGAGGCGCCGGGCGGCGATGTCCGGGCATACCATGTCGCAAGCAACCCATGGCACCTGGAGGTCCCCATGCCCGACGTCTTCATCAGCTACGAGCACGAGTCGAAGTCAATCGCCGACAACGTCGTCTCCGTCCTCGAGTCCCGAAGGATCCGCTGCTGGTATGCGCCACGAGACGTCATCGGCGACTACGCGACGAGCATCGTCGACGCCATCGAGTCCTCCAAGGTGCTCGTCCTCATCCTCAGCAAGACGGCGTCCGACTCCCCTCACGTCCTGAACGAGGTCGAGATCGCCTATCAGAAGGTCATCGAGGGCAACCTCACGATCGTCCCCTTCAAGATCGACGACGAGTCGATGTCGCGGGCGATGGAGTACTACATCAAGCGCCTCCACTGGATCGACGCGACGTCGAAGTCGCTCGAGGCGGCGATCGACAACCTCTACGAGATGCTCGCCGACATCCTCCAGATCGAGCGCGTGCCCGAGCCCGCGCAGGCGGGGAACCTTCCGGCCTCGGAGTCGGGGAACTTCGAGGGGAGGCGCGTGAGCAACCAGTACCACCGCATCACGGCGCTCGAGAGCGAGCGGCTGCGCGTGCAGAAGGAGCTGCTCGAGGACTTTGACCGGCCGGTCTACGACAAGCTGCTCGCCGGCCGCGAGAACCTCGCGGTGCTCGACCTCGGGTCGAACGACGGCTCGTGCCTCATGGCCCGACTCGGGGACGCGCCCCAGGTCTCGTCCATCCTCGGCCTCGAGTTCAACGAGTCGGCCGTCGAGCAGGCAAACCGCGAGCACGGCCGCGAGGGCGTCGAGTTCGTGCAGTGTGACGTCGAGGATCGCGACCGGCTCAACCAGACGCTCACGACCTACCTCGAGGAGCATGACCTGGCCGGCTTTGACCACGTCAACGTCTCCATGCTCATCCTCCACCTCAAGAAGCCGTTCCAGCTGCTCCAGCGCGTGAAGCGCTTCATGAAGCCGGGGGCCACGCTCTTTGTCCGCGACATCGACGACGGCGAGAACCTCGCGTTCCCCGACGAGGAGGGCGCGTTCGAGCGGGTGTTCCGCATTTGCAGCTACCTCGAGACCTCCGGCTTCCGCGAGAGCGGCCGCCAGATCCCGGGCTTTCTCAAGAAGGCCGGCTTCAAGGACATCACCCTCGAGAAGAACGGGCTCACCACGATCGGCCTCGACCAGGACGAGCGCTCCGCCCTCTTCCAGACGTACTTCTCGTTCATCGTCGAGGACCTGATGACGATGGCGTCACGGCACCCCGACGACGAGGGCGTCAAGGCCGACGTGGAGTGGTACCGCGAGGTCTTCGACGACCTGGAGGAGGCGTTCCACGGGGACGACTTCTTCTTCCAGGTTGGCTTCATGACCTTCACGGCAAGGCGCTGACGCCGAAGAGACGACGAGGGGCGGGAGACCAAGGTCTCCCGCCCCTCTTCTGGTGCGTGTTACGGGTGCTACTTGACGAGGGTGCCGCCCACATAGGTGGCGGCGAGCGTCATGTCGGCGTTGAAGACGGTGAGGTCGGCGTCGCGGCCCGGCTTGATGGAGCCAAAGCGGTCGTCGATGCGCGCGGAGCGGGCAGCGACCTCGGTGGCCATGCGGATGGCCTGCTCGGCGGTCACGATCTGCCAGTCGACCATGTTCTTGACGCCCTCGGCGAGCGTGAGGACGGAGCCGGCGATGGAGTTGCCGTCGCGCAGGTAGCACAGGCCGCCCCTCATGACGACGGGCAGGCCGCCGGACATGTACTCGCCCTCCGGCATGCCGCCGCAGCCCAGGCAGTCGGTGATCAGCACGGTGTGCTCCCAGCCCTTGGCCGAGACGAGCGCCTTGATGGCGGCCGGGACGACGTGCTTGCCGTCGCAGATGATCTCGGCGTAGGTGCCGTTGGTCGTCATGGCCGTCCCCGTGACGCCCGGGTCGCGGTGGTGCAGGCCGCGCTGGCCGTTGTAGGTGTGGACGAAGCAGCTCGCGCCGGCGTTGACGGCGGCCAGGGCCTCGTCGTGATGCGCGTCAGAGTGACCGATCGCGGTGACGACGCCGCGCGCGTCGAGGGCGGCGCAGTACTCGCACGCACCGTCCTTCTCGGCCGCGAGCGCGCTCTTGACGATGCGCCCGCCGGCCTTCTCCTGCCAGGAGTCAAAGACCTCGACGCTCGGGTCGATCAGATAGACCGGGTTCTGGGCACCGACGTGGGCCTCGGTGAAGAACGGGCCCTCTAGGTAGATGCCGCCGATGCGGGCGCCCACGAAAGACTCGTCGCGACCCTCGTCGGCCGCGGCGATGGCCGCGCAGGAATCGGCGATCTGGTCGACCGACTCGGTGAAGGTGGTGGGCAGCCAGCAGGTGGTGCCGCGACGGGCGAGCTCCACGCTCGAGGCGTCGATGCCGGCGGGGTCGCGGTCGGTCGTGGCGTGGTTGTAGAAGCCGTGGATGTGCGTGTCCACGAGACCCGGGCCCACGATGCAGCCGCTGAGGTCGTGGATCTCGCAGTCGGGGGCCTCCTCGGACCAGCCCACGAACTTGCCGTCGGCGATGGTGAGGTAGCCGCCCTGCATGGTGGCACCCGGAAGGACAAAGCTGGCGGCCTTGATGGCGAACGTGCTCATTTCTATTCCCCCTTGGGAAACGGCCCGGGGGCACGCGTCCCCCGGGCCGTCCGAGTCCGTGAGTTTTCCCTACGCCTGGAACGGGTGGATGGTGACGCCCTTGACCACGCGGTTGACCGTGCCGGTGGGGCTCGGCGTGTCGGGCGTGTTGCCCACGCGCACGGAGTTGAGCAGCGAGACCGTCTGGCCGACCATGACGAACGGGAGCGCGAGGTAGCCCTCGGGGACCGCGTCGAAGCCGGAGAAGGTGAAGGACTCGCCGTCAAAGACGGGGCCGCAGTCCTGCTGGACGGCGATCGTCTTCTGCGCGATCTTGTCGCCGCCGATCTCGTTCAGGATGTCGAGGTCGTACTGGCGGGTGTACTCGTCGTTGTTCACGAAGACGAAGACCAGGGTCTTGTCGTCCACGAAGGACTTGGGCCCGTGACGGTAGCCCATGGAGCTGTCCCAGGAGGTGGCCACGAGGCCGTGGGCGAGCTCGAGGATCTTGAGCTGCGCCTCCTGGGCGAGGCCGACGAAGGAGCCGGAGCCGAGGTAGGTCACGCGGGTGTAGTCGCCGGCGAGGAACGCCGCGACCTCGTCCTCGCGCGCGACGACCTGCTCGCCCATCTTGGCGATGGTCTCGACCCAGGCGGCCTTCTGCTCGAGGGAGGCGGTGTCAAAGATGAGGGTGGAGAGCAGCGTCATGCAGCTATAGGAGCCGGTCATGGCGAAGCCCTTGTCGTTGGCGCGCGGGATGAGCAGCGTGAGGGCGTTGGGGTCGTCGGCGGACTCGACGGCGAGGCGTCCCTCGGGCGCGCAGGTGATGTTGAGGAAGCGGACGTTCTTCACGAACGTGCGGGTGACCTCGACGGCCGCGAGCGACTCGGGGCTGTTGCCGGAGCGCGCGAACGAGACGAGCAGCGTGGGCTCGTCGGGGTTCAGGAAGTCGCGCGGCGCGGAGACGATGTCGGTCGTGGCGACGGGCTTGAAGTCGTAGAGCGAGCGGTCACCGGCGCGGCGCAGGTACGGGGCGCAGGTGTCGGAGACGTAGTCGGAGGTGCCGGCGCCGGTGAAGACGACGGAGAGGCGACCCTCGCCCATGGCGCGGGCCTCGGCGAGGAACGCGGTGATGGCGTCGAGGTTGGCCTTGTAGATCTCGAGCGTGTCCCTCCACAGCTCGGGCTGCTGCTTGATCTCCGCGGTGGTGATCTGCGCCCCCATGGAGGTGAGGGTCTCCACGTCCTTCTCGAACATATCCTGCTCCCTTCCCTAGGCTCCCCGCCTAGCTTCTGACATGCGTTACCTTGTATTTGAACTGGTCGGCGCGCGCCACGCTGTGCGTGTACTCGACGACCATGTTCTTCACGTTGTAGGTGGTGCGAACGAGCTCAAGCACCGGCGCGCCCTCGGCGATGCCCAGCTCCGCGGCGTCGGCGCCGCGGGCGATGCTGGCGTAGAACTCCTCCTCGGCGAGCTTGATCTTCTCGTTGAAGTTCTGCTCCATCATGTCGTAGAGGGGCTTGCTCTCCACGACGGCCTTGGTGAGGCCGGCGAACTCGTTCGCGGGGAGATACGTCTGCTCCACCATCATGGGGATCTCGTCGGCGAGGCGCAGGCGGCGCATGCGGAACACCGTCTCGCCCAGGCGCAGGCGCATGTGCTCGGCGACGGTCTTGGTCGCCTCGAGGGCCTTGAAGTCCAGGATGACGGTCCTGGGGACGCGGCCGAGGCTGCGCATCTGCTCGGTGAAGCTGTAGGCGCCCATGAGGTTGGTGGCCTCGCGCGCGGAGTCGGAGACGAAGGTCCCCTTCCCGTGCCGACGCGTGATCAGGCCCATCGTCTCGAGCTCCTTGAGGGCGAGACGAACCGTGGTGCGCGAGAGGCCGTAGCGCTCCGAGAGGTCCCTCTCGGAGGGCAGCAGGTCACCCGGCTCCATGTCGTTCTCGATCTTCTCGCGGAGAAGGTCGACGAGCTGGTCGTAGAGCGGCTGCTTTCTCGTGACGGTTGCCATGCGCCCCCTTTCGCTCGTCGTCGATATGCCCAGAGCGCGAGGCGGACGAGCCCGCTGGGGCATCTGCCCCGCGCATTCCGAACATACCCGGGTGGAACCGGAGAGAAGGGAGGCGCGCGGAAAGACCGCGCGCCTCCCAGGATGGCTAGCTCGCGCTACCAGATGCTCGGCCAGAGGCCGCAGCCGGAGCCCAGGATGCCGATGACCAGGAGCAGGATGATGCCCTTGATCGGGGTGAAGTTGTGCTTCGCGAAGAGGAAGTACAGCAGCATGACGAGGGCGAGCGGGACGAGCTTGGGCATCACGGAGTCGAGGGTGGAAGCCACGGAGTAGCTGACCGGGGACTCGGTGACGGTGCCGTAGGTGACCTGGCTCATGCCGTTGCCAAGGTCGACGATGCCGGTGGTGACGGCGTTGCCGTCGGCGTCAGCGGCGGTGAGGGCGTTGCCCTCCATGTCGGTCATGGCGAGGGTGCCAGCCTCGGCGGTCTCGGTGTCGACGGCGAGGTCGGCGAAGTTCTCGGCCTCCTCGTTGGACACGACCACGGTGGTGGCGGACAGGCCACGGGTGGTGCCGTTCGGGATCGTGAGGTTGATCTGGGTGGCACCCATGGTGACGGTCAGAGCGCCGACGACGAACACGCCGAGGATGGAGGCGGCACGCGTGAACGCCTGCATGTTGGCGGTAAGGGCGTCAATGGCGCTCGTACCGACCTTGTAGGACCAGTTCATCAGGCCGAAGCGGCAGGCGAACTGGGCCGCGTTGAAGATCACCAGGAAGATGATCGGGGCAATGATGTTGCCCTCGAGGGCCATGTTCGAGGTGATGCCGGCCGTGATCGGCACGAGCGTCAGCCAGAACAGGGCGTCGCCGATGCCGCCGAGCGGGGAGGCCGCGGAGATGCGGACGGCGCGGATGGTCTGGGTGTCGACCTTGTTCTGCTCGAGGGAGAGAACAATGCCCATGACGAAGGTCACCAGGAACGGGTGCGTGTTGATGAAGTCCAGGTTGTGGTACATCGACGCGGCGAGGTCGTTCTTGTTGGTGTGGACCTTCTCGAGGCCGGGGATCATGGCGAAGAGCCAGCCGCCGGACTGCATGGTCTCGTAGTTGAACGAGGACTGGAGCCAGCAGGAGCGCAGAGCCATGCGGTTCAGCGTCTTCTGGTCAACGTTGGGAGCCGGAGTCAGGTCCTCGTAGCGCTCCGGGACAACGAACTCGTTAGATGCCATCTTCCATGTCACCTCCGTCAGCGACAGCGCCCTTCAGCTCGGTCTGCTGCTGGAAGTCCCAGAAGGCGATGCCGAAGCCGATGAGGGTCAGGATGAGCAGGGCAGGGCCAGAGATGGCCGGGATGTTGGTCGCGATGAGGGCGAGGCCGAAGCCCATGAAGAAGAAGCCCCACATGTCGCGGCTCATCATGATCTTGAGCAGGATGGCGAAGCCGACGAACTTCATCATGTTGCCCGCCTGGGACAGACCGGTGTTGAGCCACTCGGGGATGGCGTCGACGACCTGCTGGCCGACGGCGAGGCCGGCGATGAAGAACAGGGTCACGATGACGGCGAAGATCAGGCCGAGGATGACCTCGGAGACGATCGTCCACTTGGTGATGCCCTTGGTGTCAGCCTTCTCGGCGCACCCGCGGAAGAACTCGAGGAGCGGAGCACGGAGCGTGAAGAACAGCGTCACGCCGTACTGACCAAGCATCGCGAACGGGATGGCCGTGGCGACAGCGAGGTTGGGATCCATGTTCTCGAGCGTGCAGGCGAAGATGGCCGCCATGATGCCGCCGATGACGGCGTTGGGCGGCTGCGCACCACCAATCGGCATGTTACCGATGGTCATGAGCTGATACGTACCACCGACGACGAGGCCAAGCTCGACGTTGCCGAGAATGGCGCCCACGATGGGACCGGTCACGATCGGCTGATACAGCGACTCCAGGAAGTCGAACTGGTCGATGGCCGCGATGAACGTGACGATGAAGATAAGTGCAATCTGAATGGCACCAACTTCCATCTTATGCCCCTCCTTTCAGATGTCTTTATAAAGACGTTGCGTTTCGTGCGCGGCGTCACCGCGCACCAAGAACCCTGTGGTCGCTTACGAGAAAAGCTTGTTGACGTCCTCGACCGGCGTGCTCGGGACACGCCTGATCTCCAGCTCGACCCCCCTTTCCTGCAGCTCGCGGAAAGCGGCAACATCCTCGTCGCTCACTGCGACCGAAGTGGCGACCTGACGCTTTCCCTCAGCCATGTGCATGTTGCCTATGTTGACCTTCTTGATGGGCACGCCGCCCTTGACGAGCGTGAGCACATCCTCAGGGTTCTCACAGATGATGAAGATCTTCTGCTTGGGCGAGGCCTTGCCGATGATCTCGATCGTGTGCTGGAGCGAGAAGAACCTGGTGGCGACACCGGTGGGGGCGGCCATCTTCATGAGGTTCTGACGCATGGTGTTGGTGGACACCTCGTCGTTGGCGACGAGGATGAGGTTGGCACCGATGGTGGAGTTCCACTGGGTGGCAACCTGGCCGTGGATGAGGCGGTTGTCGATGCGGGTGAGGAGAATGTTGGGCTCTGCCATCTTTATCCCTTTCTCTTGCCGAGTCTGGTAAACGCGAAGGGGACGCTCCCCCTCCGCGACACTGCCTTAGTCGATCTGCTGGATCGCGTAGCGCGAGACGTCGAGCATGGCGCCGGAGCGGACCTTGACCGCCACGCGGTCGCCGTTGACCTCCTTGACGGTGCCAAAGATGCCGCCCCCAAACATGACCTCCTGGCCGGGCGCGAGCTCCTTGTGGACCTTCTCGAAGTACTGGCGCTTCTTGCGCATCTTGACGAACGACCAGATGGTGAACACGAGGCCCATCAGGACGAGGAAGGCGAGAAGGACGACGGAGGACGCCAGGACGTTGTCGAGGAAGTTCTCCGGCATTAGATCCCGTCACCGTCCTCGGGCTCGTCCGCGGCGGCCGTCTCCAGCACGGGGGCGGCGATGCCCATCTGGCCGATCTCGACGGCGGTCTGGCAGAGCTCCTCGGCGGTGGTGGAGTCGGTGCGCATGGACATGCACTCGAGCAGCATGGGCAGGTTGACGCCCGTGACCACGCGAACGCCGGGGATGGAGGCGCCGGCCATCATGGCCTGGTTGAACGGGGTGCCGCCCATGAGGTCGCAGAAGACGACGACATCGCCGCACTTCTCGGCCATCTCGGCGATCGCTCCGGAGATCTTCGCGGGGAACTCGCCCGCCTCGTCCTCGAGGAAGGTGACCTTCGCGAAGTCCTGCTGCGGGCCGCCGACCATCTCCAGCGCTGCGCCGACGCCCTCGGCGAAGACGCCGTGACCCGTGAGAACGCAACCGACCATTGCCTCTCCTTTGTCTGTTGTCTGCCATTAACTGGTTACTACCATACGGCTTGCTAACCCACTCTACCCGATTTCCGTCACTTTCCCTTCACGATTCCTGCAAAAGACTGCCTTGTGCCGCTTATCGGTTCTTTTCTACCGCTCACGGTAGATGGCGTTGTTTAACTGGTCTTTTCCAAACTGTTTTGATTGTGTTTAGTTTGTTTACAGATGGTTTTCGATCCTTATTTCTTTGTTCTCCTTTTCTTTTTGGCATTCGCTTTCTCCATCAACTGGTATTAACTGGACGGTACCTTGCCGAGACGGCATTTCGTTAAGCTGGGGTTTGTTGAGCGCGTTCGCACCACCAGCCGCGTACGCGAAGACCCCCACTCTTTCCGTTCCGAGAAATAACGCCAAAACGTAAGCAATCGAAACCGAGAACGTTCCCGCCCCATTCTCGCGGGCCCGAGCCTCAATTGGACGATAAGATGCAGGGGTGCATCACAGCCGCACGTGAACCCACACGAAGGAGCACCAATGATCTCCACCGTCACCCTCAACGCCTCCATCGACAAGGCCTATCAGCTCGCCTGCCCGCTCGTCGACGGGACGGTCATGCGCGTCGAGACCTGCATCGACAACGCCGGCGGCAAGGGGCTGAACGCCGCCCGCGCCGTTGCCACCTGCGGCGAGAAGGTCGTCGCCACCGGCTTTGTGGGCGGCAACAACGGACGGCTGCTCTGTGAGCTGCTCGACGCCGACGGCATCGAGCACGACTTCGTCCATGTCGAGGCCGAGACGCGCTGCTGCGTGAACGTCCTCGAGCCCGACGGGCGCTCGACCGAGTTCCTCGAGCCGGGACGCCCGGTGGGCAGCGAGGAGGTCGCCGCCATCCGCGCCAAGGTCGCCGAGATCGCCGCGCGCGCCGACGTGGTGACGTTCAACGGGAGCGTCCCGGCCGGCGCCGGCGTGGACATCTACCGCGAGCTCGTGGCCGTCGTGCGCGCTGCGGGCAAGCCCGCGATTCTCGACACCTCGGGCACGCTGCTCGTGAACAGCCTCGAGGCGCGTCCCACGATGATCAAGCCCAACACCGACGAGATCCAGGCCATCCTGGGCCGCAAGCCCGAGTCGATTGACGAGATCGTGGCCGCCGCGCGCGAGGTGCACGAGAAGTGCGGCATAGAGAAGGTCGTGGTCTCGCTCGGTGGCGACGGCTCCGTCATGGCCTGCGCGGAGGGCGTCTTCCGCGGCCGTGCGCCCAAGATCGACGTGGTGAACCCCGTGGGCTCCGGCGACACGATGGTGGGCGCATTCGCCGTCGCGATCGCGCGCGGCATGTCCGTCGAGGAGCAGCTCGCCTACGCCATGAGCTGCGCGAGCGCCAACTGCCTCTCCGCGAGCACGGGCCACTTCGACATGGCCGTCGCCGACGATCTGCGCTCCCAGACCAGCGTGGAGCGCGTGGCGTAGCGGACTCCTCGCCCGGCCACTCTTGCCGACCATACATACCTACCTGTTTTGAGCGGTTCTGCGGTCGAATTCGGGTAGGTATGTATGGTCGGTCCTTTTATACGAAGGGCCACTCCCCGCGCGCCAGCGCCTCGATGGCAGCGGCAACGGCGTCGTCCTCGCAGGCACCGATGTGCCAGCGAGCGGCGGCGGCCGCCTCAGACGAGGCACCTGCCACGGCGACCGAGTTGGGGACGACGGAGAACATGGGCAGGTCATTGTTGGCATCACCGAAGACCACAACTTCGTCCAGGCCCACGCCCAGACGCTCGACGAGCCACCTCACGGCACTTCCCTTATTCCACCCGCGGGGCATGACGTTGGAGTAAGCGGGCATCGCGCGGTCGACATCGAAGGCAGTGACCTCTGCGTTCAGCCGGGCGACCAGATCAGCCATGGCATCGCTCCCAGCACCGGAGAAGACGTTCGCCTTCACCACGGCAAAGTCGGGCAGGCTCCCCAGTTCGACGCACCTCTCGCCATAGGCCGGAAACGCCTTCGCGAGATCGTCGCGCGTACCGGCGGCAACGAGCGGCGTCAGCCCGTCGAAGCAGGCGAGACCCGCATGCGGCGTCTCCACCACGATCGCGCGCAGCCGCTCCAGCGCTCCCCGGTCGAGCGTCTGCTCCATGACCTTCTCGCCGTCCACGTAGACCTGCAGGCCATTGGTCGCGAGCGCTGTCGCGCAGCATGCGGCGTCACCGCCGAAGAAGTCGGGAATCCAGGCGTAGCCTCGGCCACTGGCGGGGCCCACTGCTATCCCGGCGTCGAGGGCGACATGGATCGCCGCTACCGTACGCGCGGAGACGGTCTTCTCGCCTGCGGGGAGAATCGTCCCGTCGATGTCGGTAAGGATGAGCTTCACGGCCATGGGATCCCCTTTCGCAACGCTCCCTAGTATATGATGCGGCAGCCCAGCTCCTCGCCGTCCGCGGAGACGGCCTCGCCGGGGTCCTCGTTGGTGATGAGCGCCTCCACGTCGGCGAGCGTCCCAAACCAGAGCAGGCCGGGCGCCCCCACCTTGGAGGAGTCGAGCAGCACGTAGGTGCGCTCGGCGCACGCCAGGAACGCGCGCTTGAGCTCGGCCATGTCCTGGTTGTTGGTCATGAGGCCGCGACCGGGGACGTAGGACGTGGGAGAGACGAACGCCTTGACGGGGTGCAGCACCTCGAGGGCGCGCAGCGCGAGCGGCCCGGCCGTGTAGCGGTGGCCCTTGCGCAGGCTCCCCCCGAGCATGATGACGTCGAGAGAGGGCGCCGAGCGGTCCACATAGTCGGCGATGGTGAGGTCGTCGGTCACGACGGTCACGCCCGTGCGTCCGGAGATGGCGCGCACGAACTCGAGCGCCGTGGTGCCGGAGTCCACGAGCACGGAGTCGCCGTCCTCGACGAGCGGCGCCGCGAGCCGCGCGATCGTCCGCTTGGCCTCAACGTTGACGTTGATGCGCCGCTCCTGGACGGAGACGGTAAGCGTCTTGGAGAGCGAGACGGCCCCGCCGTGCGTGCGCCGCAGCTTGCCGTCGCGCGCCAGGGCGTCAAGGTCGGCTCGGGCGGTCACGCGGCTCACGCCGAAGGCGTCGGCAAGCTGGGTCACCTGCACGGACGTCGCGCGATCGAGCATGGAGAGGATGGCGGAGCGACGCTCCTCCGAGGACATGTCGGGCATGGAGGGTCCGTTCTTCTCGGCGGATGTGTACGAATTGTGTTTCCTTTGCTTTCTTTAAAGTCAATCTAACACATTGTTTTTGCTTTCCTTTTGACAAGCGGCACCGTCAGACGCAGCCCCTCTCGCGGTTTGGGTTCGTCGTTCCCCTGACGGCATGTCGGCCGTGCACAAAACGCGAGGTAATCAACGCGGCTCTCTCCGCTCGTCGCATCGTGTCCAAAAACTTGAACCCAAACCGGTCCAGGCGTGGTGTGGATGTACCGCGAAATCGTTGCCGTGGTCCTTCCTTTGCTTTCCCTTCCGCCGCACGCGCGGCGCCGCCCGCAGCATATGACGGAGCCCGCCGCCAGCGCGCGAACGTACAATGGCGGCATCAGCAGGTTCTGAGGAAGGGAGTTTTGGATGCTCGTCACCACCAAGGAGATGCTTCTCGACGCCCAGGCCAACCACTATGCGGTCGGCGCCTTCAACATCGAGAGCCTCGAGTTCGTCATGGCCGTGCTCGCGGCCGCCGAGGAGACCAAGTCCCCGGTGATCATGCAGACCACGCCCGGCACCGTGAAGTTTGCCGGCCTGGACTACTTCTACGGCATGGTCAAGGCTGCGGCCGAGCGCGCGAGCGTGCCGGTGGCCCTGCACCTCGACCACGGCGACGGCTACGACCGCTGCATGCAGGCCCTGCGCACGGGCTACACCTCCGTCATGATCGACGGCTCCCACGAGACCTTCGAGGACAACATCGCCCTCACCAAGCTCGTCGCCGACGCCGGCCGCGCCATGGGCGTGCCCGTCGAGGCCGAGCTCGGCAAGGTCGGCGGCAAGGAGGACGACGGCCCGGCGGTCGAGGGCGAGAACCCCTACACCGACCCCGACGAGGCCCGCGAGTTCGTCGAGCGCACCGGCTGCACGTCGCTGGCCATCGGCGTGGGCACCGCGCACGGCGTCTACACCGAGACCCCGCACATCGAGCAGGAGGTCGTGAAGGCCATCCGCGCCGCCGTCGACGTGCCGCTCGTGCTCCACGGCACCTCCGGCGTGCCCGACGAGCAGGTCGCCGAGGCCGTCAAGAACGGCATCTGCAAGGTCAACTACGCCACCGAACTGCGTCAGGCCTACATGCGCGGCTTCATGGGCTACATGGCCGAGAACCCCGGCGCCTTCGATCCCAAGAAGCCGGCCAAGCCGGGCATGGCCGAGATCACCGAGCTGGTCAAGGTCCGCATGAACAACCTCGGCTCCGTGGGTCGCGCGTAGGGCGACATCTCAGGGACCAGGGAGGGCGGCGCGCTTCTGGCGCGCCGCCCTTTTCTATTCGGCGCCCAGGGCCTCGATGACCTGCACCTCGTGCTCGCCCTGGTTGCAGGCCTCTCGGACCATCCCACCGGGGTCCTTCTCCATGATCACGACGTCCACGTCCTCGGGCTTGGCAAAGCGCAGGAAGGAGCGCCCGGCCCCCACCTTGCTCGAGTCCATGAGGATGACCTTGGTGCGCGCGTGCTTGAGAAACTCGACCTTCGCGTAGGTCGTCTGCTCGTACTCGGCGAGGAACCCAAAGCTCGGCTCAAAGCCGTCGGCGCCGAGGAACACCTGGTCAAGATAGACGTCCGCAAGGCTCGCCCCCACGAGCGGGCCGTAGTAGTGGCGGTACTTTCGCGCCAGCACGCCACCCGTGGACATGATCGTGACGTCGGGGAGGTACTGCTCGGCATACTCGATGATGTGGCACGAGTTGGTCACGATCGTGAGGTCGTGCTTGCCACGCAGCGCCTTGACGAACTCCAGCGTGGTGGAGCCGCTGCCCACGAGGATCATCTCGCCGTCGCTCACGCGCTCGGCCGCGCAGCGCGCGATGGCCTGCTTGGCCCGCGCGTTCTTGCGGACGCGCTCGGACACGCGCGGGATCACGTACTCCGAGATGGGGACCGCACCGCCGTGCGTGCGCTTGAGCCTGCCCTCGCCCTCGAGGTAGTCGAGGTCGGCGCGGGCCGTGACCGCGGACACGCCGCACTCGCGGCAGATGTCGGCGATCAGCACCGACGAGTGGTTCTCCAGCATCTCGATGATGCGCTGGCGCCGCTCCACGGCGAGCATGCGCCCCTGGTTCTCATGAGCCATGAAAGCCCCCCTTCCCTGAAAAGCGTACGACGCTCCGGAGAAGGAGGGCTTTCGGAAACCTTCTTTTCTTGCAAAGCGAAAGAATCCGTCGGCGGACGGCGAGGGGGTTCTTCTCGCCCGTCTGCCAAGTCGGCACGTTCGTGCACGGCATCGCTAGGAGAGCTGCGTCACCTCGATGGACTTGGCGATCTCGTCCACCAGGGCGAAGTCGCCGAGGCCGGCGCACATGGCGACGTTGCCGCCCGTGGCCATCGCGCGCACCAGGGCGGGCTCGACCTCGTCACGGGCGCCGAGCCACGCGGAGAGGAAGCTCGCCAGCGTGGCGTCGCCGGCGCAGGCGGTGGAGAGCACGTCGACCTTGGCCGCGCTCGCGCGCCAGACGTGTTCTCCGTTCGAGAAGTACGCACCCTCGCCACCGAGCGTAAGCAGCACGTTCTTGGCGCCGCGCTCGTGGATGTGCGCGAGCGCCGCGAGGATGTCGCCCTCGTCGCTCACGTCCACGCCGAAGATCTCCGCGACCTCCTCGTCGTTGGGCTTGATCAGCAGCGGATGGCGCTCCACGAGCTCGGCGAGGTGCGGGTGGGAGATGTCGAGCACGAACTCAGCGCCCTTCTCCTGGCACACGTCGATCAGCTCGTCGTAGTAGGAGGCGTCCATCTCGGGCGAGAGGCTGCCGGAGACCACGAGGACCTCCAGGTCGTCGAGGTCGCGCAGCAGCTCCAGCATCTCGAGCTGCTTCTCGCGGCTCACGGGCGCGCCCGCGTTGGGGAACTTGTACTCGCCCTCGGGCGTGGTCACGAAGATGTTGACACGGGTGATGCCGTCGATCTGGACGGGACGCACCGGGCAGCGCTTCTCGGCCTCGCGGACGATGTAGTCGCCGGAGAAGCCACCGAAGAAGCCCAGAATCACGGAGTCCACCCCGTAGTGCTTCAGCGTGAACGAGACGTTCAGGCCCTTGCCGTTGGGGGTGTAGACCGCGTCGCGCGTGCGGTTGACCTTCTTGGTGGTGAGGGTGCCCGCGTTGACGTTCATGTCGACGGCGGGGTTGGTGGTGAGGGTGTAGATCACGGCTGCTCCTCCCAGCTCTTCGCGTGGTGACAGAAGGGGCCCGGCATGGCCGGGCCCCGGGACAAGCGCTCGTCCGAGCTACTCGGCGATCTTGCCGCCGTTCTTGTCGTAGTCGTACTTCTTGAAGAGCACGAAGAGGATGCCGCCGATGACCGCGCCGATGAGGATCGCGATCACCCACTGCAGGCCGCCGTCGACGACGGGCAGCACGAGGAAGCCGCCGTGCGGGGCGGGGTCGTGGACGCCCAGGAAGATCGTCAGGATGGCCGCGATGGCGGAGCCGAGCATCATGATCGGCATGACGGGCCAGATGTTCTTGGTCATGAACGGGATGGCGCCCTCGGTGATGTGGGTGCAGCCCAGGATGAAGTTGACCAGGCCGGCGTCGTGGTCCTCCTGCGAGAAGTACTTCTTGCCCACGATGACCGCGAAGGTGGTGATCAGCGGCGGGACGATGCAGGCGGCGGAGACGGCAGCCATGAAGTTGGTGCCGAAGTTGTAGGCCTCGGTGCCCACGCCGGCGGCGATGGCCTCGGTGAGCAGCAGGGTGCCGGTTGTGTAGGCGGCCTTGTTGACGGGGCCGCCCATGTCAAACGCGCACATGCAGCCGATGGCCAGACCCAGCGGCACCGGACCGGCGTTGTAGAGGCCCTGCAGGAAGTCCATCATCGCCTGGTTGATGGCGGCCATGGGGCCGGAGATGCCCAGCATGACGAGGCCGACGATGAAGGTGGAGCACAGCGGGTACAGGAACATGGCCTTGAGGCCGTTGAGGCTCTGGGGCAGCCCGCTGAAGACCTTCTCCAGCGCGACGATCACATAGCCGGCGAGGAAGCCGCCGATGATGCCGCCGAGGAAGCCAAAGCCAACGCCCGCGCCGCCGGCGTCGATGAGGCCGGTCTCGGCGTTGACGGGCAGACCCTGGATGGAGATCATGCCGGCGACGAAGCCGGGGACCAGCGCCGGGCGCTTGCCGATGGACTCGGCGATGTAGGCCGAGAGCACGGGCACCATGAGGTTCATGGCGATGCCGCCGATGATCTTGAGCATCGCGGCGAAGGAGTTGTAGTCGGAGGCCGTGGAGTCGTAGGACGTGATGCCCCAGAGGAACGACAGGGCCGTGAGCACGCCGCCGGCGACGACGAAGACCAGCATGTGGCTGACGCCGTTCATGAGGTGGCGGTAGATCTGGTGGCCGATGGACTCCTTCTCGACGACCTCGTCGGCCGACGCGTTGGCGACCTCGGCGGAGAGCTCGCCCTCGGCCTTGGCGGCGAGGGCCTTGTCGATCAGGCCATCCGGGTCCTTGATGGCGGCGGTCACGCCGACGCTGATGAGGGGCTTGCCCTCAAAGCGCTCGGGCTGGACGTCCTTGTCGGCGGCGATGATGACGGCCTTGCACGCACGGATCTCGGCGGGCGTCACCTCGTTCTCCGCGCCGACCTGGCCCTGGGTCTCCACCTTGATGGTGAGGCCCTTGGCAGCGGCGGCCTTCTCCAGGGCCTCCTTGGCCATGTAGGTGTGGGCGATGCCCGTCGGACAGCCCGTCACGGCCAGGAGGTCGTAGGTGGTCTTCTCTGCCATGCTCGCTCCTTTCTCTTGCATCAAAACGCTTCGTGTTCTTCACGTGAACACCACATATCTGCATTATGCCGCAGCATTTCGCAGAAAAGAGAAAGGAATCGAAAGAAAGGCCAAGTGCTTACCGTTTGGTCCACTTGCCGGCCAATCCCCGCCGGTGGTGGTTTCCCTTATCGCAGACCAGTGCAAAACGAAAGCCCTCCGAGCGCCGCCCGACCGGGCGCGAGCCGCACGAAAGAGGCGCCCGCAGGCCGTCTTGCGGACCTGCGGGCGCCCCAGGGACGCAGGGCTCAGCGCGCGGGCGAGAAGGACGTGCCCTACTGCTCGTCGCGGAGGCGCAGGGCCTCGTAGGCGCAGCCGTACATGGCCGCCTGGTTGCCGAGGCCGGCGG
This sequence comes from Olsenella sp. An270, assembly GCF_002159735.1. Classification (GTDB taxonomy): domain Bacteria; phylum Actinomycetota; class Coriobacteriia; order Coriobacteriales; family Atopobiaceae; genus Thermophilibacter. The sequence continues at coordinate 56,326 of NZ_NFJF01000006.1, forward strand.
CCTCGATCTTGACGTCGCGGCACGGCGAGAGCGCGAGCTCCTGGAAGCGCTCGCGCAGCTTGGGCGCGAAGGTGGAGAAGCCGCCCGCCACGCCGCCGCCGATCAGGTACATGCCCGGGTCCACGATGCAGGAGATCTGGGACATGGCGAGGGCGAGGTAGTCGCACATCTTGTCGATGGCGATGGCCGCGCACTCGTCGCCGGCGGAGAGCGCCTGGAAGACGGAGAGGGTGTCGGTGGCGTGCTCCACGTCGACGGGCTTCACGCCGCGACGCTCGCACTCCTCGAGGTAGAGGCGCACCACGCCCTTGGCGGAGGCGTACTGCTCCAGGCAGCCGTGGCGACCGCAGCCGCAGGTGAGCGGCTCGTCTCGCTCGACGGTGATGTGGCCGACCTCGCCGCCCGCGCCAAAGGCGCCCGCGATGAGACGACCGCCCACGACCACGCCGGCGCCCACGCCGGTCCCCAGGGCGATGAGGACGAAGCTCTGGACGCCGCGCGCCGAGCCCGCCCACATCTCGCCGAGGGCGGCGGCGTTGGCGTCGTTGACGAAGGCGACCGTGGCGCGCGGGAAGGTTGCGGTGATGGCGCCGACGAGGCCCTCGGGGTCGAGCTCGATGTTGGGGAGGAATCCCACGGTGCCGTCCTCGGCCACGGGGCCGGGGATGTCCAGGCCGCAGGCGATGACGTCCGCCGGGGCGCTGTCGTGCGCGGCGAGGACGCGCGTGATGCCCGAGGTCACGACCGCGTAGGCATCCTCGGTGGTGAGCGCCGGCGTGGGGATCTTGCGCTCCTCCAGCAGCTCGCCCTCGGGCGTGAAGAGGCCAACCTTGATGCTCGTGCCGCCCACGTCGATGCCCAGTACCCTGTCCATTGCGACCTCCTTCGTCAGGCGCGCCGGCGCCGGTCCGTTCCAATCCCCTCGATGATACGGGCCGCGACGCCGCGACGGCCGGACGACTTCGTGGCCGGTCGGTGCCGTCGGTAACGGGCTGGGGGCGGGCCGCGCCAGCCTCGCCCCCGAGGTTATGCGACATCCCCGAGGTTATGCGACGTTGGCGAGGTTATGCGCAGAAAAGGCCGAGGCTCTCACCTGCACAAACGCGAAAATCGCCGCGTCCTTCTCGACCAGCCATGCCGCATAACCTCGGGGATGTCGCATAACCTTCGGGGCGGACGGGATGAGCGGGCGGGCGAGAAGGACGAGCGCGGGCGCGACGGCTACACTGGAGACGTCCCTATGCAAAGGAGGACCCATGGCCGAGGTCAACGCCGCGCTCTCCAACCCGAGGGCAGACATCTCCGCGCTCGACGAGCTCGAGCGCACGCTCTTCTCGCTGCGCTACGCGATCGACGAGATCGGCTCGCTCGGGCCGGTGATCGACCCGCCCAAGGCAACGGCCGAGCGCGGCGAGGCCCTCGCCGAGCTCGAGCGCGCCCGCGTGGAGGCGCTCTGCGATCCGGACGTGGGCGACGTCCTCGAGCGCCTGGCGGCCGCCCCGGAGCTCCTGAGCGCCACGCAGCGCGCCCAGGTCCGCGTGCTCGCGCGCGACCGCGACGCCCTCGTGCGCATACCCGCCGACGAGCAGGCCGCCTTCAGCCGGCTCACCTGCGAGGCGGAGGACGTCTGGCGCCGCGCCAAGTCCGTGGGCGACTGGGAGGCGTTCTCCCCCTACCTCGACCGCATCGTGGAGGCGCGCCTGCGCATGGCCGCCGCCCGCGACGACGCCCGCGACCCCTACGACGTCTGGCTCGACGAGTACGAGCCCGGCTGCGACGCCGCCTTCTACGACCGGTTCTTCTCGCAGGTCAAGGACTGTGTGGTCCCGCTGCTCGCCGACTGCATGGCCAGCACGCGCAAGCCCGGCCGCTCCTGCGTCGAGGGACGCTTCGACGAGGGCCGTCAGTGGGAGCTGGCGCGCGACCTCGTGGCCCTGGAGGGCGTGGACGAGAAGGCCCTCTGGCTGGGGCGCACCGAGCACCCGTTCACGGGCGGCCCGTCCACGGGCTTTGTCCTGATCGCGAGCCACGCCTACGAGGACGACGTCCTCTCCAACGTGTTCTCCATGCTGCACGAGGGCGGCCACGCCCTCTACGAGCAGGGCGTGGATCCCGCCTACCGCTACACCTCGCTCAGGGGCGGCACGTCCATGGGCATGCACGAGGCGCAGTCGCGCTTCTTCGAGAACCTCGTGGGGCGCTCCGAGGCCTTCGCGCCGACGCTGCTGGCGGCGCTGACCGAGCGCTTCCCGGGCCGCTTCGCGCGCGTGACGCCGCGTCAGCTCTACCTGGCGGAGAACTGCGCCGAGCCGGGCCTCATCCGCACCGAGGCCGACGAGCTCACCTACCCCCTGCACATTCTCGTGCGCTACGAGATCGAGCGCGCGCTCTTCTCGGGCGAGGCCACCGCGTCGGACGTCCCGCGCCTGTGGGCCGAGAAGTACCGCGCATACCTCGGCGTTGAGGTCCCCGATCACGCGCGCGGCGCGCTGCAGGACACGCACTGGGCGGGCGGCGACTTTGGCTACTTCCCCACCTACGCACTGGGGTCGGCCTACGGTGCGCAGATCAAGGTGGCCATGGTCAGGGACGGCGTCGACTTCGACGGCGCCTGCGCCGCGGGCGATCTCGCACCCATCCGCGCATGGCTAGGCGAGAGGATCTGGCGCTGGGGCCGCTCCAAGGACTCGGGCGAGCTCATCGAGGGGGCCTGCGGGGAGCCCTTCTCGCCGACGTACTACACCGACTACCTCACGGCCAAGTTCTCGAAGATCTACGGTCTGGAGGCCTAGCCGTGCGAGCGCTGATCCAGCGGGTCGAGCGGGCGCAGGTCGAGGTGGACGGCGCCGTGGTGGGCAGCTGTGGCGCGGGCTACCTCGTGCTGCTGGGCGTGGCCCCCGGCGACGACGAGGCGCTGACCGAGCGCCTCTGGCGCAAGGTCGCGGCACTTCGCATCTGCGCCGACGACGCCGGGAAGACCAACCGGTCGCTCGTGGACACCGGAGGGGACGTGCTGGTGGTGAGCCAGTTCACCCTCTACGCCGACGCGCGCCGGGGCAACCGGCCCTCCTTCACCGGGGCGGCCGCCCCCGAGCTTGCCGAGCACCTCTACCAGCGCTTCTGTGACCTTGCCGAGAAGGACCTGGGGCCGGCGCGCGTGGGTCGCGGCGTCTTTGGGGCGGACATGCGCGTGAGCCTGGTGAACGACGGGCCGTTCACCGTCCTTCTCGACACCGACGAGCTGGGATGGGGCTCATCCAAAGGTTGAACTTGACAGTCCAGCTGAGTCTCTGCTGAAGATACTATGCTTGATAAGTTGTGCATCCAAGACAGAAAGGCTCATCAATGAAGATCGTCGACGAGTTCAAGGAGTTCATCGCCCGCGGCAACGTGATGGACATGGCCGTTGGTATCATCGTCGGCGGTGCGTTCACCGCCATCGTCAACTCGCTCGTGACCAGCGTCATCACCCCGGGCATCCACTTCCTCACCGCCGTCACCAGCTCCGCCACCGGCGGCGCCGCCGACGGGGCCAGCGACATCATCACCGGCCTCAAGTGGATGGTCCCCGGCACCGATGCCGCCCCCGAGTACATCGACCTCGGCGCGTTCATCGGCGCCGTGATCAACTTCCTGATCATCGCCTTCGTGGTCTTCTGCATGGTCAAGGGCCTCAACACCATGCGCGAGAAGATGGACGCCATCGCCAAGAAGGACGCCGAGGAGGAGGCTGCCGAGGAGGCCGCCGCCCCGCACTGCCCCTTCTGCCTCGAGGAGGTCAAGGAGGGCGCCACGCGCTGCCCGCACTGCGGCGCGGAGATCAAGGCTGCCTAGCCTCTCCCTCACCACGTAACGAAAGGCGCCTTCGGGCCTCTCGCCCGGCGGCGCCTTTTTCGTACGGAAGCTCAGCCCCCTACGACGGGACGCGGGAGGTGATGAGGGTCATGTCACCCGAGAAGAGCAGGTCGCCGCAGCCGGACGGCGCCAGGAAGTGCGCGCCGCGCGCGATCTTGTGCTCCGCGCCCGCATCGGCGGCGCGCACGGAGCCCTCGCCCTCGATCACGCTCACGCAGAGGAAAGGCCAGTCCTCGCCCACGGTCTTCTCGCCCTCCACGCGCACGCGGTCCACGACGAAGTTGGGGCACTCCATGAGCTCGGTCACGCCGTCCACCTCCGGTGCGGTGACCTCGCCCGAGGCGGGCGCCTGCTGCTCGTAGTCGACCACGTCGAGGCTCTGCTGGATGTGCAGGTCACGCGGCTTGCCGTCGTCGCCCACGCGGCCGTAGTCGTAGACGCGGTAGGTGACGTCGGAGGACTGCTGCGTCTCCAGGATCAGCGTGCCGCCCTGGATGGCGTGGACGGTACCCGGCTCGATGGGGAAGAAGTCGCCCTCGTTGCACGGCACGAGGTTGAGCATGTCGTCCCAGCGGCCCTCCTCGATCATGGACGCCAGCTCGGCGCGGTCGTGCGCGCGCTGTCCGATCACGATCTGCGTGCCCGGGTCGGCGCCCAGCACGTACCAGCACTCGCGCTTGCCGAGGCTGCCGTTCTCGTGCTCGCCGGCGTAGGCGTCGTCGGGGTGCACCTGCACGGAGAGGTTATCCTTGGCGTCGATGATCTTCACCAGCAGCGGGAAGCGGTCGCCCTCGAGGCCGCCGAAGAGCTCGCGGTGCTCGTCCCAGAGCTCGGAGAGGTGCTTGCCCGCCCAGGGGCCCTCGGCCACCACGCAGTCTCCGTTGGGGTGCGCGCTGATGGCCCAGCACTCGCCGATGGGACCGTCGGGAATCTGGTAGCCGAAGTCGTCGGCCAGCTTGCGCCCGCCCCAGATCTTGCCGTGGAAGATGGGCGTGGGGAAGATGAGGTCACGCGTGTTGTCTGCCATGGTTCCTCCGCATTCGTTGACGAGAAGGGCGGGGCGCCGCAGCACCCCGCCCCATGATAGACCCCTCTCGAGGCATCCCGCTAGAGGCTCATGCTGTAGAGCCCGTGCAGGTCCTGGTTGACGTCGAGCGCGACGAGCGTGGCCTCGACCGCCGAGCCCTCGCCCACCGTCACCACGTCGTGGTCGAAGTAGAAGAAGGCGTCGTCGGACTCGCCCGCCCTGACCGTGCACGACAGCGTCGCGTAGTCCCAGACGTCCTGCCCGTCGAGCGTGGTCGTGTAGTTGACCACCACGAGGTCCATGTCGGAGCGGTTCTCCACGTGGACGAGGTAGCCCGTGTCACCCTCGACGTCCTCGGCGATGCCCGTGATCTGGATGAGCACGGCCGCGTCATCGGCGACGGTGAGGTCGAGCGGGGCCGTCTCGGTCGCACCCACGTAGATCATCTTCTGCATGAAGATCATCTCGTCGTTGAAGAGGTAGGCAAAGCTGTCGGGGTCGTTCACGTCGGCGGTGTCACCCGTGTCGTCGCCGTCCGACTCGACGAGCTCGTCGGTCAGCTCCTCCACCGTGTCGCCAACGTTGTCCTTGGGCTGACGGTCCATGTTGGGGTCGTCGGACTCCTTCTCGAAGACCATCGTCATGCCCGACGCATCGAGGGTCAGCGTGTCTCCCGAGAACGGGACGTCAACCTCGGCGCCGCCCAGCTCGAAGGTGAGGGCGCCGTCCTCCTCGACGGACCAGGAGCCCTCCTGCTGGTTGCCCACCTCGTTGTAGATGAGGCTGCCATCCTTGTCGAGGTCGATCGTCACGAGCATGCCCGCGTCGGCCATGGAGTCCACGGTCTGCTCGTCCCACGAGTCGTCGTCCGACTCGGCGCTGACGAGCTCCCATGTCCCGACGAGCTCGTCGCGCATCTCCCCCAGGTCGGGACCAGACGTGCCGCCGCCGCACGCGACGAGCGACGTTGCCAGCACGAACGCTCCAGCGAGCGCCCCCAGGGTCCTTCTCAGCCTCATGGTTACCTCCCCGTTGGAAGCCTCATTTGACAGAAGAGTAGCTGAAAGGCACCCACGACGGGAAAGCGTTTCTCCGGATTCGGCGGGCGGAGGGGCTAGCGGCTGCCGCCGCGGCGCCTGCCGTGGGCATTACGCGGCAGGAGGAAGCGCTCGCAGACGTTGGAGGTGCGCAGATACTCCGCGCCAAAGGGGTCCACCGTGGGGACCAGGCCCTCGGGCCGCTCGGCGAAGTGGTTCTCGGGGGTCGTGGCCACGTGCGGGTTGGTGAGCGTGTAGCCGCGGCTGCATGCCCCCTGGTAGAGGCCCGACTCCTCGTGGAGCATGAACGTTGCGTAGGCACAGTCAGAGCAGTGAAGACCCATGGGAACCCCCTCGAGCGGCGTTTCCCTGATGGTACCCCTTTGTCAGGCCTCCCACACCAGCGCGCCGGACGCGGCGTCAAAGCCGTCTCCCAGGCGCTCCGCGCAGAAGTCGACGCACCACGGGAGAGAGAAGTCGGCGCAGCCGGAGACCAGCCTGACCTGGTTGGCCGCGGCCAGCTCCTCGGTGTAGTCGCGGAGCCGGTAGGTGGTGAACGCGGTGCCGTCCGCGCGATGCGTGACGAGCGGCGTGAGCGTGCACGAGGTGACCTCGCGGCCACCGTCGAAGCGCAGCGAGACCTGTGCCATGGCGCCCACCATCGTGTCCTTGCGCGGGGACGTGGAGGTGAAGTTGCCCAGGGACCAGAACACGGGCACGGCACGGCCGTCGGCGTCCTCGATCACCTCGAAGGGCTGCATGACGTGGGGATGGCTGCCAATGATCGCGTCGACGCCGGCGTCGGCGAGGACCTGCGCCCAGCGGCGCTGGTCGTCGCTCGGCCCGGCGGCGTACTCTACGCCCCAGTGCGGGAAGGCCAGGATCGCCTCGGCGCCCGCGGCGCGGGCAGCCTCCGCGTCCTCGGCGATCCGAGCCTCGTCCAACAGGCGTACGGCCCAGGGCTGCGGCAGGGGGATGCCGTTGGTGCCGTAGGTGTAGTTGAGCACGGCGATGCGATGCCCCTCGAGCTCGACCAGCGGAATGACGTCGAAGGCCTCCTGGCTGTCGGCGATGCCGGTGACCAGGACCTCGGGGTGTGCGGAGCGCCAGTACGAGAGCGCGGACTCGATGCCCGCCATGCCCTTGTCGAGGGCATGGTTGGACGCGCCGAGCGAGACGTCAAAGCCCGCGGCGACCTCGGCGTCGCCGATCTCCTGCGGGCTGTTGAACGTGGGATAGCCGGAGAGTCCCAGCCCCTCGCCGCCGAGGATGGTCTCCTGGCCGACGACGGCCACGTCCGCGGCGGCCACGTCGTCCGCCACCTGGGCGAAGAGGTGGTCGTAGGCGCGCGTGCCGTCCGCGCGCACGCCGCTCTCCCAGACGCGCTGGTGCACGAGGACGTCGCCGATCGCGAGGACGGCGAGCTCGTCGGGCGCCGCCTCGTCGAGGACGGTCGCCCGCTCGAGGGCGTCGTCGGACGGAGCGGGCGCCTCGCTGCGGGAGCAGCCCGCAAGGGCACCCAGGCCGGCCATGCCGGCGAGCGAGAAGAACTCTCTGCGCGTGAGCGTCCTGCGTGCCATGGGGCCTCCCCCGGACGGGCGCGCCGCCCGAACCCTAGAAGTCCGCGTTGCCCACGGTGCGCGGGTGCGGGATGACGTCGCGGATGTTGTCCACGCCGGTGAGGTACATCACCATGCGCTCGAAGCCCAGGCCAAAGCCGGCGTGCTCGCAGCCGCCGTAGCGGCGCAGGTCGAGGTAGTACTTGTACTGCTCGGGCTCCATGCCCAGCTCCGCGATGCGGCGCTCGAGGACGTCGAGGCGCTCCTCGCGCTGCGAGCCGCCCACGATCTCGCCGATGCCGGGCACGAGGCAGTCAACGGCCGCCACGGTCTTGCCGTCGTCGTTCAGGCGCATGTAGAAGGCCTTGATGGCGGCCGGGTAGTCGGTCACGAAGGTCGGGCGCCTGAAGTGCTCCTCGGTGAGGTAGCGCTCATGCTCGGTCTGGAGGTCGCAGCCCCACTCCACGGGGTACTCGAAGACGTGGCCGGAGGCGGCGGCCTGCTGCAGGATCTCGATGGCCTCGGTGTAGGTGACGTGCGCAAAGTCCGAGGTGGCCACGTGCGTGAGACGCTCGATGAGGCCCTTGTCGACGAACTTGTTGAAGAACTCCATCTCGTCCGGGCAGGCATCCATCACGTAGTTGATCACGTACTTGAGCATGTCCTCGACGCAGGCCATGTCGCCGGCGAGGTCGCAGAAGGCCATCTCGGGCTCGACCATCCAGAACTCGGCGGCGTGACGGCGCGTGTTGGAGTTCTCGGCGCGGAACGTGGGGCCAAAGGTGTAGACGTCGCCAAAGGCCAGCGCAAAGTTCTCGGCCTGGAGCTGGCCGGAGACGGTGAGGTTGGCGGCGTGGCCGAAGAAATCTTGCGACCAGTCGACGGCGCCGGACTCGGTGCGCGGCGGATTCTCCACGTCAAGCGTGGTCACGCGGAACATCTCGCCGGCGCCCTCGGCGTCGGAGGTGGTGATGATCGGCGTGTTCACGTAGACGAAGCCGCGCTCCTGGAAGAAGCGGTGGATGGCGTAGGCGGCCACGGAGCGCACGCGGAAGACGGCGCGGAAGAGGTTGGTGCGGCTGCGCAGGTGCTGCTGGGTGCGCAGGAACTCGCGGGTCTGGCGCTTCTTCTGCATGGGGTAGTCCGGGGCGGAGGCACCAGCCACCACGATCTTCTCGGCCTGGAGCTCAAAGGGCTGCGGGCGGTCCGGCGTGAGCGCGAGCGTGCCCGTGACCACGAGCGCGGAGCCCACGCCCGTGGCGGCGATCTCGTCGTAGTTGGCCAGGCGCTCGCGGTTCATGACGACCTGCAGGTCCTTGAAGCAGGAACCGTCGTTGAGCATGACGAAGCCAAAGTTCTTCATGTCGCGGACCGAGCGGACCCAGCCGGCAACGGTGACGGTGGTGCCGCCCAGGGCGTCCATGTCGGCAAAGAGCTGCGAGATGTGCGTGCGTTCCACGGATACTCCTTCGATGGTTCTTCTCGCCTGATTTCCAGCCCCTAACTCTAGCGCATCGAAGGCCGCTCATTGTCACGTGACTTTTGAGGCCGCAAATCTCGGACGAGGCTCCACGTTTTCCCAGATAGCCGAAAAATCCGCGTGACTTTTGAGGCCGCAAAAGACACGCGGGCGAGAAGGGCGGTCGGCTAGAATCGAGTCAGCGACAAGAACGCCCGCCCCCCGGAAGGAGCAGCATGGAAGCCTACAAGCGCGAGTTCATCGAGTTCATGGTCGAGTCGAACGTCCTGAAGTTCGGCGACTTCACCCTCAAGAGCGGTCGCAAGTCCCCGTTCTTCATGAACGCGGGCGCCTACGTCACGGGCAGCCAGCTCAAGCGCCTGGGCGAGTACTACGCGCACGCCATCAACGACAACTTTGGCCTGGACTTCGACGTGCTCTTTGGGCCGGCATACAAGGGCATCCCCCTGTCCGTCACCACCGCGATCGCCCTCCACGACCTCTACGGCAAGGAGGTCCGCTACTGCTCGGACCGCAAGGAGGAGAAGGACCATGGCGCCGACAAGGGCAGCTTCCTGGGCTCGGCGCTCGCGGACGGCGACCGCGTGGTCATGATCGAGGACGTGACCACCTCCGGCAAGTCCATCGACGAGACCTACCCCAAGGTGACGGGCGCCGCCAATGTTGAGGTCAAGGGCCTGATCGTCTCGCTGAACCGCATGGAGGTCGGCAAGGGCGGCGTCGTGACCGCGCAGGAGGAGATCCAGGAGCGCTACGGATTTCCCGTGGCGAGCATCGTGAGCATGGCCGAGGTCGTCGAGGCGCTCGACGGCACCGTGATCACGCCCGAGCTCAAGGCCGCGATCGACGCCTACTACGAGCAGTACGGCGTGAAGTAGCGGAAGTCCCCTACTCCGTCGCAGCCATCTCGGTGGGCCAGACGGCGCCCTCCGGCAGCGTGGCGTTGCCGGAGGCGACGTCCTCGGGGATGCGGCTGTCCATGGCCATGAGCTCGTTGATCGTCACGAACTTGTAGCCGCGGGCCTGGAGCGCCTCGATGATCCTGGGGAGCGCCTCGAGGTCCTGGTCGCGGTTGCCGCCGCCGTCATGCATGAGGACGATCGCGCCCGAGTAGGCGCCGTTCGTGCAGTTGGAGACGATCGCGTCGGCACCCGGGAGGCGCCAGTCCTCGCTGTCGAGGTTCCAGATCACGGACGCCGAGAGCGTCGCGCCCGAGGCGAGCCAGGTGTCGTTGTTGAAGTCGCCGTAGGGCGGGCGCAGCACCGTCGTCGCAGGCGCGCCGGACGAGGATATGGCGGAGAACGCGTCGGTGACCTCGGACTGGAGCGTCGCCGCGTCGAGGGTCGTGAGCTGCTGGTGGTTCTGGGTGTGCGAGGCGACCTGGGACCCCTGGTCCTCGATGGCCTTCACGAGGTCGGGGTTGGCGGCCGCGGCGGAGCCGAGGCAGAAGAAGGTCGCGCGGGCGCCGTACTTGTCGAGGATGTCCAGGTAGCGCTGCGTGTAGGAGCTGGGGCCGTCGTCAAAGGTGAGCGCGATGACCTTGGAGCCGTCGTCGGGCGTGGGGTTGACGCTCTCGATCACGGCGTTCTGGACCGGCTCGACCTCCTCCTTGAGGACCGCCTCTCCGGAGACATCGCCCACGGTGTAGACCGCCTTCCCCGCGCGGCCCCACTGGGCCACGTAGGTGATGGCGCCGATTCGCTCGTAGGGCTCCATCTTGGGCGCGGTCTCGCGCTCCTCCTCGTGCGAGGCCTCGGTCACGTCGGCACCGTCGCCGAAGACGATCTCCTCGTTGCCCTCCGCGCGGAATGCCGCGATCTGCTCGGCGTCGAGCTCCCTGCCAGCGACCGTCGCGGAGAACGGCGCGCCGCCGCCCTCCGAGATCACGGCGCCCCCGACCGAGACGAGGTCGCCCGGGGCAACCTCGACCTTCTGGGCGGCGATGATCTCCTCGAGGGTGGCGTCGTGGCGCACGTCGGCGAGCGTCCCGTTGACGCGCACGCTCACGGTCCTGTTGAGCCACAGCCACGCGCCCCCGCCCACGAACGCCGTGACGGCGAGAAGGGCGAGGACGACAAAGACGAGCGAGCCACGGCGCGAGCGACGTGCCGGCCTGCGGCTGTGCGACGTGCGAGCTCCATGGCGGGGCGTGCTCTGCTTCATGGGAACCACCCGTGGGACGAGGCTGGCGGGCGCGCGTTCCGCGGGCCCGATAATGAGAGCACCAGCGTATCAGTTAGCCGCTTTCAGCGGTGTGACGCTCCCGTCACTCAAGCGCGCGTTTCGGCGCTCACAGCCTCGTCACAAGCTCCTCGGTGGGGCGCCGCCTGAGGTGCATGGCCGAGGGCTCGGCGTCGTCGGCTGGATAGCCGATCGGGAAGAGCGCCACGAGGTCGTAGCCGGCGGTCTCCGGGAAGGCCTCGTGCACGGCCGGCGCGTCGAAGTGACCGACCCACGTGGTGCCCAGCCCCAGGTCGTGCGCCGCGAGCATGATGTGCGTCCCCACGATCGAGGCGTCCACGTCCGCGAAGTTGCGGTCGTCGTACTTGCGGACCCACGCCTCGTCCGCCCGGGCCCCCAGCATGAGGATGACCTTGGCGCCAAACGAGAAGCGCGTGAGGGCCGAGAGACGCTCCACCGCCTCCGGGCTCTCCACGACCCAGAGGTGCCAGGGCTGCTTGTCGACCGCCGTGGGCGCGGCGACGGCGGCCTCCACGAGCGCGTCGATCTTCTCGGCCTCCACGGGCCTGTCGGAGAGGTCGCGGCAGGAGTAGCGGTCGTGCGCGAGCTGCAGAAAATCGGTCATGGGAGCCCCTTTCGTCAGCATGTCCCGAGTATACCCGCGCCGCGCCCGGAGGCCGCTCGAGCATTGCTGAACGAAATGTGAAGATGGGAACCTCGTCGCGGTTTGAATTTTGCTTGTATCATGTCGTCATATACTCTTATGCCAATGCTTGACAGCTCGAACCACGGGAGGCTCACATGGCGCCAGACAGCACCGCGCGCCCTGACCTGCTCTACACCCAGGTGGAGAACAGTCTCCGCCAGAAGATAATCTCGGGGGAGCTCGAGGTCGGAGCGCGTCTTCCCACGGAGCAGGAGCTCTGCGAGCAGTTTGGCGTCAGTCGCATTACCGTGCGCCGCGCGGTCCAAAACCTCGTCGACGAGGGCCTCATATACCGGCTCCGCGGCCGCGGGACGTTCGTCTCCGCCCCCAAGCGCATGATTCGGAAGGGCTCCCCCAACTACTTTGGCTACCACGCCTTCTCCGAGGTCGGGGGGAAGAGCCCACGGCGCGTCCTCAGCAGGGAGACGCTCAGCGCGACGGGGCGGCTCGCCAAGGCCCTGGAGATTCCGGAGGGCTCGCGCGTCTCCATGGTCGAGCGTCTCATATACGAGGAGTCCATTCCGATCGCCATAGACTACGTCTACGTCTCCGCCCAGCTCTTCCCCAACTTCCTCGAGGACCTCGGCGAGGACATGAGTCTCTACAGCCTTCTCACCAGCACCTACCAATGCGTGCTCGGAAACGAGGAGCTCGTTCTCGACGTCTCGACCGCCCGCGAGAGCGAGGCCCGGCTCCTCTCGTGCTTCGTCGGCTCCCCGCTCTACGTCCTCTACAAGATCACCAGGGACGCCGACGGGGTACCCCTCCACTACTCCAAGTCGGTCATGCGAGGGGACCGGGCCTCGTTTAGGTTCGTCATCTCCCCCGACGGACGCGTCGTTACCTCGTAGGCGCGCCCTCGGCGCCCCTCATTCGGCGACCCAGGGCGTCGGTGGCGAGAAGGACGTCCACGACCTCCCTCACGTCGAGGTGCACCGGACTCGCCCCCCAGGACTCCGCCTCCAGGGCCGCCCGGGCGATCTTCTCGAGGTCGTCTGACGAAGGGTCGAGACGCAGCTCCTCGAACGTCACCGGGACGCCACAGTCCACGCACAGGTGTGCCGCGCGCTCGATCTCCTCTGAGGGGTAGTCCTCGGCTATGAGCAGGCTCAGGGTCGAGAAGCCCACGCGCTCCCCGTGCATGGATCTCTCTCCGTTCGACACCACCGTCATGGCGTTGCCCAATCCGTGAGCGAGCGAGCACCCAACGTTCTCGAACCCTATGCCGCTGAGAAGAACGTTGGCCTCCACCACGTTCTCGAGGGCGGGCGTGACCGTTCTGGCCGCGTTGGCCCGCACGGCGGCAGGCCCGTCTCGAAACAGCGTCTCGACGCAGGCGCGGGCCACGGCCCTTCCGGCGAGTGTGGCCACGCCGCTCTCGGTGTCGCACCACACGTAGTTCGCGTGTCCCGTCCGCTCGTTCGAGACGCCCTCGTAGTACGTCGAGAGCGCGTCGCCAATGCCCGCGGAAAGAAACCTGACGGGGGCGTTCGCGATCACGCGCGTGTCGACGAGCACGAGGTCGGGGTTCTTTACGTGAATGACGATGTCGTTCATCTCCCCCTCGTCGCTGTAGAGAATCGACATCGCGCTCGTCGGGGCGTCGGTCGCCGCGATCGTTGGGCACACCACCAGCGCGGCACCGTCTGCCGCCAGCATCTTCGCGACGTCGATCACCTTTCCGCCCCCGACCGCCACGATCACGTCATGGCCGGCCCCGGCCTCGCGGCGGACGCGCTCGACGCTCCCCCTACTGATCTCCCCCTCGAAGGTCACGAGGTCATAGGAGGACCCGCCAAGGTCCCCGTACTCGGAGAAGAGCGAGTCCCCCAGCATGTGCTGCACGAAAGCGTCCACGACAAAGAGGTGCCTCGTTCCAAACAGGTTCGCGTAGCGAGCCGCGTGGTCTATGATTCCGGGGCCCTGAAGGTAGTGCCCCACCGATCCCCAAGCCCTCATGCAGGCTCCTTTCGATTCGATTCAACAGGTCGACTCACGTGAGCGGGCTCGTCGCCAGCTGGTCGAGGAGCGCAAGGTCGACGGTGACGTTCTCGGCCCCGGCGAGCAGCGCCCGCTCGACGTCGCGCGGCGTCTTGAGCGAGGCGGCGCACACCATTGCTCGCGCACCAATCTCCCGGAAGGCGGCCGCAATGTCGCGCACGACTCCCATGCCGTCGCACCCCGCCCGGTCAAGGCGACTCACGTAGACCGCGACGCAAACGGCGCCCGCCGCCTCGGCGAGAAGCGCCTGCTCGACGTCAAAGACCGCCGTGCAGGAGGAGCGTATGCCAACCTCGGCAAGCTCGCGTATGGCTCGGTAGCCCTCGGGGCACGCGGGAATCTTCACGAGCGTGTTGCCGGGGACCTCGGCGACGATCCTGCGCGCGTCAGCAACCATTTCCTCGCACGTGTCGCCCATGACCTCGAGATAGAGCTTCGCCTCGGACCCGATCAGCTCCCGAAGGGCGCGCGAGCGCGCCAGGAAGCCCTCCCCCGAGTCCCCGATCCCCTGAACGGCAACGGTCGGATTGTCGGCAAAGCAGTTGCAGGGGTACGTCCCCGTGGCGGCTCTCACCTCGTCCAGGCTCATGCTCACAAGACAGATCTCGATCATGGCCACCCCAAACGGTAGAGAGGCCCCCGCCGACGCGCGGCGGGGGCCGAGGTCGTGCGCTACGCGACCATGTTGGCTATTCTCGCGCCCTTGCCGAACAGCCCCTCCCAGTCGGACTTGAAGGTGTCAAGCGTTCCCTGCGTCATGGGGTGAACGGCCATGGCGCCAAGCATGGGCAGGTCAACGGTAACGTTCTCGGCGCCCGCCTCAATGGCCCTCTGAAGGTCGAGCGGGGTCTTCAGAGAGGCGGCGCTCACCACGCAGTCAATGCCATGGGAGACGAACGCCTCCTTTATGCGCCTCACGACGTCTATGCCGTCGCCACCGTTCTTGTCGAGGCGGCTCACGTACACCGCGACGTAGGAGGCGCCCGCCACGGCTGCGAGCATGGCCTGGTTAAAGGTGTAGACCGCCGTGCAGGACGTGCGAATCCCCAGATCGCGCAGCAGGGAGATCGCCTTGAAGCCCTCGGGGCACGCCGGGATCTTCACGAACGTGTTTCCGGGCACGGCCTTGACCATTGCCTGGGCGTCTTCGACGAGCTCCTCGGCGGTGTCGCCCATGGCCTCGAGGAAGAAGGGGGTCTCGCTTCCGATGACGCCGCGAATGTCGAGGGCGTTCTGAATGAAGGTCCTCCCGGTGCCCTCGAGGCACCTGACCGCAATGGAGGGGTTCATGCTGTAGCAGTTAATGGGGTAGATCTTGCTGGCGGCCTTCACCATTTCAAAGTCGCCGGTGTCAAGGCAAAACTCAAGCATCGTCTCTCCCTTATCCGAGAATCCCAAGAGCTCCAAGGACAACGCCCAGGACCATGATCCCAATGATCTGCGCGAGGATGTTCACACCCTTCTTGTTCAGGGTGTACAGCCCCGCGAAGGCGGCGACGGGAAGCAGGCACGGGAAGATCGAGTCGAAGGTCTCCTGGAGGGAGAACGCGGTGCCGTTGAGGTCAAAGGCAATCGGCGTGCTCACCACAACGTTCGTCGCGACCATGGCGCCAATGACCATGAGGCCGACGACGGACAGCGCGGTCGTGAGCTTCTGCATGACGCTCGTGTCGGAGACCTTGGAGATTATGTTGCCGCCGAGACCGTAGCCGTACTTCACGCCGAGGTAGCGCAGGGCGATGGTGATCACGTTGTAGATCGCCAGGAACAGGATCGGGCCGAGAATCGAGCCGCTCATGCAGAGGCCACCGACGATGCCGGTCGCAATTATGCGCAGGGTGCCGGCAATGAGGGAGTCGCCGATTCCGGCGAGCGGCCCCATGAGCGCGACCTTCATAGAGCTGATCGACGAGGTGTCGAAGCCCTCGTTGTTGGCGTTCTCCTCCTCCATGGCCGCGACGATGCCGCCGATCAGGGGCTGCATGGTGGTCTGGCAGTTGTAGAACTCGAGGTGGCGCTGGTAGGCGGCAATGCGGTCCTCGCGGTTGTCGTAAAGCTTCTTGATCGCCGGAATCATGGACCAGCAGAACGCCATGTGCTGCTGACGCTCGAAGTGCCATGCGTGGGAAGTGGTGAACGACCTCCAGAAGAGGCTGTTGAGCTCCTTCTTGGTGAGCTTCTTCTCGTTAGAACTCGTTGTCATCGTCAACCTCCGTCTCGAGAGCAGAACCCTGGCTGGGAATGAAGATGTGGGCCATCATCAGCACGCCAACGAGCACGACGGCAAAGCAGACGATGCCGAGGACGGGAACGCCGAGGTATGCGGCGAGCAGGAAGCCGAGCAGCAGGAAGACCGCGGTCTCCTTGGAGACGATCATGGTCACCAGCTGGGCGAAGCCGAGGGCGGGAAGAATGCCCGTGGCAATGGTTATGCCCGTCGTGAGCCAGGCGGGAATGCTGTTGACCAGGGCGGACACCGCGTCCCCGCCAAACATGAAGGCCACGAAGCCAATGACGCCGAAGGTCACGTCAAACAGGAAGCCGTTGGCCAGGAAGATCGCAGAAATCCCCTTGTCGTTGTCCTCGGCCGCGAACTTGTCCGCGGAACGGGCCATGATCGGAGTAATGACGCCGTAGAAGAGGTTGACCACAAAGGCCGAGAGAACCGCGGCGGGCATGGCAATGGTGACGGCCGTGTCAATGCCGTTGCCCGTCGTGATCGCAAAGGCCGTGCCGAGCACCGAGCCAACGATCATGTCAGGCGGAATCGAAGCTCCGATCGCCTGCATGCCCATGAAGACGAGCTCGAGCTGGAAGCCGATCATGACTCCCGTGGGAACGTCGCCCAGCGCGAGTCCGACGAGCGCGCCGAGAACGAGCGGCCGTCCCAGCATCGCGGTGCCGACGAAGTAGTCGGCCTTGCCCACGAACACTATGAGGCCAATGAGAAAAGCTTGCAGTGCCATGTGTTTCCCTCCTTGCTTGGTTGTCGTGCGGAGAATCCCCTTGGTCCGCGGCTAGAGATCTGCCGCGGACAGTACCGCCTTCTTGTCCTTTGCCACCTGTCTGACCTCGACCTCGACGCCCTTCTCGACAAGCGCTCGCAGAGTCTCGCGCTCCTGGTCGGTGACGTGAACCGCGATTCCCAGGGTCTTGGTGGTCTGGTCCGTTTTCTCGGTGCCGCCGAGATTGAGCGAGGGAATGCCGCACTCCTCGACGAGGCGTGCGCCGTCCGCCACGCTCCCGGTCACGACAAGGAGCTTGTACTTGTCGGTCACGCCGCTTTTTATGGCTGCAATGGAGTCGTCGATGCTCTTAATCACGAGCTTCATGCCCACCGGCTTGGCCAGGCGCATGGTCTTCATGCGAATGGGATCGCTCGCCGCCGCGTCCGAGGCGACGAGAATGGCGTCCGCCCCCAGTGCGTGGCACCAGGAGAACGCGACCTGGCCGTGCAGGAGTCGGTGGTCAACGCGGCAAAGCTTGATCATGTGCTACCTCTCTTCCTTCTCTGGCTGGCTGTTTTTGTGGTGTGCTAACTGGGCAAGGCAGCCCTCGTAGAGCTCCCTGGTCTCCCGGACGTAGGACTCGGGGTCGCGGAAGCTCATGGGGTGGACGTACTCGAGCGAGAATCCGCCGCGATACCCGTGCCGCTCAAAGGCGCGCAGGCTCTCGAGCATGTCGAGTTCCCCGTGACCCCAGGGCATGTGACCGGTCGGGGTGCCGTCGACGAAGTGGCAGTGGGCCACGTCGTCGCCAAAGGCCTCGAACCAGTCGTCCACAGTCTCGCCCGCCGCCGACATGGCGCCAAAGTCAATGGTCACGAGGAGGTTGTCCCGATTGACCCGCTCCTTGATCAGCGCGAGCGACGCGATGTCGGGACCGACCTCGGACGACTTTGTCCAAATGCTCTCGAGCACGAGGTCAATCCCCCGCTCGGCTGCATAGTCGGCAAGCCGGCGCAGCATGGTGACGCTCCGCTCGCGCGCCCGCTCGACGGGCTCGTCGTAGTAGTTCCACCCCGGGGTGACGAGCACCTTCGGGCAGCTGGTCGCCTGTGCAAGGTCTATGACTTTCTCGAAGTAGGACCTCGTGTTGCTCACGAGAAGCTCTTCGCGGGCGGCTATGTTGTTGGGCTTTGGGTTGTTCTGCTCCCCGCACAGGCATGCGAGGCGCACGCCATAGGCGTCCATGAGGCGAAGAAGGCGCTCGGGGCCCTCGGAGAACTGACCGTTGACCAAAACGTGCTGCGGACAGAGCCACAGCTCGGCCGAGTGCAGGCCAAGGCGCGCACAGCTGGCGAAGAACCCCTCGAGGTCGAAGTAGCGGTAGCAAATGTTCATGGGGTAGAGGGACTGGGCGTCCATGGCCTAGAACTCCTCGGACTCGTCGGAGGCCAACCCGTTGCAGACGAGGATCGACCGCCTTCCCCGCTCGACAACGCTCTGGACCCCCTCGACGGTGGGCTCGTCCTCGGAGACCAGCTCGACGAGCGTCGGCATGTTCATGCCCGCCACGAGAATGAAGTCCTTCTCCCCCAGCAGCGCCATGAACTCGTTGTTTACGCTCCCGCCGAATATGTCCGTCACCACGACGACCGCGTCCTCCGGGGAGAACTCGGCGAACGTTTGGTCAATCTGACTGCGCAGCGAGACGTCCTGGTCAACGTAGGCGCAAATCGTCGAGACGTTGGGAAGGTCACCAAGAATGAAGCTCAGGGTGTCTTTCATGCCGTCGGCCAAACGGCCGTGAGACGCCAGTACGATTCTCGTCATGCGTGCCTCCCTCTCGCCCGATTTATTATGTGTGATGATATAACGTCACATGACATTGTCAATACAAATGGGATTTCTGGCTTCAGCCGACCGCTCGGAGTGGAATACCCACCTTCCACCGGTCCCGGACGCGCGGACACGCCGCCGGGGCGGAGGGCGCGCCGCGCTAGAATGGGTGCCCGCACGAAAGGAGTCATATGCCCGTCACGCCCGCACCCGAGACCGTCGACGAGGGGCCCAACGCGCCCGGATCGCTGGGCCGCCTCATACCCTGGCCCGACGACGAGACCTACCCCAACATCCCCGCCGAGGAGGCGCTCGACCTCTTCCTGGGCTGGGTGGAGTCGCGCGGCATCGAGCTCTGGCCACACCAGGAGGAGGCGCTGCTCTCCCTGGCGGCGGGCGACCACCTGATCCTGGGAACGCCCACGGGCTCCGGCAAGTCGATGGTGGCGCTGGGCATGTGCTTCATGAGCGTCTGCACGGACCGGCGTGCCTACTACACCGCGCCCATCAAGGCGCTGGTGAGCGAGAAGTTCTTTGACCTCGTGGACCTCTTTGGCCGCGAGAACGTGGGCATGATCACCGGCGACGCCTCCATCAACGCGGATGCGCCGATCATCTGCTGCACGGCGGAGATCCTGGCCAACCAGGCGCTGCGCGAGGGCGAGAAATGCGACGTGGGCTGCGTCGCCATGGACGAGTTCCACTTCTACGCAGACCCCGACCGCGGCTGGGCCTGGCAGGTGCCGCTGCTCACGCTGCCACACGCGCAGTTTTTGCTCATGAGCGCCACGCTGGGCGACACCTCGGCCATCGCCGCGGCGCTCTCCGAGCACACCGGCGGGCGCACCGTCGACACGAT
Source organism: Olsenella sp. An270 (assembly GCF_002159735.1). Taxonomy (GTDB): domain Bacteria; phylum Actinomycetota; class Coriobacteriia; order Coriobacteriales; family Atopobiaceae; genus Thermophilibacter. The sequence continues at coordinate 75,812 of NZ_NFJF01000006.1, forward strand.
CGCCGACGCGCCGCGCCCGGTGCCGCTGTCCTACGAGTTCGTGGACACGGCGCTGGAGGGCACCGTCGAGCTCGTGCTGCGCGCGGGCGAGGCGCCGCTCTACGTCGTGCACTTCGCGCAGGACGCCGCACTCGCCAGCGCGCAGAGCCTGGCCAGCTACGGCGTCTCCACCAAGGAACAGCGAGAGGCGATCAAGGAGGCCATCAAGGGAACGCGGTTCACCACCACCTTTGGCAAGACGCTGCAGCGCCTGCTGGGCTGCGGCGTGGGCGTGCACCACGCGGGCATGCTGCCGCGCTACCGCCTTCTCGTGGAGAGGCTCGCGCAGCAGGGGCTGCTGCCGGTCATCTGCGGGACGGACACGCTGGGCGTGGGCATCAACGTGCCCATCCACACCGTGGTGCTCACGGCCTTGTCGAAGTTTGACGGGCGGCGCATGCGCCACCTCAACGCCCGCGAGTTCCACCAGATCGTGGGGCGCGCCGGGCGCGCCGGCTTTGACACCGAGGGCCACGTCATCGCCGAGGCCACCGAGTACGACATCGAGAACGCACGCGCGCTCGCCAAGGCGGGCGGAGACCCCAAGAAGGCGCGCAAGATCAAGACCAAGAAGCCGCCCGAGGGGTTTGTGGGCTGGAACAAGCAGACCTTCGAGCGACTGGTCGCCGCCGTGCCGGAGCCGCTGCGGCCGCGCATGAAGGTGACGCACTCGATGGTGCTCGCCGAGGTCGAGCAGGGCGGCGACGCCTGGGCCCGCGTGCACCGGCTCGTGGAGGAGTCCGCGCAGCCCGAGGCGGAGAAGGCCGCGCTCGCCACGCGCGCGGACGAGATCTTTGCCACGCTGCTCGACGCCGGCGTGGTCACGCGCGAGGAGCTGGCGGACGGCAGCACGTCCTGGTCCACGACCGTGGACCTCCCGGACGACTTTGCGCTGGACCAGCCCCTCTCGCCGTTCCTTCTCGCCGCGCTGGAGCTTCTGGACCCGGAGTCGGAGACCTATGCGCTCGACGTCATCTCCATGGCCGAGGCAACGCTCGAGGACCCCTGGCAGATCCTGCGCGCCCAGCAGCGCGTCGCGCGGGACCGGGCGCTCTCCGAGATGAAGGCCGAGGGCGTCGACTACGACGAGCGCATGGAGCGCCTGCAGGAGGTCACCTACCCCAAGCCGCTCGAGGAGCTGCTCGAGCCCGCCTTCGAGCAGTACTGCGAGAAGGTGCCGTGGGCGCGCGACTTTAGCCTCTCGCCCAAGTCCGTCCTGCGCGACATGATCGAGACCGCGAGCGACTTCAAGGAGTACGTGGCCCGCTACAACGTGGCGCGCTCCGAGGGCCTCTTCCTGCGCTACCTCTCCGAGGCGTACCGCGCGCTCGACCGCACCGTGCCGCTCGACAAGCGCGACGAGCGGCTGCGCGACATCATCTCGTGGCTGGGGCTGGTGGTGCGCACGGTGGACTCCTCGCTCGTGGACGAGTGGGCTGCCGCCGGCGAGGGCACCTCCGAGGGCCTCGACGCCGCGCCACCCGCCGCGGACGAGGTCGTGCGCGACCGCCGCGGCCTCACGCTGCTGGTGCGCAACGCGCTCTTCGCCCGCGTGCGGCTGGCGGCGCACGGACGCGCGGAGGAGCTGGGCAAGCTCGACGCCGAGTGGGGCTGGCGCGCTCCGGTGTGGCAGCGGGCGCTGGAGCGCTTCTTCGACGCACACGAGGAGGTTCTGCTGGACGGCGACGCCCGCAGCGCCGCGTACTTCTCGATAGACGAGAAGGACGAGAAGTCCGCGCACGTCTGGCACGTGCACCAGGCGTTCCGCGACTCCGACGACGACCGCGACTTTGGCATCTGGGGCGACGTAGACCTCGACGCCACCCAGGACGAGGGCGCCGTGGTCTTCTCGGCCTACCGCGTAGGCTTTGTGGACGACGAGGCATAGCCCCGCGCGCTGCGATGGCGTACCATTGAATGCTCGAAATTCCGTGCCCCAACGCAGAAGGAGCGCCATGCAGGACCAGGACCCGATCTTTGCGGCCGAGCAGGCCCACCTGTCGGAGCTCTACGCCAAGCTGCTCAAGATCCGCGACGACATCTCCCAGGACCTCGAGTCCAACCACAAGGGCGCCAAGCAGGACCTCATCGAGATGAGCGAGGAGGTGCGCCTGGACTTTGGCGGCGCGGACGAGACCATCGAGACGCTCGCCGCCATCGAGACGCTCAACTCCATCATCGACGCCTACAACCAGTACCACGACTTCAACGTGGACAAGCTCCGCCGTGTGATGCTGCTGCTCATGCAGCCCTACTTCGCGAAGGTCACGCTCGAGATGCGCCCGGGCCGGCCGCCGCGCGACGTCTACATCGGCGCCGCCGGCATCACCGACGAGCGCAGCCGGCCGCTGGTGGTTGACTGGCGCTCGCCCGTGGCCGAGACCTACTATAACCAGCAGATGGGACCGACCTCCTACCAGGTGGACGGTAAGACGCGCACGGTGAACCTCACGCTACGCCGCCAGTTCGACATCGTGCGCGACACGCTCAACGGCTACTTCGACACCACCGTCGCGATCGAGGACTCGCTGCTGCTGTCGGCCCTCAAGAAGCACCACACAGAGAAGCTTCAGGCCATCACCGCAACGATCCAGCGCGAGCAGAACGAGGTCGTGCGCCACGAGGACGTGCCCGTCCTGCTGGTGAACGGCATCGCCGGTTCGGGCAAGACGTCGGTCTTGCTGCAGCGCATCGCGTTTCTTCTCTATCAGGAGCGCAAGACGCTCGACCCCAGCCAGGTCTGGCTCTTCTCGCCCAACGACGTCTTCGAGAGCTACATCGACACGGTCCTTCCCAGCATGGGAGAGTCCAACCCGCAGACCGTGACCTGGCGCGACTTCGTGGCCGCGCAGGGCGCCGGCGAGCGCGACCTGGGCCTTGCGACCACGCCCGAGACGCTGCGCCGCATGGACGAGGCCGCGCGGGAGCTCGTCCTCGAGCCCGACGACCTGCGCGAGATTCGCCTCGGCGACGAGACGCTGCTCAAGGCGAGCCAGGTGAGGAGCGCCGTCGAGAAGTTCGCGGAGTTCGACGTGGGGCCGCGCTTCACCGCGCTCGTGAAGGAGGAGCTGCACGACCGCCTGAACCGCCGGCTCGCGCAGATGGCTCGCAACGACGACATCCAGGAGGAGATGCTCGGCCTGGACGTGGAGCGCCAGTACGAGATCTTCGGCGAGACGCTCTCCCCCGACGACGAGGACGAGACGGTCGCCTACGCCAAGCGCTACGTCGAGCACCTCTACGAGGACGCGCACGAGAAGATCGAGGGGCTCGCGTGGCTGCGGTTCGACCGCATCGGCATGCGGCTGCTGGGCCAGAGCGCACTCTCGGCGACCGAGTGGCTCTACCTGCGGCTCATCTTCACGGGCATCGGCAGCCGCGACGCTCGCTTCGTCATGGTGGACGAGGTCCAGGACTACACCGAGGCCCAGCTCATGGTGCTCGCGCGGTTCTTCTCTCGCGCGCACTTCCTGCTGCTCGGCGACGAGCACCAGGCCATCTACGAGGGGACTGCCACATTCGCGCGCATCGCCGAGATCTTCCGCGCCAGCCACGGGAGCGTGGATGAATGCCGTCTGCTCACGAGCTACCGCTCCTCGCCGGAGATCACGGAGCTCTTCTGCGGCCTGTTGGAGCCGGACGAGCGGCGGCGACTCACCTCGGTCCAGCGCGCGGGCGTGGAGCCCGTCATCCGCGCGTTCGAAGAAAAGGACGCTTACCTCGAGGCGCTGCGCGCGGCCGTGGCAGAGCCCGGCGAGGGTCTCACGGCCATCGTGGCAGAGAGCGACGCACGCGTGAGCTGGCTCGCCAAGCAGCTGGGTGACGCGGTGACGGTGATCCGCGGGGGCATGTCGCTGCCCGCGGAGGGCGTGGTGCTGCTGCCCCTGCGCGTTGCCAAGGGCCTGGAGTTCGACCACGTCATCGTGCCCGACGCGCAGGCCGAGGTCTACCCCGACACGCCGCTCGCGCGCCGGCGCCTCTACACCGCGCTCTCCCGCGCGATGCATCGCGTGACCGTGCTCGCGCAGGGCCCGATCACACCGATGCTGGGCGCCCGATAGCACGCGCAAACCGGGACACGGGGCGGCTCTCGCCGCCCCCCGTGTCCAAAACCGTCTCTCGTGCTACATTTCTCCGCGTTTGAAATCAAAATGCCCGCTCGTGTAGCACGATTTTCGCTCAAATCCGATTTTTTGTTTTAAAGTTGATTTTGCGAGCTGGGAAAATGCTCCACAACGTCATTCATGTCGCCTCAAAAGCCAAAATCTACGCTGCACGAACGCCACTTTTGATCAGCGAAAGGGCGTTTATGCCGCACGAAGAGACGTTTTATGCAGCGTCGGCCTAGATTAGGCCAAAGTGACGCAGCGCGGTAACGACACCGTCGTCGCGAACGTCGTCGGTCACGTAGTCCGCGTGCGCCTTGACGGCGTCACGGGCATTGCCCATGACCACGGCGGTGTCGGCGATGCTCAGAATCTCAAGATCGTTCTCCGAGTCGCCGAAGGCGTAGACGTGCGCAGGCAGGAAGGGCAGCGCCTCGAGCAGCGCGCGACCGCCCACGCCCTTGCTGGTGCCGGGAATCGTGAGCTCGTGGTTGCCATCGGCCACGTTGAGGTAGGTGTAGGAGCTCATGAGGTAGTCGCTGGCCAGGCAGACGTCCAGGCTCTCGTCGGTGAAGTTCGCCTTGCCGAAGACCATCGGGGCGCCCGAACGCTCGTATTCCTCGAGGGAGGGGATGTCCTCGTAGCCGGGGAGGTGGTCCAGGCCCACACGAAGCGCCGCGGTCCCGTAGGTCCCCTCGAAGGCGGCCTCCATGCCGATCCGGCGCATCTCGTCGACGGTCGCCGCCAGCGTGTCCGGGGCGATCGTACGGTCGTAGATGACCTCGTCGTCATAGATGACGTGCGTTCCGTCGAGCGTCACGTATCCCGAGAAGGGGAGGTGCTCGAGGTCGGAGAGGTTGACGATGCTGCGGCCGGAGCACACCACCGCCACGTTGCCCGCCGCCACAAAGGCGCGGATCGCGTCCTCCACGCGCGGGGTGGGGTTGACGTGCAGGCCTTCGTTGAAGTCACGACACGTGAGCGTGCCGTCCACGTCAAAGAACGCGACCACGGGGCCCTGATTCTTGTTGGCCACTGCTCCTCCTCCGTCGGGGCTTTCCGTGACCGAGCATACCGTATCGCCCGCCGCGCGAGGCTCTTCTATAATGGGCACCTGAATTCGCCCGCACGTCGAAAGGCCCGCCGTGGACATCACCCCGCAGGAAGTCGCCGAGACCATCTCGATGGTCGCCGAGCAGAATCTCGACCTTCGCACCATCACGATGGGCATCTCGCTCGCCGGATGCGCCGACGAGGACATGGGCCGCATGTGCGACAAGGTCTATGACCGCATCACGCACACGGCGGAGCACCTCGTCGAGACCGCGGAGGACCTGGAGGCCGAGTACGGCATCCCCATTGCCAACAAGCGCGTCTCGGTGACGCCGATCACGCAGGTCGCCGCCGGCTGCGCCGACGAGGACCTCTCCCCGCTCGCCCACGCCATGGACCGCGCGGCCGAGTCCCTGGGCATCGACTTCATGGGCGGCTTCTCCGCGCTCGTCCAGAAGGGCATGGGCGCCACGGACCGCAAGCTCATCGCCAGCGTCCCCGAGGCGCTGGCCACCACCGACCGCGTGTGCTCCTCGCTCAACATCGCCTCCACGCGCGCCGGCATCAACATGGACGCCGTGCTGCTCTCCGCCGAGACCATCTTCGAGTGCGCGCGCCGCACGGTCGACATCGACTGCTACGGCGCGGCCAAGTTCGTCGTCTTTGCCAACATGGTCGAGGACTCGCCGTTCATGGCAGGCGCCGTGCACGGCTCCGGCGAGGCGGACGCGGTCATCAACGTGGGCGTCTCCGGCCCGGGCGTCATGGCCGCCGCCCTGGCCGAGCTTCCGGAGTCCGCGAGCCTCATGGACGTTGCCGAGAAGATCAAGCAGACCGCCTTCAAGATCACGCGCGCCGGCGAGCTCATGAGCCGCGAAGCCAGCCGCCGCCTGGGCGTGGAGAAGGGCATCGTGGACCTGTCGCTCGCGCCGACCCCGGCCGCCGGCGACTCCGTTGCCCGCATCCTGGAGATCATCGGCGTGGGCGAGTGCGGCGGCCCCGGTACCACCTGCGCGCTCGCGCTCCTGAACGACGCCGTCAAGAAGGGCGGCGTCATGGCCTCCTCCAGCGTGGGAGGCCTGTCCGGCGCGTTCATCCCCGTCTCCGAGGACGCCGGCATGATCCGCGCGGCCGTGGACGGCGCGCTCAGCCTCGAGAAGCTCGAGGCCATGACCTGCGTGTGCTCCGTGGGCCTGGACATGATCGCCGTGCCCGGCGACACCTCCGTGGAGACCATCGCCGGCATCATCGCCGACGAGATGGCCATCGGCGTCATCAACACCAAGACCACGGCGGTGCGCCTCATTCCGGCAATCGGCTGCGAGGAGGGCGACATGCTCGAGTTTGGCGGCCTCTTCGGCTCCGCGCCGGTCATGCCCGTCAACAAGTTCGCGGGCAGCGTCTTCGCGCACCGCGGCGGCCGCTTCCCGGCCCCGCTCAACTCGCTGAAGAACTAGCGGGGAGCCACGCCCGCAGCCTATCCCAGGAAGCGCACCTCGGGCTCCAGGTGCACGCCAAACTGGCGCTCCACCTCGTCCTGGACGTGCTCAATCACGGCGTGAACGTCGGCGGCGGTGGCGCCACCCGTGTTCACCACAAATCCGGCGTGCTTGCGGGAGACCTCGGCGCCGCCCACGCGATAGCCCTGCAGGCCCACGTCCATGATGAGCTTGCCGGCAAAATGGCCCTCGGGCCGCTTGAACGTGGAGCCCGCGCTCGCCATCTCGAGCGGCTGCTTCTCCTCGCGCTGGCGCATGAGGTCGTCCATCTTGGCACGGATCTTCTCGGGGTCGCCCTTCTCGAGGTCGAACGTTGCGGAGAGGACCACCAGCCCGTCCGTCGCCACGCGGCTGCGGCGATAGCCCAGGTCGAGGTCGTCCACGCCGATCGTCTCCTGCGAGCCGTCCGGCATGAGCACGCGCACGCACTTGAGCACGTCGGCCACGCACCCGCCGTAGGCACCCGCGTTCATGAAGCACGCACCGCCGACCGACCCCGGGATCCCGCAGGCAAATTCCAGGCCGGAGAGCCCCAGCTCGCATGCCATCTCGGAGGCCTCACGCAGGTCGACGCCGGCCTGGCACGTCATCTCTGTGCCGTCCACGCTGACGCCCATGAGGCCCTCGCCCACGGCGACGATCACGCCGCGATAGCCCTCGTCGGAGACCAGCAGGTCGGAGCCGCGGCCCAGCACGAAGCGCGCCACGCCCGCCTCGTCGCAGGCGCTGATGACGTCGCGCAGCTCGTCAAAGCTCTCGGGGATGACGTAGAGGTCCGCAGGACCGCCCACCGCAAACGTCGTGTGCTCGCTCATGGGCTCGTCGACGAGGACGTTCTCCTCGCCCACGATGGCGCGCAGCCGCCACTCGAGGGGCTCGCGGGCGCTCTCGCTCTCAGGCATGTCGACCTTTCCACGGGTTTTTGGTCACGTCCAAGTATAGTCGGTTCTTCTCGCCGAGAAGTGATACGCTACGGGGGTCAGTTTCAGGGCGGGGTGAAAGTCCCCACTGGCGGTGACGGGCGGCCGTGAGCGGCGCCCCCAGTCCGCGACCCGCGAAAAGGCGGCTGACCCGGTGCGACTCCGGGACCAACGGTCACAGTCCGGACGGAAGAAACGGAGGCCATCATGGCCGTTTCCACGCGTACGCACGCATCGCACGACACCCACTCCACGACCTCGGGCGGCTCCTGGTCCACGCGTCGCATCGCCACGACGGCGCTGCTCTGCGCGCTGGCGTTCGTCCTCACGTTCGTCGAGGTCCCCATCTTCCCGCCCGCCCCGTGGCTCATGTACGACCCCTCCGGCATCGTCGCCTTTGTTGCCGCGCTCGTGTACGGGCCGGCCACCGGCGTGATCGTGACCGTGCTGCCGTGGGTGCTCAAGACGCTCTTCTCGTTCAACGTGTGGGGCCACCTCATGGCGATCCTCGCCGGCGTGGCGCTCTGCGTGCCGGCCGCCCTCGTCGCGCGGCGCCTGGGCGGCGCGCGCGGCCTGGCGGCGGGCATGGTGGTCGGCGGCGTGGTCTCGCTCGCCGCGTGCGTCCTGGGCAACATCGTCGTGACGCCGCTCTACACCGCGGTCTCCACGGCCGAGGTCGTCGCTATGATCGTGCCAATCCTGCTGCCGTTCAACCTCCTCAAGATCGTCCTCAACTGCGTCGTGACGGCGCTGGTGCAGCGGCCGGTCTCCGCGCTGGTCAGCCGTTAGGCATCAGGCGAGAAGGACGTGGCACCTTCGCAGGACACGCTCGTGCGGCTCTCGCACGTGAGCCTCTTCTACGAGGGGGGCGTCACCGCGCTCGACGACGTCTCCCTCGAGCTCGCGCGCGGCGAGCGCCTCTGCGTGCTCGGAGCCAACGGCTCGGGCAAGTCCACGCTGGCGTCCGTGATCTGCGGGCTGCTCGCGCCCGACGAGGGCGAGGTCGAGCTCGTCGGCGAGCGCGTGTGCGCGGGCGGCCGACCCGACCTCGAGGCGTACCGCCGCGCGCGGCGCTCGCTCGGGCTGGTGTTCCAGAACCCGGACGACCAGATCGTGACGAGCGTCGTGGAGGACGACGTTGCCTTCGGGCCGGAGAACCTGGGGCTGCCGCGCGACGAAATCGCCCTTCGCGTGGCCCGCGAGCTGCATCGCGTTGCCATGGACGACTACGCGCACGCCGACCCCTCGCGCCTCTCCGGCGGGCAGCGCCAGCGCGTCTGCATCGCCGGTGCGCTGGCGATGGAACCCGCGGTGCTTGTGCTCGACGAGCCGGGGTCGCTCCTTGACGTCCGAGGGCGCGCCGCGATCCTGCGCGTGATGGGGCGGCTCGCCGCGGCGGGCACCACCCTCGTCCACGTGACCCACTTCATGGAGGAGGCCCTCGAGGCCGACCGCGTGATCGTGCTCGACCACGGCCGCGTGGCGCTCGCGGGCGCGCCGGAGGAGGTCTTCGCCCAGGACGAGAAGATCGCAGGGCTGGGGCTGGAGGTCCCGTTCGCCGCACGCCTCTCCGAACGGCTGGGCCTGCCCCGGACCTGCGACGAGGCCGCCCTGGTGGATGCTCTGTGTGAGACGAAGGGGACGGGTTCGTTTGTCTCATCTACCCAGGCGAGCAAGACGCATGAGCCCGCTCGCCCTGCCTCACCCATCCTGCAGGTCGAGCACGCGTCCTTCTCGTACGGGCCGCGTTCGCACGCTCTCGGGGACGTCTCGCTCGAGATTGCCGCCGGCACCTCCACGGCGATCGTCGGCCAGACGGGCTCGGGCAAGTCCACGCTGCTGCGGCTGCTCTGCGGCCTCGAGGCGCCCGACGAGGGGCGCGTCCTCGTGGACGGCAGCGACACCGCGAGGCGGCGCGGGCGCAGGGCCGCCCGCTCGCTCGTCGGCTACGTCATGCAGCACCCCGAGCGCCAGCTCTTCGCCGAGACGGTCGAGAGGGACGTGGCGTTTGGCCCGCGCAACCTCCGCCTCCCGGCGGACGAGGTCGAGCGGCGTGTGACGCGCGCCCTCGAGCTGGTGGGCCTCGCCGACAGGCGCGACGCCTCCCCGTTCAAGCTCTCCGGCGGGCAGCGCCGCCTCTGCGCGCTCGCCGGCGTCCTCGCCATGGAGCCGCGTGTGCTCGTGCTCGACGAGCCCACCGCGGGCCTGGACCCGAGGGGCCGCGCGATGCTGCGGGGCGTGCTCGGGCGCCTGCGCGAGCTCGGCGTCACGCTCGTCCAGGTCACGCACTCGATGGAGGACGCCGCCCGCGCCGACCGCGTGGTCGCACTCGACCAGGGACGCCTCGTCGCCGACGGCACCCCCGCAGAGGTCTTCTCGGCGGCAAACGAGCGCCGTCTCGACGAGGGAGGGCTCGGCATCCCCCGCGCGCTGCGCGTGGCGCGCGAGCTCGAGCGACGCGGCTGGCCCTCGCTCGGCGACCCCCTCACCACCGACGACCTCGTCGCCGCGATCCGAGGGGGCGAGGCCTGATGGCGCTGCGCATAGAGATCGGCCAGTACTACGCCGTGGACTCCCCCGTCCACGCGCTCGACGCCCGCGTGAAGCTCTGCTGCGCGCTGGTCGCGCTGGTCGCCGTCTTCTGCTCCGCCAACGCGACCCAGCTCGGCGCCTCCGCGGCATTCACCCTCGGCGTCCTTGTCGCCGCGCGCGTCCCGGGCGGGCGCGTGATCGCCTCCGTCCGCCCGCTCGTTGCCTTCCTTGCCGTGCTCTCGCTCTTCAACCTCGTCTTCGTACGGACCGGCGAGCCGCTCGCGACCCTGGGGCCGCTCACCGTCACGACCGGCGGCGCCTGGGCAGCGGTCCTGTACACCGCGCGCTTTGCCGTCGCGCTCGTGCTCGGCTCGCTCGTCCTGCTCACCACGACGCCCACCCGCCTCGCCGACGCCCTCGACTCCCTGCTCTCCCCGCTCTCGCGCGTGGGCCTGCCCGGCCATGAGATCGCCATGGTCTTCTCGCTCATGCTGCGCTTCGTCCCCATGCTCGCCGACGAGGCCTCCGCGATCATGGACGCCCAGGCGCTGCGCGGCGGCGGTCTCGACGAGGGGGGGCCGGCGCAGCGCGTCCGCTCGATCGCGCCCGTGGTGGTGGCGCTGCTTGCCAGCGGCCTGCGCCATGCCGACGGCCTCGCCCGCGCCCTCGACGCCCGCTGCTACGAGGGCGGGTCCGGACGCACCCACTTCCATGAGCAGCCCCTCGCCCGCCGCGACGCCGTCGCCGCGCTCGTCACCGTCATGTTCGTCGCCGCCCTCGCGCTGCTGGGCGCGCTGCCCGGCTGACAGCGTCGAGCGACCGGCGCGAAGAATCTGCCTCCAAACCCGACTTCTGAACAGTCCCGCCCCATCCGAGGACGATTTATCAAACACTGAATCTAATCCACCTGCGGAAACGACACCGAAGGCGGGTCGGCCGAGCGAACGACCCCAGAAAACTGTTCAGAAGTCGGTTTCGAAGGCAGGTTGCTCCGAAAGTGCCCGCGAAGAGCGCAGTTTTATCGAGTCGGCACGCCTGCGCCCGGAACCCGTCGCGTGCACGCCGCGTTTGCCGTAGAATGGAAGACGCTATGGTCATGACCCCGAAACACCGGAGGTAGCAGCGCATGGTCTCTCGCATCTACGTGGAGAAGAAGCCGGGCTTTGACGTGGAGGCGCAGCAGCTCAGAGCCGAGCTCACGAACGTCGTCTCCGAGGGGCTGGCGCCCGACGCGCGCCTGCGCATCGTCAACCGCTACGACGTGGAGGGCCTGGGCGACGAGCTCTTCGAGCGCTGCGTGCCCGTGGTCTTCTCCGAGCCGCAGGTGGACGTCACCTCGCGAGAGCTCCCCGCAGACGCAGACGCCGCCGACGTGCGCGTCTTCGCCGTGGAGGCGCTGCCCGGACAGTTTGACCAGCGCGCCGACTCCGCCGCGGAGTGCGTGCAGCTCATCTCCCAGGGCGAGCGCCCCACCGTGCGCTGCGCCAAGGTCTACGTGATCGAGGGCGCCTGCACCGACGAGGCGCTCGCGGCCATCAAGCACTACGTGATCAACCCCGTCGAGGCGCGCGAGGCGAGCCTCGAGGAGCGCGCCACGCTGCGCCAGAGCTACCCCGAGCCGGCCGACGTCGAGGTGCTGGACGGCTTCCTCGAGCTGGACGACAAGGGCCTCCAGGCCATGATCGACGACCTGGGCCTGGCCATGGACCTCGCCGACATCACGTTCTGCCAGAGCTACTTCACGGGCGAGGGCCGCGTGCCCACGATCACCGAGATCCGCATGATCGACACCTACTGGTCGGACCACTGCCGCCACACCACCTTTGGCACGACCCTCGAGCACCTGCAGTTTGACGACAAGGTCGTGGCAGCCGCCTTCGAGCGCTACCTCGAGATGCGCCGCGAGCTCGGCCGCGAGGAGAAGCCGGTCACGCTCATGGACATGGGCACGATCGGCGCCAAGTACCTCAAGCACACCGGCCAGCTCAAGAACCTCGACGAGTCCGAGGAGATCAACGCCTGCACCGTAAAGGTCACCGTTGACGTGAACGGCGAGGACCAGGACTGGCTCTTCCTCTTCAAGAACGAGACCCACAACCACCCCACCGAGATCGAGCCCTTTGGCGGCGCAGCCACCTGCATCGGCGGCGCCATCCGCGACCCGCTCTCCGGACGCAGCTACGTCTACCAGGCCATGCGCGTCACCGGCGCGGCCGACCCCACGGTCCCCGTGTCCCAGACCATGGAGGGCAAGCTCCCGCAGCGCAAGCTCGTGACCACCGCCGCGGCCGGCTACTCCAGCTACGGCAACCAGATCGGCCTGGCCACCGGCCAGGTCAGCGAGCTCTACCACCCCGGCTACGTGGCAAAGCGCATGGAGATCGGCGCCGTCGTGGGCGCCACCCCGGCCTCCCACGTCCGTCGCGAGTGCCCCGCGCCGGGCGACAAGATCGTGCTTCTCGGCGGGCGCACCGGCCGCGACGGCATCGGCGGCGCCACCGGCTCCTCCAAGGCCCACAACGTCGAGTCCCTCGAGAAGGACGGCGCGGAGGTCCAGAAGGGCAACCCGCCCATCGAGCGCAAGCTCCAACGCCTCTTCCGCCGCGAGGACGCGTGCCGCCTGATCAAGCGCTGCAACGACTTCGGCGCGGGCGGCGTCTCCGTGGCCATCGGCGAGCTGGCCGACGGCCTGGACATCGACCTCGACCTCGTGCCCAAGAAGTACGAGGGCCTCGACGGCACCGAGCTCGCCATCTCCGAGTCCCAGGAGCGCATGGCCGTGGCGCTGGCGCCCGAGGACGTGGACGAGTTCATGGGCTACGCCCGCGAGGAGAACCTCGAGGCCACGGTCGTTGCCACGGTCACCGAGGAGCCCCGTCTGCGCATGAGCTGGCGCGGCAAGACGATCGTGGACGTGAGCCGCGAGTTCCTCGCCTCCAACGGTGCGCCCAAGTCCACCTCGGTGCGCGTGACCGCGCCCGCCGAGTACGAGCGCACCTGGACCGGCGACACCCTCGCCGAGAAGATGCGCTCCCTCGTGACCGACCTCAACGTGGCCTCCAACAAGGGCCTCTCCGAGCGCTTTGACTCCACGATCGGCGCCGCCACCGTGCTCATGCCCTTCGGCGGTCGCACGCAGCTCACGCCGCCCATGGCCATGGTCGCCAAGCTCCCCGTTGACGGCGAGACCACCACGTGCTCCGGCATGGCCTGGGGCTTCAACCCCTACCTCATGAGCGCCAACTGCTACACCGGCGCCTACCTCTCCGTCGTCGAGTCCGTGAGCCGCATGGTCGCCGCGGGCTTTGACCATGAGGACCTCTACCTCACGTTCCAGGAGTACTTCGAGCGCCTGCGCGACGTCCCCGCCCGCTGGGGCAAGCCCACTGCGGCCCTGCTCGGCGCCCTCATGGCGCAGGTCGACCTGGGCATCGCCTCCATCGGCGGCAAGGACTCCATGTCCGGCAGCTTCGAGGACCTGGACGTGCCGCCCACGCTCGTCTCCTTTGCCACGGGCCTCGGCCACGTGGACCGCGTGACGTCCCCCGAGTTCAAGGGCGCCGGTCACCGCGTCGCGGTGCTCGTCCCCGACTACGCCGACGACGGCCTCACGCCCGACCCCGCGGCCCTTCTCGACACCTATCGCCTGGTCGAGGGCCTGATTGAGCGCGGCGAGGCGCTCGCCGTCTCCACGCTGGGCTACGGCGGCGTCGCCGAGGCTGCGTTCAAGATGTGCGTGGGCAACCGCCTGGGCATCGAGGTCGCGCCCGCCTTTGGCGCCGACGCGCTCTTCTGCCCCTCCTACGGCAGCTTCCTCGTGGAGCTCTCCGACGACGCGGTCCAGCCCGAGATTCCCGCCAGCGTCACGGCCTCGCTCTTTGGCACCACCACCGAGGCCTACGAGCTCGTCGCCGAGGGCGAGCGTATCGACCTCGCCGAGCTCCAGGATGCTTGGGAGGGCGCGCTCGAGGGCGTCTTCCCGTATCGTGCTGAAGGCGAGAAGGTCGAGGCGGTCTCGTTCGACGTGGCAAGCGCGGGCGTCTCCCGTCCCACCCCGGCGGTCCACGTCGCCCGCCCGCGCGTCATCATTCCCGTGTTCCCGGGCACCAACTGCGAGTACGACACCGCGCACGCCTTCGAGCGCGCCGGCGCCGTGGCGGACGTCTTCGTCATCAACAACCTCACGCCCGAGGCCGTGGCCGAGAGCACCCACGAGCTGGCGCGTCGCATCCGCGAGAGCCAGATCGTCATGATCCCCGGCGGCTTCTCCGGCGGCGACGAGCCCGAGGGCTCGGCCAAGTTCATCACCGCGTTCTTCCGCGCGCCCGAGGTCACCGAGGCGGTGCGCGACCTGCTGCAGGCCCGCGACGGCCTCATGCTTGGCATCTGCAACGGCTTCCAGGCGCTGGTGAAGCTCGGCCTGGTCCCGTTCGGTGACATCGTCGAGGCCACGCCCGACGCCCCCACGCTCACGTTCAACACCATCGGCCGTCACCAGAGCCGCCTGGTGCGCACGCGCGTGACGTCCAACCTGAGCCCCTGGCTCTCCAAGTGCGAGGTCGGCGACGTCCACAACATCGCGATCTCCCACGGCGAGGGCCGCTTCGTCGCCTCGCCCGAGACGGTGCGCGAGCTCGTGGCCGCGGGTCAGGTCGCCACCCAGTACGTGGACGAGAACGGCGTGCCGGGCATGGCGCTCGACGTCAACCCCAACGGCTCCGTCCTGGCCATCGAGGGCATCACCTCGCCGGACGGCCGCGTGCTGGGCAAGATGGGCCACACCGAGCGCTCCGGGGCCGGGCTCTACAAGAACGTGCCGGGCAACGCGTACCAGCCCCTGATTGAAGGCGGCGTGAGCTACTTCACCGAGTAGACGCAAACGCAAGGGTGGCCGCCCCGACTTTCACGCAGGAACTGCGCTTCGCGGAAGATTCCTGCTTAGAAAGTCGGGGCGGCCTGCTTCTGACACATTATTCACGCAGCACAAGCGCCGCCTGAGGAGCTGGACGTGATTGCTGAAAAGGAGAACAGACCATTCATCGCCACGACGCCGGGGGTGGTGCTGGCGTGTCTGGCGTCGTGCTTTCTGTGGGGGTCGGCGTTCCCGTGCGTGAAGATCGGCTACGAGCTGTTTGGGATTGACGCCGCCGACGTGCCGTCCATCCTCGCGTTCGCGGGCACGCGCTTCGTGATCGCGGGCCTCATGGTCGTCGCGGGCATGAGCGTGGCACGGCGACGGGCGTTCGTGCCGGAGCGCCGCGACCTGCCGTACGTGGGCGCGCTCGCAATCTTCCAGACGATCCTTCAGTACATCCTCTTCTACGTGGGCCTGGCCAACTGCGCGGGCGTGACGAGCTCGATCCTGGAGGCGAGCAACTCGTTTCTCTGCGTCCTGCTGGCCGCCCTCGTGTTCCGCTTCGAGCGGCTCACGAGCCGCAAGGTCCTGGGCTGCGTCATCGGCTTTGCCGGCGTGGTGCTGGTGAACGTTGCCGGGGAGACGGGAGGCTTCAGCTTCACGCTCGCGGGCGAGGGCATGGTGCTCGCGTCCACCGTCGCCGCCGCCACGTCGAGCAACCTCGCCAAGCTCTTCTCGCGCGACCACGATCCCGTGCTGCTCTCCGGATGGCAGTTCGTCCTCGGCGGCGCGGTGCTGCTCGCGGCGGGGCTCGCCCTCGGCGGGCACGTCGCCCCGGCCGACGCCACGAACCCGCTCCCCGCGCTCGCGCTTCTCGCCTACCTGGGCTTCATTTCCGCGGGTGCCTACTCGCTGTGGTCGCTCGCGCTGGCCGCGAACCCCGTCTCGCGCGTCGCGGTCTTTGGCTTCATGAACCCGGTCTTTGGCGTGCTGCTCTCCGCCGTCCTGCTCGGCGAGGCCGACGTGGTGAGCCCCGCGGTCGCCGCCGGCGCGCTCGTGCTGGTGAGCGCGGGCATCGTGGTCGTCAACCGACGCGAGGGCAGGGCGCGCCGCGCGGACGGGTAGGATAGGGGCAAGCTTCCCGACGAAGGGAGACGCCATGTCCCGTCGCATGCTCGGAATCGCCGCATCCGCCCTTGTCGCCGTCTCGCTGCTCGCTGGATGCGCCGGCAGCAGCAATCTCACGGCAACGGAGCTCACCGCGGGCACGTCGCCCGCGAGCTCCGGCTCCCTCGAGGTCGGCGAAGGCTCGGATACCTACGACTTTGCCCTCGGCCTGCTGCGCGAGAGCGCCGACGAGAAGAACACGCTCGTCTCCCCTCTCTCGGTCCTGTCCGCGCTCGCGATGGCCGAGAGCGGCGCCAGCGGTGAGACCCTGGCCCAGATGGAGCAGGCCACGGGCATGGGCGCGGACGAGCTCGCGGACATGCTGCAGGCCTACGGCGCGCTTGCCGGCGACGGTCCGCTCAGGACCGCCAACTCCGTCTGGCTGCGCGACTCCGACGGCCTTTCCGTCGAGGACGACTTCCTCGTGACGTGCGGCGAGCGCCTCGGCGCGCAGGTCTTCTCGGCACCCTTCGACGACTCCACCGTGGCAGACGTCAACGCCTGGGTGAGCGAGAAGACCGACGAGATGATTCCGCAGATGCTGAGCCAGATCTCCGACAGCGCGCAGGTCCTGCTCGTGAACGCCCTCGCCTTCGACGGCGGCTGGGAGGACCCGTTTGACTCCGCGCTGGTCTCACCCGATACGTTCACCTGCGAGGACGGCACCGAGCAAGACGTCACGATGATGCACTCCGCGGAGGACAGCTACCTGGAGGGCGAGTTGGCGACCGGCTTTGTCAAGCCGTACGAGGACTACGACTACGCCTTCGTGGGCCTGCTGCCCGCCGAGGGCGTGAGCGTGGAAGAGCTGCTCGCAAGCCTTGACGGTGACGCGCTGGAGGAGCTGCTCACGCCCGTGGCGGGCGCCGCCGCGGAGATCGGGCTGCCCAAGTTCACGTCCAGCTACGAGGCGGAGCTCTCGGACGCACTGCGATCGCTCGGCATGACGGACGCCTTTGACGCGACGCGCGCGGACTTCTCGCGCATGGGCACCTCCGAGCAGGGTCCGCTCTACGTGGGCAGCGTGCTGCACAAGACGTTCGTCGACGTCAACGAGGAGGGCACGCGCGCCGCGGCGGCCACGACCGTCTCCATGGACGGCGCTGCCGCCCCCGGCGGCCCGGTCGAGTACCACGAAGTCATCCTCGACCGGCCCTTCGTCTACCTCATCGTGGACCTGCGCTGCGACCTGCCGGTCTTTATCGGCACCTACATGGGCACGGAGTAGGTCTCGCGCATTGTCTGGGTACTTTTTTCCGCACCACGGAAGTATTCGATCGACTGGGCGCCATATTTCTGCAGGTAGAAAAATGGTACAGACGAGACCGTACTTCACCACCTCTCAAAAAAGTACCCAGACAATGAATCAGCGGGCCGGACGGCGGTGCGTGAGATGCCAGCCGCCACAGTACGGGCACTCGTAGACGAAGATCTTGGGCGCGTCCTTGCGGCGGGAGCTCTTCTCCGCCGCCTTCCGGGCGTCGACGCGCGTCTCGTAGCGCTTCTTGCGCCCGCATGCCCTGAACTCCTGCTCGTCCATCGCACCTCCCCGTCTCCCTTGGGGAACATTATGCGACGCTGGCGCATGTAATGGACAAGGAGGTGAGGGGCATGACCGACAAGAGCATCAAGCGCATCGAGAAGTTCATGCGACACGCGATGGCCGCGCACGGCGGCTCCGTCTACCTCGTGGCCCTCGCGCAGACGCGTTCGGAGGCCGACGCCCAGGACGTGGCCCAGGACGTCTTCTGCCGCCTGCTCACGGACGGCACCGCGTTCACGAGCGACGAGCACCTGCGCGCCTGGCTTCTGCGCGTGACCGTCAACCGCTGCCGCGAGCTCTGGCGCGCGCCGTGGCGGCACCGCGTGGAGAACGTAGACGAGCTCGCCCAGCTGCCGGCCCCGGACGCGCCCGTGGAGGACGCGGCGCTCGAGGAGCTGCGCGCCGACCCGGTCTGGCAGGCGCTCCGGTCCCTGCCCGAGAAGCTCCGCGTGGTGGCGCTGCTCCACTACGTGGAGGAGTACACGACCGAGGAGATCGCCCGCATCGTGGGCAGCCCGCCAGCGACGGTGCGCACGCGCCTGCACCGGGCGCGCAAGCTGATGAGAGAGACGCTCGAGTCCCCCGCGAGCCCCGCAGAGGAGGAGAACTATGGACAGGCACACGCTTGAGCAGTTCCGCACGCGGGCACGCAAGGCCACGCTGCCCGAGGACGTGCGCGAGTCCGTCTTGGACGAGATCAGGGTCGAGAAGGGCGAACGCGCCCGCGGCCCGCGCAGGCCGCGCCGGGAGCGGCGGGGCGTCACGCGGCGGACCTTCGTGCGCGTGGGAGCCGTGGCGGCCGGCGGCGTCGCAGCGTTTCTCGGCGTCAGTGCCCTCATGAACCACGCTGCCGGCAAGAGGGGCAACTGGTTCGCGCTCACCGCCTACGCCGAGGGCACCGAGGAGCCGGACGGCTCGCGCCTGGCACTCGGCGAGACGTTTGGCGGGCGCATCAGCTGGGCCGGCGGCGTGGACCCGGAGAGCGACGGAGACGACCTGCTCATGGTCCACACCGAACTCAACCTCTCGTGCACGGGCGACAACGTGGACACCCTCACGTACCAGCTCGAGGGCGACAGCGTTGGCACCAGCGTGGACGTCTACTTCAAGCCCGGGATCTGGATCTTCCAATCCGACTACGAGGGCAGCGGTCCCGTAGCCAACTTCACCGTTGACTACGACAGCCAGGACACTCAGAGTCTCCAGGCCCTTCTCACCGGGCGCCTTGCCTACTACGCCATCTACGCCAACATTCCTGTCCCGGACGACCTCGTTCCCGTGTTTCTGGAGCTTCAGGAGACCGAGGGGACCGAGGAGGAGTCCTCCCGCTTGCTGGAGCTCATGAACCAGGTAGAAGTGCGCGCCGCCGAGCTCTTTGCCGAGGAGCTCGCCAAGACCACGCTCGTGATGACGGCCACGTTCAACGACGGCAGCGAGCAGACCAAGCGCTACTCGTTCTCCCCGCGCGAGGACTACACGCAGATCTACGCCAACTACCTAGAAGAGGATTGGGGGGCCTACCTCGCCGGCGACGACGCCCGCCGGACCGAGCTCACGCAGAACCCGCCGAGCCTCTATCTGATCACGGAGGCCGAGGGATAAACGAGACCGCCCCGACGTCCTTCTCTCGAGGGAACGTCGGGGCGGCATTAGTAATTATTGTCCGGTCCACACCGTACATTTGTTCTACCGAAAGAACGGGAGAGCGGAGGTACGGTATGGGAACGGAGAAGAGCATCGTACTGTTTGAATCGGCGGACGGGTCGGTTGAGCTGCCGGTGATGCTCGACCCGGCGCGGGAGGACGTCTGGCTGAGCCGCGCGCAGCTTGCGACCCTCTTTGGGCGCGACGTCAAGACCATCGGCAAGCACGTCGCCAACGCGCTGCGCGAGGAGCTTGCCGGGTCCGAGAATCGAGTTGTCGCAAAATTTGCGACAACTGCCCGGGACGGCAAGACGTACCAGACTGAGCACTACAACCTCGACATGGTCCTCTCCGTCGGCTATCGCGTGAAGTCCGCACGCGGTGTGGAGTTTCGCCGCTGGGCGACGGACGTGCTGCGTCGCTACGTCATAGCCGGACACGCGGCGAACGAGCGACGACTCGAGCAGCTGGGCCAGGTCGCAAAGATCATGGCACGCGTCCCCGAAAGCCTGGAATCCCGCCAGATCCTCGACATCGTCCAGAGCTACACCGGGGCACTCGACCTGCTGGACGACTACGACCACCTCTGCGTAACGGCACCCGAGGGCACGCCCGCCGCGCGGGAGATCACCTACGAGGAGTGCCGCGAGGTAATCGAGTCCCTGCGCTTTGGTCGGGAGAGCTCGCTCTTTGGCGTGGAGAAGGACGGGTCGTTCAAGGGCGCCATCGGCAACGTCTTCCAGAGCTTCGACGGACGCGACCTCTATCCCATGCTCGAGGAGAAGGCGGCCCACCTGCTCTACTTCGTGGTGAAGGACCACAGCTTCCTCGACGGTAACAAGCGCATCGCTGCTGCGGTCTTCCTGTACTTCCTCGACCGCAACCGGGCGCTCTTCACGCCGGCGGGCGAGAAGGCCATCGACGACAGCGCGCTCGTGGCCATGACCATCCTCATCGCCGAGTCAAAGCCGGAGGAGAAGGACGTGATGGTGGCGCTCGTGATGCACTTCCTTAAGAGGACGTAAGGAAGCCGCCCCGACGTCCTTCTCGCAAAGGAACGTCGGGGCGGCGAAATGATGAAAAGGGACTGTCCCTTTTCATCACAGGCGGGCGACGCCGGACTTGCGGGCGGCCTCGGCCACGGCGGCGGCCACGGCGGGCGCCACGCGCTCGTCGAAGGCGCCGGGGATGATGTAGTCGGCGGCGCGGTGCTCGTCGTCGACGAGGCCGGCGATCGCGTAGGCCGCGGCCTCCATCATGTCGTCGTTGATGTCGGACGCGCGCACGTCGAGGGCGCCGCGGAAGATGCCCGGGAACGCGAGCACGTTGTTGATCTGGTTGGGGAAGTCGGAGCGGCCCGTGGCTGCCACGGCGGCCCCCGCCGCGAGCGCCTCGTCCGGCATGATCTCCGGCACGGGGTTGGCGCAGGCGAAGATGATCGGGTCGGCGGCCATGGTGCGGACCATGTCCTGGGTGAGCACGCCCGGGGCGGAGACGCCCACGAAGACGTCGGCGCCCTTGACGGCGTCGGCAAGGCTGCCCTTCACGCCCTCGCGGTTGGTCCACGTGGCGATCTCGGCCTTCTCGGGGTTGAGGCCCTCGCGGCCCTCGTAGATGGCGCCCGTGCGGTCGCAGATGATGACGTCCTTCACGCCCATGCGCTGCATGAGTTTGGCAATGGAGATGCCCGCGGCGCCGGCGCCGGAGAAGACCACGCGCACGTCGGAGAGCGCACGACCCGTGAGGCGGCACGCGTTGATGAGCGCG
Source organism: Olsenella sp. An270 (assembly GCF_002159735.1). GTDB lineage: Bacteria > Actinomycetota > Coriobacteriia > Coriobacteriales > Atopobiaceae > Thermophilibacter. The sequence goes on from NZ_NFJF01000006.1 coordinate 96,937, forward strand.
GCGCAGGTCACGACCGCGGTGCCGTGCTGGTCGTCGTGGAAGACGGGGATGTCGCAGACCTCCTTGAGGCGGCGCTCGATCTCGAAGCAGCGCGGCGCGGAGATGTCCTCGAGGTTGACGCCGCCGAAGCTGCCGGCGATGAGCTCGACGGTGCGGACGATCTCGTCCACGTCCTTGGAGCGCACGCACAGGGGGAACGCGTCCACGTCGGCGAAGGTCTTGAACAGGGCGCACTTGCCCTCCATGACCGGCATGCCCGCCTCGGGGCCGATGTCACCGAGACCCAGCACCGCGGTGCCGTCCGTGACGACGGCCACGAGGTTGCCGCGGCGGGTGTAGGTGTAGGAGTCCTCCACGTTCTCGGAGATCTTGAGGCACGGCTCGGCGACGCCCGGCGTGTAGGCCACGGCCAGCTCCTCCGGCGTGGTGATCGGCGCGCGGGTGATCACCTCGATCTTGCCCTGCCACTCCCTGTGCTTGTCCAGCGCGTACTGCTTGGCGTCCTCAGCCATGGATGCTCCTATCTCGCGGGCCGGCCACCGCCGGCCAAATACACACCGACTGCAAGTCTAATCCTACGGAGCGCCGTTGTGGGCCACGACTCAACCCAGCGAGATCGCGCCCAGCCATCCCCAGCGCGGCTCGCATGCCACGCCGTACGCGGAGAGCCAGGGGGCGAGAGGAACCGCGCGCACGCGACCGCCCGCGCAGTCCATCACGCGGCCGTCGCCCACATAGAGCCCCACGTGCCCGTGGTCCCACCCGTCGGCGACGTACGGGTGCCTCGCAACCGCGCAGACCATCCCGACGAGCAGGTCGCGCGTGTCCGTGAGGTGACAGAACCCGTCGTAGACCTCGCGCGCGTCGCCGCTCACGTAACCCAGGCCCAGCCTCGAGAACGCACGCTCGACCCACGCCGCGCACAGGCCCTCGCCCATCGCGGCGGTGCCGCAGGCGCACTCGACCAGCCGCCGCTGGAGCGTCCCGGCCTCCATCAGCGCCTGCGGCTCGTGGCCGACGGGCACCCCGCGCCAGGCGGGCTGCCCAAAGGTCGTGGTCACGCCGTCGGCGGCAAGAAGCCCGCGCTCGCCCAGCGCCGACAGCACGCTCAGCCGCTCGTCCCCCTCGCTCATGCCGCCTCCCCGCGAAGCGCCGTTCGCCAATTGCCGGGCACCCGTGGCGTCCGTGCCCCGGCACGGACGTATACTAGAAGATGGCGGAAATCGGAGCAAAGCGCTCGAGGCGCCCCACGGGAAAGGACCCAGCATGAGTGAGAAGATCGCGCCCCAGGACACCTGCGTGCTCGTGACCGGCGGCGCCGGGTTCATCGGCAGCCACACCGTCGTGGAGCTCCTCCAGGCCGGCTATCAGGTCGTCATCGTGGACGACCTCTCCAACGCCTCCGTCAAGGTGCTCGACCGCATCAAGACGATCGTGGGCGACGAGGCCGCTGCGCGCATGACCTTCTACGAGGCCGACGTCAACGACCGCGCCGCGCTCGCCAAGATCTTCGACGCGCACCACCCCAGCCGCGTCATCCACTTCGCCGGCTACAAGGCCGTGGGCGAGTCGGTCACCAAGCCCGTCGAGTACTACTCCAACAACATCGGCAACACCCTCACGCTGGTGGACGTCATGCGCGAGCACGGCTGCAAGTCCATCATCTTCTCCAGCTCCGCCACCGTCTACGGCGACCCGGACTCCCTGCCGCTCACCGAGGCGAGCCCCAAGAAGCCCGCGACCAACCCCTACGGCTGGACCAAGTGGATGATCGAGCAGATCCTCACCGACCTCCACACCGCGGACCCCGAGTGGGACGTCGTCCTTCTCCGCTACTTCAACCCCATCGGCGCGCACCCCTCGGGCCTCATGGGCGAGGACCCCAAGGGCATCCCCAACAACCTGGTGCCCTACGTCGCACAGACCGCCATCGGCAAGCGCGACGCCGTGCACGTCTTTGGCAACGACTACGACACCCCCGACGGCACGGGCGTGCGCGACTACATCCACGTCGTGGACCTCGCGCGCGGCCACGTGGCGGCGCTCGCGTGGATGAACGGACGCGAGGGCGTTGAGGTCTTCAACCTGGGCACGGGAACGGGAACCTCGGTCCTGCAGATCATCGAGGCCTTCTCCAAGGCCTGCGGCCACGAGATCCCCTACGTCATCGAGCCGCGCCGCGCCGGCGACGTCACCGCCAACTACGCCGACTGCTCCAAGGCCCGCGAGCTCATGGGATGGGAAGCGCAGTTCGACATCGAGGACATGTGCCGCGACTCCTGGAACTGGCAGTCCAACAACCCCAACGGCTACGAGGGATAGGCGGACGAGAAGAACATGGCAGGCTCCTTCGTCGACTATCTGACGCGTCGCCTCCCGCTCGTCGAGCGGGCGCTCGCGGGCTCCTCGGGATCGGCACTCACGGACGGCCCCGTCGCGGGCGACCTCGAGCGCTACCTCTACCGGCCGCTGGAGCGCTTCACCGCGAGCGGCGGCAAGCGCGTGCGTCCCGTGCTCTGCCTGCTGGGCGCCGAGGCGGCGGGGGGCGACCCCGAGGCCGCGCTCTCGTGCGCGGTGGCCGTCGAGCTCTTCCAGAGCGCGGCCCTCATCCACGATGACATCGCCGACGAGGGCGAGCTGCGCCGCGGCGAGCCGTGCCTGCACCGCGTGGAGGGCACCGGGCTGGCGATAAACGCCGGCGACCTGGCGCTCACCCGCGTCTTCGAGGCCATCCTCTCCGACGAGCGCCTCGACGCCGAGCGCACGGCGACCGTGCTCGCCGAGGTGGCCCGCATGGAGCGCCACACCCTCGAGGGCCAGGCGCTCGACCTCGGCTGGGTCCGCGACGGGCGCTGGGACGTCACGCCCGACGACTACCTCTACATGGTGCGCAGCAAGACCGCGTGGTACACGGTCGCCAGCCCGCTGCGCCTGGGCGCGCTCGCCGCGGGCGGCCCGCGCGAGACGGCCGACGGCCTCGAGCGGGTGGGCCTGCCCGCCGGCCTGGCCTTCCAGCTGCAGGACGACCTGCTCAACCTCGTGGGAGACGCCGAGGCGCAGGGCAAGGACTTCCGCTCCGACATCACCGAGGGCAAGCGCACGCTCGCCGTGGTCTGGGCCCTCGCCCACCTGGGGGACGCCGATCGCGACGAGCTCGTCGCCCTTCTCGGCTCCCACGTCACGGGCACGGCCGAGAAGGACCGCGCGGTCGGGCTCATCGAGCGCGGCGGGGGCGTCGAGCGGTGCCGCGAGCTCGCGCGGGAGTGCGCCGACGAGGCCAGGGGCGCGGCGGACGATCTCGCGCGGGACGGTCGCATCTCGGTTGAGGCTCGCGACCTTCTGTGCTCTATGGCAGACTTCTTCGTGGAGCGCGCGAGCTAGGACGCGCCCGCGAGTACGGGAGAGACGATGGAAACGATACGCGAGGGAGCGACGGGCGCAGCCGTCGAGGACATTCAGGAGCGGCTGACGTCGCTCGGGTACGCGATCGAGGAGTCGGAGCGCGAGGAGTGCTCCTTCGGTCGCTCCACGGCCACGGCGGTCGCGCGCTTCAGGCTCGACCACGGGCTCTCGCTCGGCGACGCCGTCGACGGGCCCACGTGGGCGGTTCTCGTCGACGAGGGCTACCAGCTCGGCGACCGCACGCTCTACCTGCGACTCCCCAACTTCCACGGCAACGACGTCCGCCAGCTCCAGGAGCGCCTCAACGTGCTCGGCTTCTCCTGCGGGCCCGCCGACGGCGTCTACGGCGTGCACACCGAGGCGGCGGTGAAGCTCTTCCAGGAGAGCATCGGCGCCCTCGCGGACGGCATGGCGTTCCAGGACACCTTCGACGCCGTCGAGCGCCTGCGTCACGTCTGGGCCGGCAAGCCCGCCGACGGCCCGCACCCCCAGGGGTCCATGGGCTTCGCGCGCGCCGCGAGCGTGCTCGAGAGCGCCGGCATCGCCATCACGGCCGACGACCCCATCTCGCGCAACGTGGCCGGGCGCCTCTGGAACCTCGCCCACGCCACCGTGGACGACTGCGCCCTCGAGCTCGTGGACGACCCCGAGGCCGCCGGCGACGACACCCGCGTCCTTATCGTCCTCTCGACCGAGCCCCTGCCCGAGAACGTGGCCGCGGGCATGGGAAACCTCGTCCTCGACGACTTTGACACGCTGCCGCGGCGCCTTCGCTCGGCGATTCAGAGCTCCCCGGCCTCGCCGCGCGCCGTCCGAATCGAGCTCCCGGTGGGAACGGGCGCGTTCACGATGAGCGACGCGCAGACCTTTGCCGTGCTCCTGCTCGACGCCGTCTGCGCCGCGTTCGACCACCTCGAGCTGTAAGCGGGTCATCTGGGGAGCGCCCCAGCCGACAGACGGGAGGGCCCATGTTCAGCCCGTTCAGAGACGCCAACGGGGCGCCCAAGCGCCTCGCCGAGGTGGCCTGGGACGACCTCGCGCAGCTCGCGGACCTCGACGAGGGCTTCGTCCTTGAGTTCAAGCGCGAGTACGGGCCCTCCGTCCAGCGCAAGATCCCCAAGATCGTGGCGTCGTTCGCCAACTCGCGCGGCGGCTGGCTCGTGATCGGCGTCGACGACGACACCCACGCCGTCTGCCCCGTCGCACGTCGCAGCGCCGACTTCGGGCAGATCATCGGCGAGCTCTGCCGCCGGCACGTCTCGCCCGCGCCGGCCTTCGACGTGCGCTTCCTGCCCGACCCCGCCGACGAGTCCCAGGGGGTTGTCATCGTCCGCGTCGCCGAGGGCGACTTCCCGCCCTACATCGCCGACGGCGTGGTCGAGATTCGCGAGGGCTCCACGTCGGGCCCCGCCACGGGCGCCTCCCTCGTGGAGCTCTACGGCAAGGCCACCGGACGCCGCCACGAGATCGCGCAGTTCTGCAACAGGACCGTCTTCTACCCGTCCGCAGGTCCCGACGGCAGGCCGCTGCCCCTCTTTGACCTCTACCTCTACCACCTGGGGCGTCCCGAGGGCACCCCCTCGCGCGAGGAGGTCGCGACCCACGTGGAGGCCATGCGCGCCGTCTTCGCCGACCAGCACCTCGACTGCCACGTGAGTCACGCCCACGACTCCCTCATCATCCGCAACGCCCTCCCGGCGGGCCCCGCCGACACCCACTCGGCGATCGAGCTCTTTGGCGACGAGTCGATGAAGCTCACGGTCCCGGCCGTCCTTCTCGACGACGCCCGCCGCGCGCGGGCGCTGGCCAGCATGCGCCGGCTCGGGCTCTTCTCGGCGAACGAGGAGCGCCTCATAGACGCCCGGGCCACGCTGCGCCGCGTCTCTCGCATGGCGTCGCTGCTCGACCGCTACGTGCGTCGGCGCGAGATTGCCTGGCAGGAGTACGCCGTCGCCTACGAGCTGGAGAACATGGCCGGAATCATCCTCTGGAGCGACAGCCCCGTCTACCGTGACTACGTCGCCGAGCGGGGGCTGCTCTCGTGCGGGACCACCGACTGCCGCAGCCGCGTGCGCTACCTCGACGACGGCGAGCACGACTCCTTCCGCGCCCGGCAGTTCGCGGGCAGCCACTTCTTCGAGGCGTGCGGCCTGCCGCTCGGCTCCCCCGACCCGCAGGACAACGCCCTCGTGGACGCCCTGCTCCGCTGACCGCCCGCCCCGACCGGCCGCTTCCTGCTACAATTGGCCCCGGCGGCACAGGGGTATCGTCCAATGGTTAGGACAGTGGTTTTTGGTGCCATCAATGTGGGTTCGAATCCTACTACCCCTGCCACCGCTGCCTCGCGTTATCATGTTTGTGTAAGGGACTCACGCGTCGCTTGGAGGCTACCTATGCCCATGACCGCGATCGTCCTCGCTGCCGGCGAGGGAACGCGCATGAAGTCCCGTCACCCCAAGGTCATGCACAAGCTTCTCGACCGTCCGCTCGTCTCCTGGGTCACGCGCGCCGCGCGCGAGGCCGGGGCCGAGCGCATCGTCGTGGTCGTGGGGCATGGCGCCGACGAGGTGCGGGCACATCTTGCAAACGAGAAGTACGTCGAGTGCGTCGAGCAGACGGAGCGCCTGGGCACCGGCCACGCCGTGCGCGTCGCCCTCGAGGGCGCCCACGTCACCGAGGGGCCCGTCGTGATCCTGAACGGCGACCTGCCGCTCATCGAGCCCGCCACCGTCCGCGCCTTCGCGGACTCCGTCGCCGACGGCGGCCACGCCGCCGCCATCCTCACGATGACGCCGCCCGACCCGTACGGCTACGGCCGCGTCGAGCTCGCCGAGGACGGGACCGTCGCGCGCATCGTCGAGCAGAAGGACTGCACGCCCGAGCAGGCCGCGCAGCTCACCGAGTGCAACGCCGGCTGCTACGCCTTCGACGGCGCCCTTCTCGCCGCGCACATCGGCGAGGTGGGCAACGACAACGCCCAGCACGAGTACTACCTCCCCGACATGGTGGAGATTCTGCGCGGCCACGGCCACGCCACCACGATCGTCCACTGCGAGGACTACCGCGAGGGCCTCGGCGCCAACAACCGCTCCCAGCTCGCGGAGCTCACGCGCCTCGCGCAGGAGCGCATCAACGAGCGCCTGATGGACGAGGGCGTCACCATGCTCGACCCGCGCACGGTCTGGGTGGGCCCCGACGTCACCGTGGGCCGCGACACGGTTCTTCTCCCCATGACCATGCTCTGGGGGAAGACGAGCGTGGGCGAGGAGTGCACGGTCGGCCCCAACACGCGCCTCACCGACTGCACCGTCGCCGACCACGTGTCCCTCGAGGAGACCGTGGGCGTTGACGTGACCATAGACGAGGGCGTCACCTGCGGCCCGCGCGCGTACCTGCGCGGCGGCGCGCACGTGCTGGCCGGCGCCCACGTGGGCACGCACGTGGAGATCAAGAACTCCACGATCGGCAAGGGCTCCAAGGTGCCGCACCTCTCCTACATTGGCGACTGCACGATGGGCGCCGGCGTCAACATCGGCGGTGGCTCCATCACCTGCAACTACGACGGCGTGCACAAGAACCGCACCACGATCGGCGACAACGTCTTCGTGGGGTCCGACACCATGATGGTCGCGCCCGTCACGATCGGCGACGGCGCGCTCGTGGGCGCCAGCTCCTGCGTCACCGCGGACGTCCCTGCCGACGCGCTCTACCTCGAGCGCGCCGAGCAGCGCATCGTAGAGGGGTACGCCGCGAGGCGACTCGAGAGACTCAAGAGAGACGAGGCCTAGATGTACGAGAACCTGAGCCAGCCCATGCCGCTCCAGAAGGAGATCAAGCTCTACAGCGGCACCGGCAACCCCGAACTGGCCGAGAAGATCGCCGAGATCCTGCACCTCGAGCTCCAGGGGCTCAACATCGAGAAGTTTGCCAACGGCGAGATCTACGCCCGCTTTGACGAGTCCGTCCGCGGCGACGACGTCTTCTTCATCCAGTCGCTCTCCGGCGCCAACGTGAACGACCTGCTCATGGAGACGCTCGTCGTGGCCGACGCCGCCAAGCGCGCCTCCGCCTCCAAGTTCACCGCGGTGCTCCCCCACTACTGCTACGCCCGCCAGGATCGCAAGGCCGCCGCGCGCGAGCCCATCACCGCGCGCCTGGTGGCCAACCTCCTCGAGGCCGCCGGTGTGGACCAGGTCATTACCATCGACCTGCACCAGGGTCAGATTCAGGGCTTCTTCGACATTCCCGTGACGCACCTCACCGCGCTCTACCTCATCGGCGACTACTTCAAGGCCAAGGACTTCGACTGGGACAACACCGTCGTCGTCTCCCCCGACATGGGCCGCGCCAAGGTGGCCAAGCGCCTCGCCGACTACCTGGGCTGCGAGTTTGCCATCGCACACAAGAGCCGCCCGAAGCACAACGCCTCCGAGGTCATGGGCATCATCGGCAACATCGAGGGCAAGACCTGCATCGTCAACGACGACATGATCGACACGGCGGGCACCCTCTGCAGCTCGGTCCGCAAGCTCAAGGAGATGGGCGCCGGCGACATCTACGTCTCCGCGACGCACGGCATCTTCTCCGGCCCCGCCATCGAGCGCCTGCAGGACGCGCCGCTCGAGGAGTGCGTGGTCACCGACATCATCCCCTGCGAGGCCGCCAACAAGCCGGGCTCCAAGATCCGCGCCATCTCCGTGGCCAACGAACTCGCCGAGGCCATCAACAGCGTCTACATGCGCCAGTCCGTCTCCGAGATCTTCGGCGGCCGCGGCGCCGAGATCTGATCTATCCGCACGCGGCGAGAAGAACCTGTCGCGGGGTCGCCTCCGGGCGGCCCCGCCTTTCGTAGGGGGAGACATGCTCGCACCAGCAAGGCCCGCCACCATCCGCATCGTCTGCGGCCTCGGCAACCCCGACGCCGAGTACGCCCGCACGCGCCACAACGCCGGCTTCGCCACCGTCGACGCCGTGGCGGCGCGTCGGGGCGTGCGCTACTGGAAGTCCGAGGCGGGCGCACAGGTGGCCTCCATCACGGTGACCGACAAGGACGGCGAGAAGCGCGAGGTTCTTCTCGCCAAGCCCATGAGCTATATGAACACCTCCGGCGGGCCGCTCTCCAAGCTGGCCCGCGCCCACCGCGTAAGGCCGGAGGAGATCCTCGTGGTCCACGACGAGGTGGACCTGGATGCCGGCGAGGTGCGCCTCAAGCTGGGCGGCGGCCTCAACGCCCACAACGGCCTGCGCTCCATCGCCGACAAACTCGGGAGCCGCGACTTCGCGCGCGTGCAGTTTGGCATCGGCCGGCCGCCCGGGCGCATGCAGGTCGCCGACTACGTGCTGCGCGAGCTCAAGGGCACCTTCCTCGAGGAGTTCGAGCTCACCGTCGAGCGCGCCGCCGACCTCGTGGAGCAGACGCTGTAGTGAGACAAACGAACCTGTCCCCTTTGTCTCACCGCTCGCCGCACGAATGTTGGAATGTGCCAGCGCTGGGGTACAATCGAGAGTTGGAAGGCCACATGGCCCAACAACGAGGGAATGCAGGAGAGGAGTGCGGTTAATGTACAAGATCCTCGAAAAGACGCAGTTCTCGGAGAAGGTGTTCAAGTTCCGCATCGAGGCGCCCCGGATGGCCAAGCACGCTCACGCCGGCCAGTTCCTGATGGTGCGCGCCAACGAGACGGGCGAGCGCGTCCCGTTCACGCTCGCTGGCTGGAACGCCGACGAGGGCTGGGTCGAGTTCATCTTCATGGTGATCGGCAAGACCACCGAGATGCTGTCCACCTACGAGGCGGGCGACTCCATCAAGGACGTCACCGGCCCGCTGGGCATGCCCACCGAGATGGCCGACGGCCCCTGCGCGGTCATCGGCGGCGGCGTCGGCCTGGCCATCGCCTACCCGGTCGCCAAGCACCTGGTCGAGACCGGCCACGAGGTCCACGCCATCATGGGCGCGCGCACCAAGGACCTCCTCCTGCTCGAGGAGCAGTTCCGCGAGCTCCTGCCGGAGGACCACATCCACATCACCACCGACGACGGCTCCTACGGCGAGAAGGGCGTGGTCACCGCGCCGCTCGAGCGCCTGCTCCAGGAGAAGGCCGTCACCCAGGTCTTCTGCGTCGGCCCCGTGCCGATGATGAAGTTCTCCGCCCTCACGGCCGAGAAGTACAACACGCCGATCACCGCGTCGCTCAACCCGATCATGGTCGACGGCACCGGCATGTGCGGCTGCTGCCGCGTCGAGGTCGACGGCGAGACGAAGTTCGCCTGCGTCGACGGCCCCGACTTCGACGCCACCAAGGTCGACTGGAACGACCTTCGCGCGCGTCAGGCCGCGTATCTCACCGAGGAGGGCCAGTCCCTCAAGGCCTACGAGGAGGCGAACTGCGCATGCCACAGGTAAACGGTCGCTTTGTCCCCGACATGAAGTCCCCGCGCACGCCGGACAACGAGGAGCCGGCAGCCGAGCGCGCGTGCGACTTCCGCCCCGTCGACAAGGGCTTCACCAAGGAGATGGCGCTGGCCGAGGCCGAGCGCTGCATGGACTGCAAGAAGCCGTTCTGCGTTGACGGCTGCCCCGTCAACATCAACATCCCCAAGTTCATCGAGAAGATCCGCGAGGAGAAGTTCGGCGAGGCGCTGGACATCATCCGCGAGGACTCGATGCTCCCCGCCATCTGCGGCCGCGTGTGCCCACAGGAGAACCAGTGCGAGGGCAAGTGCATCCGCGGCAAGAAGGGCGACCCGGTGGCCATCGGCCAGCTGGAGCGCTTCCTCGGCGACCAGCCCGAGCTCGCCTCCAAGCCCAAGATGGCCCCCAAGAACGGCAAGAAGGTCGCCGTCGTGGGCTCCGGTCCGTCCGGCATCACCTGCGCCGGCGAGCTCGCCCGCAACGGCTTCGACGTCACCGTCTTCGAGGCCTTCTTCACCGGCGGCGGCGTGCTCGTCTACGGCATCCCCGAGTTCCGTCTGCCCAAGGCCGTCGTCAAGCGCGAGATCGACGGCCTGGAGGAGATGGGCGTCAAGTTTGAGTACAACTCGGTCGTGGGCCGCATCACCGACGCCGACGAGCTCTTCGCCGAGGGCTTCGACGCCATCTACATCGCCACGGGCGCGGGCCTGCCCAAGTTCCTCAACGTCCCGGGCGAGAACCTCCCCAACGTCTTCTTCGCCAACGAGTACCTCACGCGCGTGAACCTCATGAAGGCGAACCGCTTCCCCGAGTACGACACCCCCACCAAGCACGGCAAGAACGTCGTGGTCTTTGGTGGCGGCAACGTCGCCATGGACGCGGTGCGCACCGCCAAGCGCCTGGGCGCCGAGCGCGCGATCATCGCCTACCGCCGCACCGAGGACGAGATGCCCGCCCGTCGCGCGGAGCTCCACCACGCCAAGGCCGAGGGCGTCGAGGTCATGCCGCTCGTCGCGCCGCTGGAGTTCGTGAAGGGCGAGGACGGCGCCGTGTGCGCCGTGCGCGTCCAGAAGATGGAGCTCGGCGAGCCCGACGCCTCCGGGCGTCGTCGCCCCGTGCCCATCGAGGGCGCCGTCGAGGAGATCCCCTGTGACGTGGCCATCTCCGCCATCGGCACCAACGCCAACCCGTTCGCCAAGATGATCGGCGACATCAAGCTCAACAAGTGGGGATACATCATCGCCGACGAGGACGGCCGCACCTCCGACCCGCGCATCTGGGCCGGCGGCGACATCGTCACCGGCGCAGCCACGGTCATCCTGGCCATGGGCGCCGGCAAGACCGCGGCGGCCAGCATCACCAAGGCGCTCGTCGGTTAGCGCTCAGAGCCGCAGCACACGAGAGCGGGCCTCCCGGGAAGCCGGGGGGCCCGCTTTTTGCCGGGACGAGGTTCTTCTCGCCCGCCCTCGTCTCCTCTTCCTAGCCTCTCTTTCGCCGAGTGTACGAGTTTGCGCCCACCGGCCACTGCTCGGGCGAGAAGAACGACCCGTTTGCCCAGTTGGCGTTATTCTCAGCCCTAGCCCGGCATCCCTAACTCGTACACTCGATGAAAACGCCCCTCCCGCAGGAAGCGTCAGCCAAAAGGAGGAGCCCCCGGTCGCGTGACCGGGGGCTCCACAGCCTGGACTGATTCAGCCGGGCGACTCTTTAGTACATGCCACCCTGGCCGCCCTGGGCCGCCGCCGCGGAGATGGCCTCCTCGATGGTGGTGTTCTTGGGCTCGTCGGAGACGGTGGCCTCGGTGATGAGGATCAGAGACGCCACGGACGCGGCGTTCTGCAGCGTGACGCGGCAGACCTTGACCGGGTCGAGCACGCCCATCTCGATCATGTCGCCGTACTCGCCGGTGGCGGAGTCGAGGCCCTGGCCAGCGGGCAGGCCCTTGATCTTCTCGGCCACGACGGAGCCCTCGAAGCCGGCGTTATTGGCGATGGTCTTCACGGGCGCCTCGAGCGCCTTGCGGACGATCTCCACGCCGATCTTCTCGTCGGAGTCGACGGTCTCGACGCCGTCGAGCACCTTGGAGGCCTCGAGGAACGCCACGCCGCCGCCGGCGACGATGCCCTCCTCCACGGCCGCGCGGGTCGCCTGCAGGGCGTCCTCGATGCGGTGCTTGATCTCCTTGAGCTCGACCTCGGTGGCCGCGCCGACCTTGATGACGGCCACGCCGCCGGCCAGCTTGGCGAGACGCTCCTGGAGCTTCTCCTTGTCGAAGTCGGAGGTGGTCACGTCGTACTCGGCCTTGATCTGGGCGATGCGCTCGTCGATGGCCTGCTTGGAACCGGCGCCGCCGACGATGGTGGTGTCGTCCTTGGAAATCTTGACGGACTTGGCGCGGCCGAGCATCTCGGCGGTAACGTCGGTGAGCTGGACGCCGAGCTCCTTCATGGCGACCTGGCCGCCGGTCAGGATGGCGATGTCCTCGAGCATGCGCTTGCGGCGGTCACCGTAGCCGGGGGCCTTGACGGCACAGACGTTGAGGACGCCGCGGAGCTTGTTGAGGATCAGCGTGGCCAGGGCCTCGCCGTCCACGTCCTCGGCGATGATGAGCAGCGGCGCGCCCTGCTTCTGGACGGCCTCGAGGATCGGCAGGATCTCCTGGATGTTGGAGATCTTCTGGTCGGTCATGAGGATGTAGGGGGAGTCGAGCTCGGCCGTCATGGTCTCGTTGTTGGTCGAGAAGTACGGGGAGATGTAGCCCTTGTCGAACTGCATGCCCTCGACGGTGTCGATGTCGATGCCGAAGGTCTGGGACTCCTCGACGGTGATGACGCCGTCCTTGCCCACGACCTCCATGGCGTCGGAGATCTTGGCGCCGATCTCGGGGTCGGAGGCGGAGATGGTGCCCACCGAGGCGATCTGCTTCTTGGTAGAGACCTCCTGGGCGGTGCTGCGCATCTGGTCGACGACGGCGTTGACGGCCTTGTCGACGCCGCGGCGGATGGCGATGGGGTTGGCGCCGGCGGCCACGTTGCGCAGGCCCTCGTTGACGATGACCTGGGCGAGGAGCGTGGCGGTGGTGGTGCCGTCACCCACGGCGTCGTTGGTCTTGGTGGCGACCTCCTTCACGAGCTGGGCGCCCATGTTCTCGATGGGATCCTTGAGCTCGATCTCCTTGGCCACGGAGACGCCGTCGTTGGTGATGGTGGGGGCGCCGTAGGAGCGCTGCAGAGCCACGTAGCGGCCCTTGGGGCCCATCGTGGTGGTCACGGCGTCAGCGAGGGTGTTCACGCCCTTGGCAAGCTTAGCGCGAGCGTCGGTGCCGAAAAGAATGTCCTTAGCCATGTGTCATTCCTCCAAAGTTCTTCTCGCGTGGTGCGAGGCTAGTCCTCGATGATGGCGTAGATGTCGTCGGCGCGCAGGAGCAGGTAGTCCTCGCCGTCGATCTTCACCTCGTTGCCGCCGAACTTGCCGTAGAAGACCTCGTCGCCGGGCTTCACGTCCATGGCGATGCGCTCGCCCTTGTCGTTCGTCTTGCCGGCGCCCACGGCGACGACCTGACCGCGCTGCGGCTTCTCCTGCGCGCCGCTGGAGATGTAGAGACCGGTCGAGGTCTTCTCCTCCTTGGGGGCGGGCTTCACGAGGACGCGGTCACCAAGCGGCTTGAGAGTCATGTTCGAGTACCTCCTTCTTGCGTCCGAGCGGACGCACCTGCGGCGCCTGAGCGCGCCGCCCTAGCCAACGTTGTGAATGATACCCAGACGCGCGGACTTATACCAGCACGCGTGAAAAAATCTTACAACACGCACTTAGATTTTCTGAGGCGTTCGCGCACAGACAGAAGAACGGGCCAAGGGACGTCCCTTGGCCCGTTCCGCGCGTCGGCTCTCTGCCGGGGGTTATGCCGCCGGGGAGGTGAACACGTAGGTCGCCGTGCCGGAGGCGAAGGTGGCGTCGATCCCGTAGCGATAGCCGGGCTCGACGCTGAACTCGACCTTTCCGCCCGCGACCTCCACGTCGACGGGCTCGCCCGTCACGGAGGCGGGGTCGACCGCGCTCGCGGAGCCGGCCGCGGCCACGGCGTCGGCGAGCTCGGCCTCGCTCCAGCGGGTCACGGTGGCGCCCGTGGCGTCGGCGTTGAAGGCCACGACGACGGGGGTGGCAGCCGTCACGTCGGCGGAGACCATGCCCTTGGCCGCGTACTGGACCGGATGCGGGGCGTCGGTGGTGACCGTCATGGGCTCGCCGTCGTTGTCGAACGTCCACACGGAGCCGCAGCTCATGGGATAGAACTCGGCGGTCTGGCCGTCGAGCTCGTAGGTGCCGGTCGCCAGCGGCGGGTCGGCGGGGTCGGCCTGGGAGGTCGAGGGCTCCTCGGGCTCCGTGGCCTCTGCCTGCTGGTCGTCCCTCTCGGCCGGCTCGTCCTCGACGACCTGCTCCTGCTGCTCCTCCGCCGGGTCCGACGCGGGCTCCTGCCTGGGTCCGCAGCCGGCGGCGACGAGCGTGAGGCAGAGCGCGCCGGTCAGCATGAGGGCGGGCAGCGCGACGTTGCGCTTCATGTCGATACCTCCCTGGGTCTCGTGGGACTCCATCATAGCACGCGCCCCCTCGCGGCCCCGCCGCCCGCGCCTCTGCTACGATGACCGGACCCGACCACGGAGGACCGCATGACCCGAACGATCGCCGCACGCGCCGCCCTTCTCGCCGTCCTCGCGCTTCTCGTCCTTGCCGGATGCGCGTCCGGCCGAGCCGGCACGGACCCCGTCGACGAGGAGGAGGGTTTCGTGAGCACCGCGATGGTCGTCACGTTTGGCGACGGCGAGGTCCTCTTTGTGGACCAGGACACCGAGTCGCCCTACTACCCCACGCTGCCGGAGGGCACGCCCGAGCTCGCGGCAGGCAACATCGTGCGCGTGACCGGCAACGGCATCATGCTGGAGAGCTACCCCGGACAGTACCCGGGCATCACCAAGGTCGAGGTCGTCGAGGAGGGCACGCCCGCGGACGCCGAGAAGTACGACGAGCTCGTGGCACAGATCTGGCAGCCCAAGGACCCGTCCGAGCCGCCGCTGGCCTCCCTCGAGTACGCGACCGATCTTGCCGTCGTCACGCTTCTCCCGACGACCTGCGGCTATACGTGGACATACGAGCAGGACGGCAACGAGCAGACCGTTGCCGTGGACACGCTCGCGCCGACCGACTACGCCGCCGGTGAGCTCCCGGACGCCATGCTCAAGGAGCCCGCGGAGGTCACGGTGAGCTCTGACGTGGAGGTCACGGGGATCGAGGTCATGCGCTGGAGCGAGGACGCGCTCGACGTCGAGGGCGAGAAGGTCGAGGTCGCAGGCCTCACGTTCGCCGCCGAGCCCGACTATCGCTATGCGATTCTCGCCACCTTCGACGCCGGCGAGGTCACCTACGCCTTCACTGCCTAGCTACAGCTCCTCCAGCTCGGCGAGCCAGAGGGTCGAGCAGGCGTCGGAGGGCATGCGCAGGTCGCCGCGGGGACTCACCGCCGCCGAGCCCACCTTGGGGCCGTCGGGCAGACAGCTGCGCTTGAACTGCTGCGCGAAGTAGCGGCGGTAGAAGACCTTGAGCCAGGAGAGGATCGTCTCATCGTCGTAGGTCCCGCCCAGCGCGTGGCGCGCCAGCCGGAAGACCTTGCGCGGGCCGGCACCGTGGCGCAGCACCTCGTAGAGGAAGAAGTCATGCAGTTCGTAGGGGCCGACGAGGTCCTCCGTCCTCTGCGCGATCTGGCCGTCGCCCGTGGCGGGCAAAAGCTCCGGAGAAACGGGGGTGTCCAAGATGTCCAGCAGGACGTCCTTCTCGGCCGCGTTGTCGCAGGTGTCGGCCACGTAGCGCACGAGGTGGCGCACCAGCGTCTTGGGCACGCTCGCGTTGACGGCGTACATGGACATGTGGTCACCGTTGTAGGTGGCCCAGCCCAGTGCGAGCTCGGAGAGGTCGCCGGTGCCGATGACGAGGCCACCCTCCTGGTTGGCCACGTCCATCAGGATCTGCGTCCGCTCACGAGCCTGGGAGTTCTCGTAGGTGACGTCGTGGACCGACTCGTCATGGCCGATGTCGGCGAAGTGCTGGCGCACGGCGTCGGCGATGGCGATCTCGCGCAGGGTCGCGCCGAGCGCGTCGGCGAGCTGGGCGGCGTTATCGTGCGTGCGGTCGGTGGTGCCAAATCCGGGCATGGTCACGGCGATGACGTCCTCGCGTGCGAGGCCCAGGAGGTCGAAGGCGCGCACGGTCACGAGCAGAGCGAGCGTGGAGTCCAGGCCTCCCGAGAGGCCGATCACGGCGTGGCGGGAGCGCGTGTGCCCGAGCCGCTTGGCAAGGCCGTGGGCCTGGATGGCGAGGACGTCCTCGCAGCGCTCGGCACGGCGCGAGGCGTCGGACGGCACGAAGGGATGCGGGTCCACCCAACGCGTGAGGTGCACGTGGTGCACGTCCAGCGTAAAGCGGCTCACGTGGTAGTCGAGCTGCGCGGCGTTGGCGACGGTCTGGAACGTGGACATGCGGCGGCGCTCGGCGGCGAGCTGACGCACGTCGACCTCGGTGAGCGCGCGGCCGCCGCCGAAGGGGACGCCCTCCGCGAGCAGACGACCGTTCTCGGCAACGAGGTCGTGCCCGGAGAAGACGAGGTCCTGCGTGGACTCGCCCGTGCCGGCACTGGCGTAGACGTAGCCGCAGACGAGGCGGGCGCTCTGGCCGCGTACCAGCTCACGGCGGTAGTCGGCCTTGCCGACGAGCGCGTTGGAGGCGCTGAGGTTGCAGACGAGCGTGGCGCCGGCCTGCGCGTGGCGAATCGACGGCGGCTCCGGGACCCAGAGGTCCTCGCAGATCTCCGCCGCCACCACGAGCTCCGGCAGCTCCTCGCAGGCGAAGAGCTGACTCGTGCCAAAGGGGACGTCCAGCTGGCCCGCCACGTCTATGGGCACGACGTCGGCAGTGCCGGGGACGAAGTGGCGCCCCTCGTAGAACTCGTTGTAGGTGGGGATGTGACGTTTGGGCACCACGCCGAGAATCGTGCCGGACGAGATGGCGGCGCAGCAGTTGTAGAGCTTGGCGTTCACGCGCACGGGCACGCCCACGAGCAGGAGCGCGTCGAGGTCCGCCGTGCGGGCGGCAAAGTCGGCCAGGCCCTGCTCGGCGGCGTCGAGCAGGGCCTCCTGCCAGAAGAGGTCCTCACAGGTGTAGCCCGTAACCGCGAGCTCGGGCAGCACCACGACCGAGGCGCCGTCCTCGGTGCAGGCGCGGCTAGCAGCCGCCACGCACGCGTCCACGTTGAAGGCGACGTCCGCGACGCGCACCTCCGGCGTCACCGCCGCGACCTTGACGAACCCGTCCTGCATGGGACCTCCCTCGCACGTACCGCCTGTGGGGAAATCGTATCACGCCCGCCCGGGGCCAAGCCTCAAGCAACCGGACAAGAGCCTGCCTTCAAAGCCGACTTGTGAACAGGTTTGGAATTCGGGCACGCAGCAGAGCGCCTGACGCCCGGCGTTTTCGCAGGATTCACGAGCACACCGGGGCGACATGCGACATGTCCGAACAGAAAACTGTTCACAAGTCGGCTTTGAAGGCAGGAGTTCTCGAAAGTGCCCCCGGGGACCGATACGCGACCGCTATTCCTCGAGGTAGCGGGAGAGGAACTCGCGGGTCCTGGGGTGCTCGGGCGCGGAGAAGATCTTGTCGGGGGCGCCCTTCTCGGCGATGACGCCCTTGTCCATGAAGACGACCTCGTCGGAGACGTTGCGCGCGAAGGCCATCTCGTGCGTGACCACGACCATCGTCATGCCCTCGGCCGCGAGGCGCCGCATGACCTCGAGGACCTCGCCCACGATCTCGGGGTCGAGCGCGGAGGTGGGCTCATCGAAGAGCATGAGGTCGGGCTGCATGCAGAGGGCGCGCGCGATGGCGACGCGCTGCTTCTGGCCGCCGGAGAGGTTGTTCACGTCCGCGCGGGCGAAGTCGGCGAGGCCCACCGACTCGAGGTGACGCATCGCGACCTCCTCGGCCTCGGCCTTGCCCATCTTCTTGAGGGTCACGGGCGCGAGCGTGCAGTTGTCGAGCACGTTCATGTTGTTGAACAGGTTGAAGCCCTGGAACACCATGCCGATCTTCTCGCGCAGGCGGTTCACGTCCACGTGCTCGGCCGCGAGGTCGGCGCCGTGGAACCAGACGTGCCCGGCGTCGGGCGTCTCGAGCAGGTTGATGCAGCGCAAAAGCGTCGACTTGCCCGAGCCCGAGGCACCGATGATCGTGACCACCTGGCCCGGCATGACGTCGAGGTTGATGTCGCGCAGGACCTCGAGGTCGCCGAAGCTCTTGCGCAGGCCCTCGATGCGGACCATCGGCTCGGCGGCGGAGCTGACATTCTTCTCGCTCATGGCTTACTCCTCCACCTTCACGGGCTGGTCGGACGTGCTGCCCATGGTCTCGGCCTTGACGTTGAAATGGTGCGCAAACTTGCCGAGCAGCCACGACGCGATCGCGGTCATGATCAGGTAGAACACGGCCGCCACGAGGTAGGCGTTGAGCTGCTTGTAGTAGATGCCCGCCACGGTGGACGCGGCGAAGGCCAGGTCGAACACGCCGATGACCGAGAGCACCGACGAGTCCTTGATGTTGATGACGAGCTCGTTGGAGAGGCCGGGGATGGCGAACTTGATGCCCTGCGGGAAGACGACCCGCACCATGGCCTGCCACTGCGAGAGGCCGAGCGAGCGCGCCGCCTCCATCTGGCCCTTGTCCACCGACTCGATGCCGCCGCGCAGCACCTCCATCATGTAGGCGGTGGAGTTGAGCGAGACCACCACGAGGCCCGCGATGAAGCGCGACCAGATGGCGTTGGTCTCGGTGACGCTGAGGCCAAATCCGCTCACCACGGCAAAGCCGGCGTAGTAGACGATAACGCCCTGCACCAGCATCGGCGTGCCGCGCACCACGGTGCTGTAGAGCTTGGCAAACCAGACGCCGATCTTCTTGAAGAAGCGCACGCAGTCGTTGTCGGAGCGGTCGATCTCCATGATGCGCACGAAGACCAGCAGAAGCGCCAGGAAAAACGCGATCAGCGTGCCAAAGACGGCCAGCTCGATGGTGGTAACGATGCCGGTGACATACGTGTCGCGGCCCTGCTGGAACATGTAGAGCACCTGGGCGAGCATGTCGTCGGGCATCCTGTCCGCGGCGGCGGCCACCTGCCAGGCGCTCGCCAGGCCCATGACCCAGCGGTCAACGAGAAGGACCGCGGCGATCGCCCAGATCACGTAGGAGCCCACGCGCAGCGCGCGGGCCACGGCCGGGCGCACGAACGGTGCCGACTCGGCGTAGTTCTGCCAGTGCGTGAGCTTGTAGACCAGCGCCACGGCCGAGAGCACGAGCCACGCGGCCAGGACGTAGTACATCACCAGCTCGACGGTGAAGGCGTTTGCCAGGAAGGAGAGCTCCGGGCGCGGCGAGCTGGAGAGCAGCATGCCGAGAAACGCCACGACGCTCGTGCCCAGCAGCACGTAGCGATGGTCGCGCGTCACGAAGTCACGCAGTTTTGACATCAGGGCTCCTTGCGGTTCTCGCGGTTCTTCTCGCCGTGAACGGGACGGGGGCCAAGGCCCCCGCCCCGCTCGGATTGCGTGGGGGGTTGTTCCCTCGTCGCTACGCCGGCTGGCGGTCCATGCAGTCCTGCCACATCTCGAGGCGCTCCTCCTCGGTGATGCCGGCGATGATCTCGTTCAGGCGGTCGAGCATCTCGTCCTGGCCCTTGGCGATGGCGGCGTTGTCCGGGTTGCTCGGGTCGGAGAAGCCCTCGCCCTCCTCGAGCTCGACCTTCATGAGGTCGGGGTAGTTCTCGAGCAGGTTGGGCAGCGACATCGAGGAGAACGTGATGGCGTCGCAGGTGCCGTTCTCGATGGCGTCCACCACCAGCGGCACCGTGGCGACGGGCGTGAGGTGGTTGACGTCGGGGATCTCCTCGATGAGGTCGTCGTAGAAGGTGTCCTTCTGGCCGAGGACGGAGGCGCCGGAGAAGTCGGAGAGCTTGGTGGCGCCGGCGTAGGGGCCGTCCTTCTTCACGACGATGATGACCTCGTCGTCGATGTAGGAGTCGGTGAAGTCGGCGGACTCGGCGCGCTCCGGCGTGACGGACATGCCGGCGCAGATGATGTCGATGGTGCCGTTGCTCAGGGAGTCGACGAGCGCGCCGAACTCCATCTTCACGGCCACGGGCTCCATGCCCAGCTCCTCGGCGATGCGCTTGGCGACCTGCACGTCGTAGCCGTCGGCAAAGGCGCCCTCGACGTTCTCGATGGGGATGGTGGTGTCGGACTCCTCGGAGACCTGCCAGTTGTAGGGGGCGTAGGCGGCCTCCATGCCAACACGGAGGGTCTTGCCGTCACCGAGGGTCGCCCCGGGGGTGTCGGTCGCGGGCTCGTCGGCCGCGTCGTCAGCGGCGTCGTCGGCACCCTCCTGTGCGGCGGGACCACAGCCGGAAAGGACCATAACGCCCCCCATGCCCGCCACGAGGCTCGAGAGCTTGAGGAAGTCGCGGCGAGAGACTCTGTCAGATACAAGAACGCGCGGGGTGGCCTTCATGGTGGTTCCTTTCCCTTTTGTGGTAATCCCCTTCCGCGCGACGCAACCGGAGGGGACCCATTCCCCTCCCCCTTGCAAGCGGGCGCACCCGATGCGAGAAAGTTACGCGCACGTCGGCAGGATAGCGCGCGGCGAGAAGAACCGCGAGCTGATACCATCGTGGGAAACACCACCGTAACGCCTCACCCGGGAGGACCTCATGGACCAGGAGACCTACGACGCCTACGTCGCCATCCTCGAGGAGGAGCTCGTCTGCGCGATGGGCTGCACCGAGCCCATCGCCGTGGCCTACTGCGCCGCGCTCGCACGCCAGGTGCTCGGCGCGCTGCCGGAGCGCGTGGAAGTGGCCGCGTCGGCCAACATCATCAAGAACGTGAAGAGCGTCGTCGTGCCCAACACGGGCGGTGCGCGCGGCATCGAGGCCGCCGCAGCGGCGGGCGTAGTCGCCGGCGACGCGGACGCCAGGCTCGAGGTCCTGGCCGGCGTGACCGGCGAGCAGGTCGCCGAGATGCACGACTACCTCGCCGCGCACGAGGTGACCGTGGCGCCGAGCGAGCGCCCGTGGATCTTCGACATCCAAGTGCGCGTCTCGGGCGACGGCCACGAGGCGTTCTGCGAGATCGCCGGCTCGCACACCAACGTCATCCGCGTGGAGCGCGACGACGAGGCCCTTCTCGACGTGCCGTTCGAGGAGGACGCGGGCGAGCAGGACGCGGGCACGGACCGCAGCTGCCTCTCCATCGAGAAGATCGTCGAGTTTGCCGGCGAGGCCGACCTGGAGGACGTCAAGCAGCTGCTCGGTCGGCAGATCGCCTGCAACATGGCGATCGCGCGCGAGGGGCTCGAGGGCAGTTGGGGCGCCAACATCGGCAGCGTCCTGCTCGACGCCTACGGCGACGGCGTGGCAAACCGCGCCAAGGCCTGGGCGGCCGCCGGGTCCGACGCGCGCATGGGCGGCTGCGAGCTGCCCGTGGTCATCAACTCCGGCAGCGGCAACCAGGGCCTCACGGCCAGCGTGCCCGTGATCGTCTACGCCCAGGAGCTGGACGTCTCCCATGACGAGCTGCTCCGCGCGCTGGTCGTGTCCAACCTCGTGACCATCCACCTCAAGACCGGGATCGGGCGCCTCTCCGCCTACTGCGGCGCCACGAGCGCGGGCGCGGGTGCGGCGGCCGGAATCACCTACCTCTACGGCGGGCGGGCGGACGAGATCTCACACACCGTGGTCAACGCCATCGCCATCGACTCCGGCATGGTCTGCGACGGTGCCAAGGCCAGCTGCGCGGCCAAGATCGCGAGCGCGGTTGAGGCCGGCCTTCTGGGCATGCAGATGCAGCGCCAGGGCAAGCAGTTCTACGGCGGCGACGGCATCGTGGTCAAGGGCGTGGAGAACACGATCCGCAACGTGGGCGTGCTCGCGGCGCAGGGCATGCGCGAGACGGACCGGACGATCATCGAGCTCATGTGCAGGTCCGGCGCGTGCTAGGTCGCCGTGGGGCGGCCGGGCGATAAGAACCCGGCGCTCGGACAGTCCTCGCCGCAAAGGGCGCGGCTGCGGAACTCGCGGCGGGTTCTTATCGCCCGGCCGCGATGCGCCCATCGGCGCCTTGGAGCCGAGGGACTAGACGCGGCCCTGCTCCAGCTCGAGCAGCGCTCGCTTGCGATCGAGGCCGCCGGCGTAGCCGGTGAGGGAGCCGTCTGAGGCAACCACGCGGTGGCACGGGACGATCACGCTGATGGGGTTCTTGCCCACGGCGGTCCCAATGGCGCGAGGCGACGACCCCAGCTCAGCTGCGAGCTCGCCGTACGTGCGGGTCTCCCCGTACGGGATGGCCAGAAGCGCGCTCCATACGCGGCGCTGGAAGGCGGTGCCGCGCGGTGCCAGCGGGACGTCGGTCACGCCCGGGCGCTCCCCTGCGAAGTACGCGTCCAGCCAGCGGCTCGCAGCCGCCAGCGCGGGCGTCTCAGCCTCCGCGTTCTTCTCGGCATCATCCAGTCCGCGCGCAAAGTAGCGCTGCCCGTAGAACCACGCGCCCGTCAGGCCCTCATCATCTGCCGCCAGCAGCATCCTCCCGAGCGGAGACTCGTAGTCGCAGGTGGCCATCCTACTCCCAGGTGGGAGGGACGGGGGCGTTGGGGGTGGCCCAGGTGCCAAGGGCGGCGTTGGGGTCGGCATCGAGCGTGAGCGGCGAGAAGGACCCCGCGTTGTAGCTCCGCAGGGCCGCGATGCCGATCATCGCCGCGTTGTCGCCGCAGGCCCGCATGGGCGGCACCGTCACGCGCACGCCGCGCTTCTCGAAGGCCTTGCGGTAGGCCGCGCGCAGGCCCGGGTTTGCCGCCACGCCGCCGCCGACGCAGAAGTCGGAGACGCCGGTCTGCTCCACGGCGGTCACGGCCTTGGCCACCTGCACGTCGATGACCGCCGCCTCGAAGCTCGCGGCCAGGTCGGGCAGGTTGATGGGGCGCCCCGCGCGGTTCTCGCCCTCGATGTAGGTGATGACGGCGGTCTTGAGGCCAGACAGGCTGAAGGAGTAGTCCCCGCTGTGCATCATCGCGCGCGGGAAGTGGATGGCCTTGGGGTTGCCCTGCGCGGAGAGCTTGGAGATCACGGGGCCGCCGGGGTAGCCCAGCCCGAGCGCCTTGGCCACCTTGTCGAAGGCCTCGCCCACCGCGTCGTCGATGGTGGAGCCCAGAATCTCGTAGTCGCCCCAGGCGCGCACGTGCACGAGCATGGTGTTGCCGCCGGAGACGAGGCTCGCCACGAAGGGCGGCTGCAGGTCCGGCGTCTCGAAGAGGTTGGCCATGAGGTGGCCCTCGAGGTGGTGCACGGCAATGAGCGGCAGGTCGGCGGCCGCACAGAGACCCTTGGCAAAGGCCACGCCCACCACGAGCGCGCCCACGAGACCAGGTCCCGCCGTGCACCCCACCGCCGCGAGGTCGGCCGGCACCAGCGTGTCCACGCCAAAGTGCTCGCCGGCGCGCGCGAGCGTCTCCTCGAAGACGCCCACGATGGCCTCGGTGTGCTTGCGGGAGGCAATCTCGGGCACCACGCCGCCGAAGCGCGCGTGGAAGTCGATCTGCGTGGCCACGACGCTCGCGCAGACCACGCCGTGGGAGTCGGTCACGGCCATGGCGGTCTCGTCACAGGAGGACTCGATCGTGAGGATGAGCGGGCCGGCAGCGGCCAGCGCGGCCGTGGCCTCGGGCGTGCGCTCGCCGGGCACGATGGGCCACGGGCGGATCGAGGGCGCGGGCTCCGGGCGGCCGGTCGCGATCACGGCGTCCGCCGCGAGCGGCAGCGGGGCACGCAGGATGAGGGCATCGTGGCCGGCGCCGTAGTAGCCCGGGCGACGGCCCTCCTCCGCGAGGCCGAGCGCGCCGTAGAGGGCGCGGGCGGGCTCGTTCTTGTCGTCCACCTCGAGGGAGATCGTCTGCGCGCCGAGCATCTGCGCGTCGTAGGCCACGCGAGCAACGAGGCGCGCGGCAATCCCCTCGCGGCGACGCGCCGCGTCCACGACGACCTCCTCGACCTCAAAGTCGGCCCCGGCGAGCACGCCGCCCGCGAAGCCGATGACGCTCCCCTGGTCGTGCGCGACCCACCAGCTGCGGCCGGGCTGGGAGAGCTCCTCGTAGAACATCTTCTCGGTCCACGGCGTGTGCGCGGAGGCCTCGTAGACGGCGGCCTCGAGCGCGGCCACGGCGGCGGTGTCGTTCACCGTCATGGGGCGCAACTGCAGGTGGATGCCCGCGAGCGCGTCATCGACGCCGGTGAGCTCCACGGACGCCGGCTTCTTGAGGCCGAGGCGCGTGCGCTCTGCCTCCTCGGCGTCGGAGAGGCGCGTGTAGATGGGAAGGACCAGCGCCGGGTCACCGGACTGCTCGTCAAAGACGCCGGCCTCGACGGCCGCGCGGAGTAGGCCCTCGCCCGTAGGGTACCACGCCTCCTCGGGCGAGAAGGACGCGAGCCCCGCGGCCTCGAAGCGCGCGCGATACTTGACCAGGCCGTTGCCCGTGAGCGTGAGGTCGGCCGCGTCGGTGCGTCCCGCCCACGCGTCCACGCAGGCGTCGGCCTTGAGCACGGTCTCGGCGGGGAAGGTGCGGTGCGCGCCGGCGTCATCCAGTTCGTAGATGCCGGGGTAGACCTCGCCGCGCATGGCGTCGCCCGCCACCGCGAGCGTGCCGCGCGCGCCGGCGGCATGCGCCGACCACGCCATCGCGTCGAGCGCCGAGGTGCCAAAGAGCGGAAGTCCCGCGCCGCACGCGAGGCCCTTGGCCGTGGCGATGCCGATGCGCACGCCCGTGAACGAGCCGGGGCCGCGCCCCACGAGCACGGCGTCGAGGTCGCCCATCGCAAGGCCGGCGTCGGCGAGCGCCTGCTGCGCCGTGGTCACGAGCTCCACGTTGGCCTGGCGGCGGCACATGTGGTCGCGCGCGGCCAGCACCGTCACGGCGCCGTCCGCGCCCACGCGCCCGACGGCGCAGGCCAGCATGTCCGTGGACGTATCCAGCGCAAGGATGATCTTCTCGGCAGGGGTCGCCACCGCGGCGTTCTTCTCGCTCATTCACAGCTCTTCTCGCTCGGAGGTTCAACCCTTCTAGTGTAGTCAAACCCCGGGCGGGGCGGGCTTGCCGCGCTTCTCGCTCACGTGACTTTTGCGGCCGCAAATCTCAGCCAAGCTTTTGGGTTTCCCCAGTTGAGCGAAAAACTCGCCTCACTTTTGTGGAACCAACACCACAGCCCGGCGTCACGAGCCCATCTGGGCGTGCTCGGCGGCGACCGCCTCCATCAGCCGCGCGAGCGGCCACGCGCGGTTGGCCTTGGTGAGCAGCGCCTTGGGACCCACTACGCACCCCGCCTCGCGCGAGCGGGCGAGAAACTCGTTCACCTGCGCGTCGGAGAGGCCGCACAGCAGCACGAACTCCCCCACCGCCGGCGTCGACCCCGCGTATGGCATCACCGCCGGTCGGAACCCCGGGAGCCGTGCGAACGCGCCGGCCGGGTCGCCCAGGCGCTCGGGCAGCGCCGTACGCGCCACCACGCCCATCTCCTTCAGCACCGCCCGGACCGTCGCGCCCTTCTCGACAGAGGGGTCAAGCCCCCAGAGCACCGCGCACGGCGCGGGCCCCGAGGGCTTGACCTTCTTCGATCCGGCGGCCTTCTTCCTAGGCCGACCAGCCATTAGCCGAAGTAGCGCTCGAGCAGGCCCTTGAGAGCCTTGCCGTGACGGGCCTCGTCGCGCGCCATCTCGTGGACGGTGTCGTGGATGGCGTCGAGGTTGTTCTTCTTGGCGCAGGTGGCCAGCTCGACCTTGCCCTGCGTGGCGCCGAACTCGCAGTCGACGCGCCAGGCGAGGTTGTCCTTCGTGGTGGCCTTCATGTTGGGCTCGAGCTCCTCGCCGAGCAGCTCGGCGAACTTGGAGGCGTGCTCGGCCTCCTCGTAGGCGGCCTTCTCCCAGTAGAGGCCGATCTCGGGGTAGCCCTCGCGGTGAGCGATGCGCGCCATGCAGAGGTACATGCCGACCTCGGAGCACTCGCCGTTGAAGTTGGCCTTGAGCTGCTCGAGGATGTAGGCCTTGTCCTCGTCGGAGACGTCGGGGTTGTCCTTCACGGTCTTGTCGTAGATGCCGTACTCGTGCTCGGCGGCGAGCTTGAGCTCACCCTCGACCTTCTCGAACTGGCTGGCCGGAGCGTGGCAGACCGGGCACTCCGCCGGCGGCTCGGCGCCCTCGTAGATGTAACCGCAGACCTTGCAGACCCACTTGTCCATCGTGAACCTCCTGTTGTCGTGTGGTGCGGGACCGCGGCCCCGCCCCTCTCCTATGCACGCGGCTCAGGCGCTCGCCTGTGCCGTTGATGCCTCGTCGTTCTTCTCGGTCGCCTGGCACGCGGGGCACACGCCGTCAAACTGCACGGTGTGGCCGCAGACCCGATAGCCGGACGCACGCTCGGCCATGCGCTCCACGTGCTCGTCGAGCACGGGGACCATGACGTCGTCCACCCGGCCGCAGCAGACGCAGCGGACGTGGTAGTGCGCGAACGTCTGGTGGTCAAAGCGGTCGGCCCCGTTGTTGATGCGCACGCGGCCGATGACGCCCTCGTCGGCGAGCCTCCCCAACGTACGATAGACGGTCGCCCGCCCCACGCTGGGATGCTCCGCGTGAACGGCCTCGTAGACCTCGTCGGCGGTGGGATGGTTGGCAAGCGCGCGCAGAGCGTCGGCGATGACCTGGCGCTGCACGGTGTTTCTCGCTGGCATGTCCCACCTCCCTCGTGTCTGATATGAGGATAGCATATTGAGACTAAATCTCAAGTGAGATTTTTTCTCATTTTGAATGCCGGAATACGGGCAGGGGGCGCGCCCGGCCGACGCTTCCAGGCATATTCGACGGGCACTTTTGACGACACCTGCCTTCCACGCCGACTTCTGAATAGATTTCTATTCAGAGGGACGCTCAGGCAAAGTTTGGCCCCGCAAAAGACCAGATAAAGTTGGCGCGCATTCCGCCGTTCAGGGTAACGCGCGTCAAAAACTATTCAGAAGTCGGCATAGAAGGCAGATGCTCGAGAAAAAGATCACAGCGCGGCGAGAAGGGCCTCACCCCGCGCGTCGTGCGCGACCAGCCGGACCTCGCGCGGGGGCTCCTCGCCCGGCGTCGCCTCGTCGTCGAGGCGCGTGACGAAGACGTCCACGCGCGCGTCGCCGATCTGGTCGGCGAACTGCTCGCCCCACTCGATCGAGCATACACCGTCGGCGCCGAGCACGTCGAAGATCCCCGTGTCCTCCAGCTGGTCGGGGTCGTCCAGACGGTAGAGGTCGAAGTGATAGAGCGGCATCTCGGCGCCCTCGTAGACCATCTCGATGGTGAACGTGGGGCTCGTGACGTCGCCCTCCACCCCCATGCCGGCGGCGATTCCCTTGGTGAGCTGGGTCTTCCCCGCCCCGAGGTCGCCCGTCAGCACGAGCACGTCACCGGCGGTGAGGGCGCGGCCCAGACGCTCGCCCAGCGCGATCGTCTCCTCGCGGGAGATCGTGCGGAAGCTCCTCTCGCCCATCTATGCCTCCGTCCCCGCCGGGTGCTCCGCGAGCCAGGCGCCCACCATGCGCAGGTCGGCCTCGAGCAGCGGCTGCCACTCCGCGTGGTAGATGCAAGCCGCCGGGTGGAACGTCGGGCACACCGTGAAGTGGCCGGTCTGGTAGAGCTGGCCGCGCAGCGAGGTCACGCCCTTGTTGGTGCGCAGGACGAACTGCGACGCAAAGTTGCCCAGGCACACGATCACGTCCGGCCAGATCGAGCGGATCTGCTCGCGCAGAAACGGCGCGCAGGCCTCGATCTCCTCGGGCTTGGGGTTGCGGTTCCCGGGCGGTCGGCACTTGACCACGTTGGCGATGTAGATCTGGTCGCGCGTGAGACCAGCCAAGCCGAGAAGGGCGTCCAGCTTGTGGCCCGCCGCTCCCACGAACGGCTCGCCCTGCAGGTCCTCGTTGCGTCCGGGACCCTCGCCGACGAACATCACGCGCGCGTGCGGGTCACCCACGCCGAAGACGAGGTTGGTGCGCGTGGCGCCCAGCGGGCAGAGCTGGCAGTTGCCCATGAGGTCGCGGATCTCCCGCAGCGAGACCTCGCGCGGCCCCTGGTGCTCGTGGCCGGGTATGTGCATGACGGACATGAGGTCGAGCCCCCTTCGCTCCGCGGCGGTGCCGCCCGCGGCCGTCCCCTTACGTGTAGATTTTCTCAAGTCTCATCCCAAAGTCGCAGACGACCTCGTAGTTGATGGTGTTGCGCAGCGATGCCATCTCCTCGGCGCTGATTCGCTCGTCATCGCTCGCGCCCAGGATGGTGACGACGTCACCGTACTCCACCGGCCGCGTCGGGCGATAGGAGCGCGTGGGGTTCACGTCCACGGCGAACATGAACTGGTCCATGCAGATGTTGCCCACCTGGCGGCAGCGCATGCCGCCCACGAGGACCTCCATGCGGTTGGAGAGCTCGCGCGCCAGGCCGTCGGCGTAGCCGATGGGCACGGTGGCGACCTGGATGTTCTGCTTCGGGACGCGCCAGGTGAGGCCGTAGCCCACGCCGTCGCCCACGTTGGGGTAGATTGCGCGCGTGACGCGGCCGCGCACGCTCATGACCGGCTCCAGGTCAAGGTAGGAGCGGGTGATCTCCGCAGGGTGGAGGCCGTAGAGGCCGATCCCCACGCGGCACATGTCGAAGTGGCACTCCGGGTGCATGATCGTGCCCGGCGTGTTATCGCAGTGGACGAGGCCCGTCTCGAGCCCGGCGCCGCGCAGGGCCTCCACGGTCTCGCGGAAGCGGTTGAGCTGCAGGGCGAAGTCCCAGTCGTCGGGGACGTCGGCGGTGGCGAAGTGCGTGAAGGTGCCGGCGCACTCCAGGCCGCGATGGAAGTCTATCGTGCGGCGCAGCTCGACGGCGTCGGAGCGACGCACGCCGATGCGCGTCATGCCGGTATCGACGGCCAGGTGGTAGCGGGCCACGCGGTTCTCGGCGGCAGCGGCCTCACCGAGCGCGAGCGCGAAGTCGGCCGTGTAGACCGACGGCATGAGGTCGTGCTCCACGAGCGTGCGCACGCAGTCCACGGGCGGCTCGGACAGCACGAGGATGGGCCACTCGACGCCCGCCTCGCGCAGGGCCACGCCCTCGGCGACGGTCGCCACGGCGAACTGGCTCGCCCCGGCGGAGTGCATGACCTTGACGCACGGGACGGCGCCGTGTCCGTAGGCGTCGGCCTTGACGACGCACATGAGCTCCACGCCGCGCTCGAGCCGCCGCCTGAAGGCGGTAGTGTTGCGCCGCAGCGCGGCGAGGTTGACCTCGACCCACGCCCAGCGGCTCTCCGGACCCTGCACCCTCTCCACGCTCAATCCCCCTCCCGGCGCGACGCGCTAGTCCTCGAGCGAACCCTCGGGGTAGGCGACGTGCTCGTCCACGGCGTCGGACGCGACGCCGATCACGTCGATGACGTCGCCGGCCATGACGGCCCGCGAGCCCATGCGGCGCACGGCGAGCATGCCCGCGTAGGCGTGCACCTCGCAGACGTAGGCAGCGAGAAGGGCCAGGTCGAGCTCGGCCCCCTCCCCGCAGCGCTGCGCGAGGGCCGAGGCCATCATACCAGCAAGCACGTCCCCTGAGCCCGCCGTGGCGAGCGCGGCCGGGCCCGGCTTGGGGAGCACGGCCTTCTCGACGCTGACGCATGCCGTTGCCGTGCCCTTGCTCACGACGGCGAGCTCGGAGCCGCCGTCCGCCCACACGATCTCGCGCGCGGCGGAGAGCTGGTCGACGAGCGAGGACGGAGCCGCCCCGCCGAGGCGGCCGACGAGCCTGCCGAGCTCGCCGCGGTGCGGGGTCAGGACGAGCGGCGCGTCGCGGCGGATGATCTCCGGGTACTCGGCGAGGCCGCCGTTGGTGAGCCGGGCGATGCAGTTGAGCCCGTCGGCGTCCACGACCAGAGGCACGTCGCACTCGAGCAGCGCGGAGACGACCGCGCACGACCCGCCGCCAACGCGCATCCCCGGGCCCACGAGCACGGCGGAGGCGCGCCCGGCGAGCTTGCGGACCACGTCGGCGGCGTCGGCTGTGAGCGTGCCCTCGGCGTCCTCGGCGAGCGGGACGACGGGGATCTCCAGGAGGTGGGTCTGCGCGACGGCGGCCGCGGAGGCGGGCATCGCGAGCGTCACGTAGCCAGCGCCCATGCGCGCGGCGGCGCGGGCGGCCATGATAGCGGCGCCCGGGTAGCGGCGCGAGCCACCCACCACGAGCACCGAGCCGCGGCCGAACTTGTCCACCGAGGCGGTGTGCGGGGCGATGCACTCGAGGTAGTCCACGAGGTCGGTGCGCCACGCGACCGGATCCTCGTCGACGACGAGGCGCTCGGTCTGCTCGGCGAGCGGCGCCACCACGATGGCGCCGGTCACGTCACGGCCGTCGTCGGCCAGCAGGCCGGGCTTCAGGGAGAGCATCGTCACGGTCATGTCGGCGACCACGCACGCGCCCTCGGCGCGCCCCGTCTCGGCGTTGAGGCCGCTCGGCACGTCGACGGAGACCACGCGGGCGGGGCACGCGTTCACGCACTCGATCCAGATGTCGAAGGGGGTGCGCACGGCGCCGTGGAAGCCCGTTCCCAGCATGGCGTCGAGAACCACGTCGGCCGTGGCGAGAAGGACCTCGAGCTCGTCGCGGGACGGCCCCACCAGGACGGAGACGCCCGCGCGCTCGGCGCTCTGCGCGACCTGGCGGGCGAGGTCGCCGGAGAGGGCGTCCGGCTCGATGGGGCTCACGACCGTCACGTTGACGCCGCGCTCGTGGAGCGCCTCGGCGGCGACCCACCCGTCGCCCCCGTTGTTGCCCAGCCCCACGAGCACCACCACGTTGTCCGCGCCGCCGAGTTCCAGGGCCTCGCGCGCGGCGGCGAGCCCCGCGCGGTGCATGAGCTCCGAGACGCTCACGCCCTCGCGGGTGAGTGCCACCTCGACGCGCTTGACGTCGTCTATGTTCAGCACTGGCTGCATGTTCTACTCCTCCCGTGAGCTTTCCAGCTCGTCCAGCTCGGCCTCCTGCACGCGCTCCAGCTCGTCGAGGACGGCCCGGGCCTCCCTGAACGAGCTCGCCAGGGCCCGTTCGGCCTCGCGGCGCGCGTCGGGGGCGGGTCGCACGTCGTCGGTCACCGCGATCGCGTTGGCCACCGCGACGTCGTGCGTGTGGGAGATCGAGAGCGCGATCTCGCGGATCCCGCGCTCCCGGGCGACCTCGGCGGCGCGACCGCTGAGCAGCGCCCGGGGTCGCCCGGACTCGTCGCGCCCCACCGACACGTCGCGGAAGCTCACGCCGTCCGAGAACCCCGTCCCGAGCGCCTTGACCACCGCCTCACGCGCGGCGAAGCGCGCGGCGTAGTGCTCCGCGGGCCGGGCGCTCCTGTCGCAGTATGCCCGCTCCTCCTCGGTGAAGACGCGCCGCGCGAAGTTGGGGCGTCGCGCGAGCACGCGCTCCATCCGCGAGATCTCGAGCATGTCGACCCCGATGCCAGCCGTCGCCATCGCGCTACTCCACCGTGACGGACTTGGCCAGGTTGCGCGGCTTGTCCACGTCGCAGCCGCGGGCGCGCGCCACGTATCGGGCGAGCATCTGGAGGTGCACCACCGCCACGATGGGCACGAGCAGCTCGTCGTTGACCGGCGGGATCCACAGGACGTGCTCCACGAGCGACGCCACGGCCTCGTCGCCGTCGGTCGCCACGGCCACGCAGACCGCGCCGCGGGCGATGACCTCCTGGATGTTGGAGACGGTCTTATCGTGCACGCGGTCCTCGGGGACGATCGCCACCACGGGGAAGCCAGGCTCGAGCAGGGCGATGGGGCCGTGCTTCATCTCGCCCGCCGGGTAGGCCTCGGCGTGCAGGTAGCTGATCTCCTTGAGCTTGAGCGCGCCCTCGTAGGCGGTCGTGGAGTTGACGCCGCGACCCAGGAAGAGGGCCGAGCGGGCGCGCCGGAAGACGGCCGCCGCGCGCTTGTCCTGCCAGGAGCGCGAGATGACCTCGCGGATGAGGTCGGGGATCGCGCAGAGGTCGCGGTAGTGGCGCTCCACCTCGGCGCGGTCCATCTCTCCGCGCGCCTCGGCGAGGCGCAGGGCGAGAAGGGCGCTCGCCACCATCTGCGCCGTGTACGCCTTCGTGGACGCCACGCAGACCTCGGGGCCCGCCTGCACGTAGAGCGTGCCGTCGGACTCGCGCGCCGCCGTGGACCCCAGGACGTTGGTGATCGCGAAGACCTTGCAGCCCATCCCCTTCATGCGGCGCGCGGCGGTGAGGGTGTCGGCCGTCTCGCCGGACTGGGTGATGATGGCGCAGAGGGTGTTGGGCGTCACGATGACGTCCTGCTCGTAGTTGAACTCCGAGGCGTAGTCGCAGATGACGGGCACCTTGGCCCAGGTCTGGATCAGGGTGCGCGCGATGAGGCTCACGTGGTAGGAGGTACCGCACGCGATGAGGTAGACGAGGTCGATCGAGGCGAGCTCCTCGCCCGTCATGGAGAGCTCGTCCAGGTAGATGCCCTTCTCGCCCAGACGACCCGCGAGCAGGCGCTCGATGGCCTCGGGCTGCTCGGCGATCTCCTTGGCCATGAAGTCGGAGTAGCCGCCGAGGGTTGCCGCTGAGGCGTCCCAGTCGATGTCGAGCGTCGTGGGGTGCTCGACGAGCGCGCCGTCCTCGTCGAAGACGCTCACCGCGCCCGACGCCTCGAGGCGGGCGATCTGGCCGTTCTCGAGCTGGATGACGTGGGAGGTGACGCTCGCGAGCGGCGTCACGTCGGAGGCGGCGTAGGCGCCGCCCTCGGTGGAGGCCACGACGAGCGGCGAGCCGTTGCGGGCGCACACGATCTCGCCGGGGGCGTCGGCGCAGACCACGGCGAGGGCCCACGAGCCCTCGAGGCGACGGACGGCGTTGCGCACGGCGGAGACGAGGTCGCCCTTGGACGGGCCGGCCCACGCGTCCTCGATCAGGTGCGCCACGACCTCGGAGTCGGTCTCGCTCGCGAGCTCGTGGCCGTTCTTCTGCAGGTAGCTGCGGAGCTCACGGAAGTTCTCGATGATGCCGTTGTGCACGATCGCGATGCGGCCCGTGCAGTCGCGGTGCGGGTGGGAGTTGCGGTCGGTGGGGGCGCCGTGGGTGGCCCAGCGCGTATGCGCGATGCCGGCGGTGCCCACGAGGTTGGCGGTCTCGCAGCGCTCGGCGAGCGCGGACACGCGGCCGGCGCACTTGACGCCGTGCAGGGCGCCGTCCGCACCGATGACCTCGACGCCCGCGGAGTCATAGCCGCGATACTCGAGGGTCCTCAGGCCCTCGAGCAGATAGCCAACCGCCTGGTCCCTACCGATGTAGCCGACGATTCCGCACATGGCGCCTCCCTGGTTTGCGTTTGAGCTGCGCCACGATTGTACCAGTGCTGGTACGCCCGACATACAACCAGACGAGAAGACCACGGGGGGCCGCGACGTTCTTCTCGCCCGCCCTGACAAACTCGCCGAGACAGAGAAACGGCACAGAATCGCCCTCTCAGGGGCCCGATTCTGTGCCGTTTCTCTGTCTCGGCGTTGGGGGCATCGCCGTGAGGGCCGGCGCGCCGGGGGTGCGCGACCGGCCCCGGCGCGGCTCAGCCGCGGGAGCGCAGGACCCGAATCGTCCGAGCCACGTTGCCGCCGTTGGAGCCGAGCTCCTCGCGGCAGCGCTCGACCGACTCTCCCGAGATGGCCCTGCAGATGGCGATCTTCACGTCGCGGCCGCACTCGTCGAGAAGCGCAGCGGCGGTCTCGGCGTCGACGCCCGCCACCTCGCTGACGATCCGACGGGCGCGCTCGACGAGCTTCTCGTTGGTGGGCCTCACGTCGACCATGAGGTTGCCGTAGACCTTGCCGGCCTTGACCATGAGCTCGGTCGAGATCATGTTGCAGATGAGCTTCTCGGCCGTGCCCGAGCGCATGCGGGTCGAGCCGGTGATGGGCTCGGGCCCGATGGGACACTCGACGGCGAGGTCGGCATGGGCGGACATGAGCGCCCCCTCGGCGCAGGAGACCGCGCAGGCGAGCGCCCCGACCTCGCGGGCGCGGTCGAGCCCGCCTATCACGTACGGGGTGCGCCCGGACGCGGCCAGGCCGACGACGACGTCCGTCTCGTTCACGCCGATCGCGTCGAGGTCGGCGGCGCCGGCGGAGGCGTCGTCCTCCGCACCCTCGCGGGCGCTCACCAGCGCTTCGGGCCCGCCGGCGATGAGACCCACGACCAAGTCGGGGCTCACGCCGTAGGTGGGCGGGCACTCGCTCGCGTCGAGCACGCCCAGCCTCCCCGAGGTCCCGGCGCCCATGTAGATCAGCCGGCCGCCGCGGCCCATCCGCTCGTGCGCGGCGTCGACGACCGCCGCGATGGCGGGGATCGCGCGGCGCACGGCGGGGGCGATCTCATGGTCGAGGTCGTTGATCGCCTCGAGCGCCTCGACTGTCCCCATCTCGTCGATGTGCGCGGTCCGCGGGCTGGAGGCCTCCGTCCCGAGCCTGGACAGGTCCTCTCCCTGCTCGTAGCTCATGCGTCTCTCCCCTCCCTGCGCGCCCTCCTCGTGAGCTCCTCGAAGAGCCGCGCGTCGTTCCTGAGCCCCGCGAGCGCCCTCTGGGAGAAGAGCAGCCTCAGGCGGGGGTTCTCCAGGAGCCTGAGGTACAGCTCCGGGTTCTGCTCGTCAAAGAGGACGTGGCGCAGATCATGAAGGGCCCGTGCGCGAAGCCGGCCGAGCACCAGCACGATCGCGACGGCGACCAGTCCCCCGACGAATATCCAGACGAGCCCCTCGCTCATGGCGCCCCCTCGCGGCGAAGCGGGGACGGGGCCCTCGCGGGCCCCGTCCGGTCCTGAGATTCCTAGACGGCTGCGGCAGCAGCGGCGGCCACGGCCTGGACGTCGGCGTACCCGGTCAGGTACTGGACGGCGGTCAGGGCGACGGCGATCACGAGGATCAGGCCCATGATCGCGAGCGGCGACCACTTCTTGCGCGTGTAGAGCCAGTAGACGAAGAAGGTCAGCAGCAGGGGCAGCAGCTTCGGGAAGAAGCCGTCGAGCACCTTGTTGGTGTCAAAGAGCACCGTCTGGATCATCTCGCCGCTGGCGGTGTCCATGACCTCGCCGACGATACCGAACGGGATGGTGCACGTGACGTTGGAGGCAGTCAGGGCGCCCACGACGACCAGGCCCATGAGGATCATGGCGGTGGTCAGGCGGTCCAGCTTCCCGGACGCCATCATCGACTGCATGCCCTCGAGGCCACCCTTGTAGCCAAGCTGGAACAGCTTCCAGCTCAGGATGCAGGTGCCGACCGGGTAGACGATCATGTAGACGACCGGGCCAGCCCAGCTTGCCGCCACCTGAGAGATGGTCATGCAGATGGCGAGCAGAATCGGGATGATCGTGCCGACCCAGAGGGAGTCGCCGATGGCGGAGGTCGGGCCGATCAGGGCGACCTTCACCGACTCGATGACCTCGGGCGAGCACTTGCCGTTGGCGTTGGACTCCTCCAGACCGCAGACGATGCCGTTGCAGATGGAGCCCACCTGCGCCTCGGTGTTGAACAGGGAGATGTGACGCTTGAGCGCGGCCGCCCTCTCCTCCTTGGTGTCATAGAGGTCCTCGATGACCGGCGCCATGGCCTGGCCGAACGCCATGCCCAGCATGGACTCCGCCTGCTGCGAGCAGCCGTTCCAGAAGAACCAGTTCCAGAACGAGCGCTTGAGCGCCTGCGGCGAGATCTTCCTGCCCTCGCTCTTCTCGATCTCGGTCATGATCACTCAACCCCCTTCACGGCCTTGAGCGTGTCGGACTTGTAGTAGACGACGGCGACGATGGCCGCGAGGATGGCGACGCCCATCATGCTGAGGTTGAAGTAGGTGACCAGCATGAAGCCCACCATGAAGATGACGAGGTACCAGCTCTGCTTCACCAGGAAGGAGAGCAGGATACCCATTCCGAGGGCGGTCATCATGCCGCCGAAGGTGGTGAGGCAGGTGGTGACGTAGTCCGGGATCATCGTGGCGAAGTCGGCCTGGGTGCTGGCCGCCGTCATGCCGCCGAGGACGATCATCGCGGGCACGAAGCGGCAGAGGAAGCCGATCGTCTGGCCGAGAAGGACGTTGGGCACCCACATGTGCCCGGTGTCGCCCGCCTCCGCATAGCGCTGGGCCACGCGGTTGATCGGAAGGTTGAGCGCGTAGGAGAAGTTCCACATGAGCTGGCCGACCAGGCCGCCAATGCCGGCGAACACGGTGGCGATGCCCACGAGCGCCGCGGCGTCCATGCCCTCGCCGAAGACGATCGCGCCCGCGGTGCCGATGTAGGTCGCATAGGAGAGGTCCCACGCCACGGCGCCGCCGGGCGTCACGTTTCCGAGGTACATGACCTGCAGTGGCAGACCCACGACCATGGCGGTCTGCACGTCGCCGAGAATCAGGCCGACGACGAGCGCCGCCGGGAGCGGCCGGCCGAGAGTGTACCAGCCGATGGTGTTACCCACTATCGAGCCGATAGACCCCAGATAGACGAACAGGGCGATGAGTACCATCTGCAAGATGCCCATCCTGTCTCCAATCTCTCGATTTCGTTTGTCCGTGCGTTCGCTTGCGCCCGCGTTCCTCAGAGCGTCTTCAGGTAGGCGTCCCAGCTCCGCTCGGTCTCGTTGGGAAGCTGGTGGAAGGAGATCTCGAACCCCTCGTCGGCGAGCGCCGACAGGTCGGCGACGTCCTGGTCGCTCAGCCAGAAGATGCCCGTGGCGTCCGTGACGTGATGGACCGTGTCGTCACGCTTCGCCATGTTGCCCAGGTAGACGTGCTCGCACCCCTTGATCGCGTCCTTGAGGTCGACGAGCTGGTGAGGGGTCTTGACGATGACCATCCGGTTCATCCCGTCGTCCTGGGCGAGAAGGGCGCGCGCCTCCTCGGTCGAGACGATGTGGGTGACGTAGTTCTTGGGCACGCCCATCGTGAGGATGCTCTTGAGCATGGGGTTCGCCGCTATGGTGTCGTCGACCGCGATGAACTCCTCGAGCTTGAGCGTGGGCGCCCACGACATGATCGTCTGGCCGTGAATGAGCCGGTCGTCGACTCGTACGTAGGTCTTGGACATCTCTTCTCCCTCTTCCGTGACTGCGCGATGCGTCCCAGCGACTACCAGAGCTCGTTCTCGATGAGGCTCGCGTACATGTAGCAGACCGTCGGCCCCGAGCTCCCCGCCTCGATTTGCTTTACCCGCAAATTGGTCGGATAGTACGGGAGATACGGGAAGTCGTTGACCTCCCCCCTGAAGATCGCGTACTCGTTCAGGGCCTTCATCCACTGACTCACCTCCTCATCGCTCAGGACGACGTAGGCCTGCGGAATGAAGCCGACAAGATCCTCGAAGGTGAGGCCGTAGAGCAGCCTGATGGAGGACCCCTTGCGACGCATGCTCTTGACCGCCTCGGTCACGGCGTCGTGCGTCGCAATGTGGCGTGGGTGCATCGAGCCGCGCCAGTGCGTGACGACGAGGTCGACGCCCTCCTCGGTGAACCAGTCCTCGAGCCTCTTGGCAAACACCTCGGTCGAGGGCATGGTCGAGGAGTCGTAGCCGAGCCAGAGCGTGTCGCCCCCGAGGTCGGCCGCCGCCCGCGCGCTCTCCTCCGCGACCTGGCGGAGGTACGCCTCCTTCTCCTCGTCCGTGCGGTCGGGGCCCTCCAGGCGGCCCATGACCGTGTTGGCGCAGGTCACGCGCGCTCCCTCCTTGGCATACTTGAGCAGGAGGGGGCCGCCGAGGAGCTCGGCGTCGAGGCTGTGCCCGCCGATGGCGACGACGCGCTTGCACTGGCTCATGAGATCTCCTTCCGATAGTCCACGAACGTGCGAATCACCTCGAGCCCGTGTCGCGCGTAGTAGCGCCGCCCTGGCTCGTCGGTTGTGATGAAGTACATGCGGTAGATGCCGCGGCGCGCCATCTCGAAGCAGTAGAGGTCCAGCAGGACCGAGCCGAGCCCGTTGTTGCGCTCCTTCTCGGCAATGCCGATCGGGCCGAAGCGCATCGGGTTCCCGTCGATGCCGCGCATGCACCAGCCGCAGACCTCGTCCTGTGGGTCGATGACAAGCAGCATCTTGTCCTCGGCGGTCTCCTCGCGCATGCTGATCAGCGCGTTGCGCTTCCATCCCGCCCCGAGCTCTCGATGCAGGAAGTCGAGCACCTCGAGGGCGCGCGAGTAGTCGAACGGGACAAAGCGATAGCCCCGCTCGGCCAGCTCCGCCTGACGCACGCGCGTCTTCTCGGGGACCTGGAAGCCGTGGAGATTCTTGCCCATTGAGTAGTGGGTGTCCCCCGCCACGTAGCCGTGCGCCTCGAAGAAGGCGACCGCCTCCGGGTAGTTGTCGGGGTCGACGCCCGCGAAGAAGTAGCTCGGGGAGTACGCGCCCAGCGTGATGTTGGTGGCCCCGCGGCCCCGGAGCTCGGTCTCGATCCTGCCGAGAAGCTCGCTCGCCACGCCGCGCCTGCGGGCCTCCGGGGCGACGAAGATGACGTTCACCCACCCGCGCTCGGGCTCGAGCCCGCGCTCGAGATAGGGGAACTTCCGCTTGGTCCCGAAGGCGAAGCCCAAGACGCGCTCGCCCTCGAGGGCGACCCAGGACAGCCCGGGGTCGAAGTTGTCGTCGAAGAGCGCCTGTCTCCTGAACTTTCCGACGTCAATCGCGTCGAAGGCGCAGCAGCGGTTCCAGAGGTCGACGACCTGGCCCTCCCAACGCTGGTCGTAGTGCTCGTACCGCATCCAGCCCCCTTTCAAAGTTGGTATGTTAACATGCTAGCTTTTCGTAGTGTAGTTGAGCTGCGGCGGCGTGGGACGGCAACCCGTCCGCAATCCGCGAACGGTCGGTTTTCTCGTGCGAGAGTGTCTGGGCGCCTACGCCCGGATGTTGACGGTCACCGAGTACCAGTCCTTGTTGAAGTAGGACTCGGCGTACTCGATGACGTTGTTCTCGTCGTCGAACGCGGTGCGACGGACGAAGAAGCAGGGGTGCCCCGGGCTCACGTGGAGCTCCGAGCAGATGTGCGCGTCCTCGACGACGCGCACGGAATAGTTCTCGTTCACCCAGAGCGGGTAGATGTCAAAGAGGGCGAGGGTCTTGTAGAAGGACCCCGTCTCGTAGAGCGTGCTCGCGCGCTCCACGCTAAGGAGGCTCTCCGGGA
This sequence comes from Olsenella sp. An270, assembly GCF_002159735.1. Lineage (GTDB taxonomy): Bacteria > Actinomycetota > Coriobacteriia > Coriobacteriales > Atopobiaceae > Thermophilibacter. The sequence goes on from NZ_NFJF01000006.1 coordinate 136,097, forward strand.
GGTAGGAGACGTGGTAGGCGACGGGCTCGCCGTTAGCGATCCTGGTGCGGGCCACTCGGGTGAGGACGCTCCCCTCGTCCACGCCGAGGCGGCGCGCGACGGCGGCGTTCGACTCGGAGTCGATGGAGTCTACCACCATGCCGAGGTCATAACCCTGCTCGCGGAGCTCCTCGGAGAACGAGATCGAGGTCAGCGCGCGAATCATCTGCCGCTTGGCGACGTAGGTGCCGCTCCCCTTCACGCCCACGAGGTAACCGTCGTTGATGAGGTCGGCGAAGGCCTTGCGCACGGTGATCGCGGAGACGCCGTAGCGGCGCTTCATCTCGGACTGCCCGGGGAGCTTGTCACCGGGCTTGAGCCTGCCGTCCTTGATCGCCGCGAGGATGTCCGACTCGATCCGCAGGTACTTTGCGACCTGCCCTCGCGAGACGTCGCCGTTCACCGGGGCGCCCTACGCGCGGAAGGGGTCGAGCGCCTCGAGCACGATGGCGTTGGCCTGCTTGCAGAGCTCGTCGGTGGGAGCCTCGGCGAGCACGCGCACGAGAGGCTCGGTGCCGGAGGCGCGCACGAGCACGCGGCCCTGACCGGCGAGGAACTCCTCGGCGCGCTTGACGGAGTCAAGCACGGCGGCGTCGCCCATCGCGGCGTCCTTGTCGGTCACGCGGACGTTCACGAGCTCCTGCGGGTAGAGCTTCACCGGGGCGCAGAGCTGCGAGAGCTTCTCGCGCTCGGCACGGTAGACCTCCATCACGCGCAGCGACGTCATGATGCCGTCGCCGGTGCACTCGATGTCGCCGAAGATGATGTGGCCGGACTGCTCGCCGCCCAGGCTGTAGCCGTTCTCGCGCATGCACGCGTAGACGTTCTTGTCGCCCACGGCGGTGGTCTCGTAGGAGAGGTGCGCCTCGTCGAATGCCTTGAACAGGCCGTAGTTGCTCATGACCGTGGGGACCACGGTACCGGCGGTGAGGCGGCCGTGCTTGTTGAGGTAGACGCCGCAGATGTAGAGGATCAGGTCGCCGTCGACCACGTTGCCGCGCTCGTCCACGGCGAGGCAGCGATCGGCGTCGCCGTCGTAGGCGAAGCCCACGTCGAGACCCTGCTCGACGACGTGGCGGCGCAGGGCGTCGAGGTGGGTGGAGCCGCAGTCGACGTTGATGTTGAAGCCGTTGGGGGCGTTGTTGATCACGCGGACGTCGGCGCCGAGCGCGTCGAAGACGGGCTTGGCCACCGAGGACGCCGCGCCGTTGGCGCAGTCCAGGCCCACCTTCACGCCCTGGAGCGAGAAGTTGGCGCTCGCGATGAGGTGCGCGATGTAGCGGTTGCGGCCCTGCATGTAGTCGACCGTGCAGCCGATGGCGTCGCCGGTCGCCAGCGGCACGTCGACCTCGCCGTCGATGAAGGCCTCGATGAGCTCGAGGACGTCCTCGTCCATCTTGTAGCCGTCGCCGTTGACGAGCTTGATGCCGTTGTCGGTGTAGGGGTTGTGGGAGGCGCTGATCATGATGCCGCAGTCAAAGCGGCCGTCCACCGTCTCGTAGGCGACGCCGGGGGTGGGGATGACGTGCAGCAGGTAGGCGTCGGCACCGGAGGCCACGAGGCCGGCAACGAGGGCGCTCTCGAACATGTAGCTCGAGCGGCGCGTGTCCTTGCCCACCACGACGCGGGCCTTGCGCTCCTGGCGCGCGCCGTAGTACCAGCCCACGTAGCGGCCGATCAGATACGCGTGGTCGACGGTCAGCCCCTCGTTCGCCGCGCCGCGGAAGCCATCGGTGCCAAAGTACTTCATTGGAGTCCCTCCAAGTGGTCTGTGCGTGAAGACCCACTCATTGTCGCACATGTGGAGCGGGCTTCCACGCTCCGCCGCGAAACCCCACAGAGCGCGTGGCCGCGCACGCAAAGGGACCCGCCGCGGCTGCGACGGGTCCCAGGCAAAGCGTATGGCGAGAAGTACTAGCGCTTGGAGAACTGCGGGCGCTTGCGGGCCTTCTTGAGGCCGTACTTCTTGCGCTCGACGGCGCGGGCGTCACGGGTGAGGAAGCCGGCCTTCTTGAGGTCCTCACGGTACTCGCCGGCGTCGAGGAGGGCGCGGGCGATGCCCAGGCGCAGGGCGCCGGACTGGCCGTTGATGCCGCCGCCATCGAGGTTGGCGAGCACGTCGAAGCGCTCGGCGGTCTCGGTGAGGCGCAGCGGGGCGAGCGCGTTGTCGACGAGCTGCTGACGGCCGAAGTACTGGATGGCCTCGCGACCGTTCACGACGACCTTGCCGGTGCCGGGAACGAGACGGACGCGGGCGACGGCCTCCTTGCGGCGGCCGGTGCCGGTGTAGACAACGGTGTTCTCAGCCATCGTTAGGCCCTCCAATCAATCTTGACGGGGTTCTGGGCCGTGTGCGGGTGCTCGGGGCCAGCGTAGACCTTGAGCTTGGTGCCCTGCTTGCGGCCGAGGGTGGTCTTGGGGAGCATGCCCTTGATGGCGTGCTCGACGACGCGCTCGGGGTGCTTCTCCATGGCCTCGCGGAAGCTCTCGAGCTTGAGGCCGCCGAGATAGCCGGAGTAGCGCCAGTACTGCTTGTGGTCGGCCTTCACGCCGGTGAGAACGACCTTGTCGGCGTTGATGACGACGACGAAGTCACCGGTGTCGGCGTTGGGGGTGTACTGCGGCTTGTTCTTGCCACGAAGAATCATGGCGGCGGTGGTGGCCAGACGGCCGAGCGTCGCGCCCTCGGCGTCGATGAGCACCCACTTGCGCTCGACTTCGCCGTTCTTGGCGAACTGAGTCGACTTCTTCACTTGACTCCTCCTACGTACCTGCTGGATGACGGTTTCTGGACAAACCGCCGTGCTTTTTGTCAGAGATTACGGGGCTCTGTGGAAAAGCTTCAAGAGTGTACACCACCAGCGGGTCGGGAGGTACGAAAAACCCGCGCGGCGCCGCCACGGGTGACGATTCTCCATATCTCCACAAAAGGGCCGGGCGCCCGCTCGCGCGAGGGGCGCCCGGCCGGGCAGGGTCGTCGGAGGGACCTACTTCTGGGGGAGCAGGTCGTCCAGGATGTCGCACGCCGTGGCGCAGTACTCGCCGCAGTGCACGAACGGGTTCTCGCGGTCGCAGGGACTCGGGCCCTCGGGGTCGGCGATGTTGAAGCCGCCCAGCAGCAGCCTGCAGCGGACGGTCCCGTACTTCTCGACGAAGCGCTTCTGGAACTCGCGGACCTTGGCCTGCAGGATCTGGTCCTTCTCGCCCGGATCGGGCTGATCGAAGCCGTAGGCCTCACCCAGGGCGACGCCGGCGCCCAGGACGGCACCGCACATCTCGCCCCAGAACATGCCCCCTCCGAGGCCCGCCGTCCTCTTGCGGGCCTCGTCAACGTCGAGGCCCAGGACCTCGGCCGCGTGCCCCATCACGCACTGCGAGCAGTGGAAGCCCTGCCCCAGGATCTCCGCGGCGCGCTCGGGCGTCATCTTCTCTGCCATGTCGCACTCCTCTCCTCTGCCGGCGCGGGACCGGGCCCGGCGCCGGACGTCTCCGCTACCTGAAGTTGTAGGCGTCCATGATGGGCTCGCGGCCCAGGCGCTTGTCGTCGAAGTACTCGTAGAGGCTGATGCCCAGGTAGGAGCCGCTGATGTTCACCACGTTGTCGTAGCCGCTGCCCTGCAGGCAGCAGATCGCGTAGTAGCTGCGCTGGCTCGAGCGGCAGTGCAGGTACACCGGCACGTCGCGCGGAATCTCGTCCATGCGCTCGCGGAGCTGCGAGAGGGGGACGTTGTGGGCGCCGTTGAGGTGGCCCGCCTCGAACTCGCCCGGCTCGCGGACGTCCACGATGTAGGCCCCCGACTCCACGAGGCCGCGGACCTCGTCCACGTGGACCTGGCGGAAGCGGCCGCCGAGGACGTTGAGGCCCACGAGCGCGGCCATGTTGACGACGTCCTTCGCGGTGCCGAACACCGGGGAGTAGCACAGCTCGACGCCCTTGAGGTCCTCGAGCGTGCCGCCCATGGAGATGAGGGCGGCGACCACGTCCACACGCTGCGTGACGTTGCCGCGACCTATGGCCTGCGCCCCCAGAAGCTTGCCGGTGGGCACCTCGAAGACCAGCTTGAAGCCCATGTAGTTGCTACCGGGCATGAGACCGACCTTGTCGGGCGGGTACACCAGGACGGAGTCGAAGGAGTAGCCGGCGGCGCGGGCCGCCCTCTCGTTGAGGCCGGTGCAGGCGGCGTTCTGCGAGAAGACCTGGATGCAGGAGGAGCCGATGAACCCGGCGTTGCGCGAGGGGATGCCGTACATGCTGTCGGCGGCGGCGCGGGCGGCCCACTGGGCGGGGCCGGCCAGGGCGAGCCTGCCGGGCCGGTGGGCGAGGGCGTCGTAGAGCTCGACGGCGTCGCCGACGGCGTAGATGTCGGGGTCGTCGGTGCGGAAGTCGTGGTCGACGCGGATGCCGCGCGTCTCGCCGAGGGAGAGACCGGCGTCGACGGCGAGCTTGGTCTCGGGCGCCACGCCCACGGCCATGACCACGGCGTCGGCGGCGACCTCGCCGGCGGCGCCGTCCGGGCCCGCCACCCTGACGCAGCCGTCCTCGACTGCGGCGACGGTGGTGGAGAGGAGCAGCTCGACGCCATTGTCGTCCAGCTCCTTGTGGAGCGTCTGAACCATGTCGTGGTCGTAGGGCGCGAGGATCTGGTCGGTGCCCTCGATCACCGAGACGCGCTTGCCCGCGCGCACGAGATTCTCCGCCACCTCGATGCCGACGAAGCCTCCGCCGACCACGGCGACACGCTCGACGTCCGGTCGGTCGACATAGGCCTTGAGCGCGCGGATGTCGGTGACGTTGCGCACGCTGAAGACGTTCTCCCGGTCGATGCCCGCGATGGAGCGGGGCATGACGGGGGCTGCCCCGGGGGCGAGGACAAGCTTGTCGTAGGGCTCGTCGTAGGTCTCGCCCGTCGTGAGGTCGCGCACGGTCACGGTATGGGCCTCGCGGTTGATGGCGACGGCCTCGCTCCTGGTCCGGACCTCGATGTCGTGCTGGCGTCTGAAGCTCTCCGGGGTCATCAGGACCAGGGAGTCGGCGTCGGGCACGACGCCACCCAGGTGGTAGGGAAGCGCGCAGTTGGAGAACGAGACGTGCTCGCCGCGCTCCAGGACGACGATCCTGGCGTGGGGGTCCAGGCGCCTCACGCGCGCCGCGGCGGACGCGCCGCCGGCAACTCCGCCGATCACCACGAGCTTCATGCGATGCCACCTTTCGTCGACGAGGGCTCCCGGCACGGCAGAGCGGCACGTCGCCGGGTTGGTTGCATGATAGCCAGCGTCAGGTGGGGCGCCCGGCTTCCGTCCGCGAGCGGAATCAAGACGGCGGCAAGAAACATCCGCCGCACGGGACCGACGCGGGCGCGCGGGGCATAGAATGGCCTCATCCACCGACGCCGCGCCCGAGGAGGACCCGATGATCTACACCGTCACGCTCAATCCCGCCCTCGACAAGACCGTCCAGATTCCCAACTTCACCCTTGACGCCGTCAACCGCATAACCGAGCTGCGCCGCGACGCGGGTGGCAAGGGCATCAACGTCTCCAAGGTCATCGCCAAGCTCGGCGGGACCTCCGAGGCCGTGGCCGTCCTCTCCGGCGACACCGGAAGCTGGATCGCGAGCGCCCTCAAGGAGGCCGGCATCCGCGTGAAGGCCTTCCCGGCCGACGGCGAGACCCGCACCAACCTCAAGGTCATCGACCCCGTGAACGACACCCACACCGACATCAACGAGCCCGGCCCCCAGGTGACCGACGCGATGCTCGCCGAGATGCTCGACGTGCTGGCCGAGGAGGTCTGCGAGGGCGACTACGTGGTCCTCTCCGGCAGCCTCCCCGCCGGGGTGGACCGCGGGACCTACGGCGCGTGGACGCGCACCCTGCGCCACGCCGGCGCCCACGTCTACCTCGACGCCGACGGCGACGCCCTCGAGGCGGGGCTCGCGGGCAAGCCCTTCTTCACCAAGCCCAACAACCATGAGCTCTCCGCGCTCGTGGGACGCGAGCTCGCCACGGTCGAGGAGATCGCGGCGGCCGCGCATGAGCTGGTCGAGAAGGGCGTCGAGCGCGTCGTGATCTCCATGGGTGGCGAGGGGGCCCTTCTCGCCACCGCAACGGAGACCTGGCACGCCTCCTCGGTGAAGGTCCCCGTGGGGTCCACGGTGGGCGCCGGCGACTCCGTGGTCGCGGCGTTTGTCTACGCCGACTCGCAGGGCATGGGCGTCGAGGACACGCTGCGCCTCGCCATGGCGACGGGAGCCGCCAACGTCATGGAGTCCGGCACGCAGGCCGCCGAGCGCTCCGTCGTCGACGGGCTCGTCGACCGCGTGGAGGTCACGCGCCTGGCGTAGGGCGCAACGATCCGGGAATCCGGGCCCTTGTCGCCGGACGCTCCAGGAATCGCCGCCCTTGTCGCCAGGCCTTCCGGGAATTGCCGATTTTGTTCTAGCAGCGTCCAGGAATCGCCGCCCTTGTCGCAGCCACATCTAAGAAACGCCGGCCTTGTCCGCATGAGTTGGGACAAGGTCGGCGTTTTTCAGAGCGCCACACGACAAGGTCGGCGTTTTTTAGAAGCAGCCCGGACAAGGGCGGCGATTCCTGGGGGCGGCCCGGACAAGGGCGGCGATTTCTGGGGCCCAACGACAAGGGGCGCGATTCCCGGAAGACGCGGCGACAAGGGCGGCGATTCCCGGATCAGCACGCAGGCGAGAAGGACCCTCTAGCCGACGAACGCCTCGATCTCCGCCAGCCGCTCGAGCGCCTGGCGGCGCCCGGCGACGTAGAGCGAGAGCAGCGACTCGCCGTCGCGCGTGGACGACCCGACGCGGACCGGCTCCTCGGGCGCCACGACCAGGCAGCGACCCTCGCGCTCGAGCTCCCAGAGCCGCTCGCGCTGCTCGTTGTAGCGCTCGGCACGCGTCCGCAGGGCCTCCAGGTAGTACGGGTAGCGGTCGTAGCGGTGCGAGCGCAGCGCGATCTGCTCGCCCGACCCCGACATCTCGCGCACGAAGCCGCGGTCCCGCGTGAGCACCACGAGCGCCCGGTCCGTCGGCGGCCGGCCCTCGACCTCCGGCGCGCCCGGCAGTCCCAGCGCCGCCGCGTAGGGGATCGAGTCGGTGGTCCCGCCGTCGAGGAGGCGACGGCCGCCCAGCTCCACGATCCGCGAGACCGTGGGCAGCGAGGCCGAGGCGCGCACGCAGTCGATGTCCTCGGGGAAGCGGCGCACCGGCAGGTAGGTGGGCGTACCAAACGTCACGTCCGAGACCACGGCCCACATGGGGGTCTCGCTCGCGTTGAACGTCCCCACGTCGCAGGGGTCCAGATGGTTCTGGACCTCGTCGTACATGAAGTCGGCGCCGGCCATGTCGCCCGTGGTGGCGAACGACCACAGCGACATGAAGCGCCGGTCGTCCCGGAAGGCCAGGATGTCGCGCATGGTGCGGCCGATCTGGCGCGAGCGGAAGTTCGCCGCGTTCACCGCACCGGCCGAGACGCCCCAGATGCTCGAGAAGCCGTAGACCCCGCGCTCCTGCAGCACGTCGAGCACGCCCGCCGTGAACATCCCGCGAAACCCGCCGCCCTCCAGCACGAGCGCGGGCGCGGCGGCACCGTTCTTCTCGTCCAGCATGGAACCTCCAAACAAAATGACAGCGGCCGCGGCCCCGTGGGGCCAACGGCCGCGAAGCGTGCATGGTGGAGGTGCGGAGAATCGAACTCCGGTCCAAAGCAGACCCCTGACAGGTGTCTCCAGGCTCAGTGGCCGGTTAGGTCTCGGACGCCGCGCACCCGGTCACCCGCGCTTGGCGTCCCAGCCGGTTCGGCCTTTGCGCGCGGCATACCGGCTACGTCCGCGCGCGCATCTCCCTAGAATGACGCCGCCCCGGGAACGGGAGCAATCCCCGGTTTGACGCGCTGGTTAGATAAGACTAAGCAGCGAGAGCCAGAGGCTCGTAAGAGTTGTTCTCGTCAATTCGATTTGACGGTACCCCTGTTTAACGTGGCGAGGAGACCACGACCTGCTGCCCATCTCAGGCCCACCCTGTCGAAACCAGTCACCCCCGGCTGCAAGGCGTGGCGAGAAGGACCGCCACCATGCGGCTGTCAACGTACGGGCCGCATGCGCGGCCGTGGGGGTATTCTACCCGTTTCGCGCCGCGCGAGTCACGGGGCGACGTTCTTCTCGCCCGCCCGATTAACGCACAGAATCGTACATGTGCGTTATTTTTACCTGCGGATATAGAAAGTTGTGCTTGATTCTGCGCGTTATCCTGCGGCACGCAAAAGGGGCGGCCCTCCGAGAAGGACCGCCCCGCCAGTCGCACCTGTGAACCGGCGCTACTCCTCGACGAGCTCGAACATGTCGGGGCCAACGCCGCAGACCTCGCAGACGAAGTCCTCGGGCAGCTCGGGGGTGTCGACGGTGACCTCCCAGCCGCAGACGGTGCAGCGGAACGTGTACTTCTTCTCCTCGGCCATGCGTGTCTCCTCTCGATGCGGCGGGCCCTTCTCGCCCGCTCCTGCCCTAGCTTATACCCCCAACGTAGGAGGAGGCCTTCGGCGGCGTCTTCCCCTTGAGGGTTCCGTGGTAGTAGGCGTAGGTCATGGGCGCGACGCCCGAGAGGTTCCCGGCGTCGACGACCTCCCCCACGAAGGTGACGTGCGTGCCCACGTCGAGCGTCTGGACCACGTTGCAGGCGACGTAGGAGCAGACGTGCTCGGCGGGATAGGGGTCGCCGGTCGCGGCGACGGCGCTGGAGATGCCGTCGTACTTGTCCTCGGTCGCCGAGGACCGGAAGCCAAAGCGCCCCACGAAGAGCATGTCGGCGGACTCGTCCACCACCGCGAGCGAGAAGTGCCCGGCGCGCTCGATGGCACCGCAGGTGAAGTTCTCCTTGTTCACGGTGACGGAGACCTGGAGCGGGGTGGACGTCACCTGCAGCCCGGTGTTGACGATGCAGGCGCCGACGCGCTCGCCGTCGTCCGCCGAGACCACGTAGAGCCCCGAAGAGAACTTGAACAGTGCAGTCGCGTCCATGTCCCGCTCCTTTCCGATGGGCCAGGGGGCTGTCCCCTCCCGACCTACCTGCTGCGCTCCTTGAGGGCGCGGGCGATCTCGCGGTCGGTGTCGCGCCGCGCCATGTCGTCGCGCTTGTCGTAGAGCTTCTTGCCGCGCGCGAGGCCGATCGCCAGCTTCACGCGGTTGTGCTCGTCGAAGTAGATCTCCAGGGGCACGAGGGCCAGGCCCTTCTGCCGCAGCTTCGCGTCCAGGTAGTCGATCTGACGACGATGCAGCAGCAGGCGCCGCTTGCGGTCGGGGTCCACGTTCCACACGCCGCCGTTGGAGTAGGGGTGGATGTGGACGCCGTGCAGCCATGCCTCGCGCCCGCGGATGAGGCAGAAGGCGTCGGTGATCTGACAGGCGCGCTCGCGCAGGCTCTTGACCTCGGTGCCCGTGAGCTCGATGCCCGCCTCGAAGGTCTCCTCGATGAAGTACTCGTGGTGCGCGGAGCGGTTCTTGGCGATGGTCCGCTTGCCGGGGCCCTTCTGCTGGGCGGCCTTCGCCGCGGCCGCCTGGCGCACGACCTTACTCTTGGCCATCGGCGTCCCCCTCGTCGGTCTCGCGGATGAGGGCGAGAAGGGCCTCGACGGCCGCCTCGCCCACCAGGTCGCGGGCGCGCAGCGCCAGGTTCGCGGCGAGGTCGCGGGCGCCGGCGGACGCAGCGTCGCCGGCACACATGAGCAGGCAGACGGCGATCTCGGCGTTGGCCCCGTCGGGCAGGCCCTCGGCAGCGAGGAGCTCGGTCGCCTCGGAGTCCGTCACGAGGTCGGGGTCGCGGTCGGTCCCGGACGCCTGGTCGAGCGCGGCGGCGAGCACGCCGTCGCGCACGTCGAGGTTGCGCGCGGCCCTGAGGGCGGCCGCGGCGACGCGGGGCTTCTCGGTTGCCTGGAACCATCCGGCAAAGTTCACGAACGCCCTCGCGAGGTGGGTAGCCTCGCTCGCCCGCTCGAAGACGCTGTAGGTGAGCGCCAGGTACTCCTGGACGTCGCCGGAGGCGCGGCAGAGGTCGGCGAGGTTGAGGCGGGCGGCGCAGTCCATGGGGTTCCAGCGGACCGCGGCCTTGAGCGCGGCGGCCGCGCCGTCGTAGTCCTCGGCGTGGACGCGCGCGAGCGCGAGGTCGGAGTAGAGGCGGCCCAACGGCTCGCCCACGTCGCGCAGCTCGCGCGGGTCGTCCTCGACGCGGCGGTACGCGAGCCGCTCGAAGAGCGTGGGGAAGGCGAACCACTGGAGCTCGTCGGTCGTCGGGCAGTTGGCGTCGACGTAGGCCTCCGCGTCGTCGGCCAGACGCGCGAGCAGCTCCTCTGCCTGCTCGGCCTGGTCCTGGAGCATCAGCCCCTCGGCTCGCTCGATCTCTTCTGTCAGCTCGGCGCGTTCCATGTTCCTCCTGGCGCAACGTCACTCTCGTTAGTGTTCCCATTATCGCGCAGGAACAACGCAATGAACGACAACAGGCCGACCGACAGTCCCAACGGAAGCTGCCGGCCGGCCCCTCTCAAGACATCGCCGCGCCGCCTTGAGCGCCGCAGCAGTGCCTTACTTGCGGAACGCCTCGGTCTTGGTTGGCACCGCCTTGCCCGTGCGCGGGTACTCGCGCACGTTCAGGTCCATGCCCTTGCCCGTGAACGTACGATACGCGAGCAGCTGGAACGGCACGATGTACTCAAGGGCATCAATGTCCGGATGGCTCAGGAAGCCGCAATCGCACACGTGCGGGTCGTCCTCGTCAAGGCTTCCGACGAGAAACACGTGCTCGTTCTGCGTCTTCATGCACTGGTACAGCGCGCGCAGGCGCTCGCCAGGCTCTCCGTCGGGCGCAATGATGAAGGTGTAGACGTTCGAGCGCACCGAGGCAATCGGCCCGTGGAGAAACTCCTCGCCCTCGAACGAGAAGTAGAACTGGCGAACCGTCTCAAGGCACTTGAGCGAGCCTTCGAGCGCGGTAGCCACGTGCTCTCCGTTTCCGATGACGTAGGCGCGCTCGCAGGCAACGAGCTCCTCGCTGTTGCGTCCGATGAACTCGTCGGCGGCCGCAACAACAGCGTCGAGATGGCCGATCGTCTCGGCAATCTTGTCACACTCCCGCTGATAGTCCTCGTCGGAAAGCTTGCCAGATGCGTGTGCCCACTCGAGCGCACAGACGAGCAGCGTGAGCACCGAGCACACGTAGCCCTTCGTCTTGGGCCCGAAGTCCTCGAACCCGCAGTCAAGGTCAACGCGGAAGTCCGCCTCTCGCGTACAGGTATTGTCCTTGACCTCGGTCACCACGCAGTTGGGCACGCCCTTTTCCGCCATCCGCCTGATGGCGTCAACGGTGTTGGTGCTCTCACCCTCTTGCGTCACCGCAATCGCAAAGTCACCCTCCCGGAACAGCGTGTTGAAGTGCGCATAGTCATATGAGGTGCTCAGCTCGACCGGAATCCCGAGAATTCGCTCGAAGTAATGGCGCACCGCCATACAGGAGTTGTAGGAGGTTCCGCTCGCCACCAAGAGCAGCCGGTCAACGGAACGTCCTTGGACCGTTCCCACGAAGCGAGCCGTGATGCGCGCACGGTCCTCAAGGATGTGCAGAGCAGCAGACTTGGTCTCGTGAATGTAGTCGAGCATCGCGTCGTTGTTTACGATTCCCATCCTCATCCTCCGCCTAGAAGATGCCAATGAACTTGCCGACGATGCCGAGGGCGAAGAGGGCGACCATGATCACCCACGGCTTCACGTCCTTCTTGAGCAGGTGGTAGATGCCAAAGGTCAGCACCAGCGGCAACAGGCACGGGCAGAGCTGGTCGAGGACCTCCTGGATGCTCAGCGTCATGCCGCTGCCAAAGTCGGCGACAAAGGCTACGTTGACCGTCACCATAGATGCGATCATGCCGCCAACGACAACCAGTCCCAGCACCGTTGCCGCAAGTGTCGCCTTGGCCATGAGACCGCCCTTAACCAGCGCGTCGATCGAGCTACTGCCGAGCTTGTAGCCGTACTTGAGGCCAAAGACGCGAACAAGGATGTGCGGGATGTTGTAGATGATGAGGAAGATGAGCGGACCGAGAATCGAGCCCTGGCTCGCGAGCGAGATGCCCACGCCCGAGGCGATGATACGGAACGTCCCCCAGAAGAAGGTGTCGCCGATGCCAGAGAGCGGGCCCATGAGCGCCACCTTGATGTTGTTGATCGCGGAGACGTCAAAGGTCTTGTCGTTGGCAGCCTGCTCCTCCATCGCTGCCGTGATGCCGAGAACGAACGGAGAGCAGGCGTAGGTGTTGTTGTAGACCTCCTGGTGCCTCATCATCGCATCGGTGAACTCCTGCTTGTCCGATCCGTAGAGCTTGCGCAGCACGGGCATGATCGAGTAGCAGAAGCCGGGGGCCTGCATGCGGTCCATCGAGTAGCAGGACGGCAGCAAGAACGCACGCCAGAAGACTTTCCTGAGGGTGCCCTTGTCGATCGACCTCTTCTCGGGCTCAGCGGACGTGGCAAGATCTTCTCGCCTCTCCTCGTCGTTAGATCTCGTTGTCATCAAGCTCAGCCTCCTTCTGGTCGGACTTGGACTTCTGCGACATGAAGATGATCATGGCGATGATGACGCCAATGAACGCGACGCCAACGTTGGACATGCCCAGGAAGGCGGTCGCGACAAAGCCGACGAAGAGGTACGGGGACATCCCCCAAGTGAAGGTAAGCTTCATCAGCAGCGCGAAGCCGAGAGCGGGCAGCATGTTGGACGCCACGGAGACGCCTTCGGTCACCCAGGTCGGGATGACGTTGAGCAGCCACTCGAAGACGGGAGCTCCCGCAAGCATGCCCACAAAGGTGAGCAGGAACGGGAAGAAGAAGTAGTTGAAGAGGCCCAGCCACTGGCAGCGGTCAACGGCCTTGTCGTCACCAGCGTGGGCTGCCTTGAGCGCACGCTCCGAGACGAGGTGGTTGAGCGGGATCCACGAGATGTAACCCACGGAAGAGGCAAACGTGGATATGGGCAGGGTCAGGGCAAGGGCCATGTCGGCGCCGGTACCTGTAGTGATGGCGAACGCCGAGCACAGAGCGCCTCCGACGGTGATCTCGGGCATGCCGCTGTGGGCGCCGATTCCCATGAGGCCCAGCGAGAGCAGCTCCATCTGGGCGCCCAGCGTAAGTCCGGTCTGAACGTCCCCGAGAGCCAACCCCACCAGGGTCGACACGACGAGGGGACGGTCCAGCATGGTCATGCCGAAGACCCTTGGGTCGATCTTGCAGATGCCCGCAATCAGGGCAACAATGAACGCTTGGAAGATCATGGTACCTCCCATCCGCACGTACAGTTAAGTTGTTAGTTGTTTGCCGCTTGGCTAGCGATTGTCGAGAATTGCGCGAAGGTCGCGGAAGCGCTGCTCGGGCGTCGGCTGAATGCCAACCTCGATGCCCATGTCCAGGACGTCCTTGAGGTCCTGCACGTCCTCGTCCGTCAGGTTGAGGTTGTCGGCAACCATGGGCGCGTCCTTGCGCAGGCCGCCAACAGTGACGCGCTCGATGCCGCTCACGCGCTGGCAGATGCTCAGAACGTCGTGAGGGTTGTTCACCAGCACCATCGCGCGCCAGTGGGCGTTGGCTGGGTCGTTCAAAAACGCGATGCCGTCGGCGACGGAGCGAAACCCGTACTTCACGCCCGCGGGCACGCCGAGCTTCAGGGCGTTGCGTCGCCTCATGTCTCCGACCACCTCGTCGTTGACCACGAGCAAGAGGTCAACGCCGAGCGTGCGGGTCCATGAGATGGCAACCTGCCCGTGAATCAGACGGTCGTCCATGTGAAGCGCCTTGATCATATCTCTCCCTCCCCTCCCAGCTCCGTGATGCGCCGACGGACGTCGACCACACCGTCTCTTCCAACCTTCATCAGCCCGTCAACAAAACCGTCGGTGCACTTCGACGGCATGCTGAGCAGGGCCTCCAGCACCATGGGGAAGCTTGCGCCGGCAACAATCCTCATGGGGTGCTCCACGGAATACTCGACCAGAATGTTTGTGATGCTCCCGCCAAAGACGTCGGTCAGGGCCAGGACGTCCTCGTCGAGGGCGAAGTGCGAAAACAGCTCGTCGAGCTCTCGCACGACCTCCTCCTGGGAGGTCTCCATCGCCATGGTGAGAACGTGGCAGCTTGACGGGCGCATGCCCGTGATGAGCTCGGCGCTCTGCAGAAATGCCTCCGCCAGCGGGCCGTGAGACGCCAGGATGAGCTGCATGCAATCTCCTCTCAAATGTCTGATACCTTTTGACGAGAGAAGCGTAACACAGCAGCTTTATTTGTACGACACCTTTTTCGTTAATGGTATGTGACAATTAGGGGGAAGGCGCAAAGCTAGTAGCGATAGAGGATGGCGAAGCGGCTGCCCACGTAGTAAGTCTCCGTGTACTCGAACGGCCGCCCGTCCTTGAGATAGGTGGGGTGGGCGACCTTGAGCAGCGGCTCGGCGCCTATCTTGAGCTGAGAGCGCTGCTGCCGGTCAGGCATCACCGCCGTCACGATCTTGGTAATGTGCGACCGCTCAAGATCGAGCTCGTATCGCGCTTTCGCGTACTCGTAGAGGGACTCGCCAAAGTTGTTGGGTCCAAGCTCGGGGAACAGGTCGTACGGAAGGCTCGTGTGGCTCAGGGCAATGGGGACGTCGTTTCCGGTGCGCAGACGCACGAAGTGGTGGTACTCGTCGCCAGGGCGCAGGCTCAGCGCCTCGCCGATCCTGCGCTCGTCCTTCTCGGCCCGATAGGCCCTGCGCTCGTAGGAGAGCACGTGCGAGCCAGCGCGCTTGCCGTTGCGCGCCATGTCCTCCGTGAAGCTGCACGCGCTGTCACCGTAGCTGACGCGGTTGGTCACGTCCACGTACGTGCCGTCACCGACCTTGCGGATGAGGTAGCCCGAGGACGCGAGCTCCTGCAGGGCATGGCGGATGGTCGTACGCGAGACGCTGTAGGTCTGGCACAGCTCGAGCTCGGAGGGCAGGCGCTCGCCGTCCTTGAGCGCCCCTCCGTCGATCTTGGACATGATGTCCTGGATAACTGTCTGATACCTTTGCATGTTAAGAGAGTATCACGCGGCCATAATTTGGATGGGTAAAAAGGCCGTGCCAACAATTTGTTCAAGTATCGACGTCCCGAGGCCCGTCCCCGACGCGCAGCATGACGCTCGTGGACGCGAGCCGACGTTCTTCTCGGCAAAAGTGTCGCTTCGCGTCCACGGGACGTGCGGGTGTGGACGCCAACCGACAAAACCGGCGCCAGAAACGTCGGCCCGCGTCCACAGCACGGCGAGAAGAACGTCTCAGCGTCCCACGAGCGCAAAGTCGATCTGGCCTCGTGCCACGTCGACGCCCGTGACCTCGACGGCAACACGACGGCCGAGCCCCCACGTCTCGCCGGACTCCTCCCCCGTGAGCGTCATGCGCGCCTCGTCGTAGCTAAACCACTCGTCTCCGAGCGCCCGTACGGGAACGAGGCCCTCGGCACACGTCTCGTCAAGCATCACGAACACGCCAAAGCTCCCGCAGCCAGAGACGATGCCCGAGTAGCGCTCCCCCACACGGCTTGAGAAGAGCTCGGCCATCTTGACCTTCTGCGACGCCCGGCCGGCTGCGTCGGCGGCGCGCTCGCGCTCGGAGCAGGTCCGGCAGAGCTGCGGCAGCGCACCGGCCTGGGCGCTCATTTCCTTGCCCTCGATGCGCCCGGCAATGAGCGCCTTGAGCGCGCGGTGCACGAGCACGTCAGGGTAACGGCGAATCGGCGAGGTGAAGTGACAGTACGCCTGCGCTCCCAGCGCGTAATGGCCGAGGTTCTGGGGCAGGTAGACCGCCCGGCGCTGCGCGCGCAGCAAGAGCGCGTTCGTGGGATATGCCGCAGGCGTCCCCTGCGCACGTTCGAGAATAGCCTGGATGGCGAACGGATCGCCGGCGAGAAGCCCGGCGGACGTCTCACCGTCAACTACGTCCAGCTCGCGCAGGGGCTGGAGCACGGCGCGCAGGTCCTCCTCGATGGGCTGCTCGTGCACGCGGTAGGCCGCCGGCGCCTCGACGTCGGCCAGGCGTCGCGCCACGCACTCGTTCGCGAGCAGCATCGCCTCCTCGATGAGCCCGGTCGCTCGCGTTCTTCTCCGCACCGAGACGCCCGTCGGTCGCCCGTCGTCGTCGAGCGTGACCTTGGCCTCCACAGTCTCGAACTCGATCGCGCCGCGCTCCTGGCGAACGCGCTCGCGCAGGGCACGGATCTCGTCCAGCACGCGCAGAAGCTCAGCGACCTTCTCGCCGCCGGCAACGGGCGCGCCCATGTCGAGAAGGGCATCGACCTCGTCATAGCAGAGGCGCGCGGCGGAGCGAATCGCAGAGGCGAACATCTTGGCGCCCAGCACCTGGCCGCGCGCGTCCAGGCGCATAACCACGCTCATGGCAAGCCGGTCCTCGCCGGGCCGAAGCGAGCAGACGTCATTGGACAGGCGCTCAGGGAGCATGGGGACCACGCGGTCAACCAGATAGGCGGAGCAGGTCCGGCGCTTGGCCTCGTTGTCGATGGGGGTGTCGGCGCCCACGTAGTGCGTGACGTCAGCGATGTGCACGTTGAGCTCGTAGCCGCCCTCGGCAAGGCGCCGCGCGCCCACGGCGTCGTCAAAGTCTCGCGCGTCCACGGGGTCAACGGTCACGCAGAGCTCGCCGCGCAGGTCGCGCCGGCGCGGGTCCTCAGCAAGCGCTCCCTCGACGTCCG
Source organism: Olsenella sp. An270 (assembly GCF_002159735.1). Classification (GTDB taxonomy): domain Bacteria; phylum Actinomycetota; class Coriobacteriia; order Coriobacteriales; family Atopobiaceae; genus Thermophilibacter. Next base: position 152,899 of record NZ_NFJF01000006.1, read on the forward strand.
CCACGATCTTCTCGGCCTGCTCCTGTACCGAGCGAGAGAAGTCACCCGCCAGCCCATAGCTCGCCACGATGGACTCGATGTTGAGGTCGAGCTCTCCGACCGAGCCCACGCGTCGCTCAATCGTCACCACCGCAGCGCTCGTGCGCGTTGGGTACTCCGTGATGCGCGCGACCACGACGTCGCCCTCGCCGACGCCCAAGCGCGCGGGGCCCGGATCCTCCGGCACGACAAAGAAGTCGTGACCGATGCGCGAGTCAAGCGGCGTGACGGCACCAAGCGGCCCTGCCTGGGCGTAGGTGCCCAGGAAGGTCTCCACGGCGCGCGAGATCACCGAGCGCACCACGGCGCGCGGCGGCGTGCCGCGACGCTCCACGAGCGCGACCTCGACCTCGTCCCCGTTCATGGCCTCGCGCTGCCCGCGCGCGAGAAGCTCAAAGTCGCCCTCGGCCGTCTCCACGTGCGCGGCCCCGGGACGAGAGACGACGAGCGTCCCCGTGATGGTGCGCCCGCGCGGCCGCGGCCCGCCCGAGCGCCCGCGACGGCGATTTCCCCTGTGCGGCCTCGACCTGCTCATGCGGCCCTCCGTTCTTCTCGGCACCTCAGTTTCAGCTTACCCAACGAGGCGGCGCGCCGCTCGGCACGGACCTGTTAGGAATCGCCGCGATTGGGGCGTTTTTCTCGCCAAATGTCTAAGAGTTGCCGCCCATGGGTAACTCCAAGCGCCAAAACCACCCACTCGCGGCAATTCCTAACAGCACAAGCCAGCGCGCCGAGAAGAACGTGCGCCAGACACCGCGCACAAAAAAGCCCCGGTCTCCGCGAGGGAGGCCGGGGCCAGTCGGTCACGCAAGCAGTTGGCTAGACCTTGAGGTAGCGCCTCATCGCGATGGCAGAGCCAAACAGGCCGATCAGGATGCCGATGAGCAGCAGGCCGCCGAAGGTGGCGTAGAGCACCTCGGTGGGAACGTCGAACGCCAGGAACGACAGGTTCTGCTGGAGCATGGGCATCAGGACGTGCAGGCCGCCCGCGAGCGCCGCGATGGCGAGAAGGGCCGCGATGAGCGACTCGAGCACGCCCTCGGTGACGAACGGCCCGCGGATGAAGCTGTTGGAGGCGCCGACGAGACGCATGATGGCGATCTCACGCCGACGCGCGGTGATGGCGAGGCGAATCGTGTTGTTGATGAACACGAAGGCCACGAACGTCAGCATGATGACCAGCGCGACCGCGCCGAGGCGGATGTAGTTGGTCACCTCGAAGAGGCGGTCGACCGTGCCCTGGCCGTAGACGACGTCGTCGGCCGGCGAGGACTCGGGGTCGTCGGCGGTGTCGCGGATCTGGAGGAACGAGGAGTCGTCCATGATGCGCTCCGCCGTGGCGGCGACCTCCTGCGGGTCGGTCAGGGTGATCACCAGCGAGGCGGGCAGCGGGTTCTCGCCGTCGAGGGCGGCGACCGCGTCGCTCGCGTTGCGGTTGGACATGGAGGTCCGGTAGTCCTCGAGCGCCTCGTCCTTGGACTTGTAGGTCACGGACTCGACGTTGTCCCAGCCCTCGATCTTGGACTGGAGGCTCTCGACCGCGCTGTCGCTGGCATCGTCGGAGAGGTAGGCCTGGATGGTCACGCTGTCCTCGACGCCGCCGACCACGCTCGAGATCATGACGGAGCCGAGCACGAAGAGGCCGATGATGAACAGCGAGAGGAAGATCGTGACGATGGCGCCGAGCACCGTCGTCCAGTTGCGGCGGAAGTGGTGGCCGGCCTCCCTGAGGGAGTAGCCGAGGTTAGAGGGCACCATAGTATCCGTAGCCTCCCCTCTCCTGGTCGCGGACCACGTGGCCGGCCTCGAGCGCGATGACGCGCTTGCGCATGGAGTCGACCATCTCGCGGTCGTGCGTGGCCATGACGACGGTGGTGCCGGCACGGTTGATCATGTCGAGCAGCTTCATGATGCCCAGCGAGATGGCCGGGTCGAGGTTGCCCGTGGGCTCGTCGCAGACGAGCAGCGGCGGGCGGTTGACCATGGCGCGGGCGACGGAGACGCGCTGCTGCTCGCCGCCCGAGAGCTGGTCGGGGAAGTGGTTCATTCGCTCGGCGAGGCCGACGAGGCGGAGCACCTCGGGGACCTGGGCCTTGATGACGGAGCGGGGCTTGCCGATGCACTCGAGGGCGAAGGCCACGTTCTCGTAGACCGTCTTGTCGGGCAGGAGCTTGAAGTCCTGGTAGACGGTGCCGATCTGGCGACGGAGGTACGGGATCTTCTTGTTGCGCATCTTGGTGAGGTCCTGCCCCGCCACGATGACCTGACCGGAGCTCGCCTTGAGCTCGCGCGTGATCAGGCGCAGGAGCGACGACTTGCCGGAGCCCGAGTGGCCGACGACGAACACGAACTCGCCGGGGTAGATGTCGAGGCTCACGTCGTCGAGGGCGGGCTTGTTGGGCTGGGCCGGGTAGATGAGTGTGACGTTTTTGAACGACACGGTCGGGGTCCCGGTGCGGGGCACCGCAGGGGCGTCGTCGCCGGCGAGCGACGAGTACACGCTCTCGGAGACCTGCGCGGCGCCCTCGGACGGGGCGTCCGCGGGGTCGGCGGCGGTCACGACGTGGACCTCCTCAGGCACCTCAGGCACCTCGGGCGCCTCGGCCACGGGGTCGGGGACCGCCGCGGGGGTGGGGACGCCCGCAAGGTCGGCCGCCGCCAGGAAGGCGCCGGTGTCATCCGCCGTCACGGTCTCTGCCTGCGGAGCAGCCGCGGGCGTGAGAGACTCGATCGTCTCCTCGCCCTCGGACCCCTGTCGCTCAGTGCTGTTAAAGTGACTGGCCACAGAAGCTCCTTCTCTTCAGTCGATCTTTCGGACAAATACGCAAGTAGTCTAGCAAACCGACCTGCCCTCAACCGAATTGCCGCACAATGCACACGAGAGGGGCGGCGGCCCCGTTGGCCACCGCCCCTCCAGAATCCTGACGAAGGTGCCAGGGACGTTTGTCAGGTCGCCCCTAGGCGAGAACCGCCTCCACGGCTGCGACGACGCCGGCGGCGTCGAGGCCGTACTTGTGGAGCAGGTCGACGGCGGGACCGGACTCACCGAAGACGTCGTTCACGCCGAGCTTGCGCGTGGGGACGGGGTTCTCGGCCAGGGCCGCCAGCACGGCGTCGCCCAGGCCGCCGATCACGGAGTGCTCCTCGGCTGTGACCACGTGGCCGCTCTTCGCGGCGCTCGCGCGGACGAGCTCCTCGTCGAGCGGCTTGATGGTGTGGATGTTGATCACCTCGGCGGAGACGCCCCTCTTGGCCAGCTCGTCGGCGGCGGCGAGCGCCTCGGCGACCATGAGGCCGGTCGCGACGACGGTCACGTCGGTTCCCTCGCGCAGGACGACGCCCTTGCCCAGGTGGAACTCGTAGGTGTCGGGGTCGTTGAACACCGGCACGGCCAGACGGCCGAAGCGCATGTAGACGGGTCCGTCGAACTCGTAGGCGGCGCGCACGGCGGCCTTGGCCTCCACGTCGTCGGCAGGGACGATGACCGTCATGCCCGGGATGGCGCGCATGAGGGCGATGTCCTCGTTGCACTGGTGGGTGGCGCCGTCCTCGCCGACCGAGATGCCGGCGTGCGTGGCGCCGATCTTCACGTTGAGGTGCGGGTAGCCGATGGAGTTGCGCACCTGCTCGAACGCGCGGCCGGCGGCGAACATCGCGAAGGTGCTCGCGAAGGCGACGCGCCCGGTGGTGGCGATGCCGGCGGCCAGGCCCATGAGGTTGCTCTCGGCGATGCCGGCGTCAAAGAAGCGGTCGGGGTAGGCCGCCTTGAACTTGCCGGTCTGGGTCGCCGCGGCGAGGTCCGCGTCCAGGACGACGAAGTCGTCATGCTCGGCGCCCAGCTCGACGAGGGCCTCGCCGTAGCTCTGGCGCGTTGCGATCTTCTTCACGTCTGCCATCCTAGAGCTCCTTCCCCGCAGCCTCGAGCTCGGCCATGGCCTGCTCGAACTGCTCGTCGTTCGGGGCCTTGCCGTGCCAGCCGACCTGGCCCTCCATGAAGGAGACGCCCTTGCCCTTGACGGTCTCGGCCACGATGCACACGGGCCGCCCCTTCACCTCGCGGGCAGCGTCGAAGGCGGCGCGGATCTGCGCCATGTCGTTGCCGTCGGCGAGCTCGATCACGTGGAACTTGAACGCGCGGAACTTGTCGGCGATGGGCATCGCGGAGTTGACCTCCTCGATGGTGCCGTCGATCTGCAGGCCGTTGTGGTCCACGATCACGACCAGGTTGTCGAGGCCGTGGTTGCCGGCGAACATGGCCGCCTCCCAGACCTGGCCCTCCTCGATCTCGCCGTCGCCGAGCAGCGTGTAGACGCGGTAGTCGTCGCCCCAGTGCTTGGCGGCGAGCGCCATGCCCACGGCGGCGGAGATGCCCTGGCCGAGCGAGCCGGTGGACATGTCCACGCCCGGCGTGTCGTTCATGTTGGGGTGGCCCTGGAGGTGGCTGCCGATGTGGCGCAGCGTCTCGAGGTCCTCCTTGGGGAAGAAGCCGCGCTCCGCGAGGGCCGCATAGAGGCCCGGAGCCGTGTGGCCCTTGGAGAGGACGAAGCGGTCGCGGTCGGCCTTCCTCGGGTCGGCCGGGTCCACGTTCATCTCCTCGAAGTAGAGGTACGCAAAGATGTCCGCGGCGGAGAGCGAGCCGCCCGGGTGACCCGACTTGGCGGCGTGCGTGCCAACGATGACGCCCTTGCGGATCTCGTTGGCGACGCGCGCGAGCTCGGTGTCTGTCATGGTGTCTCCTTCGTTTCCTCGCCGGTCCTACTGCGCGGCGACGACCTTGGCCCAGTCGGCGTCGAAGGCGGCCATGCCCTGGTCGGTCAGCGGGTGCTTGAGGCACTTCTTGAGCGCGCCAAACGGCACGGTGGCGATGTCGGCGCCGAGCAGGGCCGCCTGCGTCACGTGGTTGGGCGTGCGCACGGAGGCGGTGATGATCTCCACCTGGTCGTCGACGTTCTTGCCCGACCAGTCGTAGTTGCCGATGGCGGCCACGACGTCGGCGAGCTGGGAGATGCCGTCCTCGGCGATGTCATCGAAGCGGCCGACGAACGGGCTGATGTAGCGCGCGCCGGCGTTGGCGGCGAGAAGGGCCTGCGGGGCCGAGAAGACCAGCGTCATGTTGATGCGGACGCCCTCGGAGGCGAGCTGGTGCGTGGCCGCGAGCGCCTCGGCGCAGATCGGGAGCTTGACCACGATGTTGGGGGCCAGCGCGGAGAGGCGACGGCCGTCGGCGATCATGTCCTCGGTGGTCTTCGCCTGGGACTCGGCGGAGACGGGCAGGCCCTCGCAGAGCTCCGCGATCTTGACCATGTGGCCCTCGAAGTCGGCGAGCTTGCCGCCGGTGCGGGCGTACAGCGACGGGTTGGTGGTGACGCCGGCGAGGCAGCCCCAGGACAGGGCCTCACGGATCTCGTCGAGGTCGGCGGTGTCGATGAAGAACTTCATGTTTCCCCCTTAGGCTCGCGTCTCATTTTGTCTAGGCGTCGGTGCGCCCATTCGAAAAGACGATACCATCACCGCGGGGGTTTCCCGGGCAGACTGCCACGACGTGCAGGGTTTTGCCCGCCACCGGCAGGACGCGTCACTCCGGCGCGCCCTCCATCTCCCGGATTATCTCGACGACCTCGGCGGCGCTGGCCGCACGCTCCAAGCGGCCGAGAAAGGCGGGGGCGCGCAGCAGCTCCACGAGCGCCTGCAGCGCGCCGAGGTGGCCGTCGCTGTCGGTCGCGGCGAGCGGGAAAAGGAAGCGCACCGGGTCGTTCTCCTCGCTGCCAAAGGGGACGGGGCTCGCCAGGGTCACGACCCCGATCGCCGCCCTGAGTGCGCCGCTCTCGGGACGGGCGTGGGGAAGCGCCACGTGGGGCGCGACGACCACGTAGGGGCCGAGCTCGCGGACGCCCCGGACGATGTCGTCGACGTAGCCCGCAGTGGCCATCCCCAGCTCCACGAGAGGCGCCGCGGACTTCCTCACGGCATCCTCCCAGTCGGTCGCCTCCACGCCGAGCTGGACCAGCCCCTCGTCCAGAAGGTCGCTCAACATCGGTCCTCCCCCGTCCTCGCCTCGGCGCGCGGCCGCTCAGAAGTCGAGTATCCCACGGGGCGACCCCGGGCGGGGCGACTCGGGGAACGGAGGGGCCGAGCGGTCGGGACTCGCCAGGGTATGCGGCAACCGTCAGGTTATGCGGCATGGTCCCGCGCGCAGGTTCTTCTCGCCGGCATCTGTAGCTGCGGATACGTGACGGAGCAACGTGCGCACAACCTCGTCGATGTCGCATAACCTCGCGGATGCGGCATAGCCTCCGCGACACGCGGGAAGTGCGGGAGGCAACGGGCGAGAGGGACCGCGCGGCGGCTAGGCCCGGATCTGGCGGAAGCCCTCGCCAAAGACCTCGTGCACCTCGGAGATGACCACGATGGCGCTCGGGTCGCACTGCGCGACGGTCTGCTTGAGCCACACGGTCTCGGAGCGGCTGAGCACGCAGAAGAGCACCGGTCGCTCCTCGCCGCTCCACATGCCGCGCGCCTCGAGCCGGGTGCAGCCGCGCTCGAGGGTGTGCAGGATCTCGTGCGCGATCTCCTCGTGGCGCTCGGAGATGATGTAGGCGGCGCGGGCGGCGCCGGGGCCGTCCACCACCGCGTCGATTACCTTGCCGGAGATGAACATCGCGACGGCGGCGTAGAGCGCCTGCTCCACCGAGAAGACCGTCGCGGAGAGGGCGATGATGAGGCCGTCGACGATGATGACCGAGGTGCCCACCGGCAGGCCGGTCCTTCTCGACAGGACCTGCGCCACGATGTCGGTGCCGCCGGTGTTGCCGCCCGTCCTGAAGACCAGGCCCAGGCCCAGGCCGGTGACGACGCCGCCCCAGAGCGCGCAGAGCAGCAGGTCCTGCTCGCCGCCGACCACCGGAAGGAAGGGGACGAGCGCGTCGGTGAAGAAGCCGCACGCAATGATGCCGGCGACGGTGCGCGCCACGTAGCCGCGGCTCCCGGAGCGAACCACCAGGACCATGAGCAGCGCGTTCATGACGATCGTCTGAAGGCCGACGGGCAGCGCGACGCCAAAGGTCCCGGCGATGGCCGAGAAGACCATCGCGAGGCCCGTCACGCCGCCGGCGGCGAGGCCGTAGGGGACCTCGAAGACGTCAACGCCTATCGCGAAGACGATCGAGCCGGCGACGATCAGCAGGGTGTCACGGACGGCGGTGCGCCAGGGGATGGCGCTCACCGCTCGTCACCCCCGCCGACGGCCCAGCGGTGGTAGCCGACGACGAACTCGTCGAGGTCACCGTCCTGGAGCACCGCGTCCACGTTGCCCGTCTCCACGCCCGTGCGCAGGTCCTTGACGAGCTGGTAGGGATAGAGCACGTAGCTCCTGATCTGGTTGCCGAAGCCGATGTCGTGCTTGGGGCCGCGCAGCTCGTCGAGCTCCTCGGCGCGGCGGGCGAGCTCCATCTCGTAGAGGCGGCTCCTGAGGACGCTCATCGCGAACGCCTTGTTCTGGAGCTGGCTGCGCTCGTTCTGGCACGTCACGACGATGCCGGTGGGAAGGTGCGTGATGCGGACCGCGGAGTCGGTCGTGTTGACGCCCTGGCCGCCGTGGCCGGAGGCATGGTACACGTCGATGCGCAGGTCGTTCGGGTCGATCTCGACCTCGACGTCGTCGGGCAGGACCGGAAGGACCTCGACCCCGGCGAAGGTCGTCTGGCGGCGCTTCTTGGCGTCGGTGGGCGAGATGCGCACGAGTCGGTGCACGCCCTGCTCGGCGCGCAGCATCCCGTAGGCGTTCTTCCCGCTCACGGTGAAGGTCGCGCGGTCGAGGCCGATGACCTCGCCGGGCTCGGCGTCGTTGACGGTGACCTTCCAGCCCCGGCGGTCGCAGTAGCGCTGGTACATGCGGAAGAGCATCTCGCACCAGTCCTGCGCCTCCAGGCCGCCCTGGCCGGGGGTGATGGTGACGATGGCGTCCCCGTGGTCGAGCTCGTCGGTGAACCAACTCGAGAGCTCGAGCTCGGAGAGGTCGTCCTCCAGCGCGGCGGCGATCGACGACGCCTCGGCGAGAAGGTCCTCGTCACCTGTCTCGTCGGCGAGCTCGAGCGCCGCGCGGGCGTCCTCGAGCCGGGCGCGGGCGGCGTCGATGCTCTCGACGTCGTCGCGGGCCGCGGCGAGCCGCGCCATCGTCTCGCGGGCCGCCTCCGCGTCGTCCCAGAAGCCGGGCTCGGCGCTCTTCGCCTCGAGCTCGCTCACCTGGCCGCGGCGCTCGTCGATGTGCAGGTACCCCTCGACCTCCGCGAGGCGCGACGAGAGCGCCTCGAGGTCGGGCCTCGTGAGCTCCGCCATCTAGCGGTTCCTGCCGTGGCAGTTCTTGAACTTCTTGCCGCTCCCGCAGGGGCAGGGCTCGTTCCTGCCCACGCCGACGTAGGGGTCGGGGTCGTCCGACTTGCGGTACGTCTGGGGCTTTGCCGTGGGGGCCGGCGCGGGGCGCGCCCCCGCGGAGGGCGTCGGGACGACGCGGCGGGGGCCCTGGTCGCCGTCGACCTCGGCGGGACCCGAGTAGCGGGCGCCGCGCAGCTCGCTCGGCTCCTCGTCGGCGGCGGGCGCCGCGGGCGGGCGCACGGCGACCTCGAGGCGCAGGATCGTGCGCAGGAAGTCCTCGTACATGGTGTTCACCAGCTCGCCGAAGGCGGCGTAGGCCTCGCTCTTGTACTCCACGAGCGGGTCACGCTGGCCAAAGCCGCGCAGGGCGATGCCGGTCTTGAGGTAGTCCATCTCCTGGAGGTAGAGCATCCAGCGCGTGTCGATGACGCGGAGCATGACCTGGGAGGCGAGGGCGTGCATCGGCGCCTCGCCGAGCCTCGCGGTCTTCTCGTCGAAGCAGCGCCCGACGTACTCGTTGACGGCGTCGACGACGTCGCCCTCGTCCTGGTCGTCGGTCACCTCGGGGACGTCCTTGCGCCCGGTGAGCTCCTCGAGCCACTTTTGGAGCCCGCGCACGTCCCACTCGTCGTGGTTGCGGCCCTCGGGGCAGAAGCCGGAGACCTCGCGCTGGACGGTGTCGTAGGTCACCTCGTCGATGCGGGCCATGAGGTCCTTGCCGTCGAGGATCTTGTTGCGCTCCTCGTAGATGACCTGGCGCTGGGTGTTCATGACGTTGTCGTAGTCGAGGACGTTCTTGCGCATGGCGAAGTTGACCTGCTCGACCTTGCGCTGCGCGCTCTCCACGGCCTTGGTGACGAGCTTGGCCTGGATCGGCGTGCTGTCGGGCATGTCGTACTTCTGCATCATGGCGGAGATCCGGTCCATGCGCTCCCCGCCGAACAGGCGCATGAGATCGTCCTCGAGGGAGAGGTAGAACTGGGTCTCGCCCTTGTCGCCCTGACGGCCCGAGCGGCCGCGGAGCTGGTTGTCGATGCGACGGCTCTCATGGCGCTCGGTGCCGATGACGCACAGGCCGCCCACGTCCCTGACGCGCTTCCCCTCCGCAGCACAGGCGTCGCGTGCCCGGTCCAGGGCCTCGTCGTAGGCCCTGAGGACCCGGTAGACGCGTGCGACCCTCACCGCTCGGGCAACGGCGGCGAGTGCGTCGTCGCCCGTGCTCTCGGACAGCCCCACCTCCTTGAGGTAGTCCTTGCGCTCCTTCTTCCACTCGCGGCCCCTCTTCGAGGAGGGGTCGGCGGGCGCGATCATGCTCTCGTCCGCGTCGAGGCCGCTCTCGTGGAGAATCCTGGAGACGGCCATGAGCCGCGCGGCGTCCTCGTCCTTGGCGATGCCCATCTTCTTGAAGGTGGCCGACACCGCGGCGACCTCGTTGTCGCCCGCGCCGTCCGCGCCGTCCGCGACGTCGGTCCCCCTGACGAGGGCGTCGACGACGTCGTCGATCGAGGCGTCGGACAGCTCCTCGGAGAGGCCGAGTTCCTCGCATGCCTTCACGCGCTCGAAGAAGGTGCCCCCCAGGACCTCCTCCATCGTCGCCGCGTCGAGACCGAAGTCCCCGCCCAGGACCTCCTCGCGGGCGAGCTCCGAGGGGCTTCCGCCTAGCAGGATGTCCGTGCCTCGGCCGGCCATGTTCGTGGCGATGGTGACCGCGCCGAAGCGGCCCGCCTGCGCGACGATGTGCGCCTCGCGCTCGTGGTGCTTGGCGTTGAGCACGTCGTGCTTGATGCCACGCTTCTTCAGGATGCTCGAGAGGCGCTCGGAGCTCTCGATCGAGACGGTGCCCACCAGGCACGGCTGGCCCATCTCGTGGCGCCTTGCGACGTCATCGGCGACGGCGTTGAACTTTGCCTCCACCGTGCGATAGACGAGGTCGTCGTGATCCACGCGGACCACGGGCTTGTTGGGCGGGATCACCGTGACGGGGATGTGGTAGACCTCGCGGAACTCCGCGTCCTCGGTCATGGCGGTGCCCGTCATGCCCGAGAGCTTGTCGTACATGAGGAAGTAGTTCTGGAGCGTGATGGTGGCGAGGGTCTGGTTCTCCTCGCGGACGTACACGCCCTCTTTCGCCTCGATGGCCTGGTGCAGGCCCTCGGAGTAGCGCCTTCCCTCCATGATGCGACCGGTGAACTCATCGACGATCTTCACCTCGCCGTCGACGACCACGTACTGCTGGTCGCGGTGGAACATGTACTCGGCCTTGAGCGCCTGCTGCAGGTGGTTCACGTACTGGCCGGAGGGATCGCCGTAGATGTCGTCGATGCCGAGCGCGCGCTCGACCTTCTCGAGACCCGCCTCGGTCGTCGCGATCGTGTGCTTGGCCTCGTCCATTTCGAAGTCGACGTCGGGGATGAGGCCGCGCACGGCACGCGCGAAGTCCTTGTAGGTGCTCGCCGACTTGGTGCCGGCGCCGGAGATGATGAGGGGCGTCCTCGCCTCGTCGATGAGGATGGAGTCGGCCTCGTCCACGATGGCGTAGTGGTGCCCGCGCTGGACGCGCATGCCCGGCCTGGTGACCATGTTGTCGCGGAGGTAGTCGAAGCCGAACTCCGAGTTGGTGCCGTACGTCACGTCGGCCTCGTAGGCCGGCTTCTTCATGGCGGGGCGCATGCCGTTCTGGATGAGGCCCACGTTCATGCCCAGGAACCGGTAGATGCTCCCCATCCACTCGCTGTCTCGGCGGGCGAGGTAGTCGTTCACGGTGACGATGTGGACGCCCTTGCCGGGGATGGCGTTGAGGTAGCCGGCGAGCGTCGAGACGAGCGTCTTGCCCTCGCCGGTCTTCATCTCCGCGATGGTCCCGCGGTGCAGGGCTATGCCGCCGACGATCTGGACGTCGAAGTGGCGCAGCCCGATCGTGCGGACGGACGCCTCGCGCACGGCAGCGAACGCCTCGGGCAGGAGGTCGTCGAGCGTCTCACCCTGGGCATGACGCTCCCGGAGGAGCGCCGTCATCCCGTGGAGCTCCTCGTCCGCCATGGCCTTGAAGCGCGGCTCGAGCTCGTTCACGCGGGCCGTGAGTCGCTCGAACTCCTTGAGCTCGCGGTCGGCGCCCATGGAAAGGATCTTGGAGAGGAAGTTGGGCATGGGTCTCCCTTTGTCGTGCGCTGAGCGCATAGTCACTCGCTCGATACTTTACTCATTGACAAGACCCGCCGCGCGCTGGGCGGGCAGGGCTCACCAAAAGCGCACCGTGCGCGCTAGGGGGTCCCGGCATGCTCGGGCCGCGCCTCCCCTCCCCGTCGGGCGTCGCGCGTCCGGCTTCCGCGGCCGCGCCTCGCGAGACGGGCGACCCTGCCCTCGAAGGCGCGGCGCTCCCTCGCGGCGTCCGCCTCGCGGCCGCAGGCTGTGAGGGCCCTGACCAGCGCCGAGACCGCATCCTCCCTCATCTCGTCCGCCATCACCGCGTTCTCGGCGAGCCGCACCGCCGTGCGGTCCCGCCCGAGCTCGAGGGCTGCCGCGCTCCCCTCCACCATCGCGTCCGCGTACAGGCACTTGAGCTCGGCTCGCACGCTCGCCACGAAGCCGGTCGCGTCCGACGGGGGCAGGTAGAGGTCCCCCGCGTAGAGCCTCTCCGCCGCCTGCGCGCACTCGAGCGACCGCTCGGCGTCATGGCTGTCCACGGCCTCTCGAGCGAGCGCTCGGAACTCGGGGACGTCACAGGAGACCAGGCCCATGTCGATGGTCACCTCCCCGCTCTTCCGACTCGAGACGAACAGGCTCAGGGTATCGTCTACCTCCGCCACGATCGAGCGGAGGGCGGTCGTCGCCTGGTACACCCTGCCAAACCCCAGCGTGTAGTCACAGTCCGGCCAGACCTGCTCGGCCACCTGGAACCGCTTCGCCCGGCCGCCGTGCAGGACGAGGTAGGTCAGCATCGACTTCGTGTTCCTGCGGTTCAGCCGCTCCTCGGGCACGCGCCGTCCCCGGACCGAGAGCGCAAAGCCACCGAGAAGTGAGACCCTGACCGGCTTGGACGCCTCCGGGAAAGCAGGCTCGGGCGCCCGCGGAGGCTCGCTCACCGGCGGCTCGGGCTCCCGCGATGCCGGCTTGGGCCGCGGCAGAGCCCTCCTCCACCGAGCCGGCATGTGCTCGAGGAGGCCCGCGGAGATCTCTCGCGGGCACGCGAGGAGCGCCCGGATCAGCCACAGGGCGTCCCACGGGACCTCGTCCCGGGGAGACGCCGCGACCAGCCGCTCCCCCTCCGCGGTGAGCATCACCTCCCACACGAGCGTGGTCACCTCGTCCAGGTCGTCCCGCGGCTCCTCTGCGACCCTCGGGGCCATGTCGTCCCCCAGGACGAACCGTGAGACGTCGGCGAGCAGCAGGGCAAGGCGCGCGAGGTAGTCGGAGTCAAACTGGCGCGCGACCGACTCGGCGCGCGTCGCGCGCACCAGCGCCCCGGCGACCGACCCTCCCCAGAGGTCGGCGAACGCACCGGCGAGAAGGGCCACGACCTGGACGACCGGGTCTGCGGACCGCTCGTGGCCCAGGGCGACTCCCCCGAGTCCCTCGCCCCTCGCCCCGACGGAGCCCAGCGCCGCCCGGACCAGGTCGTGAATGACGAGACAGCCCGAGAGGCCTCGCAGGGGTCGGCGGCGGATGAACTCCCCGGCCCTCTCGACCGCCTCGTCCGCGCCCGTGAGGCTCCCTCCGGCCAGCATCTGCGCGAGGTCCCGGTCGATCGCGAGCAGCGCCCCCGAGACGCAGGGGCGGCCAGCCTCCTCCGGCGTCCCCAGGAGCATCCCGAGCGCGACCGAAAATGCCCCGCGCAACATCAGGGAACAGGCGGCGACATGCGCCGCGAGCCTACGGCCGAGCTCCCCGGACGCCCGGATGTCAAGACCCGGGCTCGGAACCCTCCCCTGGAGCAGCCGCCTCGACCCGACGAGGAGGCCGAGCGCGCTCCCGTCTCCCGGAGGGGTCGTCATCTCGCGAGGAAGGGGGCAGGCACCATGGGTGTCGAGCGCCCTCACGACCGTCCGGATGCGCGAGCGGTCCCCCTCGTCGAGGCCCTCCGCCACCTCGGCGGCATGGAGGACGAGCCTGCACTCCCCCGCGTCGATGAACTCGGCCGCGTGCTCCGCCACGACCGGAAGCGCGGGCACGCACTCGGGGAGCGTCGCCAGGATCGAGGCGCGGGCGATACGACCGCGCTCGACGAGGTGGGAGAGGCACGCCGAGGCGACGTCCGGGAAGAGCGCGCTCGTGGGCGCGACACGGCGCAGACAGGTCGAAAGCGCGCCGGGAACGGCACCGGAGAGGCAGTTGAACACCGTGAGATCCCTCGCGAGGCCAAAGAGCGGCGCACCGTCCCCCAGGCTTGCGAGAAGGTCGTCGTGCAGGGTGCCGAGAACCTCGCGCAGCTCACTTGTCGACGCGCCACCCAACAAGATTATGGCAAGCCTCAGACGACGTTCCTCATCGGAGAGACTCGGCCTGAGGGCACTCTCCAGGAGGGAGGCGAGCGCGTCGTAGTACTCGAGGGGAAGCTCGCTGTCCAACGAGTCCCTGGTCGCCGTCGAGACGGCCCTGACGAGGCGGGGGATGCCGCGAGTGACGCGGAGCACCGCCTGCGAGGCACGCTCGCCGCCCAGCTGCGCCGGGGAGTAGAGCAGCGTCTCCGCGGCTATGGAGAGGCGCTCGGGGAGCGCCTCGAGGAGCTGACGCGCCTCGGGCCTCACGACGAGAAGCACCGCCGCCCCGGCGTCCCTCATGCGCCTGATTGCGCGGGCCTGTCGGACGACCTGAGACTCGTCGGACGGCGGAAGCTCGTAGATGCCCACGGCGACGACGGAGCCGCCCTCGGAGAGCTGCTTGGCGAGACGAACGAGGGATCTGCACGCGGCGCCCGGCGTGGCGTCACGGAAGTCGCGTCGGACGACGCGCGCGCCCTGCGCCCTCGCGAGCGCGAGCACCCTCGACATGACGTCCTCCCGGCCCATCCCGGGCTCGGCGCAGATGGCGACGATCGTGGGCCGCAGCGTACCGCTCGACCCGAAGAAGGCCATGGCGACGCGCTCGGCAGGCGTCGAGGGGACGTTGGGTGCAATGGCCGGGCATGATGCGGCGCTCGATTCGATACGCGTTTCCATAAACGGGCCCTCCCGTAGCAGCTGGCGGTTCGACAACTAGGGAAACGGTATCAGACTTAACGTTTTGCTTATTGTCTTTTCGGTATGTGTGTATTTTTCTGAAGTCAGATAAGTGTCAGACAAATGAAAGAAAGTGAGCTCTCGAGACATGAAAATGCCCCTTGTTGGTCAGCGACGTCCTGCTCTCCCACGGACTACTCCGCAGTACCATCGGCGCTCGGGGGCTTAACTTCCGGGTTCGGAATGGGACCGGGTGTGCCTCCCCTGCCATGGTCGCTGACCAACAAGGGGCATTCTGCTGTCAGGGGCGGCCGAGGCCGTGCCCTGGGGGCCGCACAGCGTGACGTCGAGACTCCGCGAAGATCGCGTTCGAGCGAGGGTGTGAAGAGAAGAGCTCGGCCGATTAGTACCGCTCGACTCAACGCCTCGCAGCGCTTACATCTGCGGCCTATCGAACTCGTAGTCTACGAGTGGCCTTACCGAAGGGAGAACTCATCTCGGGACTGGCTTCCCGCTTAGATGCTTTCAGCGGTTATCCGAACCGGACTCAGCTACCGGGCGATGCCGTTGGTCGACAACCCGTACACCGGAGGTCCGTCCACCCCGGTCCTCTCGTACTAGGGGCAGCCTCCCTCAGTTCTCCTACGCCCACGGAGGATAGGGACCGAACTGTCTCACGACGTTCTGAACCCAGCTCGCGTACCGCTTTAAATGGCGAACAGCCATACCCTTGGGACCTGCTCCGGCCCCAGGATGCGATGAGCCGACATCGAGGTGCCAAACCTTCCCGTCGATGTGGACTCTTGGGGAAGATCAGCCTGTTATCCCCGGAGTACCTTTTATCCGTTGAGCGACGGCCATACCACACTGAGCCGCCGGATCACTAGAACCTGGTTTCCCATCTGCTCGACTTGTTTGTCTCGCAGTCAAGCCTGCTTATGCTCTTGCACTCAAAGGGACGGTTGCCGACCGTCCTGAGCAGACCTTACGTGCGCCTCCGTTACATTTTAGGAGGCGACCGCCCCAGTCAAACTACCCACCTGACACGGTCCCCACGCCGGATAACGGTCGCGGGTTAGGATGCCAGAACGTCGAGGGTGGTATTCCAAGGGCGACTCCCCAGAGACTGGCGTCCCTGGTTCAGCGTCTCCCACCTATCCTCTACACGACGAACCGGCAGCCAATGTCAAGCTGCAGTAAAGGTTCACGGGGTCTTTCCGTCCTTCCGCGGGTAAGTCGCATCTTCACGACTAGTGCAATTTCACCGGGTCCATGGTTGAGACAGCGCCCAAATCGTTACGCCTTTCGTGCAGGTCGGAACTTACCCGACAAGGAATTTCGCTACCTTAGGACCGTTATAGTTACGGCCGCCGTTTACCGGGGCTTGGATTCGCCGCTTCGCTCGCGCTGACGGCTCCTCGTGACCTTCCGGCACCGGGCAGGCGTCAGACCCTATACGTCGTCTTACGACTTCAGCAGAGTCCTGTGTTTTTGATAAACAGTCGCTTGGGCCTATTTACTGTGACCGCCCTGGGCTCGGGGAGCAAGTCCCTCCACCCGAGGCGGCACCCCTTCTCCCGAAGTTACGGGGTAATTTTGCCGAGTTCCTTAACCATGGTTCTCCCGATCGCCTTGGTATGCTCTACCCACCCACCTGTGTCGGTTTGCGGTACGGGCTCCTGCGGGCTCCCTAGAGGGTTTTCTTGGAAGCATGGGCTCACTGACTTCACTCAATCGCTTCGTCCGGCACCTCAGCCTTCGCGGGGGGCGCGTTTCACTACCCCCCAGCCTACGTGCCATCGCGGGGACGTCCAGAACCCCGTTCAGCTACCCTTCTCCGTCGCCCCATCGGTGATAGCGTCCGTTCGGAGGTGCAGGAATGTCAACCTGCTGTGCATCGGCTACGCCTTCCGGCCTCGCCTTAGCTCCCGACTGACCCTGGGAGGATTAGCCTTGCCCAGGAAACCTTGGGTTTACGGCGGCGGCGTTTTTCACGCCGCTCTCGTTACTCATGCCAGCATTCTCACTTCCGGCCGCTCCACGTCGGGTCACCCCGGCGCTTCGCCGCGGACGGAAAGCTCCCCTACCACTAGAAAAATCTAGTCCGCCGCTTCGGTGCCATGCTTAGCCCCGTATATTGTCGGCGCATGTCCACTCGACCAGTGAGCTATTACGCACTCTTTAAATGAATGGCTGCTTCTAAGCCAACATCCTGGTTGTCTGAGCAAACGCACATCCTTTGCCACTTAGCATGGACTTCGGGACCTTAGCGGGCGGTCTGGGCTGTTTCCCTTTCGAACACACAGCTTAGCCCACATGTTCTGACTCCCGGACTCTGGACCGGCGGTATTCGGAGTTTGATTGGAGTTGGTAGGCGGTGAGGCCCCCGCGTCCATTCAGTGCTCTACCCCCGCAGGTAAACGTCCGAGGCTAGCCCTAAAGCTATTTCGGGGAGAACGAGATATCTCCGGGTTTGATAGGCCTTTCACTCCTATCCACAGGTCATCCCCCCAGTTTTCAACCTAGGTGGGTTCGGCCCTCCACGGGGTCTTACCCCCGCTTCAGCCTGCCCATGGATAGCTCACCCGGCTTCGCGTCTACGGCGCGCGACTAAGCGCCCATTTCGGACTCGCTTTCGCTGCGGCTCGCTTGCTGGCTTAACCTCGCCACGCACCGTAACTCGCTGGCTCATTCTACAAAAGGCACGCCGTCACACCCCGAGGGGTGCTCCGACTGCTTGTAGGCAAACGGTTTCAGGTACTATTTCACTCCCCTCCCGGGGTGCTTTTCACCTTTCCCTCACGGTACTGGTCCACTATCGGTCACAGGAGAGTATTTAGGATTGGAGGGTGGACCCCCCAGGTTCCCACCGGGTTTCACGTGTCCGGCGGTACTCAGGTACCGCACGGCAGTCCTCGCGGATTCGCGTACGGGGCTCTAACCCTGTCCCGCTGGCCTTCCCATGCCATTCCGCTTCCACGAGGTTTTGTAACTGCACGATGTGCGGCCCTACAACCCCGGCGGCGCTTGCGCGGCCGCCGGTTTGTCCTAGGTCCCCGTTCGCTCGCCACTACTAGGGGAATCTCGTTTGATTTCTCTTCCTCGGGGTACTTAGATGTTTCAGTTCCCCCGGTTGCCTCGGCCCGGCCTATGTGTTCAGCCGGGCGTGACGGGAAATGACTCCCGCCGGGTTTTCCCATTCGGAGATCCACGGGTCGAGCGGGTAAGTGCCCCTAACCGTGGCTTATCGCAGCTTGTCGCGTCCTTCGTCGGCTTCCTGTGCCAAGGCATCCACCGTTTGCCCTTACCATCTTCTCTTCGATGGCTCGAACATACTCGTAAATGAGATGCGATCTTTTTGAAGAAGAATCTTCGTCACGCTATGCAGCTCTCAAGGTACGGCGGGGGCGTGCCCCGGGGACCGGACACTGCGCGCTCTCGCGCGACGCGACTGACTCTCAGCTGGGATGGACGGGGCGTCCGTCTGATGTCTTCTCTAGAAGAGGTGATTCTCCCTAGAAAGGAGGTGATCCAGCCGCACCTTCCGGTACGGCTACCTTGTTACGACTTCACCCCCCTTACCAACCACACCTTCGGCGCCTCCCTCCCTTGCGGGTTGGGCCGACGACTTCGGGTGCAATCGACTCGGGTGGTGTGACGGGCGGTGTGTACAAGGCCCGGGAACTTATTCACCGCGGCGTGCTGATCCGCGATTACTAGCAACTCCGACTTCATGGAGGCGGGTTGCAGCCTCCAATCCGAACTGGGACCGGCTTTGGGGATTCGCTCCTGCTCGCGCAGTGGCAGCCCATTGTGCCGGCCATTGTAGCACGTGTGCAGCCCAGGACATAAGGGGCATGATGACTTGACGTCATCCCCACCTTCCTCCGGCTTGACGCCGGCGGTCTCGCATGGGTGCCCGGCCGAACCGCTGGCAACATGCGACGAGGGTTGCGCTCGTTGCGGGACTTAACCCAACATCTCACGACACGAGCTGACGACAGCCATGCACCACCTGTCTAGGCTCCTCTCGGCCACGGCGTTTCCGCCGCTTCACCTAGATGTCAAGCCCTGGTAAGGTTCTTCGCGTTGCTTCGAATTAAGCCACATGCTCCGCTGCTTGTGCGGGCCCCCGTCAATTCCTTTGAGTTTTAGCCTTGCGGCCGTACTCCCCAGGCGGGACACTTAATGCGTTAGCTGCGGCACGGAGGGACGTTCCCCCCACACCTAGTGTCCATCGTTTACGGCTAGGACTACCAGGGTATCTAATCCTGTTCGCTCCCCTAGCTTTCGCTCCTCAGCGTCAGTTGTGGCCCAGAAGGCCGCCTTCGCCACCGGTGTTCTTCCAAATATCTGCGCATTCCACCGCTACACTTGGAATTCCGCCTTCCCCTACCAAACTCAAGTCCGCCGGTATCGGGAGCGGGCGGGGGTTGAGCCCCCGGATTTGACTCCCGACCTAACGGACCGCCTACGAGCGCTTTACGCCCAATGAATCCGGATAACGCTCGCCCCCTACGTATTACCGCGGCTGCTGGCACGTAGTTAGCCGGGGCTTCTTCTGCAGGTACCGTCACCTTGCGGCCTCGTCCCTGCTGAAAGCGGTTTACGACCCGAAGGCCTTCATCCCGCACGCGGCGTCGCTGCGTCAGGCTTTCGCCCATTGCGCAAGATTCCCCACTGCTGCCTCCCGTAGGAGTCTGGGCCGTGTCTCAGTCCCAATCTGGCTGGTCGGTCTCTCAACCCAGCTACCCATAATCGCCTTGGTGGGCCGTTGCCCCACCAACTAGCTAACAGGCCGCGGGCCCATCCCTCGCCGTCTGGGCTTTCCCGGACCCGCCATGCGGAGGGTCCGGAGTATCCGGTATTATCCACGGTTTCCCGAGGCTGTCCCGGTGCGAGGGGCAGGTTGCCCACGTGTTACTCAGCCGTTCGCCACTTTATACACACCCGAAGGTGCTTTAACCGTTCGACTTGCATGTGTTAGGCGCGCCGCCAGCGTTCATCCTGAGCCAGGATCGAACTCTCCGTTCAAATGCCAGGCGGCGCTGAGCCGCCTTACAGTGTGAGTGGTCGGTCCGTCCCGTCCATAGATCCCGCTGATCTCGGATTCGCTGAAATTGACGTCTCTGACTTGGATGTCAGAATTCGAATTTCGCTTGTCTGTCACGTCGATCTTTCGATCGCAGTATCCGGTTCTCAAGGTACGCCGCGCAGGTCGTGGGCCGTGAGCTCGTCGCTGCGCGGGGATTAACTATACGCACCCGCGCGGCGTGCGGGGGCGAGAATCGGCGCCTCCACGGTTTCTGCACAA
>NZ_NFJF01000007.1 GCF_002159735.1 Olsenella sp. An270
ACGCGCTCATGCAGGACGGGTAGGTGCTCAAAAACCACCGCTCAGGCCGCGAGCTCATACTGCTCAATTCCCGATGCACATTCTGCTCAAAACTACTTGACTAAACACATTATTACGCCGGAGTGCCTGACCCAGCTTGAACGCAATATTGTCGGGGCTCTGAGTGCGGCAACCATCAAGGCTTCTGACCTCACGGTTGACGGTGGCCTGACGTTACTGCACATCTGGAGAGGCTTGGACGAGGAGGGCTATGAGCGCCATGTCACGAACGGCGTCCTGCAAGAGCCCCTCGGCCATGCGATTTACGAGTCCAGTCGTCTAGGGACTTACGTATCCTCGAGAGAGTGTGGATTTACGTTCCCGAACGGCATTCCCGAGGAATGTTGGGTAGTGTCGCGAAAAGTGGTGTAGGGGCCTCCGCCCGGAATCCCTGGTGAGCCGAACCTACGCCGCCATCGCCCCCTCGTCAATCCCCGAGAGCGCCGCGATTCTCGAGCGAGCCCTCGCGACCCGCCCCTCGGTCGGCTCCGGGACGGGCGAGAGCTCGCGCTCCCACAGGCCCTCGATCGCGGACGGCTCCATGTGCCTGCGGCCGGACCAGCCCTCGGACGCCTCGCAGCACACCGCCCCCACCAGGCGGACCAGCGCCCCCTCCGACGGGAAGCTCCGGACCACCCGCGCGCGGCGCCCTATCTCCCGGTCGCGGCGCCCCTGCACGTCGTTGGTCCCGATGCGGCGGCGGTGGGCCTCGGGGAAGTCGAGGTGGGCCAGGGCGTCGGCCTTCGCCCCCTCCATGATCCTCCCGGCGTCGGCCGACAGCGACGGGATGACGCCGCGCGCGGCCCGGTAGAGGGCCCGGGCCCCCGCCGGGCCGTCCCCGTCGAACACGGCGTGGAGCACCCTCCCGGCGGCGGCCCTCTTCGCGCGCGTCGGGCACGCGTCGATCACGTCCCGCTCGAGGTGGACGACGCAGCGCTGCCAGGCCGCGCCCGGGAAGGTCTCGCGCGCCGCCCGGGCGATGCCGCCGCGGGCGTCGGAGGTCACGCGCTGCACGCCGGAGAGCCCGCGCTCGCGGAGGCCGCGCAGGAAGCCCTCCCGGCTCGCGCAGGACCCCGCGCCGGCGCACGCCGGGCCGACGACCCTGCGCACGCCGTCCTCGCCGACGGCGATGGCCGCGACCACCGCGGCCGTGGCGCCGTGGCCGTTCCGGCGGCAGGGCACGTAGGTCGCGTCGACCCAGAGGCGGGGGAGTCGCATGGGCGGAAGCCGGCGCGGGCGCAGCCCCGCCACCTCGGCGTCGAGCGCCGCGCAGATGCGCGACACGGCGTCCCTGGACAGCCGGTCGGCGCCCATGCGCTCGAGGACCCTCCCCGCCTTTCTCGTCGAGGCGCCGAGCGCGCACGTCTCGGCCGCCGCGCAGACCGCGGCGCGGTCGACCCCGCCCCACCTCTCGACCGGGCCGTCCGGGAAGTAGGTGCCCCGGCGCAGCCTCGGCATCCCGAGCGTGATGGTCCCGACCCGCGTCTCGAGACGCCTCTCCCGGAACCCGCTCCTCGTCGTGCCGGCCGCCTCGCGGGCGGCGTCGGCCCGGGCGGCCATCATCTCGTCGACGCCCGCCTCGAGCGGGGCCCTGGCGAGGCCCGCGAGCCCCTCGCCGCCCTCCTCGGCGAGCCCGAGCGTCGCGAACGCGTCTTGCGGCACAGCGTCCATTGCGGTCTCCGTTCCCCCGAACCCCTCTCTTGGTCGAAAGAGACTCTAGGACGGGGGCCGTTCCTAATTCAGGTCTCCCTTACACCACATTTCGCGACGCGATCCTTTACGTTATCCATGAGCACATTCAATATTCCTATTCATATCGGGGAATGCTAACCGGGAGGAATGCCTCCGAGCTTATTCTTGCGGAGGGCTGTGGCGCGACAGAGCGATTCGTGTGGTATGTCGTGGTCTTTACTGGGCTAGCGCTGTGTTTTGGGGCGATTTGCAGCCTCAGCTGCCGGCCATTGGCGTGGTTTGGAAGACGATCGCTATCAATCTATGTGTTTCACTCTCCTATCTTAACCATATTAGGCAAAATGGGAGTGTTGAGCAGTTTGCGTGTGCTTCCTGGCGGGGTCCTCCTACTCGCGGGGCTTTCGGTCGCTGTTGGCTTTGCCTGTGCCGCCCCTCCGCTCTGTGCGTTTTTAAGGTGGTTCCAGCGAACGTTCTCAAAGGTAAGCTTGCATAGCGCCGCGCGCCGCTAATCTAGCTTGGGCTCGTGACACGATGCAAGGGATGTGGGTTGTTGCCCGATACTCTGGCAGGAAAAAAATGGGGCGGGCCTCTTTAGCAGAAGCAATGGGGGGCGGATGCAGCTGGTGGTAGGCCACGCTGTCGGTTTGTACTTTTGGCTGCAGATGGGCACTGCCAAGGCCCAGAAATAATAATATGGGTGAATACTTGACGGGCACTTCGGTAAGCTACGAAAAGCTTGGAGGTTCGACGAACCCAGAGGAAGAGTCAAGTATCTCGATAAAATCATCTGGACCTAGGTTGCCACGCTCGCTTGCTTCGTAATATCGAAGAAGGGTCTCCGCGGACATGACTGCTACCCCATAGCGTGCGGCAATCTCAAGTTGTTTCTGTGGATAAGAGTCTTTCTCTGACGGCGGGACTTCTATCTGCGATGAAAAGATCAGGATGCCCTTAACCCTTTGGCTCGAACACATCTCCTCCAGTTTATCAGCGCAGATTTGAACGTGATCCTCCGTCTTCGATACCTGTTCACGCTTTAGGCCTTTGACCGAACCCTTGATTTCGAAGACATAGACGCAATCGTCCGTTTCATAGCGGAAGTCTTCCTCGCGAGCATCTTCGAAATCGCTGCTAACATCGAGAATCTTTGCGAGCATCTCCCTCACACGATGTTCCAGATCGAAGTCCTTTGTGCAGAGAACGGCCTTCTTTTCGCGATACTCAGAGAGGCGCGTATCGATTTCTCCCTTCTCGTTTTCTAGTTGAGTCATCTCATCAAGAATGGTCTGTCGGCGCTTGCGCAGACTCTTTTCGTCGAGGAAAGGAACCTCTTCGAGCCAAGAGGGAAAAGAGCGCCGCTCCGCGGGGAGAAGCTTCAGCCCTTGGCAGAGATCAATCAGGGCGGCAGAATCTTCGACGAGCAGGGTTGTCGCGGTAACCCGTTCTGAAATGGAGAAGCAGGTGATACCGCCCGCCTTCGATTCGGCAAACTCTTCGAATCCGCTGCTGGCCTCTTTCATGAGGTGAAAATCTGAGGAGAATTCTCTGCTCCCACATTTGGTTACAGAACAGCCAAAGGCGAGAGGTAAATCTTCGTGCAGCAAGGGGAGAAGGAGCGCATGTCTCAGTGCTTCTAGCATATCTTTGAGCGGAGTGTGTTTGTAATATCCCGCACGGCTGTTGTAGCCACCCCCGCGATAGTCATAGTTAAATGTATAGTTCTGGGGCAGGAGTATGAGCACTTCGCTTGACTTCGAATCGCCAATCATGCTCGCTAACGTGTCAAAATGTGCCATAGAGTCTATGGATTGACGGTTGTCCCTCGAGCATCTCCACAGATCTTTCTGCTGGAGGTTGACTACTACAAGGTCGAACATGTCAAACGCCTGGGCCCGGTCAAAAGGCATGACGACAATCTCATCGGTTGCTTTGATGGGACAGTCTCGTGGGTTTAAGCAGAGAACTTGAGTGGACATCGGCAACTCCTTTTGCGGGAGAGCTACGGGGCAGGAATGTCGCACGGCAGGACATCTGTTCATGATTATTCCCATTCTCAGGGAGTGGATGCCCGCGCGTCTGCGAAGAAGCTGAGACGAGTGTCCCAGTTTGATGACGGCATTGAAGCAGATACTATGACGTCCAGGCTCCGGCTATACTTGTCCCAACTGCGACCACGCGAAAGGACCGCGCATGAAGGGCATCATCCTCGCCGGCGGATCCGGCACCCGCCTCTATCCGCTCACCCTCGTGACGAGCAAGCAGCTGCTGCCCGTCTACGACAAGCCGATGGTCTACTACCCGCTCTCGGTCCTCATGATGGCGGGCATCCGCGACATCCTGATCATCTCCACCCCCACCGACCTGCCCAACTTCGAGCGGCTGCTCGGCGACGGCTCGCAGTTCGGCGTCAGCCTCTCCTACGCTGAGCAGCCCTCGCCCGACGGCCTCGCGCAGGCCTTCATCATCGGCGAGGAGTTCATCGCGGGCGAGCCCTGCGCGCTCGTCCTGGGCGACAACATCTTCTACGGCAACGGGCTCTCCCGCCACCTGCGCCGCGCCGTCGAGCACGCCGAGGCCGAGGGCGGCGCCACCGTCTTCGGCTATCACGTGGACGACCCGGAGCGCTTCGGCGTCGTGGAGTTCGACGCCGAGGGCCGCGCGCTCTCCATCGAGGAGAAGCCCGAGCGCCCCAAGAGCTCCTACGCCGTGACCGGCCTCTACTTCTACGACTCCCGCGTCTGTGAGCTGGCCAAGCGGGTCAGGCCCTCCGCGCGTGGCGAGCTGGAGATCACCACGCTCAACCAGATGTACCTGGAGGACGGCTCGCTCAACGTGGTCACGCTCGGCCGCGGCTACGCGTGGCTGGACACCGGCACCATGGAGAGCCTCTACGAGGCGAGCGAGTTCGTCCGCGCCGTCGAGCGCGCGCAGGACACGCCGGTGGCGGTGCTCGAGGAGATCGCGTTCGAGAACGGCTGGATCGGCGTCGACGCGCTGCTGTCCGCCGCGGACGCCTACGGCAAGAGCGTCTACGGCGCCCACCTGCGTCGCGTTGCCGAGGGCAAGGTAGTCCACCAGAAGAGGGAGTGGTAGGGGGCCCGCTGACCAGCTGCTGAGCGCGCGACTCGAGGATGTTGGAGTAAAGGAACGTACGTTCGTATTTTCTGCTATACTCTGCTATACTTCACTATACTTTGCTATAAATTGGTGGAGGGGCAATGATGCAGAATCCTTTCAAGCCAACGGCCGGCAAGAATCCGCCCACCCTTATCGGCAGGGATTCCGTGATTGCGGAGTTCGCCGAGGGAATCGAAAACGGCCCTGGTGCCCCGGGCAGGCTCATGCGCATAACCGGGATGCGAGGCATGGGCAAAACGGTGATGCTCAACGAAATCGGGCTTCGCGCGCGAGAGATGGGCTGGTCCGTCATCGATGAGACGGCAAGTCCGGGCTTCTGCGACAGGATTCTTGCGTCCACCAAACCGGATGCGCGTGTCAGAAGCGTGACCGCGGGACCTTCCATTCTGGGCATGTCTCTGGGTAGCGTAGAGATCGAGCGTGCGGCCCTGTCCCTGCGCGAGGCACTCGAAAGCTTAACCTCAAAGAAGGGTGACGGGCTTCTCATCACGTTGGATGAGGTGCAGGATGCCTCCCTTGAGGAGGTTCAGGCCCTGGCCGTTGCGATTCAGCATGTGATTAGGGACGACGGGAATATCGCGTTTGTCTTTGCCGGTCTTCCGTCGATGATCGAGAGCGTGGTAAACGGCAAGACCCTCACGTTTCTCAGGCGCGCCGTTCCCATGGAGCTGGGGCCCGTCAGCGTGACGGAGGTAGCGCTCTCGCTTGGGAGAACCATGGCGGGTTCCGGCATCGGGCTGCCTGCCAAGCTCGCGGCTCTTCTCGCCGACGCCACGCGAGGCTATCCGTTCATGATTCAGCTTGTGGGCTATCACGTATGGCAGATCGCCCACAGGGCCGGCGCGGAGCTGATCGACGAGGCGATGGTGCGCGAGGGCATCGCGCTTGCGCGCGACCGCTTTGACCGGACGGTCATTGAGCCAGTCCTGCAACGTCTTCCCGGCATGCTCATCGAGTATCTGCTTTGCATGGCGGAGGACGGCGGCGCACCGAGCGAGAGCGGGCGGGTCGCCGCTCGGATGGGGAAGACTCTGCAGCAGGTGAGCTCCTATCGCGCGCGTCTGATTCGCGAGGACGTGATTGAGGCAAGCGCGTGGGGCAAGGTGGAGTTCGCGATTCCCTATATGGCCGACTACCTCGATGCTCATCGCTCTGAACTGAGCATGGAGACGGTTGCTCATTCCGGCTGAGCGGCCCGGACTGCTATAGCGCCGGGTATACTGCTAAGAAGGCAATCTAGTCGAAGGAGGGGCGCACCCCCATGGAGTTCGAGAAGGACCTGCGCGCGGAGGAGACCGGAATTCCCGGGCTTCTTGTCTTTGACCTTCCCGTGCACGGAGACGCACGCGGCTGGTTCAAGGAGAACTGGCAGCGCGCCAAGATGGTGGCAGCCGGTATGCCCGCAGACTTCCGTCCGGTGCAGAACAACGTCTCCTTCAACGCCGAGCGCGGCGTCACGCGCGGCATCCACGCCGAGCCCTGGAACAAGTTCATCTCGGTCGCCGCGGGCTCGGTCTTTGGCGCGTGGGTTGACCTGCGCCCCGGCAAGACCTTCGGCCGCGTCTTCACCTGCACGCTCGACCCGTCCCGCGCGATCTACGTCCCGCGCGGCGTGGGCAACTCCTTCCAGGCTCTCGAGGACGGCACCGCCTACACCTACCTCGTTGACGCGCACTGGTCAGCCGAGCTCAAGAAGACCTACACCTTCGTGAACCTGGCCGACCCCGAGCTCGCCATCGAGTGGCCCATCCCGCTTTCTGAATGTACGCTCTCCGAGGCCGACAAGAACCACCCCATGCTCGCAGGCGCCATCCCCATGGCGCCCGAGCGCACGCTCGTCACGGGCTGCAACGGCCAGCTCGGCCGCGCCGTGCGCGCGCTGGCGGAGGAGCGCGGGCTTCTCGGCAGCTTTGACTTCTGCGACATCGACGAGTTTGACTTCTCGGATCCCGCCCAGTACGACCGCTACGACTGGTCGCTCTACGGCACCGTGATCAACTGCGGCGCCTACACCGCCGTCGACCGCGCGGAGACCCCCGAGGGCCGCGCCGCCTGCTGGCGCGCCAACGCCACGGGCCCCGCGCTGCTCGCCCGCACCTGCGCGGAGCACGGCATCATGCTCGTGCACGTGAGCTCGGACTACGTCTTCGACGGCACGGCCGAGAACCACGGCGAGGGTGAGGACCTCTCGCCGCTGGGCGTCTACGGGCAGACCAAGGCCGCCGGCGACCTGGCCGTGGCTGGCTGCCCCGCGCACTACGTGGTGCGCTCGAGCTGGGTCATCGGCGACGGGAAGAACTTCGTCCGCACGATGGCCGGCCTCGCGCGGCGCTGCGCCGATCCCGCGGACGGTCTGGAGCGCGTGACCGTGGTGGACGACCAGCTGGGCCGTCTCACCTTCACCGACCAGATGGCCGAGGGCATCTTCGCCCTTCTCGACGGCCATGCCCCGTACGGCACCTACAACCTCACCGGCTCCGGCCGCGTGGCCTCCTGGGCCCAGATCGCCCGCGAGGTCTTCGAGCTCACGTGCGGCAACGGCGACGCCGTCACGCCCGTGACCACCGCCGAGTACTATGCGAGCGCCGCCGGCCCGGTGTCGCCGCGTCCTGTCCACTCCGACCTCGACCTCTCCAAGATTCACGCGGTGGGCTTCTCGCCCCGTGATTGGGAGGACGAGCTGCGGGAGTATCTTTTCAACCTTGAGGAGGCTTAGCATGTCCGACACCTTCCAGCCCACCAACATCATCGTCACAGGCGGGTGCGGTTTCATCGGCTCCAACTTCGTGCACTACGTGGTCAACAACCACCCCGGCGTGCACGTGACGGTGCTGGACAAGCTCACCTACGCCGGCAACCCCGAGAACATCGCCGGCCTACCCGAGGACCGCGTGGAGCTCGTCGTGGGCGACATCTGCGACGCCGAACTCTTGGACCGCATCGTCCCCGGCCACGACGCGATCGTCCACTACGCGGCGGAGTCCCACAACGACAACTCCATCGCCGACCCGGAGCCCTTCGTCCAGACCAACGTGGTGGGCACCTACCGCCTGCTCGAGGCCTGCCGCAAGTACGACGTGCGCTACCACCACGTCTCCACCGACGAGGTCTATGGCGACCTGGCCCTGGACGATCCGGCGCGCTTCACCGAGGAGACGCCGTACCACCCGAGCAGCCCCTACAGCTCCACCAAGGCCAGCTCCGACATGCTCGTCCGCGCCTGGACCCGCACCTACGGCCTGCGCACCACGATCTCCAACTGCTCCAACAACTACGGTCCCTACCAGCATGTGGAGAAGTTCATCCCGCGCCAGATCACCAACATCCTGTGCGGCATCCGCCCCAAGCTCTACGGCGACGGGAAGAACGTCCGCGACTGGATTCACACCGAGGACCACAGCTCCGCGGTGTGGGAGATCCTCACGCGCGGCCGCTACGGCGAGACCTACCTCATCGGCGCGGACGGCGAGAAGGACAACATCACCGTCCTGCGCGAGATCCTGCGCGCGATGGGCCAGCCCGAGGACGCCTTCGACTGGGTCCGCGACCGCCCCGGCCACGACCGCCGCTACGCGATCGACTCCACCAAGCTCCGCCGCGAGCTAGGCTGGCGGCCGCGCCACACCGACTTCGCGAGCGGCCTTGCAGCCACGATCGCGTGGTATCGCGACAACGAGGCCTGGTGGCGCCCGGCCAAGGAGGCCACCGAGGCCAAGTACGCCGCCCAGGGCCAGTAGCGCGGTTCTTCTCGGCAGGCATATCTGAGTGGAATGGGCTCCGGATGTGATCCGGGGCCCCTTTTCTTGGGGGTGCCTCAGAGCGCGTAGAGCTCTTCGAGCGTGACGAGGTGCACGTCAGCTCGGTGGGCACACTTCTCGGCGGTTGCTTCGGAGACGGCCCGCTTGGAGAACAGGTAGAGGTGCGAGGCATGGTATCCGCGCACCAGGTCGCGCTTAGCGATCTGTGCGCACCGCAGCCGAGTAAAACGCCTTTTCTAAACGTCTCCGATGCCGAGCAATGTCTCGCCCTTCTCGGTGAGAGCAAAACGAAGAGGGCGCCCGCTGACCTTTTTGGCGAACCCCATCTCTTCAAGAGCTTTCACGTGCTTTCTCGTCATCTCACGGTGGAGGCCGAGATACTCCTCCATAACCTCAATTGGCACGTCGGGGAAGGCGCCGAATAGGTCAAACTGTGCGAGCATGAACAGGAGGTCACGCTGTTTGTCCGGAATGGATGCTTGCTCGGACAGCCGTTCGAGGCCTCTCTGCACGATTTGGAATTGGCCGCTCCTAATCTCCAGGTCGCTGAGGATGCGCTGTTGGGCGACGTCAACATATGTGAGCAACATGATGACGAATGGCGTGAGCTCGCCATGGTTGAGCGGGTGTTCGACCTCCCGGAACGCCTTGTAGTACGGGCTCCTGTTCTCTGCGATGACACGTGAGAGGGAGAGCGCCGTAAGCGTCGAGAGGGACTGGCTGAGATAGAGTGCCAGAAGGTAGCGACCCGTTCTGCCGTTGCCGTCGTAGAACGGGTGCGTGTACTCGAAGATGAAGTGCGACGCTGCGGCACGATATGTTCCAGGAATGTCGGGAGAGGATGCAAGGCCGATCATCTGAGACAGCGCGGAGATGATTCTGCTCTCGGGCGAGAGACCCTGATGTATCACTCGGCCGCCATCCCCGATGATGCTCACTTCCCCTTTCCGAAAGAGCGTCCCGTCCGGCGCATCCTCGCCCAGCTCCTCTCCTGACATGATGCGGTCGTAAATGCTCCTGATGTCTTCTGGGGTCTGGGGAAGAACGCGTGCGTTGTCGCTCAGCTCGAGATAGAGTCGCGCCAGTTCCCTAAATCTCCTGTGGCTTAGCTTGCTCGAATCTATGGGCAAGGTCTCCAGGAGCTCATTGATTTGTCTTCTGGTGCTGTATACGCCTTCGAGCTCGTTCGAACAGACAACCTCATCGATGACGAGGCTGCGGATAAGGGCCCCACGGGCGATGGCGGGAAGATTGGAGAGGGCGACGGCGATTTCCCGTTCACGCCCCAGAATGGTCTCGTTAAGCAGGGAGAGCTCACGAGGCGTGGCCAGGAAGAGCTCCTCGCCACCGATTTCAAAGCTCGTCTTGAATGTGGATTCCGCCTCACGACGAGATGCGGCAAGAGAGACGTTGTTCTCAAAGCGCTCATTGCCGGCGTCCATATGGAAGAGCTTCTCGAGGGACTGATAAGGCATACCGTTACCTCCGATGTCGAGAGAGTAGAACTATACCGCAAATCCGATGCTCTTATTTCTACTATTTCGTAAATAGTAGAAATAAGAGCGACCGCGGAGGCCTTCAGATTGGATTGACCGCGTTTTTGGTGGCGCCTGAAAGCGCGGCCTTCTCGCCCCCGCGCGCATGTCATAATCTTACGAACGGATTCACCCGATTGCAGGAGGTAGTCGTGGCAGAGGCGGTTCGGTGCGCCCGCGTGGGCGTCCTGGGGAGCGGCGCGTGGGGCCTCGCGCTCGCGCGGCTCTTCTCGAACGAGGGGCACGACGTGGTCGTGTGGTCCGAGTCTGAGCAGGTGGTCGAGCACCTGGAGGCCACGCGCACCATCCCGCTGCCCGGCGACCCGGACCTGCCTGCCAAGATCGCTCTCACCACCAGCGTGGAGGAGGCGGTGGCCGAGAAGGACGTGGTCGTCTTTGTGACGTCGTCGCGCTTCGTGCGCTCCATGGCGGCCGCCGCGGCGCCGTACCTGCGCCCCGACACCGTGCTCGTGTGCGCCACCAAGGGCCTCGAAGAGGGCACCTTCGACACGATGACCGAGGTCATCGCCGGTGAGGTCGCCCGCCTGCGCCCCGACGTCGAGCCCGTCACCGTTGCGCTCTCCGGTCCCAGCCACGCCGAGGAGGTCGCCTTCGACATGCCCACGTGCATCGTCGCGGCCAGCCACAGCGAGGAGGCGGCCCTTCTCGTCCAGCGGCTCTTCTCGGGCGACGTCCTGCGCGTCTACACCAGCGCCGACATCCACGGCGTCGAGCTCTGCGGCGCCATCAAGAACGTGATCGCCCTCGCGTGCGGCATCGCGCGCGGCCTGGGCTTTGGCGACAACTCCTCCGCCGCGCTCATCACCCGTGGCCTGGCCGAGATGCGCCGCCTGGGCACCGCGCTGGGCTGCGACCAGGAGACGTTCTTCGGCCTGGCCTGCACCGGCGACCTGGTGGTCACCGCCGGCAGCCTCCACAGCCGCAACCTGCGCTGCGGCAGGATGCTCGGCGAGGGCGTGCCCGTCGACGAGGCGGTGGCCAAGGTCGGCGCCGTGGTGGAGGGCCTGAACGCGCTGCCCGCCGTGCTGGAGCTCGCCGCGCACTGCGGCGTCGAGATGCCCATCTGCGAGATGGTCGACCTGGTCGTCTCCGGCAAGATCGCGCCCGAGGAGGCGACCGGCCTGCTCATGGGCCGTGAGCTCAAGCCCGAGGGCCCCGCCGCCTACGAGGCGTAGCGCGCCGGCGGACACACACGCCGAGACAGAGAAACGGCACAGAATCGCGTCTCTTGGCGCCCGATTCTGTGCCGTTTCTCTGTTTGGGCGGGCTTGTCCCCGGGGGCGGCGCGACAATGGCGAGAAGAACCGCGCGCTCGCAGGGGAGGTCGCCATGTCCGTCGTCGCCGCGTTTGCCGTTCCGCACCCGCCGCTGATCGTGCCGGGGGTGGGCCATGGGCGCGAGAGGGACGTCGCCGCGACCGTCGCCGCCTACGAGGAGGTCGCGCGGCGTGTGGCCGACCTCGCGCCGGACACGCTGGTGATCTCCAGCCCGCATACCACCTCCTACCTCGATTACCTGCACATCTCGCCGGGGCCCGGCGCGCGCGGCGACTTCGCGGACTTTGGTGACCGTGCGGACGGCTCCGAGGTCATCTACGACGAGGAGTTCGTCCGCGAGCTCGCGTCCGCGGCGGAGGCCGTCGGCATCCCGGCGGGGACTCGCGGCGAGCGCGACGCCCGGCTTGACTGGGGCGTGCTCGTGCCGCTCCACTTCATCCAGGCGCGCTGCCGAGGCTTCAGGGTGGTGCGCATGGGCCTTGCGGGCTTCTCGCCGCTCGAGCACTACCGGCTGGGCACCCTCGTGCAGCAGACTGCCGCAAGGCTGGGGCGACGCGTGGTCTACGTGGCCTCGGGCGACCTCTCCCACAAGCTCGCGGCGGACGGCCCCTACGGCTTCGTGCCCGACGGGCCGGTCTTTGACGAGGCGGTCTGCGACGCCCTCTCCACGGGCGACTTCCTGAGCCTGCTCGCGATGGACCCCGGCCTCTGCGAGCGCGCGGCGGAGTGCGGCCTGCGCTCGTTCCAGATCATGGCCGGCGCGCTCGACGGGACGCCCGTCCGCGCCGAGCTGCTCTCGCACGAGGGTCCCTTCGGCGTGGGCTACGGCGTGGCCGCGTTCACGCCCTGCGGGCCGGAGGGCTCCGACCCCGCGCGTCGCTTTGAGGCAGCGTACCGGGAGCTCCACGAACGCCAGCTGGCAGAGACCCGCTCGCGAGAGGACGCCTACGTACAACTGGCGCGCGCGTCGCTGGAGAGCCACGTGAGAGACGGCCGTCAGCTTGAGCTCCCCGCTGACCTGCCGCCCGAGCTCACCCGGCGGCGCGCCGGGGCGTTCGTCTCGCTCAAGAAGGACGGCCGCCTGCGCGGCTGCATCGGCACCATCGCGCCCACGCGCACGAGCCTCGCGGAGGAGATCGCGGCCAACGCGGTCTCCGCCGGGTGTCACGACCCGCGCTTCTCGCCCGTGACCGCAGACGAGCTGCCGGAGCTGGTCTACGACGTGGACGTCCTCGGCGAGCCGGAGCCCGTGGCGGACCGCTCCCAGCTGGACCCGGCGCGCTACGGCGTGATCGTGAGCACGCCCGACGGCCGGCGCGGCCTGCTGCTGCCGGCGCTCGACGGCGTGGACACCGTGGACGAGCAGCTCCAGATCGCCGCACGCAAGGGAGGCATCTCGCTGGGCGAGAAGGACGTGCGCCTGGAGCGCTTCGAGGTGGTGCGTCACCTGTGAGCGGCCTGGCGACATGCGACGTGTGCCCGCGGCACTGCCACCTGGCTCCAGGCGCGCTCGGGGCCTGCCGCGCGCGGCGCAACGTGGACGGTGCGGTGGTCCCCGAGGCCTACGGGCGCGTGACCTCGCTCGCGCTCGACCCGGTTGAGAAGAAGCCTCTCGCGCGCTTCCATCCGGGCTCCTATCTGCTGTCCGTTGGCGGCTACGGCTGTAACCTCGCGTGTCCGTTCTGCCAGAACCACCAGATCTCGCAGGCGGGCGAGAAGGACGTGGCGTGGCGCGAGCTCTCCCCGGAGGGCCTGGTCGCGCTCGCGGAGGACGCCCGCCGGCGCGACCCGCGCGTGATCGGCATCGCGCACACCTACAACGAGCCGCTCGTGGCGTGGGAGTACGTGGCGGACGCGGCGCGCCTTGCCCGCGAGCGCGGCCTCGTGACTGTGCTGGTCTCGAACGGCTGCGCTGAGCTGGGCGTCATTGACGAGCTGGCGCCGCTGCTCGACGCGGCGAACATCGACCTCAAGGGCTTCTCGCCCGCGTTCTACGAGGCGTGCGGCGGCGCGCAGGGCTCGCTCGACGCCGTGCGCGCCACGGTGGAGCGCCTCGCCGCGGAGCCGGGCTGCCACCTCGAGGTCACGACGCTCGTGGTCCCCGGCAAGAACGACGCGGAGGACGAGGTCGACGCCATTGCGCGCTGGCTGGCGATCCTGCCCGGCGACGTCGTCTACCACGTGACGCGCTACTTCCCGCACTGGCGCATGGCGGACGTCCCCGCCACGCCCGTGGCCACCGTGCGCCGCCTCGCCGACGTCGCCCGCCGCCACCTCGCCCACGTCTACGTTGGCAACTGCTGAGCGCGAGGGCCTGCCGCGCACGAGGCGCCGCGCCCCTACGCGCGACGGACCTCGTCGAGGTAGCTCGGCCGCTCCACGAGGGCGCCGCGCGCCTCGTCCACGGCCAGGCGCAGCTCGCCGGCCCGGTCCACGTACTGCTGCAGCACGTAGCGCACGTCCTCGTCGGCAAGGCCCATGACCAGCGGCTCCGCCTCGTCGACGCCCGTCCCAAAGCGCTCCGGGTCGCAGCGCGACTCCGCTAGGTCGATCACGCGCCCAAACAGCGCGCGCTCCTCCGGCCGCACGGCGCCCAGCCGCACCAGCAGCTCGAGCTGCTCCAGCTCGCAGCCGATCTCCCACAGGCAGAAGAGCATCCGGTCCGCCGCGTCGCGGTAGCGCGCGACCTCCGCGATCTCGGCGTTCTTGTCGCCCGCCGCAGAGATCGAGTCGAGCAGCGCGTTCGCCTGCGTGTGCAGCATCTGGAAGTGGAGCAGCCGCTCGGAGGAGACCACCGTGTCCACGCGCTCGTCGAGCGTGGTGCGCACCAGCGACCACACCTGTCGAACCATCGCGAAGAGCTGGCGCACGTCCGCCGCGAAGAGCCGCCGGTCGGAGGTGGGCAGCACCAGCCGGTTGACCAGCGCCACGGTGACGACCGCCAGCGCGAGCGAGCCCAGGCGCATGGCCGTGGCGTAGCCGTCGTCGATGGAGACCGACGCCATCGTGACCGCGTACGCCGTCGCAAAGAACGCCGAGGTCACGGTACCCGGCCGCGCGGCGTAGAGCGGCGCCACGAGCACCATGCCCAGAACCATCACGCCGGCCCAGCCCAGGTTGAGGAGCGCCACCGCGTGCACGAACACGCAGCCCAGCGCCGTGCCGGCCATGCGGGTGCGCATGCGGCGCGAGCTCTCGTCGGGGAAGGGCTGCAGCAGCAGGTAGGCGTGCAGCACGTACCAGTAGAGGTGGTCCACGGGCAGCAGCAGGTTGACGCTGCAGCTCACTGCCAGCACGATGCCACAGCGCACCGAGAAGCGCATCTCAAAGGAGTCGAGCGTGGGGCGCTTGCGGAAGAGCGCCGTACCGGCGGCGTCGCGCGCAGACATGTGCCAGACGCGCTGCTGCGGGTCGTCGGCAGTGCGCAAGATAAGGAGCAGCATGTTGAGATACCCGCGGCAGAAGATCCGGAAGCGCGGCTCGTCCACTGACAGGCCGGCGAGAAGGGCCCGCGTGCGGTTGGCGAGCACGGCGCGCCGGCCCGAGCTCGCACTGGCGTCCACCACGGCGTCGAGCTCGCGCGTGAGGTGCGCCAGCTGGCCGAGAAGCGCCGCGTGCTGCTCGCGGTGGCGGTCGCTCCAGTCAAAGTTGCCGGTCAGGTAGGCCGTGCGCTGCGCGAGCGTGGCCATCATGTCGAGCAGGTTCACGGTGCGCGGCGGCGCGGTCGAGTCCTCGCGCGCGGAGTAGGCGAGGGCCGCGAACTCCCGGCGCAGGGCGAGCAGCTCGGCGCGCAGCGGCTCGTCGATGCCGCCCGCCGCGGCGCGCTCGAGGTCGTCTGCCAGGCGGCGCACGCAGTCGTGCAGGCGCAGGCGCGCCTCGCGCCCGCGGTGCCGGACCGCGCCCGCCACGAGCAGACCCGCGCTCAGCACGACGCAGCAGGCCGCGAGCACCGCCGCCTGCGTGCCAAACGACGCCACGAGGTTGCCGGGGCGCAGCTGCAGGAACGCGAAGAGCATGGTGTAGGGGAAGTAGCGGCGCGGGTTGAGCTGCGACGAGCGCATGAACACCAGCACGAACGGCATGGCCAGGTTCACGGCCACGCACAGGATGACGTTTGTCACCGCCACGCGCGCGCCCACGAGCGCCAGCGCGCTCACCAGGAAGAACCGGGCGTACTGCGACGGCGGGTTGTACTTCGTGAGCCGCGTCTCAAAGAGCGTGGTGAACGGCGAGACCGCAAGCAGGTACTGGTCGCCAAAGCCAAGCTGGACGACCCAGAACAGGGCGATGAAGAACACGATGACGGGTAGCGTGCCCACGAGCTGGGCGCGTCGGTCGCACGTCCACCGTATGATCTTCTCGCGCGTCATGCCCCCATTGTCACACACCCATCGCCTGCATGACGAACATGATGGCGGTGAGCACGGTCACGGCCACGATCGTGAACCAGGTGAGCGCGTTCCAGAGGCGGCCGTTGGCAAAGCGGCCCATCACGTGACGGTCGCTCGCGATGAGCACCATGAAGACGAGCAGCACGGGCAGCAACACGCCGTTGATGACCTGGGCGACCATCATGATGCCAAAGAGGTTCACGTTGGGCAGCATGACCACCACGGCAGAGATCGCGATGACGGCGGTGATGATGCCGCGATACACCGGCGCCTCGGCCCAGCTGCGGTCGGCGCCGCGCTCCCAGCCAAAGGCCTCGCAAATCGCGCTCGACGTGATGCCCGGCAGGACGCACGCCGCGAGTAGCGACGCCCCGGCCAGGCCCGCGCCAAAGAGCAGCTCGGCGTAGTCGCCCACGAGCGGCGCCAGCGCGGCGGCCGCGTCCTCGGCCCCGCTCACCTCAACGCCGGCGGGGTGCAGCACGGCGCCCGTGGTGAGGATGATGAACCACGAGATGACGCTTGCCGCCACGGCGCCCGTCACGGTGTCGACGCGCTGGTAGGGGAGGTCCTCGGCGTGCGCGTTCTTCTCGACCACGTTGGACTGCGCCAGGAAGAGCATCCAGGGTGCGATGGCCGTGCCCACGCTCGCCACCAAGAGCGACAGGTAACGCGGCGTGGCCTCCACGTGCGGGACCACGGTGTGCAGGAGGGCGTCGCCCCAGTTGGGGCCCACCATGACGCCGGCCACGATGTAGGTCACGAAGACGCACGCGATGGCGAGAAGGACCTTCTCGATGCGGCGGTACGACCCGCTCATCGTGAGCAGCCAGATGGCCAGCGCCGCAACCGGCACGCTCACGTGGACCGGTACGCCAAAGAGCGCGAGCGCCGACGCGATGCCCGCGAACTCCGAGAGCGTGACCGTGGTGTTGGAGACGAGAAGAGCCGCCATGGCCAGCGCGGAGAGCCGCACGCCAAACTGCTCGCGGATGAGCGACGCGAGGCCCTTGCCCGTGACGCAGCCCATGCGCGCCGCGGTCTCCTGCGCCACGATCAGCAGGAAGCACATCACCGGCACGGTCCAGAGCTGCATGAAGCCAAAGAGCGCGCCCGCGTTGGAGTAGGTCGCCACGCCGCCGGCGTCCGCTCCCGCGAGCGCGGCCACCATGCCGGGGCCCATGGCCGCGAGGATGCGGCGCGGCTCAAGCCGCGTGCGCGCGTTCTTCTCGCCCTGCGACATCTAGAATCCCGACCCCACCATGCCGCCGGGGCCGGCGAGCGCGATCGCCGCGCCCGTGAAGACCGCGACGGCCACGACCATGGCGACGACGGACAGCGTGAAGCCCGACGTCTCCTTGTTGGCCTCGTCGCGCGCGCGAAGGACGCCCAGGTAGACCGGGGTGAGCGCAAAGGACACGAAGATGCTCGCCGCCGCGGCGAAGCCGCCGGTCACGAGGGAGTCGCCAAGGCTGCCCTCGAAGAACCCCGCCGTCGAGACCGCGGGCGACATGATCACGTTCATGAGCGCGATCACGATCAGGGCGAGAAGGACCGCCAGCGCCGCCCCCATGCCCACGCCCTTGAACGTGAAGCCCAGCATGGAGGGGGAGTCCTCGTCGTCGGGGTCGTTCTCCAGGAAGAAGTTGGTCACGTAGGAGATGGAGTCGTCCGCGAGCACGAGGGCCACGGCGAGCGGGATCGCTATGGTGAGCGTCTCGGCCAGCGTGAGGTGGCCGTCCACGGCCAGCGCCAGCGCCACCACGCCGAGCGCCCACAGGACCACCCACACGTTGCGGCGCACGAGCCAGATGAGCGTGCTCGCGTGGCCGGAGTCCTCGCCGTCTGCGGAGCCGCCGGCGACGCGCAGGTCCTCGGCGTGCTCCTCCTCCAGGACGTCGAGCGCGTCGTCGACGGTGACGATGCCCAAGAGGCGCCCCTCGTCGTTCACGACGGGCATGGCCAGCAGGTTGTACTTGGCGATGTCCTCGGCCACGTCCTCCTGGTCGTCCTCGGGGCTCGCGGTCACGAGGTCGGCGGTGGCGAGCTCGGCCAGGCGCGTCTCGGGCGCGGCCACGATCAGCGCGTTCAGCGTGACGACGCCGGTGAGCCTGCGCTCCTCGTCCACGAGGTAGACGTAGCGCACGGACTCGAAGTCCTCGTCCAGGCCGCGCAGCATCTCCACGGCGTCGGCCACGGTGGCGTCCTCGGCGACGGTCGCCACCTCGGAGGTCATGATGCGGCCTGCGGTGTTCTCGCGGTAGCCGAGCAGCTGGCGGATCGCGCGCTGCTCCTGGACGCCCATCAGGCGCAGGAGCTTCTCGGCCTTGTCGTAGTCCAGCTCGCTGACCAGCTCGGCCGCGTCGTCCGGGTCCATCTCGGAGAGGATGCGCGAGGCGTCGGTCTCGGTGAGGTTGCCCATGAGCTCGGCGGCCATCGCGTCGTCGTCGAACTCGGCCATCGCGCCGGCGCGCTGCTCGTCGTCGAGCTGCGCGAAGACCTGGCCGCGCAGGCGCGGGTCCAGCCGCTCGATGATGTCGGCGATGTCGGCGGGGTGCATGTCGTCGAGCGTCTTGTGGGAGACGGAGAGCTTGACGTTGGAGAGGTCGCGCTCAACCAGGTCCATGTAGCTCCACGCGATGATCTTCTCGGGCAGGGGGTGGCCAAAGGTGCGGCACACGCGCAGCGCCACGCGCTCGAGGGCGGGGTGGAGGCTGCGCAAGAGACCGCGCGCGCCCACCTCCGCGCCCAGCAGGCGCAGCTGGGTGGAGCTCGTGTCCGAGAGCTTGAGGTCGTTCACGCGCACGACGCGCATGCCGTGGGTGTCCACGATCTGCTTGTTGAGGATGTCGCGGGCGAGAAGGACCTCGTCCGGCTGGAGGTACGAGAAGCGCAGGTCGGTGGCCGTGACCTTGAGGCGGACCTCGGACTCGTCGTAGGTGTCCACGAACTTGCGCCAGGAGATCATGATGGGCGTGCGGCCGGGGCCCATGAAGGCCAGGCTCGTGATGCGGGGGAAGACCTCGCCCGTGGCGATGCCCAGGTCGGAGACCGTGCCGACCTTCTCGCCGTCGGCGTCAAGAACGGGGTTGCCCAGGAGTTGGGACAGGTAGATCATTCGTGCTCCTTACGTGCGTCGCGTTGGCGCGCCCGCTCGCGGGAGCACGCCGCAGGTCATCGACTGTGAGGTCGAGGTTTCATGCGGACCTTTCTCCTAGGTGGATTTGTCGACTGTATTGTAGCCCAAGCGCGCGGCGCGCGGGCGAGAGGAACGTGCGCTAGAACCTCGCCCAGGGGAGCTCGCGGTCGGTATCGCCGCGGCCACGGCGCGCCCGGACGCTCATGCGCGGGCGGTAGCGCATCCCGCCGATCTTGTTGCCGGGAAAGCTGGTGACCAGGACGTTGTAGCCGCGGACCTCCTCGTCGTAGGCGCGGCGCGCCTGCTCGAGGTCCTTCTCGGCCTGGGCGATCTGGCCCATGAGCGCCACGAGGTCGGGGTTGGTCATAAGCGCCGTCGAGCGCTCGGCCATGGCAAAGACCTCGCGCAGCGTCTGGGTGAGGGCCTGCGAGGCGACGATCTTGTCGGCCGGCTGCTCCGTCGCGTCCACGGCGGCGCGCCCCCTCGAGAGCGCGTCCAGCATCTCGCGTCCGTGCTCGCCCCGGTCCGCCATGGCCGCCTCGAGCGAGGCCACGAGCTCGCCGCGGCGCGCGAGGGCATCATCGAGGACCTTCCAGGTGGTGCGGCACTTCTCGTCCGCGCCCATGATGTTGAGGTAGGTGCGGGTGTACACCATGACGACCGCGATGAGCGCCAGGCCCACGACCATGATCACGACGATGGGATCCACCTGCGCTCCTTTTCTGTAGGGGAGGGCGCGCGATGGCGGAGGAGGAGGGATTCGAACCCTCGGAACGGGGGTTGCCCGCTCGACGGTTTTCAAGACCGCTGCAATCAACCACTCTGCCACTCCTCCGAGCGCGCGAGCACTAGTATCCTACCCCATGTGGGACGTTGCCGAGCGCGGGAGGCGCACGTGGGCGAGAGGGACGACGAGCGGTACATGCGCATGGCGCTCGAGGAGGCGCGCGCCGCGGCCGAGGAGGGCGAGGTGCCCATCGGCGCGGTGGTGGTCTGCGACGGGCGCGTGGTCGCGCGGGCGCACAACCGGCGCGAGAACGACGCCGACCCGTCGGCGCATGCGGAGTTCACGGCCATGGTGGCTGCCGCGCGCGAGCTGGGGCGCTGGCGACTCACGGGCTGCACGGTCTACGTGACGCTGGAGCCGTGCCTCATGTGCGCGGGCCTCATGGTCAACGCGCGCGTGGACCGCTGCGTGTACGGCGCGGCCGACCCCAAGGGAGGCGCGGTGGGCACGCTCTTCGACGTGAGCCACGACGAGCGGCTCAACCACGAGTTCGAGGTCACGCCCGGTGTGCTCGCCGACGAGGCGGCGGGGCTCCTGCGCGCGTTCTTCCGCGCGCGCCGGCGACGCTAGGGCGCGGAGCCCCTCCGTTCTTCTCGCCGCACAATAACACGCAGAATTACCTTTCATTACATATATTCCCAGTTGGGATTTTGGGAAAAGTCCGATTCTGCGTGTTATTTCGTGCCGAGAAGCGCACACCGAGAAGCGCACACCGAGAAGCGCGTGCCGCCGCTATAGAACGAGCGACCCGGCGTAGACGATGACCGCCATCACCACGGCGAACCCGAACGCGTACTTGGCGATCCGGCCCAGGATCTCGCCGTCCTTGCCGGTGAGCCCGCAGGCGGCGCAGCCGATCGCGATGTTCTGCGGGCTGAGCATCTTGCCGGCCGAGACGCCGAGCGAGTTGGACGCGACGAGCCAGGTCTCGTTGGCACCGATGGACTGCGCGGCGTGGAGCTGGACGTTGCCAAAGAGGACCTCGCTGGAGGTGCCCGAGCCGGTCACGAAGGTGCCAAGCGCGCCCAGCAGCGGCGCGACCAGCGGATAGAAGCCGCCGAGCGCTGCCACAAAGAAGTCCGAGATGCTCGCGATCATGCCGGAGTAGCCCATGATCTTGGCGCAGGCCAGCACGCCC
Source organism: Olsenella sp. An270 (assembly GCF_002159735.1). GTDB lineage: Bacteria > Actinomycetota > Coriobacteriia > Coriobacteriales > Atopobiaceae > Thermophilibacter. The sequence goes on from NZ_NFJF01000007.1 coordinate 20,913, forward strand.
AGCATCGTCACGATGGTCTTGCTCATCTGCTTGCACGTGGCGCCCAGCACGCCGAGCATCTCGCGCGGCGGGCAGTGCTGGATGAGGCCGCCCACGATGCCGCAGATGAAGATCAGCACGCCGGGCGTGTTCACCCACGAGAAGGTCAGCGTGGCCGTGGGGTCGCCGGCGTAGATGTTGACCGTGCTCTTGATGGCCGAGAGCGGGCCGTTCACAAACGGCACGAGCTTGCTCGTGGCGAGAAGGACCACGAAGATCAGGGCGAACGGCGCCCAGGCGCGCAGCTTGTCGGCTACGGACTCGTTGGGGGCGTCGCCGTCGCCGGCGGTCTGCAGGCGGTACTCCTCGGGGACCTCGACGCCGGCCCTGTGCATGCGCAGCGCGAAGGCGAAGGTGAGAACGAGCGAGACCACGGAGGCCACCACGTCGGGCAGCTCGCCGCCGATGAAGTGGCCGGCGAGCAGCAGGCACACGGCGAACGAGCCGCCGGAGACGAGCGCGATGGGCAGCATGCCCCTGAGCGCCTTGCGGCCATGGCCCACGAGGGCGACCATGAGGATCGGGCAGGCCACGACGAACGGGAAGACCTGGATGGCCTGGACCGTGGAGAGCTCGACCACGTCGATGCTCGTGATGGAGGCGAGCGTGGTGGTGGGGATGCCGATGGAGCCAAACATCGTGGGCACGCCGTTGGCGATGAGGCAGGCCAGGATGGCCGTCACGGGGCTGATGCCCAGGGCCATGAGCATGCTCGCGGGGATGGCCACGGCGGTGCCAAAGCCGGCCATGCCCTCGAGGAAGCCGCCGAAGCACCAGCCGATGAGCAGCGTGAGGACGCGGCGGTCGGCCGAGACCGAGCAGAGCATGCGCTTGATCGTCTCCATGGCGCCGGTGTGCACGGTGAGGTTGTAGGTGAAGACCGCGGCGATGATCACGATCACGATGGGCCAGAGCGCCATCGCAAAGCCCTCGAGCGCGGCCGTGGCCATGTTGACGGGCGTCATCGCCCAGCCGAGCGCGGCGCAGACGGCGGCCACGACGAGCGCGCCGAGGCTCGCGAGGTAGGCCTCCATGTGCAGGCCGCACAGGGCGATGACGAGCCAGATGATGGGGGCGAGGGCGAGGACGAACATGCCAAAGAGCTCAAGCATTGCGATGACTCCCGAGGTCGTGCGGTCAATCAAGCACTAAATCTATCACTCGGGAGGGCGCCGTCGGGCGAGAAACCCGGCGCACCGACGCGGTGCGTTACCGCAGGGGCTCGCTACCCGACCTGAGAATCCTGAGATAGGGCTCGTAGGTAAAGATCCTATAGCGCTTCTTTGAGCTGTCACGCTGTACGAGCACTCCCAGCTCTGTCATCGCTCGAATGAGGGAGTTTGCCCCCGAGGCACTGAGCCCCAGACGCTCTGCAACGTACGATGTGTCCACAATGGGGCTGCCCTCCAGAAGCTCTAGGAGGCGCAGCGCGTTTGCTGACCCACGACCCATCGACGAGAGCACAAGGCGCTCCGTTGAAGCGTGAAGCTCCGCAAGCGCCCGCATAGAGTCGCGCGCGTCAAGGGCGCTTTCGAGTAGGCAGTCGCAGAAGAAAGCAATCCATCCTTCGTAGTCGCCCGTCTCGCGCACACTGGTCAGACGGTCGTAGTACTCCGAGCGACGGCGCTTGAGCTCGTAGGAGGGATAGAGCACGGGCAGCTCAAGAATGCCATCGTTCATGAGGGAAAGCGTAATGAGAAGCCTACCGATTCTGCCGTTGCCGTCAAGGAAGGGGTGGATGGTCTCAAACTGATAGTGGGCGAGCCCTGCCTTGACGATGGGGTCGAGAGTATGTTCCTCGTTGAGAAAAACCTCGAGGTCAGACAGGGCGTCTCTCATATCGTCAACATTCGGGGGCACGTAGGCGGCCTCGTTGAGGGTGCATCCGTTTGGCCCGATCCAGTTCTGCGAGGTGCGGAGCTCGCCGGGGTGCTTCTCGGATCCGCGGACGCCCTCGAGCAGGGTCTCATGCACCGCCCGCAGAAGACGGGTGCATAGCGGCATGGAGCCCATGAGCTCAACAGCTCGCTCTGTTGCCGAGACATAGTTGATTACATCCTCGAGGTCCCTGCTTGCGTTCTTCTCGTTCTCTGGGTCGAGAACATCATCAAAGGTGCACTGGGTTCCCTCAATCTGGGAGGAGAGGAGCGCCTCTTTTCTTACGTACATGGTGAGATACATGCCCACGTTTGGGATGAAACGCGCCATGCCCTGCATCTCGCCGAGAAGAGCACGGCAATCAGAGACCGCGCGCTGAGTGCCGTCGCTCAGGGATAGGGGCAGGCAGCCCTGAAGGCTGGAGGGGAGAAAAGATAGATAGGCAAGCTCCCCGGAGAGATTGCGGCGAAGGCTTCCCTGCCTCCCGGGGCGGATGGCATCGAGCATGGATTCTCCTAAGAGCGAATTAATGGATTAAAACGTTCTTAGAATATAACTCGCGCTGCTAAGAACACGTTCGTGTTCTTAGCAGGCTCACAGAATCTCTAAGAACGAATTAAGCGATTAATTCGTTCTTAGAGAATAACACCGGCGCGGCTAGACCACCTGGAAGACGAAGAAGTCCAGGTAGTGGCTCTCGGGGAAGCCCCAGAGGATGGGGTGGTCGGGGGCCTGCTGGCGCTCCTCGACCTGCTTGAGCTGCACGTTGGCCTGGTGCGCGGCCTCGGCGATCGCCTTGGCGAGAAGGTCGCGCGTCATGAAGTGCGAGCAGCTGCAGGTGGCCAGGTAGCCGCCGCGAGGCAGCAGTCGCAGCGCCTGGTAGTTGATCTCGCGGTAGCCGCGCGCGGCGTGGGATACGGTGCCGCGGCTCTTGGTGAAGGCGGGCGGGTCCAGCACGATGAGGTCGAACGGGCCGCCCTCCTCGCGCAGGCGGGCGCGGTCGCGGGCGAGCTCGGGCAGGTAGTCGAGGACGTTCGCGCAGGTGAAGCCCATGCGGTCGTCCAGGCCGTTGAGGCGGGCGTTCTCACGCGCGAGCTCGATGGCGGTGTCGCTCACGTCGACGCAGCGCACGAACTCGGCGCCACCTGCGGCCGCGTTCAGGCCGAAGGGGCCCACGTGGCAGAAGCAGTCGAGCACGCGACGGCCGCCCGCGATCTCGCGCACGGCGCGGCGGTTGTACTTCTGGTCGAGGAAGAAGCCGGTCTTCTGGCTGTTCTCGAGGTCGAGGTCAAAGCGCAGACCGTTCTCGCGCACCACGAGGCGCGCGGTCTTTGGCGCGGGCAGGCCGTCCCACCAGCCCTTGTACTGCGGCAGGCCCTCCTTGGCGCGCGAGGCTCCGTCGTTTCGCTCGTAGATGGCGTCGATCTTCTCGCCGTCCGCAGCGAGCGCGTCCACGAGTGCGCGATACACGACGGGACGCAGGTGCTCCATACCCACGGTGCCAACCTGCGTGACCAGCACGTTCTCGTAGCGGTCGGCCACAAGGCCCGGCAGGCCGTCGGCCTCGGAGAAGACCACGCGGCAGCAGGTGGTGTCCGGCTCGGCACCGGGCAGGCCGCGACTGCCCATCGCGACGCGGCGGTGCTGCCAGGCCCACGCGACGCGGCGCGACCAGAAGGCGTCGTCAAAGCGGTCGTTGGCGTTGCGGCTCACCACGCGGACGCGGATTTTGGACTCCTGCGAGAGCAGGCCTGCGCCCTGCCAGGTGCCGTTCTCCTCGAAGACGTCCACGATTGCGCCGTTCTCGGCGGGCTCGGCGGAAATGATCTCGCCCTCGAAGACCCACGGGTGTCCGCCGGCCAGCGAGCGCGCGGCCTTGCGGGTTACCGTCACACGGGGATAGGGGCGTGCCTGCTTCACGTTCTTCTCGCCGGCCCTAGTAGTGGCGGCCGTAGCGACCGCCGGCGATGCCGCGTCCGCGGCTGCGCGAGCCGGCGAACATGGTGCGCGTGGAGCGCTTGGTCGGGCGGTCGGCCTGCGGCACGATGCGGCCGGAGTCGTAGGCGAAGCCGTCGAGGTCCCACACGGGCACGAGCTTCTTGGTGAAGTACTCGATCTCGCGCAGGGGGCTGATCTCGTCCGGCGCCACGAAGGTGTAGGCGTGGCCGGTCGCGCCCGCGCGCCCCGTGCGGCCGATGCGGTGCACGTAGTCCTCGGGGTCCATGGGGACGTCGAAGTTGACTACGGCGTCGATGCCGGAGACGTCGATGCCGCGGCTCATGACGTCGGTGGCCACGAGGACCTGGACCTTGCCCTCGCGGAACTTATCGAGCGCGCGCTCGCGCGCCTTCTGCGGGCGGTCGGCGTGCATCACGTCAACGCGCACGCCCGCGTTCTTGAGCGTCTTGGAGACGTCGTCCACGCGGTGCTTGGTACGGCAGAAGACCAGCACGCGCTCGGGCTTCTCGCCCGCGGCGCCGCCGGTGGCGAGAAGCGCGCGCAGAAGCTCGGTCTTCTGTCCCTGGGTGACGGGACAGAGGTGCTCCTCCACGGTGTCGGCGGTCTCGCCCACGCGGGCAATCTCCACGGTGGCGGGGTCGGTGAGCAGCGCGTCGATCGTGGACTTGATCGACGGCGGGATGGTGGCCGAGAAGAGCAGCGTCTGGTGCTTAGCCGGCAGCGCATGCATGATGCGGCGGACGCTGGGCCAGAAGCCCATGTCCAGCATGCGGTCGGCCTCGTCGAGCACGAGCACCTTGACCTGCGCGAGGCTCACGTGGTTGTGCTCCATGAGGTCGATCAGGCGGCCCGGGGTGGCCACGAGCAGGTCGCAGCCGCGCTCGAGCTCCTTGATCTGGCGGTCGAACTTGGTGCCGCCCATGACGATGACCGCGCGCTGGCCGGTCTTCTCGCAGACCACGGAGACGACCTTCTCGATCTGCGCCGCGAGCTCGCGCGTGGGCGTGACCACGAGCGCGTGCGGGCCCTTGCCCTTGGCGCCGGCCACGAGCTGCAGCGCGGGCAGCGCGAAGGCAGCGGTCTTGCCCGTGCCCGTCTGCGCGGATGCCACGATGTCGCGGCCCGTGAGGACCACGGGGATGGCCTGCTCCTGGACGGGGGTCGGGGTGGTGAAGCCGAGGGCGTCCACCCCGGCGAGAATCTGCTCGTTAAGCCCGAGCTCGGCAAATGTAATAGTCATGGGGCTAAGTATAGAGCATGTGACGTCGCCGGCGCCTTTGTCGGCTTACTGCCCGATTTCATTGTCTGGGTACTTTTTCGCAGACGTTCAAAGTACGACTCAATTGATAGCATTTATCTACCTGCGGAAACCCAACATGATACGTTCTCTCTACTTGGGGATGCTCCAAAAAAGTACCCAGACAATGTCGACGCCCCCGAATTGCCCGCCGCGCGCCGTATACTGGACGGGTTAAGCCGCAGAAACGGAGACCAGAGCATGCCCATCAACATCCCCGACGGCCTGCCCGCCAAGACCATCCTCCAGCAGGAGCGCATCTTCGCACTGGAGGAGGAGGTGGCCAGCCACCAGGAGATTCGCCCCCTGCGCGTGGCGATCCTCAACCTCATGCCCACCAAGATCGAGACCGAGACCCAGATCCTGCGCCTCATCTCCAAGTCCCCGCTGCAGGTGAGCTGCGACTTCATGCGCGTCTCCACCCACGAGTCCACGCACGTCTCGCAGGACCACCTGGTCAAGTTCTACGACACGTTCGACTCCTTCCGCGACAAGAACTACGACGGCCTGATCATCACCGGCGCGCCCGTCGAGCACCTCGAGTACGAGGACGTGGACTACTGGGACGAGTTCTGCGAGATCGTGGACTGGAGCCAGGAGCACGTGTTCTCGACGATGTTCCTCTGTTGGGGCGCGCTGGGCGCCCTCTGGCACCTCTACCAGATTCCCAAGCGCCAGCTTGGAGCCAAGCTCTTTGGCGTGTTCAAGCAGCGCCTCTGTGACGAGTACAGCTTCCTCACCAACGGCTTCGACGAGGTGCACTACATGCCGCACAGCCGCCACGCCGCGATCGACACCGGCGAGCTGGCCAAGCACCCCGAGCTCTGCACGCTCTCCGAGGGCTTTACGAGCGGCCCGTCGCTTCTCGCCACGCGCGACTTCCACGAGGTCTACGTGACCGGCCACTTTGAGTACGGCCGCGACACCTTGGCCGACGAGTTCTGGCGCGACTTCCACAAGGGCCTGCCCATCCGCGTGCCCGAGAACTACTTCCCCGACGACGACCCCGAGCGGCAGCCGCTCTTCACCTGGCGCGCGCACGCCAACCTGCTGTACCGCAACTGGCTCAACTGGGTCTACCAGATGACTCCGTACGACCTGGACGAGATCCCGGCCGCAATTGCGGACCTGCGCGCGCGGGCCACCGCGGCCACCGGCCACGTGGACAAGTTCTAGGCGAGAAGGACGCGCGTAACTCCGGATTACCAGCAATCCCTACTTACGTACGCCGAGAAGCGCGCGTAAGTAGGGATTGTCGGCAAAAGGGACACGTTTCCCTACTTGCGCGATCTTCTCGGCTGCTTGCAGCGCGCGCAATCCCGGATTACCGGTAATCCCCGTTTGCGCGCGCCGTCAGACGCTAAGATGTGAGGGTCCCCTGCCCATCCTCAAGGAAGCTCTTTTTCGCCCGGCCCGGCGTATCATTGCCCCAACAGCCGCCCCGCCGCAGACAGGAGCCCGCCATGGAGTTCAGAGACGTCGTTTCCAAGCGCTACTCGTGCAAGAAGTACGACGAGTCCCGCCAGGTGGAGCCCGAGGCCCTCGAGCGCATCCTCGAGGCCGGCCGACTCGCCCCCACCGCCAAGAACCTGCAGGAGCAGCACGTCTACGTGCTGCAGAGCGCGGAGTCGCTCGCGATTGTGGACGAGCTCACGCCCTGCCGCTACGGCGCGCCCACGGTCCTGGCCGTCGCCTTCGACACCTCGAACGTCTACACCTACCCCGGCGACGCGCGCGACTCCGGCATCGAGGACGCCTCGATCGTGGCCACGCACATGCTCCTGGCCGCCTGCGACGCGCGCGTCGACAGCTGCTGGCTCAACCGCTTCGACCCCGATCTCGCCAAGGAGCGCCTCGGCCTGCCCGAGAACGAGGAGCTTATCATGCTTCTCGACCTGGGCTACGCCGCCGAGGGCGCGGGCCCGTTGCCCAACCACGAGAGCCGCAAGCCGCTCTCGGAGACCGTGACGTATCGCTAGGCTCCCCGGCCGCGCGCCCCGCGCGCCCATGATCCGCCGACAAGAACGGGCGGGCCCGGACACCGTGTCCGAGCTCGCCCGATTGCTGTGTTCTTCTCGCCCGCCGTCCTAGCAGGTGGCGCCGCCGATGACGGTCTTGCCGAGGATGGCCTCCTTGTCGATCGGCGCGGTCAGCAGCTTCTCCTGCACGTAGTCAAAGCCGAGGCGCGCCACGGTGTCGGCGAAGCGCTCGCCGCTCTGCCCCTCGTCGCGGAAGAAGAGAATCGCGCGCTCCACGAGGTCCATGACCTCGTCCTCGCTGGTGAAGATCTTGTCCAGCGCGCGGCCGTGCGCGACCTTCTTGCCCCAGCGCCCGCCGATGTAGACCTTGTAGCCCGCAAGTCCCTCGGTCACGGCGCCGAACGGGCACGCGCGCTCGCAGCGCCCGCAGTGGTTGCACGCGGAGCCGTCGATCGTGATCTTGCCGTCCGGCCCGATCTGCGCGTCGCCCATCGGGCACGCCTTCACGACCTGGCAGACCTTGCACGCGCGGCACTTCTCGAGGTCAATCTGCGGCACGCGCTGGCCAACGATGCCCAGGTCGTTGAGGTCGGGCTTGACGCACATGTTGGGGCAGCCGCCCACGGCGATCTTGAACTTGTGCGGCAGGTCCACGCCGTGATAGCCCACGTAGAAGCGCTCGTGCAGCTTCTCGGAGAGGTCGAAGGTGTCGATGAGGCCGTACTGGCAGGTGGTGCCCTTGCAGCTCACGACCGGGCGCACCTTGGAGCCGGTGCCGCCGGCGTCCAGGCCGTGGTCCTGGAGAAACGCGATGCACTCGTCGATCTTCTCGTACCTCACGCCCTGAATCTCCAGCGTGAGGCGCGTGGTCATCGTGACCTCGCCGGAGCCAAAGCGCTCGGCGGCCTCGGCCACGGCGCGCTGCTCGTCCACCGTGATCTTGCCGTTGCGCGTGATCACGCGGATGTTGAAGACGTCGTCAAAGCGCTTGTCCTGCAGGCAGCCAAGGCCCTTGAGGCGCTTGACCTCGGCCGCGGGCAGCTTCTTGCCCGTCGGGCGCGGCACGCGGACCTCGTTGAACGTCACGCCTCCCTCGAGCACGCGCGTCTGCGTGTAGCCCGCGGCCTTGAGGCGGTTCTGCGCAAAGTAGCCGCGCTTGCCCTTGGCGCACACCAGCAGGAGCTTCTCGTCCTTCTTGTGACCGGGCAGCCCGTCCGGGCCGATCTTGGTGAGGTCGACCCACTCCGCTCCGGGAATCGTGGGGGCGGGCAGCACGTCGATGACGCGGTAGTCCGCGGCGGCGCCGGCGGCGTACTCGGCCGGCGTGAAGCTCTCGAGCTCGCCCGCGAGCTTGTTCTCCAGGATGTATGCCGTCGTGACCAGCGGGTGGATGGCGGTCGAGAAGGGCGGTGCGTAGGAGAGGTCCATCAGGTCGAGGTCCTCCATGCGTGCCTTCTGGTAGAGCGCGGTTACGACGACGTCAGTGACCTTGTCCACGGCGCCGGCGCCCAGGACCTGCACGCCGAGCAGCTGGTGCGAGCTGCGGTCTGCGATGAGCTTCACGAAGAAGCTCGAGGAACCGGGGTAGTAGTGGGCCTTGTCGTCCACCACGGAGACCACGCTCACCGGGTCGAAGCCCGCCTCGCGCGCCGCCGCCTCGGTGAGGCCGGTGCGGCCGCCGTTCAGCGTGGGCAGCAGGCGCACCACGCCGGTGCCGAGCGCGCCGGGGTAGGGCGTCGGCGTGCCCGTGAGCGTGCGGGCGATAGCGCGGCCGGCGATGTTGGCCGTCGAGCCCATGGCGCTCCACATCGGCTTGCCGGTGAGGGCGTTCGTGACCTCGGCGCAGTCGCCGGCGGCGTAGACGTCCGGCAGGTTGGTGGCACCGAGCTCGTTCACGACAACGCAGCCGCGGTCGAGCTCCACGCCGGAGCCCTCGAGCCACGCGGTGTTGGGGCGGATGCCGATGGAGAGGATCACGAGGTCGGCCGGAAGCGTGCCCGCGCCGGTCTCCACGCCCTCGACCTTGTCGCCGCCCTTGATGGCCGCCAGCGGGCACGATGTCATGACGCGCATGCCAGCGGCCTTGAGCTGGCGCTGCGCGAAGCCGGCCATCTCGGGGTCAAAGACGTTGGGCAGGATCTGCGGCATGGCGTCGATCACGGTGACGGAGAGGCCGCGTGCGAGCAGGTTCTCGGCCACCTCAAGGCCGATGAAGCCGGCGCCCACCACCACGGCGCGGCGCGCGCCCGCGTCGGCATAGTCGCGGATGGCCTCGGCGTCATCGGGCGTGCGCACGGTGAAGACGCCGGGCAGATCGGTGCCGGGGATGCTCGCGGGCACGAGCGGCGACGCGCCGGTGGCGATGACCAGCCTGTCGTAGGCCTCGACGTACTCGGAGCCGTCCTTTCCGCGTACGGTGACCTCGTGTGCGGCGGCGTCGAGCGCGACGGCCTCCGTGCCCGTGCGCACCTCCACGCCGGTGAGGCCCTCGTAGGCGGCCGGCGTGTTGACGATGAGCTGGTCGCGCGTCTGGATGTCGCCGCCGATGTAGTAGGGCAGGCCGCACCCGGCGTAGCTGATGTCCTCGCTCTTGGTCACGACGACGACCTCGGCCGAGCGGTCGCAGCGCTTGAGCTTGGCCGCGACCTTGGTTCCGGCGGCCACGCCGCCGACGATCAGGTACCTCATGGCGCCCCTCTCCTTCTTTGCCGCCTCGTGCGGCGCCCGTTGTCATACATGGTATTCCTTCGGTGGCATATCATGGGCGCAGGCAGGAAGAACGGGGGACCACATGCCCAGGACGGCGATCTTCAGCGACATCGACGGAACGCTGCTCGACTCCGCGCATCAGGTCACGCCGCGCACGCGGGCGGCGATCGATGCGGTGCAGCGGGTGGGCGTCCCCTTCGTCATCGTGACGGCCCGCGGCATCTCCGGGACGTATCCGCTCCTCGAGCAGCAGGGCATCACCTGTACCGTGGTCACCTACAGCGGCGGCGTCATCCTCGACGAGGCGCGCAACGTGATTCACCATCACGGCCTCACGCGCGCCCAGGCGCAGGAGGTCGTGGACTTTGCCGAGGCCGAGCACCTGCCCATGACCTGGAGCGCCTACTCCTTCGAGGACTGGGTGGCACCCGACGCGAGCGACCCGCGTCTCATCGCGGAGGAGCGCATCGTCATGGCGGAGGCTCGCGAGGGGACCATCGCCTCGATTGAGCGCGACGAGGTGCAGAAGATCCTCTGCCTCTGCACGCAGGGGGAGACCGCCATGGTCGAGCGTCGCCTCAAGGAGCGCTTCCCTGAGTTTGCCATCGCCGTCTCGTCGGAGACGCTCATCGAGGTCATGCCTGCGGGATCGAGCAAGGCCGGCGCGGTGCGCACCCTCTGCGAGCTCTGGGACCTTGACCCCGCCGATGCCATCGCGTTCGGGGACAACTACAACGACCTGCCTATGCTCGAGGCCGTGGGTCGCGGCTACCTCATGGGCAACGCCCCTGTTGAGCTGCTCGCCGCCGCGTCGCTCGTCGCGCCCGACAACGATCACGACGGCGTGGCGCGCGTTCTCGAGAGCCTCGGGCTTGCCCCTGGTACCGATGGAGCGGGCAGTATATAGACATTTGAATGGATTGCGATGCCGGTCGGGGCGCGTGAGTCCAAAATCGTGCATAAAACACTCGCTCGTGCAGCATTAGCGCGCCGCGCTGCATAAAAAGCCCGTTCGTGTAGCACGGTTTTTGGCCAGCAAGCGGATTCAGTTCCGCACGTAGCGACGAACGCCCAGTTGCACATTAACCACCGGGCCCCTGGGGTTAAATAATGCGCTGCACGAGCCGGCGTTTTATGCGTGGGACCACCTCTAACGCTACACGAAGGCGACTTTTATGCAGCAGGGGCGCCGGGGGGGCGCAACATCCGCTTGTCCGTCCCCGCTTGTGCAAGAATGGCAGCGTCAGACAACGGGCGCGAGCCCGACGAGAGGAGATCCCCATGAAGGTTGCCATCCCGACCCTCGGCAGCGGAGGCCTGGACTGCGAGCGGTCCGGCCACTTTGGCCACTGCGACTGCTTCACGGTCGTCGACGTGGAGAACGGCGAGGTCGGTGCCGTTAGCATCATCGACAACCCTCCCCACGAGGAGGGTGGCTGCATGCGCCCCGTCGCGCTGCTTGCCCAGAACGGCATCGATGCGATCGTGGCCGCCGGCATGGGCATGCGCCCGATGATGGGCTTCGCCCAGGCCGGCATCACCGTCTACTTTGAGAACCAGACCCCCAACGTGGGCGAGGTCGCGCAGATGGCCGCCGCCGGAACGCTCCCCGTCATGGGCGAGGAGCACGCCTGCCACCACTAGCGTGCTCGACGCCCTGGTCATAGCGGGCTGTCTCTCCGGCGAGGAGGGCGACGCGGGCGTCGCGGCGCTCGCGCGCGAGCTCTCGGCCGCCGTGGGCGCGAGCGCCACGCTGCGCGCCCGCACGGGTGGCCGCCCCGTGGGCGCGCCGCTGCACGAGGTGCTGGGCGAGCTACGAGGGCGCGGCGCGCGCCGCGCCCTCGTGGTGACGACGCACGTGGCCGACGGACGACTCCAGCGTGTAGCCGCAGCGGCGGTCAGCGCCGCGGCCCCCGGCTTCGAGGAGCTCCGGATTGCGTCGCCGCTGCTCGCGAGCGAGGGGGACTTTGCCGCGACTGCCGCCGCTCTCGACGAGGCGCTGCCTGAACAACCCGATCGCGTCGTCGCGCTCGCGGGCCATCGCGGCTCGGAGTGCGAGGCGGCGTTCGCCCGGCTCGAGCGCGCGCTGCGCGACCGTGGCCGCCGCGACGTCCTCGTGGACTCGCCGGACCGACTCCCCGAGCGGCTGCTCGACCACTCCCACCGCGAGGCGCTCGTCGTCCCGCTCCTGATGTCGCTCGGCCATCACGCCCGCCACGACGTGCTCGAAGACCTCGCCCGAACCCTCTCTGCGCAGACCTGGCCGCACTCCCTCGCCGAGCTGCCCGCGATTCGCGCCCTCGTCGTCGACCATGCGAGAAAGGAACTCCCATGAAGCTCGTCATCGCCTCGGACATTCACGGCGCCGCCGACGCCTGCGCCCGCCTCATGACCGCCGTCGAGACGGAGTCGCCGGACCGGATCGTCCTTTTGGGCGACCTGCTCTACCACGGCCCGCGCAACGACCTTCCCGCCGACTACGCGCCCAAGCGCGTGATAGAGATGCTCAACTCCGTGGCCGACCGCGTGATCGCCGTCCGCGGCAACTGCGAGGCCGAGGTCGACCAGATGGTCCTCGCCTTCCCCTGCATGGCCGGCTACAACGTCCTGCTGGACCCCGAAGCCAACATGACGCTCTTCCTCACGCACGGCCACGTCTACGGACCCGGCTACCACAACAGCGTGGACGCCTGGCCCGCGCTGCCGCCCAGCTCGGCGCTGGTCTACGGCCACACCCACATCAAGGTCAACGAGAAGAGCGCCGAGCATGACGTCTGGGTCTTCAACCCCGGCTCCGTGGGCATCCCCAAGGACGGCTCGGCCAGCTACGGCGTCTACGAGGACGGTCGCTTCGAGCATCGGCTGCTGTAGCACCCCGCGCTCTGAACTCTCCCTAAAATCTGCGCTTCAAGAAATCTCATGTGTAGAGACTTAGATTATGTATAGAATCGTCACGCACAGGGGATAAACTCAACCGTACACACGGATACAAGCGAGCGGGTCGGCACGCGCCGCCCCACGCAGGAAAGGAAGAGCAACCATGGGCAAGATTCTTGGCATCGACCTGGGCACCACCAACTCCGCGATGGCGGTCCTCGAGGGCGGCGAGCCCACGATCATCGTCAACGCCGAGGGTGACCGCACCACCCCGTCCGTCGTGGGCTTCCGCGCCGACGGCGACCGCATCGTCGGAAAGGCGGCCAAGAACCAGGCCGTCACCAACCCGACCAACACCGTCTTCTCGATCAAGCGCTTCATGGGCCGCCGCTACGACGAGGTCAGCTCCGAGCTCAAGACCGTCCCGTACAAGGTCAAGCCCGGCACCGGCAACCGCGCGGTCGTGGAGATCGACGGCGAGGACTTCACCCCCGAGCAGATCAGCGCCATGATCCTCTCCAAGATGAAGGCCGACGCCGAGAAGTACCTCGGCGAGCCCGTCACCGACGCCGTCATCACCGTCCCGGCCTACTTCAACGACGCTCAGCGCCAGGCCACCAAGGACGCCGGCAAGATCGCCGGCCTCAACGTCCAGCGCATCGTCAACGAGCCCACCGCCGCGGCGCTCGCCTACGGCCTCGACAAGAAGGGCGTCGACCAGAAGGTCCTGGTCTTCGACCTGGGCGGCGGCACCTTCGACGTCTCGCTGCTCGACCTCGCCGACGGCGTCGTGGAGGTCCTCGCCACCAACGGCGACAACCATCTCGGCGGCGACGACTGGGACCAGCGCGTCATCGACTGGGTGGCCGACAAGTTCCAGGCCGACAACGGCATCGACCTGCGCAAGGACCCGATGGCCCTGCAGCGCCTGAAGGAGGCCGCGGAGAACGCCAAGAAGGAGCTCTCCTCCGCTCAGCAGGCCCAGATCAACCTGCCCTTCATCACCGCCGACGCCACTGGCCCCAAGCACCTCGACTACACGCTGACCCGCGCCGAGTTCGAGCGCATCACGCGTGACCTGCTCGACCGCTGCAAGGTCCCCGTCACCAAGGCCCTCCAGGACGCCAACCTCCAGATCTCCCAGGTCAACGAGGTCATCCTCGTGGGCGGCTCCAGCCGCATGCCCGCCGTCCAGGAGCTCGTCAAGCAGATGACCGGCAAGCAGCCCAACATGTCCGTGAACCCCGACGAGGTCGTGGCCGACGGCGCGGCCGTCCAGGGCGGCGTCCTCACCGGCGACGTCTCGGGCATCCTGCTGCTCGACGTCACCCCGCTGTCCCTCGGCGTCGAGACCATGGGCGGCGTCATGACCAAGATGATCGACCGCAACACCACGATCCCCACCTCCAAGACCGAGATCTACTCCACGGCCGCCGACAACCAGACGTCCGTCGAGATCAACGTCCTGCAGGGCGAGCGTGAGATGGCCGCGGACAACAAGTCCCTCGGCAAGTTCAACCTCACCGGCATCCCGGCCGCCCGCCGCGGCGTCCCGCAGATCGAGGTCACCTTCGACATCGACGCCAACGGCATCGTGAAGGTCACCGCCAAGGACAAGGCCACCGGCAAGAGCCAGCAGATCACCATCTCCGGCTCCACCGCCCTGTCCGACGACGAGGTCGACCGCATGGTCAAGGACGCCGAGGCCCACGCCGAGGAGGACAAGAGGCACAAGGACGAGATCGAGGTCCGCAACCAGGTCGACTCGCTGTGCTACGGTGCCGAGCAGACCCTGAAGGACCTCGGCGACAAGGTTCCGGCCGACCAGAAGTCCGAGGTCGAGGCCGCCATCGCCGACGCCAAGAAGGCGCTCGAGGGCACTGACGTCGAGGCCATCCGCACCGCCGGCGACAAGCTCACCGAGGCCTCCCAGAAGCTCGCGCAGATCGTCTACTCCACCACCCAGGAGGAGTCCGCCGCCGGCACGGGCGCCGGCGCGCAGGGCGGCGCCGATGACGTCGTGGACGCCGACTACGAGGTCGTGGACGACGACAAGAACAACTAGCCCCAGGTAGGCCGTACCTGGTTCAAGGGATTCGGAGGCGGCCACGGCTTCGCGGCCGCCTCCGTTCGGATTTGTCGAGGAGGGTGACGTGAGAGTGCCCGTCGAAGTTGAGGACGAGAAGAACGAGGCCGTGGAGCCCGACGAGGTCGAGGCCCAGGAGGTCGCCGAGGCCGACGAGGGGAACGACGCCCCCGAGCAGGAGGCCGACGAGGACGCCGAGGAGCGCGCCCGCGTGGAGGCCGCCATCCGGGCCGGCGAGGAGGCCGCCGAGCGCGAGCTCGCGGCGGACGCCGGCAAGCTCCGCGAGGAGCGCGACGAGCTGCAGAAGAAGCTCTCGGACGTGGAGGACCAGATCGAGGCCGCAAAGAAGGAGGCCTCCGAGGCCACGGACCGCATGCTGCGCCTTCAGGCTGACTGGGAGAACTACCGCCGCCGCACGGCAGCGGAGCGCCTGGCCGAGAAGGAGCGTGCCGCCGAGGACCTGGTCACCAACCTGCTGCCCGTGATCGACGACATCGAGCGCGCCATCGAGCACGCCGGCGCCGCCGAGGACGACTCCCAGCTCAAGCAGTTCGTCGACGGCGTCTCGGCGGTGCACGCCAAGATGCTCGGCGTGCTCGCCAAGGAGGGCGTCGA
Organism: Olsenella sp. An270; assembly: GCF_002159735.1. Classification (GTDB taxonomy): domain Bacteria; phylum Actinomycetota; class Coriobacteriia; order Coriobacteriales; family Atopobiaceae; genus Thermophilibacter. The sequence goes on from NZ_NFJF01000007.1 coordinate 36,352, forward strand.
GCCCATCGACCCCGCCGGCGAGGCATTCGACCCGCTGGCCCACCAGGCCGTGGGCCGCGTCGAGGACGCCGAGGCCTACGACGAGACGGTGGCCCAGGTCTACCAGAAGGGCTACCGCATGGGGGACAGGGTCATCCGCACCGCCATGGTGACGGTGACCTACGGCGGCCCCAAGCGTCCCGCCGAGCAGGCGGACGACGCAGACGCAAACGCCGACGCCGAGAAGGACGAGTCCTAGCAGACCGTTCTTCTCGCCAGCACCTGAGACGCGAAAGGAGGCGCGTGTGACATGGCAACCAACAAGAGCTACTACGACATCCTGGGCGTGAAGCGCGACGCTTCCGACGACGACATCAAGAAGGCGTTCCGCAAGCTCGCCGCGAAGTACCACCCCGACGCAGGCGGCGACGAGCAGAAGTTCAAGGAGGTCAGCGAGGCGTACACCACGCTCTCCGACCCCAAGAAGCGTCGCGAGTACGACCAGATGCTCATGTTTGGCGGCATCCCCGGGGCCGACTTTGGCGGCTCCGGCGGTCGTGGCCGCTACACCTACACCACCAACGTGGGCGGCGACTGGTCCGACATCTTCAACAGCGTGCGCGGCGGGGACGGCGGATTCGGCGGGTTTGACTTCTCGTCGATCTTTGGCGGGGCCGGCGGCGCCCGCGCCGCGAACCGCCCGACCAAGGGCTCAGACCTCACGATGTCCGTCGACGTCAGCGCCGAGGAGGCCTTCCGCGGCGCCACGCGCAAGGCGACCTACCGCGTGCCGTCCACGGGCGAGGAGCAGACGCTCACGATCAAGATCCCGGCCGGCGCCGTGGATGGTGGCAAGCTCCGCTACCGCGGCCGCGGCGAGTACGGAACCAACGGCGGCGATCGCGGCGACCTCGTGATCACCACCCACGTCGCCGAGCACCCCGTCTTCAAGCGCGACGGCGCCGACGTGCGCATGGAGCTGCCGCTCAGCATCTTCGAGGCGACGCTCGGCGCCACGGTGGACGTCCCCACGCCCGACGGCACGGAGGTCCGCCTCAAGGTGCCCGCAGGCACCCAGGACGGCAAGACCTTCCGCTTCCGCGACCTGGGCGCGCCCAACGTGAAGCGCAAGGGGTCGCGCGGCGCGCTGTTCGTGACCGTGCGCGTGAAGGTTCCGACGATGCTCTCCAAGAAGGAGCGCGACGCCCTCTCCGCGCTGCGCGACGCGGACACGAGGGACTACCGCGAGGAGGTCATGCGCTATGCCACGAAGTGACGGCGACGCCCGGGACCGCGGGCGCGACCGCGACAAGCCGCTCTACATGATCAGCGTTGCCGCCGAGCTCACGGGCATGCACCCGCAGACCCTGCGCGTCTACGAGCAGAAGGGCCTGGTCACGCCCGGGCGCTCGCGCGGCAACACGCGCCTCTACAGCCAGGCCGACATCGAGCGGCTGAACCTCATCTCCAAGCTCACCGACGAGGGCATCAACCTCGCCGGCGTGGTGCGCATCCTCGACATGCGCGAGCGGATGCTCGAGCGCGAGGCCGAGCTCGACGAGCTGCGCGCCCGCGTCCGCGACCTCGAGGACGAGGTCCACGAGTACAAGATGCAGGAGAAGATCACCGCGCTCGCCCGCTACGACGCCTCGAGCTCGCCGGAGCAGGTCATGCGCCGGCTGCTCCTGAACGGCGCGTCGGACGAGAAGGACGGCGAGTAGGGCCGCCGCGCCCTTCTCGCCCGCGCGGTGCGGTCCGTCCTGAAAATCGAAGCTGCGGCATGTCCGGTGTGCCGCAGCTTCGTTTTTAAGGACGCCGGACGGAAAATCCGCAGGTCGCCCTGAGGCCCGCGTGCCGCAGGCTCGATTTTCAGGACGCCGCGGAGGTGGGCGAGAAGAACGCCCGCCCGCGCTGAAAGAAATCTACTATGTAGACACTTAGATTTGTGAATACGCCCCTGTTCACGCGGGAACAATACTCTCTGACTAACCACGAACCCAGAAGGGGGCAACCATGAGACTCGACAAGTGGGCCGTCACGGCCCAGGAGGCGCTGCAGGCGGCCGCCGGCATCGCCACCGACGCGAGCGCGGGCCAGCTCATGCCCGTGCACATCCTGAAGGCGCTCCTCAGCTCGGGGGAGGGCAACCTGCGCGCGATCATCGAGCGCGTGGGCGCCGACCCGGCCGTCATCGAGGGCCAGGTCGACGACGCGATCGCGCGCCAGCCGCGGGTCAGCGGCGACACCGCGCAGATGACCATGTCCGACGCCGCCCTGCGCGTGGGCAACGAGGCCGAGAAGCTCGCCGCCAAGCTCGGCGACTCCTACGTCACCTCCGAGCACCTGCTCTGCTCGCTCGCCGACGACAAGACCGAGGCCGGCTCCATCCTCAAGGCGGCCGGCGTCACGGGCAAGCGCGTCGAGGAGGCGTACAACTCGCTGCGCGGCGACGAGCGCGTGACCAGCCAGGACTCCAAGCCCGAGTTCGAGGCGCTCGAGAAGTACGGCCGCAACGTGACCGACCTCGCGCGCCAGGGCAAGCTCGACCCGGTCATCGGCCGCGTCGAGGAGATCCGCCGCACCATCCAGGTGCTCTCCCGCCGCACCAAGAACAACCCCGTGCTCATCGGCGAGCCGGGCGTGGGCAAGACCGCCATCGTGGAGGGCCTCGCCCAGCGCATCGTCAACGGCGACGTCCCGTCCACCCTGCGCGACAAGGACATCGTGGAGCTTGACATGTCCGCCCTGGTGGCGGGCGCCAAGTACCGCGGCGAGTTCGAGGACCGCCTGAAGTCCGTGCTCAAGGAGGTCCAGAAGGCCGACGGCCGCATCATTCTGTTCATCGACGAGCTGCACACCATCGTGGGCGCGGGCGCCACCGAGGGCTCCATGGACGCCGGCAACATCCTGAAGCCGGCCCTGGCCCGCGGCGAGCTGCACGCCATCGGTGCGACCACGCTCGACGAGTACCGCAAGTACATCGAGAAGGACGCGGCCCTCGCGCGGCGCTTCCAGACCGTCATGGTCTCCGAGCCCACCGTCGAGGACACGATCTCCATCCTGCGTGGCCTCAAGGAGCGCTACGAGCAGCATCACCGCGTACGCATCACGGACTCCGCGCTGGTCAGCGCCGCCGACCTCTCCAACCGCTACATCTCCGACCGGTTCCTGCCCGACAAGGCCATCGACCTCGTGGACGAGGCGGCGAGCCGCCTGCGCATGGAGCTCGACTCCATGCCGGCCGACATCGACGCCGTGGACCGCCAGCTCACGCAGATGCAGATCGAGGAGCAGGCGCTCATGAAGGAGGAGGACGCCGCCAGCAAGGAGCGTCTCGAGGCGCTGCGCGGCGAGATCGCCACGACGCGCGAGAAGCTCGACGGCATGAAGGCCGACTGGGAGAACGAGAAGGGCGCGATCGACCGCGTCCAGGACCTCAAGTCCAAGATCGAGGACGCGCGCGTCGAGATGGAGCGCGCCACCCGCGAGGGCGACCTCGCCCGCGCCTCCGAGCTGCGCTACTCCACGATCCCCGCGCTCCAGCGCGACTACGAGGAGGCCGAGGCCGCTCTCACCGCCAAGCAGGAGGCCGGCGGGCTCCTCAAGGAGGAGGTCACCACCGAGGAGATCGCCGAGGTCGTGAGCGCCTGGACCGGCGTGCCGGTGTCCAAGATGATGCAGGGCGAGATGGACAAGCTCAAGAACCTGGAGGCGGAGCTGCACAGGCGCGTCGTCGGCCAGGACGAGGCCGTCTCGGCCGTGGCCGCCGCCGTGCGCCGCAGCCGCGCGGGCCTCTCCGACCCCAACCGCCCGATCGGCAGCTTCTTCTTCCTCGGCCCCACCGGCGTGGGCAAGACCGAGCTCGCCAAGGCGCTCGCCGACTGCCTCTTTGACGACGAGCGCGCCCTCGTGCGCATCGACATGTCCGAGTACATGGAGAAGTTCAGCGTCCAGCGCCTCATTGGCGCGCCCCCGGGATACGTGGGCTACGACGAGGGCGGCCAGCTCACCGAGGCCGTCCGCCGACGCCCGTACTCCGTGATCCTGCTCGACGAGATGGAGAAGGCGCACCCCGACGTCTTCAACATCCTGCTGCAGGTCCTCGACGACGGCCGCCTCACCGACGGCCAGGGCCGCGTCGTGAGCTTCAAGAACACGATCATCATCATGACGTCCAACGTGGGGTCCCAGTTCATCGCCGGCGCCAGCGCCTCGAGCGACCCCGACGAGGTCCAGCGCGCGGTCAACGACGCCCTGCGTCAGACCTTCAAGCCGGAGTTCCTGAACCGCATCGACGACGTGGTGGTCTTCCACGCCCTCGGCCTCGAGGACATCGAGAAGATCGTGGACATCCAGCTCCGCGACGTCCGCGAGCGCCTGTCCCGCGACCGCATCCAGCTCGAGCTCACGACGGCGGCCAAGCAGTCGCTCGCCCTCGACGGCCTCGACCCGGTCTACGGTGCGCGCCCGCTCAAGCGCCTCATCCAGCGCCAGGTCGTGGACAGCGTGGCCAACCTCGTGATCGACGGCCAGCTCGGAGAGGGCGACGTGGTCCGCGTGGACGTTGACGACGACGGCCGGCTCTTCGCCGCGCGCGACGACGCCGCCTCCGACCGCCGCCGCGCCGCCGGCGCCGTCCCCGCCGACGACGAGCCCCTGGAGCCCGACGCCCTGGAGTAACGGCGGCACGTCCTTCTCGCCTGCTGTCCAACCCCGCCGAGACAGAGAAACGGCACAGAATCGCCCCTCCAGACACCCGATTCTGTGCAGAATCTCTGTCTCGGCGCTGTTGTCGGGCGCTACCATGAAGGTGACGCAACGACCGGTTGAGGAGGCGAGATGGGCGAGAAGGACGACCGTACGGTGCGCATGCGGCCCGAGGACCTGCCCGGCGTCGACCCGGACGCCACGCGCCTCGCGGGCCCGGACCCCGACGAGACCCGCGTCGACGCCACGCGCGTGGTGCGTCGCGTCCCGCCCGTGGACGCCGAGCCGACCACGCTCCTGACCGGTCGCGACGGCATCGACGCGCTGTCCGACCCGTACTTCTCGCCCGCCGCGCCCGAGGACCTCACGACCGCGCGCCCCGTCGTGGCCATCGAGTCGCCGGTCGAGAGCCTGCCCAAGCGCAAGCGCCGCATGCCGCGCTGGGCCGTGGCCCTTCTCGTCGTGCTGGCCGTCGCCGCGGCGGCGGGCGCCGCCTACCTCACCTATGCGAACGAGCTCTGGGGCGGCAGGACCGTGCCGCAGGTCGTGGGCATGGCCGAGGAGGACGCCCGCGCGGAACTCGAGCGCGCGGGCTTTGCCGTGGAGGTCGAGTACCGCGCCGGCGACGGCGACTACGGGACCGTCCTCTCGTGCGACCCCGCCGAGGGCCAGCGCGCGGACCCGTCGGCCGGCGTCACGCTGGTCGTGGCGGGGGAGCGCACGGTGCCCGCCGTCGTGGGCCTGTCCGAGGAGGGGGCCACGCAGGCGCTCTATGACGCGGGCGCCGCCAACGTGCAGGTCACGCGCCTGAACTCGGACGAGCCGGCGGGCACGGTGCTCGCCGTGGACCCCGCGGAGGGCTCGGCCTTCGTCTCGGCCGACCCGATCACGCTCACCGTGGCACAGCCCTTCTCGGTGCCCGACCTCGAGGGCATGGCCGCCGACGAGGCGCTCGCCGCGCTGGAGGAGGCCGGCCTCACCGGCACCGTCTCCTACGTGGAGTCCGACGCCCAGAAGAACACCGTCGTGGGCTCCGACCCCGCACCCGGCACCGAGGTCGCCGGCGGCGCGAGCGTCACCCTGAGCGTCGCGAGCCCCTACCCGAGCGCGCCCATGCGGCTGCTCGAGTACTTTGACCTGGAGCCCGAGGCGCTGGCGAGCTACCTCGCCGAGGAGGGCTTCACGCTGCGCTACGGCGCGACCTACCCCTCGAGCGGCAACGCCTACGCCATCTTCGCCGGGCCGCAGGGCGAGTCCCTGCAGATCGGCGACTACCCGGAGTCGGCCTCGGGCGGCCGCGACGACGGCTCCGGCGGCGCCAACATGCTGGAGCAGGGTGCCGGCGTGGGCGGTGTGCGCTACGCGTTCTCCACGGCCACGCTACCGTCCGGCGGCGGCTCGGAGAGCGAGGCGGGCGTGCGCGCCGTGATGGAGGCATGCGGGTTCGAGGGCCTTCTCGATATCTGCACGCAGGACGAGGTCATGGCGCGCGTGGGCGCGACCGGCGACTGGCACTTCGTCTGCGGCTACGGCGAGCAGGACGGCTACACGTGGGTGGTGCGCATCGGCGGCCACGGGTCCACCACGGGCGTCGTGGCCATGGTGGCGCCGACCTCCCACTTCTCAGGGCAGGACCTCTCCAAGTTCGACGGCAGCGTCTGCGAGTTCGCGGCGTACGTCGACCTGTTCACGGGGTGATCACATGGACGACAAGGACAAGCAGGCCGAGAAGGACGAGTTTCGCCGCGCGGAGAACGAGGACGACGACGGGTACGACCCGTACTCGGACCGCCGCCCGGACCCCGAGCCGCTCTTCCAGCCCGACCCCTGGGCGTGACGTCGCCTAGCGGGCGGTTGAGCCCCAGTTGGTCTGCATGTACTCCCAGACTAAGAAGACCACGACGGCGAGCACGGCCAGCACCACGAAGAGGGCGATCGCGGTCTTGATGCGCGTGCGGCGCTCGCGCGAGGCGAAGATGTCGCGGCGGCCCTTGGGGATCTCCAGGTACTGACCGTACTGGAGGTCGCGGCGCAGCTGAGCGCCCTCGGCGCGGGAGCGGCGGTACGCACGGCCCGAGATCATCCCGCCGGGCGCGACGTAGTCGGACTCGTGCGCGACATAGCCGGACTCGTCCGGCTCCTGGGCGAGGTCGTCGATCGGCTCCACGCTGCGGTGCGCCGGGCGCTGACGCACATAGGGCGCGGCATGCCTGCCCGCGGCACCGCTGTTGGGCTCGCTGCTGCTCATGGGACCTCCGGCTCTCTTCTCGGTTTGCGACATTATGCAACAGCTTGTCTCCTGTTCAAAATCTAAGTTGGTGACGCTTAGATATGATGAGTATGTGTCGCTGAGAATTTCTCGCCCGCACCGCATATTCCGCCCGCGTCGGGGAATAAGTACCAACGAGCGACAGGGTGCCCAAGGAGGCGCCCACCACAGATAGAAGGAGTGATCACCATGGCAAGCATGATTCCGTACGACCGTTACACGAGGGCTCTCCGCAGCTGGCCGTTTGACGAGTTCGACCGCATCTTCGACGCGCCGTTCGCCGCGCTCTCCACGGGCAACGCCGGCTTCAAGATGAACGTCGAGGACGCCGGCACCGCCTACGTCGTGACCGCCGAGCTCCCGGGCGTCACGCGCGACCAGATCGACGTCGAGCTCAACGAGGGTCGCCTGTCCGTCTCCGTCGAGAAGAAGGAGTCCGACGAGGAGAAGGGCAAGAACTACCTCTACAAGGAGTCCGGCGAGTGGAGCGCCACGCGCGGCGTCTTCCTCAAGGACGCGGCCACGGCCGGTCTCACCGCCAAGCTCGAGGGCGGCATCCTCACGGTGAACGTCCCCAAGCAGGACGAGAAGGCCAACGTCACCAAGATTACGATCGACTAACGTCGGGAAACGCAGCGATTCGGCGGGTCGGGACCCACGGGTTCCGGCCCGTTTTTTGCTTTGGCCCAGGAATTGCAGCCCTTGTCCGGGCCTCGTCTAGAAATCGCCGTCCTTGTCCGCCGCCACTCTAAGAATCGCCGCCGTTGTACGGGCGTTATCCCCTCTCGCGGTACAAGGCCCCAAGTTTCTAGAGCCCCTCAGGACAAGAGCGCCTTTTACTAGATTAGCTAGCGACAAGAACCGCGTTTTCTAGAACGGCCAATGACAAGGGCGGCGATTTCTCTCACGAACGCCCGCCCTTCTCGTCCGTCCCCTGCTAGAAGACGGAGAGCGGCCAGTCCTGCGCGGCGCAGCAGATCGTGAGGCGGCCGTCGGGCGTGCGGGCCTCCGGGCGACCGTCCTCCCCGGGGGCGACCTCGGCCCTGACCGCCGCCGCCAGCTCCCGCGCGCAGAGGCTCGGGCGGTTGTTCTCCTGCGAGAGGTGCATGGCGACCACGGTCTCGGTGTCCGGCCCCACCAGGCGTCCGAGCGCGGCCGCCGCCTGGGCGTTGGAGAGGTGGCCGCACGGCCCGCCCACACGGGCCTTGAGGTAGGCGGGATAGGTGCCCGTCGCGAGCATGCGCTCGTCGTGGTTGGACTCGAGCGCCAGGATGCGCGTTCCCGCCAGGGCCTCGAGCGCCTCGTCGCCCAGCTCGCCGGTGTCGGTGCAGAAGCCGAGCGCGTCGTCGTCCGTGGAGAAGCGCAGGCCGATGGGATCGGCCACGTCGTGCGAGGTGGGGAAGGTCCGCACGCGCATGCCGGCGACCTCCAGCTCGTCGGAGTGGCCAACGAGCGTGAACGGCAGCTCGGCGAGGTAGCGGCGCGCGGCAATGGTGCCGGCGGTCGCGAGGAGCAGCCCGTCGAAGCGGTTGCAGAACACGGTGAGCCCGCCCACGTGGTCGGAGTGCTCGTGGGTGAGGATCACGGCGACCACGCGACCCATGTCCACGCCCAGCTCGTCCGCCCGGCCGAGGAGCGCCCGCCGCGAGATGCCGCAGTCGACGAGCACCGAGCCCCCGGGGCCCTCGACCACGGCGGCGTTGCCCTTGGAGCCGCTGGCCAGCACGTGCAGGTGGATTTCGGGGGTCATGGGGGTCCTCTCGCTGTCGTACACTTCTGGTGGCGGGCATGGCGTCCCGCAGTAGTACAGGGTACCCGTTGGGGGTGACACATGCCGAGCGTCTCTCGCAGATTTGGTGCCTCGGGCGAGCGCTTCGAGCGCCCGAGCGGCCAGGTCGACCCGGCGCTCGCCGCGCCCGTGGTCCTCATGGTCTCGGGCGGCGCGGACTCCACGGCGCTGCTCGTGCTGGCCGCCACCTCCGCACTGGACATCGACGACGGACGCGGCCGCGCGCGCATCGCCCGCGAGCGACTCCACGTGCTGCACGTCAACCACGGTCTGCGCGGCCTGGACGCCGAGGAGGACGAGGAATTTGTTCGCGACCTCGCCGCCCGCTACGGCATGCCCTGCACGATCAGGCGTGCCGACGTGGCGGCGCTTGCCGCCGGCGCGGGGGACAACGTGGAGAACGCGGGCCGCGAGCTGCGCTACGCCGAGGCGACCCGCCTAGCCAACGAGCTCTCCGAACGCGCGGGCACGCCGCGCTCTGCCGCGCGCATCCTCACCGCCCACACCGCCGACGACCGCGCGGAGACCTTCTTCATGAACGCGATCCGCGGCACCGGGGCGGCGGGGCTCTCGTCGATTCCGCGACGCCGGAACCACATCGTCCGGCCGCTTTTGGACCGAACGCACGAGGAGCTCTGCGACCTGCTGCGCATGCGCGGCATCGTCTGGCGCGAGGACGACACCAACGCCGACACCCGCTACCTGCGCGCCTACGTCCGCCACGAGGTCATGCCCGTGGTGCGGGAGCGAAACCCGCGTATTGTGGCCAACCTTGCCGCCACCTGCGACATCCTCTCCGACGAGGATGCCTATCTCACCTCCGTTGCTGGTCGCGCCCTGCGCGACCTCACGCGCCGCGAGGCCGAGGGGCTCGTCGTGCTGGACGCGGCCCGCCTGGCCGCACTCGAGGTCGCCGTCGCGCGCCGCGTGGTGCGCGCCGCGCTCCTCGCCGTCTGCCCGGGCGCCCGGCTCGAGGCCCGCCACGTCGCGGGCATCCTGCGCGCCGTCGCCGCAGGAGAGGGGTCGCTCACCATACCGATGGGTGTCTCCGCTCGCGTGGAGCATGGCCTGCTCGTGCTGCGCGCCCGGTCGGGCGTCCCCTCGCCCTCCGCCGCCTGGCTCGAGGTCCCCGGGCGGCTCGAGCTCGCGGACGGTCGCGTGCTCGTCGCGCGCCTCGTCGAGGTCGCGCCTGGCACGGACCCCGCGGCACGCGCCCGCGCGCACGCGCTGGAGTGGGACGGTGAGTCGGTCCTCCTCGACGCCGTCGCCGCTGGCGTGGACCCCGCTCGTGGCGGGCGGCTGTGGGTCGATGCGCCCCGGCCCGGTGACGTCCTGTGCCCCCTCGGCATGCACGGCCAGTCCAAGAAGGTGTCCGACCTGCTCGGCGAGGCGGGCGTCCCCCTCGACGACCGGGCGGCGGTGCCCGTGGTGCGCACCTCGCCCACCGGCGCGGTGGTCTGGGTCGCCCCCGTCCGGCCCGATGAGCGCGCCCGCTGCGCTGCCGCGACCAGGTGGCTGCTCGAGCTCGCCCTCCTCAGGGAGGCGTAGGCGCGCTCCGCGGCGTGCCGTGCATAAAACCCGCGCTCGTGCTACATTCGCGCGCTTTTCAAAACAAAACGTCGACTCGTGTAGCGTGATTTCGCCGCAAAATCGAAAATTGATTCTAAATCTGATTCTGAATCCAGCGACTTTGCAAGCGCGCCCGCTTCAAAGTCGTCTCAGGGGCAAAAAAGACGTTACACGAATCGCGGTTTTATGCACGGGAAGGTGCCTAGTGCTGCACGAGTGGACGTTTTATGCAGCAAGCTCCCGACAGGGCGCCGGCGGTCCCGCCGCCGTCGCTTTGCGCTCGAGTGCGCACACGCCCTCTGTCCTGCGGTATGCTTGCATAAGCAACATGGCACCGCATGCCAGAGGAAGGGGAGAGCCATGGAGTCACTGCATCCTGACGTCAAGGAGGTCCTGCTTTCCGAGGAGGACATCCGCGGCATCGTGAGTCGTATGGGCGAGCAGATCACCCGCGACTATGCCGACAAGAATCCGCTGGTCGTGGCCGTGCTGCGCGGCGCCGTGGTCTTCACGGCAGACCTCATGCGCGCCATCGACTGCCCGATGTCGGTGGACTTCATGGCGGTCTCCAGCTACGGCGAGGCGGCCAAGAGCTCCGGCGTGGTCCGCATCGTCAAGGACCTCGACACCAAGATCGAAGGTCGCAACGTGCTCATCGTCGAGGACATCCTCGACTCCGGCCTCACGCTCTCCTACCTCATCGACCTGCTCAAGGGCCGCGGCCCGGCCTCGGTCGAGGTAGCGGCGTTCCTCGTGAAGGACGTCGCCGGCAAGCGTCCGGCCATCGAGCCGCGCTACGTGGGAACCCACGTGCCCGACGAGTTCATCGTCGGTTACGGCCTTGACTTCGCGGAGCGCTATCGCAACCTGCCCTACATCGGCATCCTCAAGCCCGAGGTCTATCAGTAAGCGAGGACGCGCGTGCCAGATCCAAACAACAGCGGGGACAGAGACGGACAGAACAGCGGTGGGTCCCCGGGCCTGCCGGGCGGCCCCTCCCGCTCCGGCACCATCACGGGGCTGCTCGTCCTTGCCATCGTGGTCTACCTGGCCTACTCGATGGGCTCCGCGCTCTCCGGGCGCGACCGCTCCGCAGACGTGCTGCCCACCAACCAGTTCGTGACCGCCGTCGAGCAGGGGCGCGTCGCCGAGGTCACCTACAAGACCTCCGACGGCAGCGTCGCCGGCACGTACTGGACCAGCGCGGAGGACCGCGGCGACGACTCCAAGCTCGTCGAGTATCAGAGCGTCTACGTGGGATCCGACTCGCTGGCAGAGCTCATGGCCGAGCACCCGCGCGTCACCTACCGGATCGACACGAGCTCCGGCGACCTGCTGGAGACGATCATCGTCTCGGTTGTCCCCACGCTGCTGCTCGTGGGCGTCTTCGTCTTCTACATGAGCCGCATGTCCCAGCAGCAGGACAAGACCATGTCCTTCTCCAAGACCAAGGCGCTCACCCTGGAGGGCGAGCGACCCAAGGTCACCTTTGCCGACGTCGCGGGCATCGACGAGGCGGTCGAGGAGCTCCAGGAGGTCCGCGACTTCCTCGCCGACCCCGAGCGCTACCACAAGATGGGCGCCCGCATCCCGCGCGGCCTTTTGCTCGTGGGCCCGCCGGGCACCGGCAAGACGCTGCTCGCCAAGGCCGTGGCCGGCGAGGCGGGCGTCCCCTTCTTCTCCATCTCCGGCTCCGACTTCGTCGAGATGTTCGTGGGCGTGGGCGCCTCCCGCGTGCGCGACCTCTTCAAGCAGGCCAAGGAGGCCGCCCCCTGCATCGTCTTCATCGATGAGATCGACGCCGTCGGCCGCCAGCGCGGCGCCGGCCTCGGCGGCGGGCACGACGAGCGCGAGCAGACCCTCAACCAGCTGCTCGTCGAGATGGACGGCTTCGAGGACAACTCCTCGGTCATCCTGATCGCCGCCACCAACCGCCCCGACATCCTCGACCCGGCGCTGCTGCGCCCCGGCCGCTTCGACCGCCGCGTGACGGTCGACCGTCCCGACGTGGGCGGCCGCGAGAAGATTCTGACCGTGCACGCCAAGGGCAAGCCCGTCGCCGCCGACGTCGACCTCGCGCGCCTGGCCAAGGTGACGCCGGGCTTCACGGGCGCCGACCTCGCCAACCTCATGAACGAGGCGGCGCTGCTCGCCGCCCGCCGGCGCAAGGAGACGATCGGCGCCGACGAGGTCGAGGAGGCCATGGAGCGCGTCATGGCCGGCCCCGAGCGCAAGAGCCGCGTCATCACCGAGCGCGAGCGTCGCGTGATCGCCTACCACGAGTCCGGCCACGCCCTCGTGGGCCACGTCCTGGCGCACTCCGACCCCATCCACAAGATCAGCATCGTGAGCCGCGGCCAGGCGCTCGGCTACACCATGCAGATCCCCGAGGAGGACCACTTCCTGGAGACTCGCGACGGCATGCTCGACCAGATCGCGGTGCTGCTCGCGGGCCGCACGGCCGAGGAGCTCTTCTGCGACGACGTCACAACCGGCGCGAGCAACGACCTCGAGCGGGCGACCAAGCTCGCGCGCACGATGGTCACGCGCTACGGCATGAGCGACGAGCTGGGCGCGCAGGTCTTCGGCGAGGCGCAGCACGAGGTCTTCCTGGGGCGCGACTACGCCAACCACCAGGACTACTCCGCCGAGACGGCCAAGCGCATCGACGACGAGGTCGAGCGCATCATGCGCACCGGCCACGCCCGCGCCCGCGAGGCGCTGGACGCCCGGCGCGACCAGATGGACACCATGGCACGCGTGCTCCTGGAGCGCGAGACCGTGGAGGGTGCCGCGGTTGACGCCCTTCTCGACGACCGCTGGGACGAGTACGTCGCGACCGAGAAGAACGACGGGGCGGCGGACGCCGCCGGAGGGGAGCAGCAGTGAGCATCAACGAGAAGAGCCGCGCGTACGGCGCACAGAAGTCCTCCATCCGAGAGATTTCCGCGTACGCGAACGCCCGCAAGGCCGAGATCGGCGCCGAGAACGTCTTTGACTTCTCGCTGGGCAACCCCTCGATCCCCGCGCCCGACGCCGTGCGCGCCTCGATCGAGCGCAGCCTCGCGCTGCCGGCGACGCAGCTCCACGGCTACACGCCCGCCAACGGCCTGCCCGCCGCCCGCGAGGCGGTGGCGGCGAGCCTCTCCCGCCGCTTTGGCGACGGCGCCGCCTCCGCCGGTGACCTCTACCTCACCTGCGGCGCGGCGGCCTCGCTCTCCATCACGTTCCACGCGACCGTGAACCCCGGCGACGAGGTCATCGTGATCGCGCCGTACTTCCCCGAGTACCGCGTCTGGATCGAGACCGCGGGCGCCGCGTGCGTGGAGGTCATGGCCGATCCCGCCACGTTCCAGGTGGACGTGGCCGCCGTTGCCGCCGCGATCACGCCGCGCACCAAGGCCGTGGTGATCAACTCGCCCAACAACCCCGTGGGCTCTGTCTACTCCCGCGAGAACCTGGCCGCACTCGCCTCCGCGCTCCGCGAGGCCGAGGAGCGCCTTGGCACCGCGATCTACCTCGTCGCCGACGAGCCCTACCGCGAGATCACCTACGGCGCCGAGGTGCCGTGGGTGCCGTCCGTCTACGACCGCTCGATCGTGTGCTACAGCTACTCCAAGAGCCTCTCGCTGCCGGGCGAGCGCATCGGCTGGGTGCTGGTGCCGCCCACCAACCCCGACCACGACGACCTCGTGCTCGCGGTGGCCGGCGCTGGTCGCAAGCTGGGCTTCGTCTGCGCCCCGGCGCTCTTCCAGCGCGTGCTGATCGACTGCGTGGACTGCCCGAGCGACGTCGAGGCCTATGCCGAGAACCGCCGCGCGCTCACTGAGGGCCTCTCGCGTCTGGGCTACGAGTTCATCGAGCCCGAGGGGGCGTTCTACCTGTGGGTCAAGGCGCTCGAGCCGGACGCCGAGAAGTTCTTCGAGCGCTGCCGCGACCTCGAGCTGCTGCCCGTCCCCTCCGACTCCTTCGGCTGCCCGGGCTGGGTGCGCGTGGGCTACTGCGTCTCGCGCGAGACCATCGTGAACTCCATGCCCGCCTGGGAGAAGCTCGCCGCCAGCTACCGCTAGGGGAGTTCCATGCTGCAGAACCGCTGCGACGTCCACACCCACACGCTCTTCTCGCGCCACGCCTACTCCACGGTGCGCGAGAACGTGCTCGCTGCCCGCGACGCGGGGCTCGAGTTGCTGGGCGTAACGGATCACTTCTCCGACATGCTCTTCCCCGGAGCCGACCTCACCCACGCCGACCTGCGAGATTACCAGTACTTCATTAACACGACGACCTGGCCGCGGACGTTGGAGGGCGTGAGGCTGCTCCACGGCGCCGAGGCGGACATCCGCACGCTCGACGGACGCCTCTTCGGGCAGGACGTCGCCGTCGCCGAGGACATCACCGGAGGACCGCTGCGCTCCGTGACCACGCTCTACGACCGCGTGGTTGCGAGCTGCGACTACGTCATCGCGAGCGTCCACTACCGCGAGTTCGCCCGCGAGGCCACCGTCTCCCAGGGGACCGAGATGTACCTCGGCGCCCTCGCTCAGCCCAAGGTGCTCGCGCTCGGGCATGCGGGTCGGGCCGGCGTGCCGTTCGACGTCCGCGAGGTCGTCGGCGAGGCCGCGCGCCTGGGCAAGCTCATGGAGATCAACAACCACAGCCTGGAGGCGCGCCGCCGCGAGGGGCGCACCTGGCAGAGCTGCCGCTCGATAGCCGAGGCCTGCGCCGAGCTGGGGTGCCGCGTCATCGTGAGCAGCGACGCCCACGTCTGCACCGACGTGGGCCGTGTCCCCGCCGCGCTGGAGCTCCTGGAGGGGATTGGCTTCCCGCAGGAGCTCGTCGCCACGCGCTGCGCCGCGGCGTTCCTCGACGCGATGTCCGAAGCCGGCCTCACGGTCCCAGCCCTCTAGTTGCGCCCGGCGCCGCCTACAGCTCGATTGTGAGCTCCACGGGGCAGTGGTCGGACCCGTAGACCTCGGAGAGGATCGACGCGCCCCTCACGCGGTCGGCGATGTCGTTGGACACGAGGAAGTAGTCGATGCGCCAGCCGGCGTTGTTCTTGCGCGCGTTGAAGCGATAGCTCCACCAGCTGTAGGCGCCGGCGAGGTCGGGGTGGCGCGCGCGGAAGGTGTCGGTGAAGCCGGCGTCGAGCAGGCGCGTGAAGCTCTCGCGCTCCTCGTCGGAGAAGCCGGCGTTGCCGCGGTTGGGACCGGGGTTCTTGAGGTCGATCTCGTTGTGGGCCACGTTGAAGTCCCCGCAGGTCACCACGGGCTTCTCGGCGGCGAGGCCGCACAGGAACTCGCGGTAGGCGCTGTCCCAGGCCAGGCGCGTGTCGATGCGCGCCAGCTCGTTCTGCGCGTTGGGCGTGTAGACGTCCACGAACCAGTAGCTCGGGAACTCGAGCGCGCAGACGCGGCCCTCGTCGTCGGCCGCCGGGGCACCGATGTGGTTGATCACCCGCAGCGGCTCCTCGCGGGAGAAGACGGCCGTGCCGGAGTAGCCCTTGCGCTCGGCGTAGCTCCAGGTCTGGTGGTATCCGGGCAGGTCGAGCTCGATCTGGCCCTCCTGCAGCTTGGTCTCCTGGATGGCAAAGACGTCGGCGCCGGTGGCCTCGACCACGTCGACGAAGCTCGGGTCCTTCTTCATGACGGCACGCAGGCCGTTGACGTTCCAGGAGACGAGGCGCAGCTCGCGGGGCATAGGAGTCCTCTCGACGGGGGTCTGGCTGGAACCAGTGTAGCCGTTCGCCCCGCGCTAGAAGTCGAAGGCCGCCGCGATGTCGCAGGCGCACACGAGGTCGGCGGCGCCGTCCTGCGGCGTCCGCTCGCGATTGACGATCACGAGGTCGTCCCCGCGGAAGTAGTTCACGAGCCCCGCCGCGGGGTACACCACGAGCGACGTGCCCCCAATGACCAGCAGGTCCGCCTCCTCGATCGCCCTCACGCTGGCGAGAAGAACGCGCTCGTCGAGCTGCTCTCCGTACAGCACGACGTCGGGCTTCACGAGGCCGCCGCACCTCTCGCAGTGCGGCACGCCCTCGGTCGCGAGCACCCACTCGGCGGAGTAGGTCTCGCCGCAGCGCGTGCAGACGTTGCGGTGGACCGAGCCGTGCAGCTCGTGCACCGTCCGCGAGCCGGCAGCCTGGTGCAGGCCGTCGATGTTCTGCGTGACCACGGCCGCGAGGTGACCCTCGGCCTCGAGCTCCGCGAGCTTCATGTGCGCGCGGTTGGGTCGCGCCCCGAGGCAGATCATGCGCTCGCGGTAGAACTCGTAGAACTCCTCGGTGTGCGTCACGAAGAAGTCGTGCCCGAGCATCTCCTCGGGCGGATAGGCAAAGTGCTGGTGGTAGAGCCCGTCGGCGCTGCGGAAGTCGGGGATGCCGCTCGCCGTGGAGACGCCGGCACCGCCAAAGAACACCGCCCTTCTCGCCCGCGAGAAGAGGCTCCTGAGCTCGGCCGCCGCCTCGGCGGCATCGGTGATCGCACGTCCCATGCGCCCTCCTTCGGAAGACCTCCTATCATGGTAATCCTGCGGAGGCGTCTGCGCGCCCGCTCAGTTGGGAACAAGGTAGCTTATGTCAGGCAAGAGGGAGGCGTCACATGGAGGCCCTGCGAAACAACGTCCTTGACTGCGCGCTCGTCTTCGAGGGCGGCGGCTACCGCGCGGCGTACACCTGCGCGTTCGCGAACGTCCTGCTCGAGCAGGGCATCTACTTCGACTACGTCTGCGGCCTCTCCGCCGGCGCCAGCAACTCCGTCAACTACCTCTCGCGCGACCGCAAGCGCGTGCGCGAGGCCTTCATGACCGACGGCGTGGCCAAGGGCCTGGTGGGCCTGCGTTCGCTGCTGCGCGGGCGCGGCTACTTCGACGCCGACTCGCTCTACGAGGGCGCGCTGCGTGACGGCACGCTCGTCTTTGACTGGGACACCTTCTCGGCCAACCCCGCGCGCCTGCGCATCCAGGCCTTCGAGCGTGACACCGGGCGCACGGTGCGCTTTGGCCGCGAGGACATGACCGACCCCATGCGCATGATCGACCTCGTGCGCGCCAGCTCCACGCTTCCGGGCATGATGAAGCCCATCGAGGTCGACGGCCGCGTCCTCATGGACGGCGGCCTGGGCACGGGCGCCGGCATCCCGCTCTGCATGGCCGAGGACGACGGCTTCGAGCGCTTCGTCTTCGTGGCCACCCGCCCGCGCGGCTACCGCAAGAAGGAGCCCGGCGCGCGTGACAACCAAATGTTCAAGGCCGTGGCGCGCGACTACCCGTATCTCAGAAAGGCGCTGCTCACGCGCTGGGAGCGCTACAACGCGGCGCTCGACCACGTGGAGGAGCTGGAGAGGGACGGCCGGGCGCTCGTCATCTACCCCGACGAGATGCCCGTCGAGAACGCCACCGTCAGCCCGCGTCGCCTGAACGCCGCCTACGAGGCCGGACACGCCCAGTACCTGCGCGAGGTCCTCTTCGGCTCGGCCGACGGCGGGCCCCAGCCCGACGACCCCGATCAGGGCACCGGCTACATCACGTTGGGCTAGGCGCCTCCGCGCCGCGTGCGCGTCCTTCTCGCCCGCCGGCGCGCCCCGTGGGTACAATGGGACGAGAAGAGCCCGCCCCGAGGAGGACAGCATGCTCAGAGAAAACTACGCAACCTGGCGCTGCGGCGCGCACGAGATCTCCCTCGCGCGACCGCGCATCATGGGCATCCTCAACGTGACGCCCGACTCCTTCTCGGACGGCGGGGAGAACCTCAGCCTCGACGCGGCCGTCGCGCGCGGCCTGGCCATGCTCGACGAGGGTGCCGACATCATCGACGTGGGCGGCGAGTCCACGCGCCCCGGGCACACGCCCGTGAGCTCCGAGGAGGAGGCCGGGCGCGTGGTGCCGGTGGTGCGGGCACTCGTGGAGGCGGGCGCCGTGGTGTCCGTCGACACGCGCCACGCCGACGTCGCGCGCATGTGCGTGCGCCTGGGCGCCTCCATCGTCAACGACGTCAGCGGCTTCACCGACCCCGAGATGGTGCAGGTGGCGGCCGACACCGACTGCGGCTGCGTCGTCATGCACTGGAACCAGGGCGGCCTCGGCACGCATGCCACGCGCCGTCAGGTCCTGCTCGACGAGTCGCGCCCGAGCGGCTCCGCCCAGCCGCGCCCCGTGGCGTCCCAGCATCGCTTCACCCTGCCCGACCAGGCGCCGATCATGCGCCAGGTCATGGGCTTTCTGGGCGACCAGGCGCGCACCCTCATGCGCGCCGGCGTCTCGCGCGACCGCATCTGCATGGACCCGGGCGCGGGCTTCGACAAGTACGCCGACGAGGACGTGGTCATCCAGCGCGCCACGCGCTCCATGGCGTCGATGGGCTACCCGCTCATGTGCGCCGTCTCGCGCAAGCGCTTCGTGGGCGCGCTCGGCGGCGAGGCCGACCCTGCGGCGCGCGACGCGGCCACGGCGGGCGTGTGCATCTCCGCGATCGAGAACGGCGCCCGGATCCTGCGCGTCCACAACGTCGCCGAGGTCGCGCAGGCCGTGAACGCCTACTGGGCCGTCTCGCACAAGGACGCGCGCCAGGGCTTTGTGAGCCTGGGCTCCAACGTGGGCAACCGCGTGGCCAACCTCGCGCGCGCCGCCCAGCTCATCGATGAGATCCCGCTCACCTGCGTGGTCAGCGTGAGCCACGCCTACGAGACCGAGCCCGCCTACGGCATCGCCACGCCGGTGGCCAACGCCGTGGCAGAGATCCGCACTGAGCTGCACCCGCTTGTGCTCATGGGCAAGCTGCTCGAGGTGGAGGACCAGCTCGGGCGCATCCGTCCCAAGGGCGAGAAGGACGACGCCTCCCGCGCCGGCGCCAAGAAGCCGGGCAGCGGCCCGCGCACCATCGACTGCGACCTCGTCTGGGTCGACGGGGAGTCCCATGCCGGCGCCCGCCTCACGCTGCCGCACCCCCGCCTCGGCGAGCGCGACTACGTGATCGTGCCGATGGAGGACCTCATGCACGACCCGGAGCGCTTCCTCACGCACGCCGGCGTGGCCGTGACCCCGCGCGAGGAGCGCGTGGGCCAGGTGACGGCCGACCTGGGGGAGGT
Organism: Olsenella sp. An270; assembly: GCF_002159735.1. Lineage (GTDB taxonomy): Bacteria > Actinomycetota > Coriobacteriia > Coriobacteriales > Atopobiaceae > Thermophilibacter. Next base: position 55,745 of record NZ_NFJF01000007.1, read on the forward strand.
CGCGTGGGAGTAGGGACGTCGTTCGCGCTGCGCCCGGCGGTGCCTATGGGCCACGTGACGGGCGTGCCGCACGTGTGTGCGCTCGGCGTCGCCCGCGAGCTGGGCGCCCGCGTGCGCTGGCCGCACGAGGTGGTCACGGCGAGCGGGGAGCCGCTCGTGAGCGTCGACGCCCGCGCCGGCTACGACGACGAGGGCGTCTTCGTCCGCTGCGACCTTGCATGGGACGCGGAGCGGGGCTTCGACGCCGCCGTGCTCGAGCGCGCCGCCAGCGAGGCCGTCGGCGCATGGGCGCAGGGCGTCGCGGAGGGCCGTGCCGCGGCCGGGCCGCTCGCGCCGGTGCTCTCCGACTACTTTGACGCCCTTCTCGGCACGGGCGAGCAGGTCGAGGTCCTGCGCGGCGACCGCGTGATCGGCGAGGGCACGCTCGTGGCCGTGGACGTGTGGGGGCGCGCCACGGTGCGTCTGGCGAACGGCACCCAGGAGCTCGAGGTCGCCCCCGAGCAGGCGCGCCTGCGCTACGTCTGAACGACCCCTTTCCGAGGTTTGGGTTCACCGTTTTGCCAAACGGTGGGCACCCATTTTGCGGCATGGCCATTTACGTGCGCATTCGCAAATTGTCGGCATCCTGCCTCCCAGCGGGCGAACCCAAACCTCGCGCTCGCTATGCGCGGTCGCGCTCGCGGAGCCAGATCTCGCGGATGCCGCGCAGGGTGAGGTCGGGGTCGATCGCGTCGAAGAGGTCCGTCGCCCGCGCGACGGTGCGCGCGAGCCCACCCGTCCCCACGACGGTGGCACCCGGCGCGCCGAGCTCCGCGCGGATGCGCGCCACGAGCCCCTCCGCCTGCGCCGCCGCACCGATCACGAGGCCCGACTGCAGCGCCGCCTCGGTGCTGTCGCCGAGCGCCCGCCCCGGCGCCTCCACGGGGATGCTCGCGAGCTTGGCCGCGCGCGAGAAGAGCGCGTTCGCCGAGAGCATGAGGCCCGGCGAGATGGCGCCGCCACGGTAGGCGCCCGTCGCGTCAACCACGTCGATGTTCGTCGCGGTCCCAAAGTCCACCACGATGACCGGCGCGCCATACGTGCTGCGCGCCGCGATGGCGTTGGCGATGCGGTCGGCGCCGACCTGGCGCGGGTCGGGCATGGCGACCTCCATGCCGTAGTCGCGCCCGGCGCTCACGACGAGCGGGTCGTGCCCGAGGTGCGTCTCCAGGCAGCGCCGCCACGCGCGCTCGAGCGCGGGCACCACGCTGGCCACGCCCGCATCGGTGACGGCGGCGAGGTCGAGGCCGTCCTTGCCGAAGTAGCCCCAGAGGCGCGAGTGCAGCATGTCGGAGGTGTCCGTGGCGTTGGTGGACATGCGCCATCCGCGCACGAGCCGGCCGTCCTCGTCAAAGAGGCCGAGCGTGGACTGCGTGTTGCCGACGTCTATGGCGAGGAACATGGGTCACCTCCGGTCCGCGGTTCTTCTCGCCCATCTTAGCGCGCGGCGGACGGGAAATCTCCACAGACGCGTCACGGACGTTCTGATATAGTCATACGGCTATTGTGTCTTGGTCGGAACCAAGACGAACCCCTGCCCTGGTCGGAAACCAGGGCCGAAGAAGAGGAGTCCTGCCATGAAGCAAGGTATCCACCCCGAGTACGTGGAGTGCAACGTTCGCTGCTCCTGCGGCAACACCTGGACCACCCGCTCCACCAAGAGCGAGATGCGCGTCGACCTCTGCGACAAGTGCCACCCGTTCTACACCGGCACCCAGAAGCTCGTTGACACCGGCGGCCGCGTCCAGCGCTTCGCCGACAAGTTTGGTGGCGCCGCTGCCGCCCAGCTGAAGAAGGCCGAGGAGGCCAAGGCTGCCAAGGCTGCCAAGGCTGCCGAGGAGGCCGCCGCCAAGAAGGCCGCCAAGGAGGCCAAGGCCGCCGAGAAGGCCAAGCGTGCCGCCGAGTACGCCAAGAAGGCCGAGGCCGAGGCTGCCGCCGCTCCCGCCGAGGAGCCCGCTGCCGAGGCTGTCGCCGAGGAGACCGCCGAGGTCGCCGAGTAGCGCCAGACCCAGCGAACCTGGGAGCGCCCCGCGGGCACGTCGCCTGCGGGGCGCTTTTTCATGCGTCGGGGGTCCGCCTGGCGCCTACTCGGCCTCGGCGCGCAGCAGCGTGAACGAGTCGACGTAGGTCGCCGTCCGCTCGTAGGGGATGAACAGGATCGCGTCGTCGTAGGTGAACTCGGAGCGCACCTCCGCCACGGCGGCCGACGGGTCCTCGGGCGTGCCAAAGCGCAGCGTGAGGGAGGCGTCGCCGCCCACGTCCTCCGGCAGCTCGGCGACAAACACGAGCCCCTCGTCCTCCGACTCGAGCCGTGCGGTGAAGTGCACCTCGCCGAGCGCGACGTCGCCCTTGCACGAGGCCGCGTCGTCCGCGGGATTGGCGTGGTAGTGCGCGACGCCGCTCACGTAGCCCGAGAGCATGACGGCATCCTCGCCGACGCTCACGCCCAGCACCTCCACGGTGAGCCCTCCCTCGCGCGCGGCCAGGCACTTCCCGCCGTCGGTCTGCTGGCTCCTAAACTCGCCGGACCAGGTGCCCAGGAGCGCCTCGAGGTTGCGCTCGCGCGCGGTGCCCGACGCCTCCACCTGCGAGACGCCCCACTGGCCGGTGGTCTGGCTGAAGGAGAAGGTCACGGTCAGGAGGCACTCGTAGGTCTCGAACGCCTCGGTCCGGACGCAGGAGACCTCGAGCGTGTCGGTCTGGGCCTCCTCGTCGAAGGACTCGCTCTCGATCGCCATGGCCGCGTTCGCGTAGAGCTCGGCGAGCGGCGGCTCGCCGGCGTCCGCGGCGTCTACGCGCTCGAGCAGCAGATGGACGTTGCTCAGCACCTTGCTCTGATCCACGCCGGCCGTCGCGTGCCAGGTGACGCCCTCGTTGGTCGCGCCGGGCAGGATTGTCCACGTCCCGTCGACGAGCGCGTAGGAGAGCGTCGCCCCCTGGTCGGCGGTCACGCCCTGGCCGGCATAGCTCGCCACGACCTCGGCCGTGGCGTAGCCGGCGGCGCCAAACTGGGGGCTCGTCCCCTCGGGGGCCGTCTGGGAGCGCGAGACCGAGCGCACGTCCACGCCCTTCGTCACGAGCGTGGCGTCCGTCCCGTAGGTGCCGCCCGAGCACTCGGGCGTGGACAGGGTGGCGCGGGCGTCCGCCTCGACCGTTGCGGCGTCGGGCACCGCGAGGGCGCGGAAGAGCGCCACGCCGAGAAGGGCCGCCGCGACGCAGGCGATGAGCGCGAGCGCGACGGTCGCGCCGCGGTGCCGTCGGACGAGCCCGGAGAGCACTCGGGCCCTGCCGCGCAGGTAGCCCATGACGGTGCCGCCCACGTCGCGCAGGCGCGTCTCCTCGCCCGCGGGTGCGGCCGGTCGCGGGGCGGTGGCGTCGACGGGCGGTCGGCGCTCGGTCGGGGCCTCGTCGGCGGGCGTCTCGGGCCCCGCGGTGCCGAGCTCCGCCGTGGGCTCGGCGGGCGCGGCGTCGGCCATCTCCGCGGTGGCCTCTGCCCCTGTGTCCCTCTCGACCTCTTCGTCCCTTCCGACCTGCTCGGGCTCAGACATGGTGCCTCCCTGGATTCGCGTGCCCCCAGTGTCTCACACCGCGTCCTCGGGTATGATGGAAAGGCTGAAGACAACGCAGGGAGTGAACATGCGAGACAAGCTGCTCAAGATCATCCAGGCATACGAGGAGCTCGAGAAGCGCCTCATGGACCCGGCCGTGGTCTCCGACCCCAAGGAGTACGCGCGCCTGGCCAAGGAGCACGCCGGCCAGACCGAGCTCGTGACGCGCGCCCGGGAGTACCTCGGCGCGCTCGACGACATCGAGGCCGCCAAGGAGATGCTCCACGAGGCCGACGCCGACGAGAAGGCCATGCTCCAGGAGGACATCGCCGCCAACGAGGCCAAGCTTCCCGCCCTGGAGGAGGACATCAAGTTCCTGCTCATCCCCGCCGACCCCAACGACGACAAGGACACGATCGTCGAGATCCGCGCCGGCGTGGGCGGCGACGAGGCCGCCATCTTCGCGGGCGACCTGTTCAAGATGTACGAGCGCTTCTGTGAGCACCGCGGCTGGAAGGTCGAGGTGCTCTCGTCGAGTCCGTCCGAGGCCGGCGGCTTCAAGACCATCGAGTTCAAGGTCTCCGGCGACAAGGTCTACTCCGTGCTCAAGTTCGAGTCGGGCGTCCACCGCGTCCAGCGCGTGCCCAAGACCGAGAGCCAGGGCCGCATCCAGACCTCCACGGCCACGGTGGCGGTGCTGCCCGAGGCCGACGAGATCGACATCCAGATCGACCAGAACGACCTGCGCATCGACACCTACTGCGCGTCCGGCCCCGGCGGCCAGTGCGTCAACACCACCTACTCGGCGGTGCGCATCACCCACCTGCCCACCAACACCGTGGTGCAGTCCCAGGACCAGCGCTCGCAGATCCAGAACCGCGAGGTCTGCATGCAGATGCTGCGCGCCCGCCTCTACGAGATGGAGCTGGAGAAGCAGCAGGCCGAGCAGGGCGCCGACCGCCTCTCCCAGATCGGCCACGGCAGCCGCGCCGAGAAGATTCGCACCTACAACCAGCCGCAGGACCGCGTGACCGACCACCGCATCGGCTTCAACGGCACCTACAACGGCGTGCTTTTGGGCGACACGCTTTCGAGCGTGATCGAGGCGCTGGCCGCTGCCGAGCGCGCCGAGAAGCTCTCCCAGGTGGCGTAGGCGAGCGGAGCGGGCGCGAACGTGCATAAAAGCGTCCTTCGTGCTACGTTACGCGCGTTTTGAAATCAAAAACGCCGTTCGTGTAGCGTAAATCTCGTCGATTTTCGAGATGAGATTCAAACAGTTATGTCGTTTCCTGCGGTTTTGCCTGCGGGTGCGTCGGCAGGGACCGCCTCGGGGCCACCTGAGCGCTGCACGAACGACGGTTTTGTGTTCCGGAAGCGGTCTGATGCAGCACGAGTGGAGGTTTTGCCCAAGACGAGGGCCCGGCGGCGGCCGACAGCGGGGCTATGATGCTGTGACCGGACCGAGACGGGAGGCGAACATGCCGGACCAAGGCACCTGGACCATCAAGCGCGTCCTCGACTGGACGTGCGGCTACCTCGAGCGCAAGGGCGACGAGCACCCGCGCCTCTCGGCGGAGTGGCTGCTCGCCGCCGTGACGGGGCTCTCGCGCGTCGAGCTCTACACGAACTTCGACCGGCCGCTCCAGCCGGGGGAGCTCGACGAGATGCATGCCGCCATCGAGCGCCGTGCGGCGGGGGAGCCGCTGCAGTACGTGACCGGAGAGATGCCCTTCCGTCACATCGTCCTTCGCTGCGAGCGGGGCGTGCTCATCCCGCGTCCCGAGACGGAGATCCTGGTGGACGTCGCCCTCGAGGGCGTGGACCGGGCGGCGGCGGAGGGCGGCGCCCGCGTGCTCGAGGTGGGCACGGGGACCGGCTGCGTCGCGCTCTCAATCGCCTCGGAGCGCCCGGGAACGCTGGTCACAGCAACCGACCTCTCCCCGCGCGCGGTCGAGCTGGCAAACCGCAACCGCGACGCGCTGGGTCTCGAGGACGTCGTCGACGTCGTGGAGTGCGACCTCGCTGCGGGGGTGGACCCCGAGCTCATGGGCTCGTTCGCCGTGCTCGTCTCCAACCCGCCCTACATCCCCACGCGCGTGCTCGCCGAGGAGGTCCCCGCCGAGGTCCGCGACTTCGAGCCGGAACTCGCGCTCGACGGCGGCGCGGACGGGCTCGACGTGTTCCGCCGCCTGCTCGACCTCGCGCCCGTCGCACTCGCGCCGGGCGGGACGCTCGCCGTGGAGCTCTTCGAGGGTGCGCTCGACGCGGCGGCAGACCTGGTCCGCGCCCGGGACGGCTGGGAGACGGTCGAGGTCCGCGAGGACCTCACGCACCGTCCCCGCGTCCTCGTGGCCGTGAGGGAGGGATAGCCATGGGCTCCGTTCTCGTTTCCAGCCAGACCGACCCCAGCCCCGAGGTGGTGGACCGCGTCGCCGAGGCGCTCCGCGACGGCGGCGTCGCCGTGCTGCCCACCGACTCCGTCTACGGCATCTGCTGCGCCGCGACGCCCGGCAACCCAGGTCACGCGCGCATCTTCGACGTCAAGCGCCGTGAGCGGACGCAGACGCTGCCGTGGTTCGTCGCCGACGCCAGCGACCTCGCCCGCTACGGCCGCGACGTCCCCGCCTGGGCGCTTCGCCTCGCCGAGCGCCACTGGCCCGGCGCCCTCACGATCGTGGTCCGCGCCTCCGACGAGGTCCCGCCCGAGTACGCCCAGCCCTGCCCCGCGGGACCCACGATCGCCCTGCGCGTGCCGGACTCCGAGCTCGACCGCGCCGTCGTGCGCGCCGCGGGCGTGCCCCTCGCGCAGACGAGCGCCAACACGCACGGCGCCCCGGCGGCGACATCGGGCTCCGGCCTGGAGCCAGGCATCGTCGAGGCTGTCGACCTCGTCGTGGACGCCGGCCCGGCGCCGGTCGGCGTTGCCTCAACGATCGTGGACGCCACCGGCCCTGAGCTGCGAATCCTGCGACTGGGCGCGCTCACCGAGGACGAGGTCCTTCTCGCCGCCCGGCGGTGACGCCGCCCACGCACGTGGTACCCTAGAAGAAGTGCCACCGTCGTCGACCCGGGGAGGCTCCCATGCGCATCGCCATCGCGTCCGACCATGCCGGCTTCGTCCAGAAGGACCCGCTCGCGGACTATCTGCGCTCCCATGGTCACGAGGTGGTTGACTGCGGCCCCGCGACCGACGCGCGCTGCGACTACCCCGACTTCGCGGACAAGGTCGCCCGCCTCGTCGCGCGCGGGGAGGTCGAGCGCGGCGTGATCATCTGCGGCACCGGCCTGGGCGTCGCCCTCACGGCCGACAAGGTTGCCGGCGTGCGCGCCCTGCCCATCCAGACGGTCGAATTTGCCCGCCTCGCCCGCGAGCACAACGACGCCAACGTCATCTGCCTCTCGGGCCGCTTCGTCTCCCTCGAGGACAACGAGGCGATTCTCGACACCTTTCTCACCACCGAGTTCGCGGGCGGCCGCCATGCCGTGCGCGTTGAGAAGATCATGCGCGAGGACGACCCCGACTTCCCGGGCGTCCCCATGGACTTTGGAATGTAGCGCCGCCCGCGCCCGCGGGCGCCACGAGAAGGAGGTCACATGACCTACGAGCACCTGAGCGCGTCCGACCCCGAGGTCTTTGCCGCGGTCGGCAACGAGCTCCGTCGCCAGCGCTCCTCGATCGAGCTCATCGCGTCGGAGAACTTCGTGTCCCTCGCGGTGATGGAGGCCGTGGGGTCCCCGCTCACCAACAAGTACGCCGAGGGCCTGCCCGGCAAGCGCTACTACGGCGGCTGCTGGGCGGTCGACGTCGTGGAGGACCTCGCCCGCGAGCGCGCCAAGGCCCTCTTCGGCGCGGGCTTCGCCAACGTGCAGCCCCACTCCGGCGCCCAGGCCAACTACGCCGCCCTCGCGGCGCTCGCCCAGCCCGGCGACACGATCCTCGGCATGGCGCTCGACAACGGCGGCCACCTCACGCACGGCTCGCCCGCCAACTTCTCCGGCAAGCTCTACAACGTCGTCTCCTACGGCGTGGACGAGAAGACCGAGCGGATCGACATGGACGCCGTCGAGGCGCTCGCCCGCGAGCACCGCCCGCGCGTGATCATCGCCGGCGCCTCGGCCTACCCGCGCATCATCGACTTCGAGCGCTTCGCCGAGATCGCGCACTCCGTGGGCGCTGCGCTCATGGTCGACATGGCCCACATCGCCGGCCTCGTGGCCACCGGGCGCCACCCCTCGCCCGTGCCCTTCGCCGACGTCACCACCACGACCACGCACAAGACCCTGCGCGGCCCGCGCGGCGGCCTCATCCTCTCGAACGACCCCGACCTCGCCAAGAAGGTCGACTCCGCCGTCTTCCCCGGCAGCCAGGGCGGCCCGCTCGAGCACGTCATCGCCGGAAAGGCGGTGGCATTCGGCGAGGCGCTCGCGCCGGAGTTTGCCACCTACACCGACGGCATCCTCGCCAACGCCCGCGCGCTCGGGCGCGGCATGGAGTCGCGCGGCCTGCGCCTGGTCTCGGGCGGCACGGACAACCACCTGCTGCTCGTCGACCTCACGGCGGCCGGTGACGTCACCGGCAAGGACGCCGAGCGCGCCCTCGACGGCGTGGGCATCACCGTCAACAAGAACACGATCCCCGGCGAGAGGCGCTCGCCGTTCGTCACGAGCGGCATCCGCGTGGGCTCCGCGGCCGTCACCACGCGCGGCTTCTCCGAGCAGGAGTGCGAGCGCGTCGGCCAGCTCATCGGCGACGTCGTGACCCGCCTGGGCGACGACTCCGTCGCCGACCGCGTCTCCTTTGAGGTGCGCGAGCTCCTCGATGCGCACCCCCTCTACCCCGAACTGTCGTAACGCAAAGAAGGGACCCAGCATGGCAGAAGAGTTCGACCCCACCCGCTTCACGGTCATCGACCACCCGCTCGTCCAGCACAAGCTGCACATCCTGCGTGACAAGGCCACCGGCACCAAGCAGTTCCGCGAGCTGGTGACCGAGCTCGCGATCTTCGAGGGCTACGAGGCCATGCGCGACTTCCCGCTCGAGGACGTCCAGGTGGAGACCCCGCTTGAGACCACCACCTGCAAGCGCCTCGCCGGCAAGAAGGTCGCCATCATCCCGATTCTGCGCGCCGGCCTGGGCATGGTCGACGGCCTGCTCGAGCTCGTGCCGTCCGCGCGCGTGGGCCACGTGGGCATGTACCGCGACGAGGTCACCCACGAGCCGCACCAGTACTACTGCAAGTTCCCCGACGACGTCCAGAACCGCATCTGCCTCGTCGTCGACCCCATGCTCGCCACCGGCGGCTCGCTCACTGCGGCCATCCAGTTCCTGCGCGAGGCCGGCGTGAAGGACATCCGCTGCCTCACGCTCGTCTCGGCGCCCGAGGGCGTGCGCGCCACGCTGGACTTCGACCCGGACGTGCGCCTCTACACCTGCGCGCTCGACCGCCAGCTCAACGAGCACGCCTACATCCTGCCCGGCCTCGGTGACGCCGGCGACCGCATCTACGGCACCAAGTAGGGCGGGACGGCTTCCGGGAATCGCGGCCCTTGTCGCCGGCGCTTCTAGGATTTGCGGCCCTTGTCCTTGTGACATCTAGAAAAGCGGGACCTTGCACGCAAAGGGAGCTCCACAACCGTGCAAGGTCCCCACTTTTTAGAGCGTCGGGCGACAAGCGCGGCGATTATCGGAGCGCCTCCGGACAAGGGCCACGATTTTTAGAAGAGTCCCGGACAAAGGCCCCGTTTTCTAGACCGCGCGGTGACAAGGTCGTCGATTCCCAGAAGCGCCGGGCGACAAGAACCCCCGACCCGCCGTCCAGCCCTCATCGCCCGATTGTGGCGAAACGGGGGCGAGCGGCGCTCAGCTTGACTATTTCCCCCGGCGCGCTAGAGTTCTCGTGTCCTTAATTCGCTCGGACGGGAGGCGGCTGCGCTTGGAACCTCAGGTCGCCGTCGTCGCCGGCGCGCTTTTTGGCCTTTTGGGGTGCGTCGCGCCTGCCGCGCTGTTCGAGCGGGCTCTGAGGGGGAGCCAGGGGGTCTCGCTTGCCTCCTGCCTCGCGGCGGTGATCGTGTCGTTTCTCACCCTTACCGTCGTCCTGCTTGTGGTGTACACTGCCACGAACGCGGGCTTCTTGGAGTTCGGGTGTGCGCTGGTCGCCTCGTTCCTGCTCTTCTGGAGCATCGAGGCGATAAGGGCCTGGAGGGCGGCCAACGGCCGTGCTCCGCATAGAGGGGAAGGATGATCTTGAATCCTCTGGACAGCCTGGGAGACGAGGTCAACGAGCTCGTAGCGAGCTTCACGTCTCAGCCGATCGCGGGGTCGCTCGACACCGTCGGCTTCACGCAGTACTCGTTCTGGTTCACGGTCGCGATCGTGCTGATGCTCGTCGTGCTCTTCGTCTTCAAGAAGAAGCAGTCCGCGAGCCTCGTGCCGCAGGGCGTCTTCGTGAACGGCGTTGAGTACCTCGTCGAGTTCGTCCGCGACGACATGTGCAAGGGCCTGCTCGGCGAGTCCTGGAAGCGCCACTTCCCGTTCATCGCCACGACCTTCCTTGTGGTTCTCGCCAACAACATCGTGGGCATCATCCCGGGCTGCAAGCCGGGCACCGGCACCATCTCCACCACCGCCGCGCTCGCGCTCTGCTCGTTCGTTTACTTCATCGTCTGCGGCATCAAGAAGAAGGGCACGCTCGGCTACGTCAAGAGCCTCGCTCCCGCCGGCGTGATGTTTCCGCTCAACGCCCTCGTCTGGCTGATCGAGGTCTTCTCCACGATCCTGCGCCTCATCACGCTTGCCGTCCGACTCTTCTGCAACCTCTTCGCGGGCCACGTGGTCATGGGCACCTTCGCCATTCTGGCGTCGCTCTTCTTCGAGCCCATGGTGCAGGCCTTCTCGGTGGCCACCGCCGTGCAGGCGGGCGCGTCGGTGCTGTGGGTCGGTATCCTGCTCGTCATCTACGTCGTGGAGATCATGGTGGCCGCCATCCAGGCCTACGTCTTCGCGCTTCTCTCCGCCGTCTACATCCAGATTGCCGAGTCCGACGAGGAGTAGGCAAGAAGAACGGCAACTCGCGGGCGCCCGCCCGCTGAGGAATAGCACGTTGGTTTGAAACTCGCCCCGCGCACAACACCCATCGGGGCGAATGTCAAAGGAGGAACAGTGGGAGCTCTCGGTGTCGTTGGTTATGGTCTCGGCGTTATCGGCGCGGGCATCGGCATTGGCCTGGCCGCCAGTGGCGTTGCGCAGGGCATGGCTCGTCAGCCCGAGGTTCAGGGCCGTCTCTTCACGGTCTTCATCCTGGGCTCGGCCTTCGTCGAGGCCCTCGCCCTCATCGGCTTCGTCGTCAGCCTCATCGTCAAGTAGCGCTGTCGCACGTTTCCGAGTGGAGGCAAGCATGAAGAACACTGTCACAAGGCTGCTTGCGCCCGCGGGCGTCGCCGCCGGCGTAGTCCTGGCCACGCCCGCCCTGGCGTTCGCCGAGGAGTCGGCGGTCGGCCCGGACATCCTGATCCCCAAGCCGGCGGAGCTCATCCCCGCGCTCATCGCCTTCCTCGTCATCCTCGCCGTGCTCGCCAAGCTCGTGTGGCCGCCGGTGCTGGAGATGATGGAGAAGCGCCAGCAGAAGATCCAGGAGGACCTCGACGCCGCGCAGCGCTCCAAGATCCAGGCGGCCGAGGAGGCCAAGAGCTACGAGGCCAAGATCCTCGAGGCGCACCACGAGGCCGACGCCATCGTCGCCAAGGCCAAGAAGGAGGCCGAGGAGGTCCGCTCCGCGGTGCTCGCCAAGGCCCAGCGCGAGGCCGCCGACATCATCGCCAAGGCCCACGGCGCCGTGGACTCCGAGCGCCACAAGGCCATGATCGAGCTTTCCAGCTCCGTCGTGGACCTCTCCGTGGAGATCGCGAGCAAGATCATCGGCAACGACCTCTCCGTCGAGGAGCAGCGCAAGCTGGCCGAGAAGTACCTCGCGGAAGTGGGGGAGCCCCATGAGCGCTAAGCGCGTGGACGCCGAGAAGGTCGAGGCGTACACGAGGGCGCTCCTGGAGGCGGCTCGCTCCGAGGGCCGCGCCAACGCGGACCTCGTCCAGTGGCAGCACGCCCAGAAGTTCACGCCCGAGGTCCTCGAGACGCTCGCGGCGATGCAGCGCGAGGACGACCTCGACCTCGTCGAGGCGGTCGCCAAGCACTACAAGGAGCTTCTCGACTCCCAGGACACCACCGTGTCGGTGACCGTGACCACCGCCGTCCCCATGGACGACGACCTGCGCGCCAAGGTGCGCGCCAAGACCGAGGCCGACCTCAACGCCCCGGTCTACCTCGTCGAGCGCATCGACCCGTCGATTATCGGCGGCATCATGCTCGAGGTGCGCGGCAAGCGCTACGACGCCTCCGTGCGCGCCCAGCTCGCCAACATCCGCAAGACCCTCTCGTCGACCTTCATCGAAGGCGAGGAACGCTAAATGGAAACCATCAGCTCCGAGAAGATCATGAGCACGCTGCGCGAGGAGCTCGCGCAGATCAACGCCACGGTCGACCGTCAGGAGGCCTCGGTCGTCACCGAGGTCGCAGACGGCATCGCGCGCATCTCGGGCCTCAAGACCGCCATGGCCGGCGAGCTGCTCAAGCTCACCAGCTCCGCCACCGGCCTGGACGTCTACGGCCTCGTGCAGAACCTCGACCAGGATGACGTGGGCGCGGTCCTCTTCGGCGACGCCGAGGAGATCAAGGAGGGCGACGAGTGCCGCACCACCGGGCGCGTCATGGACATCCCGGTCGGTCACGCCATGCTCGGCCGCGTGGTGAACCCGCTCGGCCAGCCGATCGACGGCCTCGGCCCGATCAACACCACGCACCGTCGCCCGATCGAGTTCAAGGCCCCCGGCATCATGGACCGCCAGCCGGTGTGCGAGCCCGTCCAGACGGGTCTTCTCGCCATCGACGCGATGGTGCCCATCGGCCGCGGCCAGCGCGAGCTCATCATCGGCGACCGCAAGACGGGCAAGACGGCCATCGCCATCGACGCCATCGTCAACCAGCGTGCGACCGACATGATCTGCATCTACGTGGCCATCGGCCAGAAGGCCTCCACGGTCGCCGGCATCCGCGAGTCGCTCGCGCAGCACGGCGTCCTGGACAAGACGGTCATCGTCTCGGCCACCGCCGCCGAGTCCGCGCCGATGCAGTACATCGCCCCGATGGCGGGCGCCGCGATCGGCGAGTACTTCATGTACAACGACGAGCACGGCAACCCCGCCGACGCCGAGCACCCCGGCGGGCACGTCCTCGTGGTCTACGACGACCTCTCCAAGCAGGCCGTCGCCTACCGTCAGATGTCGCTGACGCTGCACCGTCCGCCCGGACGCGAGGCGTACCCCGGCGACATCTTCTACCTGCACAGCCGCCTGCTCGAGCGCGCCTGCAAGCTCTCTGACGCCAACGGCGGCGGCTCGCTCACGGCGCTGCCGATCATCGAGACGCAGGAGGGCGACGTCTCCGCCTACATCCCCACGAACGTGATCTCCATCACGGACGGTCAGATCTACCTCCAGTCCAACCTGTTCTTCCAGGGCCAGCGCCCCGCCGTCGACGTGGGCATCTCGGTTTCCCGCGTGGGCGGCGACGCCCAGATCAAGGCCATGAAGCAGGTCGTGGGCACGCTGCGCCTGGACCTGGCGGCCTTCCGCGAGAAGCAGGCCTTCTCGCAGTTTGGCTCCGACCTCGACGCCACGACGCAGTACCAGCTCAACCACGGCGCCCACGTCATGGAGATGCTCAAGCAGCAGCGCTTCTCGGCGCTCGACGTCCGCGACCAGGTCATCTCGATCTTTGCCGCCAAGGAGGACTTCCTCGACGACATCGACCTCGAGAACGTGACGCTGTTCCGCGACGGCCTGGCCAAGTACATGTCCGAGCACTGCCCCAAGCTGCGCGCCTCGGTCATGGACGGCAAGATCGACGACGCCACGGCCTCGCGTCTGCGCGGCCGCATCGCCCGCTACAAGAAGCTGTTCCTCGCCGAGCACCCCAACCGCAAGCGTCTCGAGGACGTCGAGCAGGCGGCGGAGGACACCGTCGCCGCGCCGCCCGAGGGCGGTCACGAGCCGCTGGACGGCCAGGGGAAGTAGACCATGGCAAGCCTTCGTGAGATACAGCGGCGCATGAGCTCGATCAAGAGCACGATGCAGATCACGCGCACGATGGAGATGATCTCCACGGCCCGCATCCACAAGGCGCTCCAGCGCGCCGAGGAGGCGGAGCCCTACAAGGACGCCATCACGCGCATGCTCGCCAACGTCGCCGAGGCGGGCTTCTCGTCCGGCCAGCCGCTCCTCGCGCAGCGCACGGAGGAGAAGCACGTGCTCTTCATCCTCGTGGCCTCCGACAAGGGCCTCGCGGGCGGCTTCAACATCGTGCAGCAGCGCGCCGTGGAGAACGAGATGCGGCGCCTCAAGGCGCGCGGCGTCGAGTCCTCGGTCATCACCTGCGGCCGCAAGCCCACCGAGTACTTCACGTACCGCAAGATGGCGCCCGTGATGTCGTTCGTCGGCATCTCCTCGGAGCCCAACCAGGACGAGGCCGACCGCATCGCCTCCTACGTCATGCGCGGCTACGCCACCGGCGAGATCGACCGCGTCGTGATCTACTACTGGCACGCCAAGAACCGCGTCGAGCAGACCCAGGTGGTCGAGCAGCTCCTGCCCATCACCAAGGAGCAGCTCACGATGCCCAACAAGCCGCGCGAGCGCGAGGCGCTCAGCAAGGTCGAGGGCCACGCCTACACCGACTTCGCCTTCGACCCCTCAGCCGAGGAGGTCCTGGGCCACCTCATGCCCGCCTACTTCAGGACGGTCATCTTCCACGCGCTGCTCGACTCGGCGGCCGCGGAGCACGGGGCGCGCCGCCGCGCCATGCAGTCCGCGACCGACAACGCCCGCGAGGTGCTGGACACGCTCGAGCGCACGTTCAACCGAGTCCGCCAGGGCTCCATCACCACCGAGCTCAACGAGATCATCGGCGGCGCTTCCGCATTGGAGGACAACTGATGGCAGAGAAGAACCAGGAGACGCGCACCGCCCTCGAGGAGGCCGCGTACAACAAGCTCAACCGCACCGTCGGCGTGGGCACGATCGTCCGCATCGTCGGACCGGTCGTTGACGTCAAGTTCGACGACCAGGTGCCGGGCATCTACACCGCGCTCGTCGTCGAGGGCGACACGCCCGTCGGCCACGTGAGCACGGTGCTCGAGGTGGAGTCTCAGCTCCCGGGCGGCATCGTCCGCACCGTGGCCATGTCCTCCACCGACGGCCTCACCCGCGGCCTCAAGGTCCGCGACACCGGCCACCCCATGATGATGCCCGTCGGCCCCTCCACCCTGGGGCGCGTCTGGAACGTCATGGGCCAGCCCGTCGACGGCGGCGAGGTCCCCGACGACGTCCAGTACTACCCGATCCACCACCCCGCGCCCTCCTTCGACGAGCTCACCACCACGACCGAGATCTTCGAGACGGGCATCAAGGCCATCGACCTGCTCGAGCCCTACGTCCGCGGCGGCAAGACGGGACTCTTTGGCGGCGCGGGCGTCGGCAAGACGGTCCTCATCCAGGAGCTGATCAACAACCTCGCCCAGCAGCACGGCGGCACCTCGGTCTTCACCGGCGTCGGCGAGCGCACCCGCGAGGGCACCGACCTCTACCTCGAGATGACCGAGTCCGGCGTCATTGAGAAGACCTGCCTGGTCTACGGCCAGATGAACGAGCCGCCCGGAGCGCGCATGCGCGTGGCGCTCGCCGGCCTCACCACCGCGGAGTTCTTCCGTGACCAGGGCCAGGACGTCCTGCTGTTCATCGACAACATCTTCCGCTTCTCCCAGGCGGGCTCCGAGGTCTCGGCCCTTCTCGGCCGCATGCCCTCCGCCGTCGGCTACCAGCCCACGCTGGCCACCGAGATGGGCGAGCTCCAGGAGCGCATCACCTCCACCAAGGAGGGCTCCATCACCTCGGTCCAGGCCGTCTACGTCCCCGCCGACGACCTCACCGACCCGGCGCCGGCCACCACGTTCACGCACCTCGACGCCACGACGGTCCTCTCCCGCGCGATCACCGACCTCGGCATCTACCCGGCCGTCGACCCGCTCGCGAGCTCGAGCTCCGCGCTCGACCCCTCGATCGTGGGCGAGGAGCACTACCGCGTGGCCATCGCCGTCCAGGAGACGCTGCAGGAGTACTCCGACCTCCAGGACATCATCGCGATCCTGGGCATGGACGAGCTCTCCGAGGAGCAGCAGCACGTCGTCGCGCGCGCCCGCAAGATCCAGCAGTTCCTCTCGCAGTCGTTCCACGTCGCCGAGAAGTTCACGGGCAACCCCGGCACCTACGTGACGGTCGAGGACACCGTCCGCTCCTTCGCCGAGATCGTCGACGGCAAGTGCGACGACCTGCCCGAGCAGGCGTTCCGCTTCGCCGGCACGATCGAGGACGTCCGTCGTCGCGCGGCCGAGATGGCCGGCACCCCCGTCCCCGACAAGGCCGCCGAGGCCCAGGACGGCGACGAGGAGACGGCCGAGAAGGACGGGGAGTAGGCCCATGGCCGAGCTCAACTGCCAGTTCGTCCGCCCCGACCGGCTGCTCTTCGACGGCCCGGTGGCCAACCTCGTGCTGGTCACCTATGCCGGCGAGCTGGGCGTCTGGCCCGGTCACGCGCCCGAGATCGTGGCGCTCGGCGACGGCGTGGTGCGCATGCGCGCCCGGCAGGAGGACGGCGGGCACGAGTACGACGTCGTCGTCTCGGGCGGCTACGCCGAGATCGACAACGACGGCGTCATCATCCTCGCCGACCATGCCCGTCGTACCGACGACATCGACCCCGACGTCGTGCGGCGCACGCGCGACGAGGCCATCGACGCGCTCGACGAGATTGGCCAGGGCGACTATCGTGCGGCATACTATGAGAAGAAGATCCGGTGGTGCAACCTCCTGCTGAAGCACGCTGGGGGAGGCGCCGCCTAGCGTTTGCTCGGAGGTCGCATGGAAGTCATTCAGATCGAGGGTGGGCACCGCATCACGGGCGAGGTGCGCGTCGAGGGGGCCAAGAACTCCGCGCTCAAGCTCATGGCGGCAACCATCATGGCGCCCGGCGTCACCACGCTCACCAACGTGCCCAACATCTCCGACGTCCACGTCATGGGCAAGGTGCTCAAGAACATCGGCGCCCGCATCGACGTCGTGAACGTGCACGAGCTGCGCATCGACACCACCGACGTCGACTCCTGGGAGACCCCCTACCACCTCGTCGCGCAGATGCGCGCGTCCACCGCGGTTCTCGGGCCCCTGCTCTCGCGCTTCGGGCGCGCGATCGTCGCGATGCCCGGCGGCTGCAACATCGGCGCCCGCAGCATCGACATGCACATCCTGGGCCTCGAGGCGCTCGGCGTCGAGTTTGAGGTCAAGCACGGCAACATCCACGCGAGCGCCCCGCACGGGCTCACCGGCGCCACGGTGACCCTCAACTTCGCGAGCGTGGGCGCCACCGAGAACCTGATGATGGCGTCGGTCTTCGCCAAGGGCGTCACCACGATCGACAACGCGGCGCGCGAGCCCGAGATCGTGGACCTCGCGAACCTGCTGAACGAGATGGGCGCCAAGATCTCCGGCGCGGGCTCGCCCGTGATAGAGATCGAGGGCGTCTCCGAGCTCCACCCGGTCGAGCACTGCGTGGTCGGGGACCGCATCGAGGCGGGCACCTTCCTCGTCGCCGGAGCCCTCGCCGGCGAGCCGGTCACGGTGCGCGGCTTCGCCCCCCTCCACCTGGGTCTCGTCCTTAAGAAGTACGAGCAGATGGGCATCACGATCGAGCGCGGGCCGGACTGGTGCCGCGCCTGGCGCGATCGCCCGCTCGTCCCCACCGACATCCAGACCCTGCCCTTCCCGGGCTTCCCGACCGACATGCAGGCGCAGACCATGGTCCTTCTCGCCCTCGCCAAGGGCAGCTGCGTCATCACCGAGAACATCTTCGAGAACCGCTTCATGCTCGCCGGCGAGCTCTCCCGCATGGGCGCAGACATCTCGATCGAGGGTCACCACGCCATCGTGCACGGCGTCGACGGGTTCTCGGGGACGCAGGTCAAGTCGCCCGACCTGCGCGGCGGCGCCGCGCTCGTGCTGGCGGGCCTCGTCGCCGACGGCATCACCACCGTCTCCCAGATCCACCACATCGACCGCGGCTACGAGGGGTTCGTCGAGAAGCTCGCGTCCCTCGGGGCGCGCATCCGCCGCGCCGAGCTCCCGGACGAGGAGGAGTAGGGGATGGCCATGGGAATCACCGACCGCCAGGACGACCACGCCCTCAGCCGCGCCGGCGAGGACTACCTCGAGGCCATCTACCGCATCTCGCTGGGGACCGGCTCGGGAGGCACGTCCGTCCGCTCCGTCGACGTCGCCGAGCACCTCGGCGTCTCCAAGGCGAGCGTCAACAAGGCCCTCTCCATGCTCAAGGAGGCGGGCATGGTCGAGCAGAGCCGCTACGGACGCGTGACGCTCACCCCCGAGGGCGAGAAGTACGCGGCGCTCGTGTGGCGCGCGCACCGCGCCCTGCGTCTGTTCCTGGAGCGCGACCTCGGCGTCGAGGCCGAGACGGCCGACGCGGAGGCCTGCCTCATGGAGCACGCCCTCTCCGCCGACACGATGGGCAGGCTGATCTCCTACCTCGAGCGTCAGGGAATCGTCGTCCCCGAGTAGCGTCTCGCGGCGCGCCCTCAGCCGCTGGCGGAACAGGAGCTGTCTGAGCCCCGGTGGATGGGGTATGTTGTTTGTGCCGCCGTGCGTTCGCACCGCGGCGATCAGACACGACCCGAAGGGAAGACCATGAAGGCAATCATCCCTGCCGCCGGCCTCGGAACCCGCTTCCTCCCCGCCACCAAGTGCACTCCCAAGGAGCTGCTCCCCGTCATCGACAAGCCCGTCATCCAGTACGTCGTCGAGGAGGCCCTCGAGCCCGAGGGCGTCGACGGCGTCGTCATTGTCAACTCCCACGAGAAGCCCCAGATCGAGCAGTACTTCTCCGTGGACCACGGCTTCGAGTCCATGCTGCGCAAGCGCGGCAAGACCGCCGAGGCCGCCCGCGTGCACGAGGCGTCCACGCTTCCCGTCTCCTTCGTCTATCAGGACGAGGCCCGCGGCCTCGGCCACGCGGTCCTGCAGGCCGCCGATGAGATCGACGGCGAGCCGTTCCTCGTCCTCCTCGGCGACTACTTCGTGCCCGGCCGCCAGATGTGCGTCCGCATGGCGCAGATCTCGCGCGAGCACGGCGGGGCCTCGGTCATCGCCGTCGCCCCCGTCCCCGCCGACCAGGTGAGCCGCTACGGCATCATCGCCGGCGAGTGCGTGGGATGCCTCCCCGGAACCGACGCCACGGGCGAGCAGGAGGGTGCCATCTGGAAAGTCACGGGCCTGGTCGAGAAGCCCAAGCCCGAGCACGCGCCGTCGCACCTGTTCATCGTCGGCCGCTACCTGCTCTCCCCGCGCATCATGGAGCTGCTCGCCACGCAGGGCCCCGGCGCCGGCAACGAGATCCAGCTCACCGACGCCATGGAGCGGCTCCTCGCGGAGGAGGAGATGTACGCGCTCGTCGTCGACCCCTCCGAGGGCTGCGACACCGGCACGCCCGCGGCCTGGGCCGCCACCAACGCGCGCATGGCGCTCGAGGACCCCTCCCAGGAGGCCGCCTTCCGCGAGGCCTTCGGCTCGGACGGTGCCGCCAGCCTTGGATAGCAAGAGGGCGGACATACTGCGCTTCGACGTCGACGGCTGGCACGCGCGCTTCGACGACTCGTTCACAGACGAGAACGTCGCCCGCATCGCGGACGCGCTCGGTCTGGTGTGGGCCAACGGCCACCCCGGCGCCACGGTCTACGTGGGCTTCGACACGCGCCATGCGGCGCACGAGCACGCGCGCCTCGCGGCGGGCGTGCTCGCGTCGTACGGCCTCGTGGTCAAGGTCTCCGACCGCCCGTGCCCCACGCCCGCCGTCGCGTGGACCTGCGCTCGGGACGAGGGCGCCGTCGGCGCGCTCGTCCTGACGGCGAGCGAGCGCTCGTGCGAGTACGGCGGCCTCGTGGTGCGCGGCTCTGACGGCGGACCGGTCCCGCATGACTTCCTCGACGAGGTCGAGCAGAGCGTCTCGCTGACGCCCACCGCCGCGCGCGGGGCCTTCGAGGAGCTCGACCTCATGGACGAGTACCTCTCGTCGCTCGCTGCCTGGGTCGACCGCGAATCCATCGCCGCCGCGCGGCCCAGGGTCGTCGTCGACGCCATGTACGGCGCCGGGACGGGACACCTCGCCGAGGTCCTCACCGACCTGGGCTGCGAGGTCGTCGAGATCCACGTCGAGCCGCGCGAGGACTTCGGCGGGATCCACCCCGACCCCCGCGACCCCTGGGCAGACTCCTGCGAGCAGGCGGTCGTCGCCCACCAGGCCGACCTGGGCCTGCTGCTCGACGGCGACGCCGACCGGGCGTCGGTGGTGGACGAGAGGGGCCGGCTGCTCCCGGCTCGCGTGCTCATCCCCATGGTCCTCGGCAACCTCGTCATGGGCCACGGCGCGCATGGCCGCGTCGTCACCACGCTCACCTGCTCCGCCTGCATCGGGCGCGAGGCGTCGCGCCTGGGCTGCGACACGACGTCGGTTCCCGTCGGCTTCACGCGTGTATATAGAGAGATGCTCGAAGCCGACGCGATCATGGGCGTCGAGGAGTACGGCGGCATCTGCGTGCCCGCGCACCTGCACGAGCGCGACGGCATGCTCGTGTGCCTGCTCGCCGTCGAGATGCTCGCGCGCTCGGGCAAGACCGTCTCCACCATGGCCTCCGAGCTCGAGTCGATCATCGGGACCATGTGGTACGCCCGCCGCGACCTCCGGCTCGACCCGGCGGTGAGCCAGGCGTTCCGCAACATCCTGCCGGGGCTGAACCCGGGGGAGCTTGCCGGGAGGCTTCCCGTGGAGGTGTCGCACGCCGACGGCCTCAGGGCGCAGTTCGACGACGACTCCTGGGTCCTCATCCGACCCTCGCGCACGAGCTCGGTCGTGAGGGTCTACGCGGAGGCGCCCTCGGCGCCGGAGCGTGACGACCTGCTCAGCGCCGCCTGCGACCTGGTGCGACGCGGCCTCTAAACTTCTAGTTGTGCAGAAACCGTGGAGGCGCCGATTCTCGCCCCCGCACGCCGCGCGGGTGCGTATAGTTAATCCCCGCGCAGCGACGAGCTCACGGCCCACGACCTGCGCGGCGTA
>NZ_NFJF01000008.1 GCF_002159735.1 Olsenella sp. An270
GCCCCGAGCGACCCCGAGTGGGGCAAGACCAGCTATCGGCCGCAGCTCTCGAGCGTCGCGCGCCGCGCCTCGCTCTTCGACCTCCCCGATCCCTCGGCCAACGAGGTCGACCCGTTCGCGACCGACCCCAACGCGACGCGCGTCCAGGCTCCCGCCGCCGACGATTCCGCGGACGCCCCCGTCATGGCCGAGCCGCTCGAGACGATCGGCGCGGAGGACCTCGAGGCCGCCGGCCGCGGCGCGAAGAAGGCGGGCGGCTTCGTCAGCTCGCTCCTCGGCCGCCTTCGCGGCAAGGCCCCCGAGACACAGGACGAGCCCGAGAAGGACGAGCCCTCCGACGACGACCGCACCTGGCGCGGTGGCGCCACGACGCGCGGCGGCCTGCGCCTCGTCGAGGATGACGAGCAGCCGAGCGAGGAGGAGCTGCGCGAGGCGGCCCTCTCCCTGGGCGACGACGCCCTGGTCTCCCATGACATCTGGTTCGTCGCTCTCGGCGGCTCCGCGCTCGACCACGCCGGCATGCGCGCGTTCCTCGCGCGTCACCGCTCCGAGATCAGGGGCTGCTTCCTGGTCAACCTCGACTGCATCGGCGCCGGCCACCTCGCCACCCTCAAGAACGAGGGCCTGGAGGGGACGCGCCGCGCGGACCGCAGGATGACGCGCCTGCTCTCCGGCGCCGCGTCGGACCTGCACGTCGAGCTGGGCCAGGAGGAGCACGACTGGGCCGACACCGACGCGACCCCCGCCATGCGCTCGTCGCTGCGCGCCGTGACCATCATGGGCCTCGACGGCAACGGCCTCCCCGCGCTCTCCCGCACGCCCGATGACGTGATCGAGAACGTGAGCGGCGACCAGGCGGCCAAGGTCACCGAGGTCGTCACGGAGATGATCCGTCGCTCCTAGGCCGTATTCGGTTGTTCTCTAGAGGAGCTGCGACCTCCCGGCATGACCCACTGCCGGGGGTCTGCCCCCGCCGGGCACGTCACCTCCCCTCGGTCGCGAGCGCGGCGCGCCCGTCCTTCTCGGCCTTCTGGCCCTTGGCTGCGCGCGAGCGCCCTCGGCTCCCTCCGACGTCTTTCTCACCCTTGTGACCTCCTGTCCTCGACGATGGGAGGCCACATGCTATCCGGGCAAGCTTTCACCAGAATGTCGCTGGCGGACCCGAGGCTGCCGCCCAGCTGACCGCAGGCTGCGCCACCTGCCGGAGCACCAGCTCACGGCCCTCGCCGACGTCCTTCTCGCCCGCGCCATCCGTTCCCGGCGCCGCGCACGAGAACGACCGCGTCCACAGACCCTCCATCCCCTCGCCGCGACCCCTCCATGTGAATCGCGGCGCCTTGCCACCCCTTGCCGGGGCGGGGTATACTTCTCACTGCGCCGAACAGGCGCCACAGTCGCGGGCATCGCCAAGTGGTAAGGCATCAGCTTCCCAAGCTGACACTCGCGGGTTCGAGTCCCGTTGCCCGCTCCAGAACAAGCGGGGCCCCATCCGGGGCCCTTTTTGCTGCCGCTCGCCGCCCCCGGGCGAGCCCGATGAAAGGAACCAGGGTGGCAGACATCCCCATGACCGACGAAGAGTGCCGCGTCGCGACCGACCGCCTCTCCGAGCAGCTCGACCTCTACGCCAGCCTCCTGGTGCGCAAGGGCGTCGCGCTGCGCCCCGGCCAGGAGCTCGTGCTCCAGGCCCCCGTCGAGCGCGCCGACTTCGTCCGCCGCGTGGTGCGCGCGGCCTACCGCTGCGACGCCGGCCACGTGACCGTGATCTGGGCGGACGACGAGGTCAGCCGCCTCACCTACGAGAACTGCCCGCTCGAGTTCTTCGAGCACACCCCCTCCTGGCAGGTCGAGCAGCTCAACTCGCTCGCCGAGGCCGGCGCGGCGTTTCTGTTCCTCGAGGGCCAGGACCCCACCATCCTGCGCGGCATCGACCCGGCCAAGCCCGCCGCGGCCTCCCGCGCCCGCAACACCGAGTGTCGCTCGTTCCGCGACGGCATGGACTTTGGCCACAACGCCTGGTGCATCGCCGGCGTTCCGGTCGAGGCCTGGGCCCGTGAGGTCTTCCCCGAGCTCTCACCGGCCGAGGCCCTCTACCGCCTCTGGGTCCTCATCCTCGAGGTCTCGCGCGCCGACGGCGAGGACCCCGAGAGCGCCTGGGAGACCCACAACGCCTCGTTCGAGAAGACCAAGCGCTTCCTCAACGACCACGCCTTCGACGCCCTGCGCTACGAGGCCTCCAACGGCACCGACCTCACCGTCGGCCTGCCCGCCGGCCACGTCTGGGACGGCGGCGCGGGGCGCACGCAGGACGGCGTGACCTTCTTCCCCAACATCCCCACCGAGGAGGTCTTCACCTCCCCCGACCGCCTGCGCGCCGACGGCGTGGTGCGCTCCGCCCTGCCGCTCGTCCACGCCGGCCAGGTCGTGCGCGACTTCTGGCTGCGCTTCGAGGGCGGCCGGGTCGTGGACTTTGGCGCCGAGCAGGGCCACGAGGCGCTGCGCCACATCCTCGAGACCGACGAGGGCGCCCGTCGCCTCGGCGAGGTCGCGCTCGTCTCCAAGAACACCCCGATCCGCCAGAGCGACACCCTCTTCTACGACACCCTCTACGACGAGAACGCGAGCTGCCACCTGGCGCTGGGCATGGGGTTCCCCGAGTGCGTCGCCGGCGGAACCAAGCTCAGCAAGGACGCCCTGCTCGAGCACGGCGTCAACCAGAGTGCCACGCACGTGGACTTCATGGTGGGCACCGACGACATGAACATCTACGGCCTCGACGCCGACGGCACCGAGACGCCGATCTTCGTGAACGGCCAGTGGGCCTGGGAGTAGCCGCCCCACGCGCCCCGCGTGGTAGAATCGACCCCACGCGCCCTTAGCTCAGCTGGCAGAGCAGGGGACTTTTAATCCCAAGGCCCAGGGTTCGAACCCCTGAGGGCGCACCATCGCAGCATGTGGGCCGGACGCCTCCCCGGGCGCCCGGCCCTTCTCGTAGCCCCCAAAGGGCCGGCGGCCCCGCCCCAATGTTTCAAGACGGAGTCTCTTCTCGCCGCCTTCCGCGGACGGCCCTACACTCAGCACGTCAGACAGCCGCGGGCCAATAGCCCGCGCCCGCTCAACTACTGAGGAGGCCAACGTTGATGAACGTTCACAGCGCACCCGCGTGCGCCGCCCTCCTCGCATCCCGACGCCAGAACCGACGAATCACGCCCTAGATGTCGCGCGTCGCTCCAGCATGCAGGTTTCTATCGCCAGCCCAGCTCAAGCGCCCCGCGACGTCGGGGCTTTTCTGTGAGACGTAGACCAACCCAAGGAAGGGAATCATCATGGCAGAGAAGGAAAAGGTCGTCCTCGCGTACTCCGGCGGACTGGACACGTCCGTCATCGTCAAGTGGCTGCAGGTCGAGAAGAACCTCGACGTCATCGCCATCTGCGGCAACGTGGGACAGGACGAGAAGGACCTCTCCTGGATCAAGCAGAAGGCCCTCGACATGGGCGCCATCGCCTCCGAGGCCATCGACATGCGCGCCGAGTACGCCGACAAGATCCTCTCCAAGGCGATCTGGGCCAATGGCAAGTACGAGGGCGTCTACCCGCTGCTCTCCGCGCTGTCCCGCCCGCTGATCTCCAAGCACCTCGTGGACATCGCTCACCAGTACGGCGCCAAGTACATCGCCCACGGCTGCACCGGCAAGGGCAACGACCAGGTCCGCTTTGAGACCTGCATCCGCGCGCTCGACCCCGAGCTTGAGATCATCGCGCCCGTGCGCGTGTGGGATCTCACCACGCGCGACTCCGAGATGGAGTGGGCCGAGGCCAACGGCGTGCCCGTGCCCACCACCAAGAAGAAGCCCTACTCCATCGACGACAACCTCTGGGGCCGCGCGATCGAGTGCGGCGTGCTCGAGGACACCTGGAACAAGCCGCCCGCGGACATCTGGACGATGACCAACAACCTCGAGGACTGCCCCGCCGAGCCGGAGGAGGTCGTGATCTCCTTCGAGGAGGGCATCCCCACCGCCATCAACGGCGAGAAGATGGACCTGCTCAGCCTCATCATCAAGGCCAACGAGATCGCCGGCCGCAACGGCTTTGGCCGCATCGACATGATCGAGGACCGCGTCGTGGGCATCAAGAGCCGCGAGTGCTACGAGTGCCCCGCCGCGCTGCTGCTCATCCAGGCGCACCAGACCCTCGAGCAGCTCTGCCTCGACGCCGAGACGCTCAAGCAGAAGGCCAAGATGGACGTCGAGTGGGCCTCGACCGTGTACCGCGGCCTGTGGTTCAGCCAGAACCGCATGGCGATCGACGCCTACAACGCCTACACGCAGAAGTTCGTCACCGGCGACGTCCGCATCATCCTGTGCAAGGGCGGCCTGTTTGTCGACGGCGTGCGCTCCGCGTACAGCCTCTATGACTACAACCTGGCCACCTACGACGAGGGCGACTCGTTCGACCACACCGCCGCCCGCGGCTTCATCGAGCTCCACGGCCTGCAGTCCAAGACCTGGTCCAAGGTCCAGGGTCCCGGCTCCGGCCTCCAGCCCGTGCACTAGGCGCAGTACGTTTCACGAGAAACGGCCGGCCGGGAGAGCTCCCGGTCGGCCGTCACGCTAAGCGGGGGGCAAATCCGAGCTGACCTGCCTTGAAAACCGACTTCTGAACACTTTTGTACCGTGAAGGGCCCAAGACCACCTTTTGTGGATAGCGTTTGCGCAGGTGGCCTGAGGCACGAAAGCTCGACGGCGGTATGCGCGAGCGGAAAACTATTCATAAGTCGGTTTTCAAGGCAGGCTCTTTCGTTCTGGCCGACCCGCGATGCCGTGCGATAAGCTTTATCGAGAGAGATCTGCGAGGAAGGAGCCACGATGGCGCTGTGGGGCGGCAGGTTCGAGAAGGGCGTGGATCAGTTCACGCAGGAGTTTGGCGCGAGCCTCGAGGTCGACAAGAACATGGCGGCCCACGACATCGCCGGCAGCCGCGCGCACGCGCGCATGCTCGCCGAGCAGGGCATCATCTCCGCCGAGGACCAGGCCGCGATCGACGCGGGCCTCGCCGACATCGCCTCCCAGATCGAGGAGGGCACCTTCGCCTGGGACGTCAACGACGAGGACGTCCACATGGCGGTCGAGGGCGCCCTCACCCGCGCGATCGGCGCGGCGGGCGGCCGCCTGCACACCGGCCGTTCCCGCAACGACCAGGTCGCCACCGACATCCGCCTGCTCGCCAAGGACCTCTGCGAGGAGCTCCTCGCCGGCAACGTCGAGCTGCGCCGCGTCCTGCTCGACGCGGCCGACAAGAACCTCGACGTCGTGATGCCCGGCTACACGCACCTCCAGCACGCGCAGCCCGTGCTGCTCTCCCACCACCTGCTCGCGTACTTCTGGATGTTCACGCGCGACTTCACGCGCCTCGCTGCCGCCCGCGACGCCGCCGACGCCAACCCGCTCGGCGCGGCCGCGCTGGCAGGTACCACCTACCCGCTGAACCGCGCGCGCACCACGGAGCTCCTGGGCTTCTCGCGCGCGATCCCCAACTCGCTCGACGCCGTCTCCGACCGCGACTACCTGCTCGACCTCGAGTACGCCTGCGCCGTGAGCATGATGCACCTCTCGCGCCTCTGCGAGGAGATCGTGCTGTGGAGCTCCACCGAGTTTGGCTTCATCACGCTCTCGGACGAGTACTCCACCGGCTCCTCGATCATGCCGCAGAAGAAGAACCCCGACTTCGCCGAGCTCACGCGCGGCAAGTGCGGCCGCGTCTACGGCGACCTGATGGCGCTGCTCACCACCATGAAGTCGCTGCCGCTCGCCTACAACAAGGACCTCCAGGAGTGCAAGGAGGGCCCGCTCGACGCCGCGCGCACGCTCTCCGACTGCATGGAGATCGCCGCGGGCATGGTGGAGACCTGGACCGTCAACGCCGACGTCATGCTCGCGCGGGCGGGCACGGGCTTCTCGGCCGCTACGGACGTGGCCGACTACCTGGCCAAGAAGGGCATGCCCTTCCGCGAGGCGCACCGCGTGGTGGGCGAGCTCGTGCTCTATTGCGAGAAGCACGGCAAGGGCCTCGAGGACCTCACGGCCGAGGAGTTTGCCGCGGCGAGCCCGCTCTTCGAGGCCGACATCGCGCAGGACCTGGACCCTGCCGGCATCGCCAACGCCCGTGTGACCTACGGCGGCACCGGCCACGATGCGGTTGTCGTGCAGCTGGGCGAGGCGCGCGAGACGCTAGCCGTGGACGCCGGCTCGCTGGCTTAGACGTCGGGGCCGAGAATCGCCGCTCTTGTCGCCCGCGTCTCCGGGAATCGGGGCCCTTGTACGGAGGGCTTCTAGGAATCCCCGGGGTTGTCACGGGTTGGCGCCCGAGAGCGGTACAAGGTCGCCAAAAGTTAGAGCCATCCGGGACAAACCCGGCAAATCCTAGAAGCGTGGGCGACAAGGGCGCGGATTCCCGGATCGCCGCGGGACAAGCCCCGCGATTTCTAGACGCGGCCCGCCTGCGCTAGAATCAGACCCGAGAACAGCGCGCCGCAACCGCCGAGGAGGCCTCCATGATCGACCGCTACACCCGTCCCGAGATGGGCCACATCTTCTCCCTGGAGAACAAGTACCGCATCTGGCAGGAGATCGAGGTCCTGGCCTGCGAGGCCCACGCCGAGATGGGCAAGATCGGCATCACGCGCGAGGAGGCTGCCTGGATCCGCGCGCACGCCGACTTCAACAAGGACGAGGTCGACGCCATCGAGGCCGTGACCAACCACGACGTCATCGCCTTCCTCACCAACATGGGCGAGTACATCGACCGCGACGTCCCCGAGGGCGAGCCCAAGCCGTCGCGCTGGGTCCACTTTGGCATGACGTCCTCCGACCTCGGCGACACGGCCCTCTGCTACCAGCTCGTCCAGGCCACCGACATCCTCATCGAGGACTGCAGGAAGCTCGGCGAGATCTGCAAGCGCCGCGCCTTCGAGGAGCGCGACACCCTCTGCGTGGGCCGCACCCACGGCATCCATGCCGAGCCCATGACCTTTGGCATGAAGTTCGGCAGCTGGGCCTGGGAGCTCAAGCGCGACTACGACCGCCTCAAGGACGCCCGCGCCAACGTGGCCTTTGGCGCGATTTCCGGCGCGGTGGGCACCTACTCCTCCATCGACCCGTTCGTCGAGGAGTACGTCTGCGAGCACCTGGGCCTCGTGCACGACCCGCTGTCCACGCAGGTCATCTCCCGCGACCACCACGCCTACCTCGCCGGCGTCCTGGCCACCACCGCCGCCACCTGCGAGCGCATCGCCACGGAGATCCGCAACCTCCAGAAGACCGACACCCTCGAGGCCGAGGAGCCGTTCCGCAAGGGCCAGAAGGGCAGCTCGGCCATGCCGCACAAGCGCAACCCCATCACGGTCGAGAAGGTCTGCGGCCTCTCCCGCGTGGTGAAGGCCAACGCGCAGGTCGCCTTTGACAACGTGGCGCTCTGGCACGAGCGCGACATCTCGCACTCCTCCGCCGAGCGCGTGGCGCAGGCCGACAGCTTCATCGCGCTCGACCACATGTTCCAGTGCCTCACGCGCATCGTGGACGGCCTGATCCTCTACCCGGCGCAGATGCTCGCCAACCTCAACAAGACGCGCGGCCTGATCTACTCCTCCAAGGTGCTCCTCGCCCTCGTGGAGACGGGCATCACCCGCGAGCAGGCCTACGCCATCGTGCAGGAGAACGCCATGGCCACGTGGCGCGAGGTCCAGCAGTGCGAGGGCGGCACCACGTTCCGCGAGAAGCTCGAGGCCGACCCGCGCTGCACCGTGCCGGCTGCCGAGCTGGACAAGATCTTCGACCCGCGCGCCTTCCTCACGCGCGCCGGCGTGGTCTTCGACCGCCTGGAGCAGCTGAGCTTCGAGTAGCGGGTATAAGGGGCACGGAGGATTTTCCGGGCGAGAAGAACGTCCTTCTCGCCAGTTTGGAGGGACCATGCACTTTGACTACACCCCGCGCGGCGTCTGCGCGCGGGCCATCCACATCGACCTGTCCGAGGACGGCACGACCATCGAGCGGGTCTCGTTCGAGGGCGGCTGCAACGGCAACCTCAAGGCCGTGAGCAAGCTCGTGGCCGGGCATCCCGTTGACGAGATCGTGGGCATCCTCGCGGGCAACACCTGCGGCCCGCGCCCCACGTCCTGCGCCGACCAGCTCGCGCGCGCCCTCACGGAGGCGTCGTCGAGCGCCCGCGCCTAGCCATGCGCGCCCCCCGGCTCACACGCCGCTCCTTCTTCAAGACCGCGGCCGCAGGCTCCGTCGCGGCCGCGGCGGCGATCGGCGTGCTCTCGGGCTGCACGCACTCGGGCGACGAGGAGACGTCGGAGCCCGTCGTCGTCGACGAGGACTCGGCCGAGAACATCATCGACACGTTCGAGTCCGTCGACCTGACGCTGGCGGAGGAGGGGTCGTGGTCCCTCCCGCTCGGCAACGTGCTGCACCCGGCCGAGGGCACCTGGATCCCGGTGACCACCGCGGGCTCCTCCGCCATCCCCATGGTGAAGGCGTCCGCGCTCTCGCTCGCCTCCGGCCAGATGGTCGAGGTCGTCCCCGAGCCCGTCGGCAAGGGCGCGACCATCGTCATCTACGACGTCCGCTGCTCCGACTACGTCTTCGCCTGGGTCGAGCTCGACCTCCAGTCGCGCGCCTGGGCGCTCTATGCCGCGCCCTTCTCGGGCGGCGCCCTCAGCGGCGACGCCGTGACCCTCTGGGAGGGCGACGCCGACTACGACCCGGCCCCCTTCGCCGTTGCCGGCCGCGTGGTCGTCTGGCAGGTCCAGCCGTCGACGAGCGGCACGCGCACGACCGAGTCCTCCCACTGCTACCTCTGGCACCTCGGCGACTCCGAGGCCAAGTCGGTGCTCGAGTCGCCGGGGCGCTTTGCCACCGCCCCCACCGCTTCGGGCGACGCGGTCGTCCTCACCCCGCGCGTCCGCGCGGACGAGGGGACGTTCTACGGCGTGACGGCCTACTCGCTCTCGGACGACCTCGAGACCCGTCTCGACCAGCTGGTCATGCCCCAGAACGTGCGCCCGTTCCGGGCGACGCGCGTGGGCGAGCGCTTCATGGTCTCGGTGGAGGCGAGCTACAGCACCGGCGGCCTCCTCGGCCAGATGGGCACCTACGTGGGGACGGCCGACGGCGGCTTCTTCCGCCTCAACCGAGAGCCCTCGGAGCTGGGCTGCGGCCACGGGGACGTGGTCATCGTCAAGAGCCTGGCCTCCTACTTCGTCATCGACCTCGCCAAGCGGCAGTACGCGGTGCTCGGCTCGGCCGACCGGTCGGTCGACTACGGCGACTACCCCGCCCGCGAGGGGGAGTGCGACCTCTTCGTCACCTACGCCACCGTCAAGGACGCCGACACGGGATACCCGGCCACGGTCTCCGTACGCACCTTCCGCCTGTGAGGGCGCATTGACCCCCCTGCGGTGGGGTACACTAGTGACACTTACGGGCCGGGATTCGGCGACGCGAGAAACCAGGGAGGCCAAGATGGCTTCAGACGAGAAGAAGATCCTGCTGGTCGAGGACGAGAAGGCGATCCGCGACGCCGTCGCCGCCTATCTCGAGCGCGAGAGCTACATCGTGCGCGGCGTCGGCGACGGGCAGAGCGCGGTCGAGGAGTTCGAGAAGCACTCCTTCGACCTCGTCATCCTTGACCTCATGCTCCCCAAGCTCTCCGGCGAGCGCGTGTGCCGCGCCATCCGCGAGACCTCCAACGTGCCCATCATCATGCTCACCGCCAAGGGCGAGGTCGAGGACCGCATCATCGGCCTCGAGCTCGGCGCCGACGACTACCTGATCAAGCCCTTCTCGCCGCGCGAGCTGGTCGCCCGCGTGCGCGCCCTGCTGCGCCGCGCCCACACCGAGGCCGAGCCCGCGCTTGAGACGCTCGACTTTGGTGACCTCGTGATCGACATCTCGGGCCACAAGGTCCTCGTGGAGGGCAAGGAGGTCGACCTCACGGCGTCCGAGTTCAAGCTGCTCACCACCCTCGCGCGCTACCCGGGTCGCGTCTACACCCGCATGGAGCTCGTCGAGAAGGTCCTGGGCTACGACTTCGAGGGCTACGAGCGCACCATTGACTCCCACGTCAAGAACCTGCGCGCCAAGCTGGGCGACGACCCGCGCAACCCGCGCTGGCTCTACACCGTGCACGGCGTCGGGTACCGCTTCGAGGCTCCCGAGAAGCCGGCCGAGTAGGCCGGGCGCATGTCCGCTCGATTTGTCACCGGGGGGAGGGCGCACGCCGAGGAAAGCGGCGAGCGGCCCTCCTCCGGCTATGGCTCGTGGAACACCATCAAGCGCCGCCCCAAGCGCGGGCGCCCCTACGTGACGAGCCTCACCTTTGCCTTTGCCCTCACGGCCATCATGACGGCGCTCGTCCTGGTGGTGGTTCTCGCCATCGTGTGGGAGCGGCAGTTCATGGCCTACACCCGGCAGAACATGCAGGCGCTCGCCGACTCCACCGCGGCCGCCATCTCCGAGGCGTACGCCGTCGAGGGCGAGCTGAGCGAGGAGGTCGCGGCCGTCGCCGAGTCCGCCTCGTCGGTGTCCTCCGAGATCGTGGTGCAGGTCACCACCGCCGACGGCGAGGTCCTCTACGACGACACCTGGGCGACCTCGTCGGGTCGCGGGTCGGGCGGGCGTGTTGGGACACGCGTCCCGGCCACGGTCCCGACCGCCGAGAACGCCACCGTGAGCGCCGTCATCACCGCGCCCAGCGGGAAGGTCGTGGGTTCGGTGAGGCTCTGGGCGCTGGGGTCCGAGGCGCTGCTCACCAAGACCGACGCCGCCTTCCGGACCAACTCCTACGGCGCCATCGCCACCGCCGCGGCCATCGCGGCCATTCTCGCCTGCGTGATCGGCTACTTTGTCTCGCGCGCCATATCCCGGCCCATCCAGCGGATCACCTCCACCGCCAAGCAGATCAGGAACGGCGACCTCACGGCACGCTCCAAGGTCGCCGGCACCGACGAGGTGGGCCAGCTGGGCGAGACGTTCGACGACATGGCCAGCACGATCGAGCGCGACCTCAAGCTCGAGCACCGCCTCACCGGCGACGTCGCGCACGAGCTGCGCACGCCCCTCATGGCCATGCAGGCTACGGTCGAGGCCATGCAGGACGGCGTGCTCCCGGCCGACGACGAGCACCTCGAGGTCGTGGCGTCCGAGGTGAGGCGGCTCTCCCGGCTCATCGACGCCATGCTCAAGCTGTCGCGCCTGGAGAACGGGACGACCGAGCTCAAGACCGAGCGGACCGACCTCGTCTACCTGGTGAGGAGCCTGGTCTCCTCGCAGCACCAGCTCTTCCACGAGAGGGGCCTCCACCTGCGCTTCGTTGACGAGACGCCCCACGGCGAGCTCTACGCCGACGTCGACCCCGACCTCCTGCGCGAGGCCATCGTCAACCTCATGAGCAACGCGATGCGCTACACCAACGCCGACGGCTGGGTGAAGGTCTCGCTGCGCCAGGACCGCTCCGACGTGCTCATCGCCGTGCAGGACACGGGCATCGGCATCGCCAAGGAGGACATCCCGCAGACCTTCGCGCGCTTCTGGCGCTCCGACGTGAGCCGCGAGCGCGTCTCGGGCGGCCTGGGCGTGGGGCTGGCCATCACCAAGGAGATCGTCGACCGCCACAACGGCACGATCCTCGTTGAGTCCGAGCTCGGCCGCGGCACCACCTTCACGCTGCGCATCCCCCAGCGCGCCCCCCGCCAGCAGGACCGCTAGCCGCCTGGGGCGCGGCGTGGTGCATCGAACGCTTGAGCTGGGTATGGGATTTCTTGTCCGGTCCTGTGGATACAATCTTCGGGCTATGATGGGTCTTGGCCTATGGCCTCGCGGAAGGAGCGAGAGATGGCGAACGCCTCCATGCTGGTGATTCAAGATGATGTCTACTCTGGTTCGCTGCACTTGGATGAGGTGCTTCTCTCCGCAATCTCGGAGGCGGAGGGAGGCGCCGCCGCCTTCGCGTTTGCGACTAAGAACGGTCTGAGCGCCATTTTTGATAGCGAGGAGTTTGCTGCCTTCTGTAGGAGCGGTCATCATTTTGAGCTTTACCTGGGGATTGATGCCGTTACCAATGTTGAGACCTTGGAGTATGCGGGAGAGCTGTCCAGCAAGCACGGCGGGAGGCTCATCGTCAGGGTGTACTACGACAGTGGGCACCCAGGCATCTTTCACCCCAAGATAAGCTGGTTTAAGAATCCCGAAGGTGATGGCTGCGTGGCATTCGTCGGATCGGGAAACCTCACGGTTGCGGGCCTGCAGGGGAACATCGAGGTCTTCTCATGGATGGAACAGGATAGGGCTTCGTTTGAGGAAACCCTGAGAACATGGAATGGATGGATTGACGCAGCCAGTAAGGCGGGCAGGGTCCATGATGTGGATGACCCCGAAGTTCTCGCGCGTGCCGAAATGAACGCATGGGGCCGCTCGCGATCCGCCCTTGTGCGCGGGATTGATAGGGATGACATTTCAGCGGAGGCTATAGATAGCGTTCCGCTGAATGACGAGAACCTCATTATGATCTCCTGCGTCCCTCGCCAGCAGGGACGCGGTTGGTCACAGTTTGCGATGGCAAAGGAGTATTACACCGATTACTTCGAGTTTGAAGTCGATGAAAGTACGGGCGTTCCGAAATCGACTGGTCAGCGACGCGTGCTTCTTCAATCGGTTGGGGAGGACGGTACTCTCGGTAACCTCGAAAGCAGGGCGGGCAATATCAGCAGCACAAGTAGAAACTTCAGAATGGAGCTTGAGGCGGCGAGGGGAGTTGCTGTTCTTGATGGCGACAATCCCGTTGTTGTCTTCAGAAAAACGGGGGCTCGCTCGTATCTCTACGAGGTGTTCGGCTCGGATTCCCCGTGGTCTGCGAGACTCAAGGAGTTTGCTCGCCAGCACAACCCCGACCTTCGCGGAAATCAGCTCCCCAAGTGCCGCGCCTCAATCACAGAGTTGGCGAGCATAATGCCAGCGCTTCCCCTTCTTAAAATCGAGGGGCCTTGGGTTGAGTTGGACGGTGCCGGTGATTAAGTTGTCCGGAAACGCGGAAGCGCTCGTCTACTATCTTGGCAGCAAACGGAGAATGGCTGACTTGGTGGTTTGCGCCGCTCGTGACCTTGCGGGAGAGGGCGCCACCGCCATAGATCTATTCTCTGGCACGGGATCGACGTCTGTGGCTCTTGCCTGCAGCTTTGCTGTGACCTCTGTTGACGTTCAGGAATATTCACGTGTTATGTGCTCGGCCCTCATCGAGGAGGGCTCTCCTATCGTGGATGACAGGGTATTCCTGGACAGGTGGGCGTCGTTCAAGGAAGGCCTTCTTTGCCGCTACGGCAGGCTTGTTTCCTACGAGCAGGGGATTCTTGGCTCGCCGGATGAAAACGCAGGAGAATTGTCCAGCATTATCGAACATGGCTGCCTGCTCGCGATGGACGGGATGGCAAGCCCCGAGCTCTCCGGACTTATGCGCGAGAGCCTCGTCACCCCCCTTCCCGATGGGCTCACCGATACGATTGTTCGCTACTATGGAGGCACGTACTTCTCGTACCTTCAGGCTGTCGAGCTATCTGCGGCCTGTTCTGCCGCTCGCACCTTCGATGGATGGCAGCGCGACCGCTACCTAGCCTCGGTGATTTGCGCTGCGAGTCATTGCGGCAGCACAGTGGGCGGGCAGTTTGCTCAGCCGCTGAGAACTGTCGATCGACGGGGATTAGTCAAGACGAAGACAATACGTAAGGCGACGGCCTGTCGAGCTAAGAGTGTCTCGCGCGCGACTATGAGTGCCCTGGAAGAAATAGATGCGCTCAGAAAACCGGGTCCGCATAACACGGCCATACGAGCGGAGTGCCGCGAATGGCTCAGGGAGCAGAAGCCCCGGGCGGATGTCATATATGCCGATCCGCCCTACAGCCGCTATCACTACAGTCGCTACTATCACGTTCTCGAGACAATTGCTCGTGGTGATAGTCCGGACATCACCCCAAATCCAGCCACAGGTCGGCCGTCTCGCGGCATGTATCGAGCGGGACGCTATCAGTCTCCGTTTTCGACAAGAGGCGGCGCGTCCGGGGCATTTGAGGAGCTGTTTGTGGGGTGTTCGGCGAGCGCGCCGGCTCTTGTGCTCTCGTACTCCCCCTATCCGAGCGACCGGCCTTCGACGCCACGAATGATAACGATTGACGATTTGACCGCTTTGGCCAAGCAGAGCTATCGGCACGTTGACGTGGTGAAGGTTGATGACATCACTCACAGTAAGCTTACGAAAAAAGAGTCCTTTCTCGAGACAAGCGAAACCGCGGAGCTGATGATTCTATGCAGGAACTAAGTGGAATTCTGACGTCGGAAGCGGGTGGCCTTCTCGTTCGCGGTAACAACGTGAGGGTCCTCGACGCCTTTGGCGGACGCCTGTCTGGCAAGGCATGCTGTGTGTATATGGATCCGCCGTATCGCAACGGCGATAGCTACTCCCATTACCGAGATGAGGCCACGCACGAGGAGTGGATCAGCTACATGGCGTCGCTGTTGCCCAGAGTGTGGGACGTTGTTGCTGACGAGGGTAGCGTCTGGATTTCCATCGACGACGAGGAGATGGCCTACCTCAAAGTTCTATGTGACGTTCACTTTGGGCGTTCGTCGTACGTGGCAACGATTGTCTGGCAGCACCGCACAACAAGAGAGAATCGTGCGGCGTTCTCGCATAATCACGAGTACCTCCTTGTTTACGCAAAGAACCCCGATCTGTTCAAGCGTACGCGGAACAAGATTGCAGCCCCCGACCTTGCCGATCGGTATAAGAATCCGGATGACGACCCCAGGGGACCGTGGCAGTCGATTACAGCGACGGCCCAAGCGGGACATGCCGTCCCGACGCAGTTCTATCCAGTAATCTCCCCGACAACAGGGAAGAGGAATATGCCCCCTAAGGGTCGCTGTTGGGTATATGCAGAGGACCGCATGAACGAAGAGATTGCTGCGGGGAATATTTGGTTCGGAAGCGACGGGAATGGCGTTCCAAGAATAAAGAGGTTTCTCAGGGACAAAATGCCGGAGGTTGTTCCCAACACGCTTTGGACAGCCGATGAGGTTGGAACGACCATGAGCGCAAAAAAACAGCTGCTCAAAATGTTTCCGGATGACAAGGATGAGGTTTTTGAGACTCCAAAGCCGGAGGGACTGCTTGCTAGAATCATTGGGATTTCAACCAATCCTGGCGACATCGTCCTCGATCCGTTCCTCGGTTCGGGTACAACAGCTGCCGTTGCTCAGAAGATGGGAAGGCGTTATTTAGGAATCGATAGGAGCGAGAAGAGCTTTGAGGTCGCTCGCAGCCGGCTTGATGCGGTGATTGCGGGCGATCAGTCTGGGATTTCGGCAGACGTCTGCTGGAAGGGCGGAGGATTCTACCAAACCGCAACGCTTGTTGACGATCAGGTGCTCCTTAGCGCCTGAGGAGATGGGATGACACCACGCCGCCCTCGGGTGACGTATACTCAAGTTTTGAGTGAAACGCCTAGGAAAGGTGGCCGGAATGGCTGAGATGGAACTTCGCCCGGACTCGCACGGCAAGGTCCGCGACATCTACGACTGCGGTGACAGCCTGCTCATGGTGGCGTCCGACCGCATCAGCGCCTATGACTTCATCCTGCCCGACGAGATCCCCTACAAGGGCGAGATCCTCACGCGCATCTCCGCGTTCTGGTTCGACCGCTTCCAGGACCTCATCCCCAACCACATGATCTCCTGCGACGTGGCCGACCTCCCCGAGGAGTTCAAGCCCTACGCCGACTATCTGGCCGGCCGCTCCATGCTGGTCAAGAAGGCCCAGACCGTGCCCATCGAGTGCATCGTCCGCGGCTACCTCACCGGCTCCGGCAAGAAGACCTACGACGAGGACGGCACCGTCTGCGGCATCAAGCTGCCCGACGGGCTGACCGAGGCCTCCAAGCTCCCCGAGCCCATCTTCACCCCGTCCACCAAGGCGGAGCTCGGCGACCACGACGAGAACATCTCGTTCGAGCGCTGCTGCGAGATCGTGGGCGCCGACGTCGCCGAGCAGCTGCGCGACGCGTCGCTCTCCATCTACAAGGCCGCGGCCGACTACGCCGCCGAGCAGGGCATCATCATCGCCGACACCAAGTTCGAGTTTGGCTTCATCGACGGCAGGCTCACGCTCATCGACGAGTGCCTCACGCCCGATTCGAGCCGCTTCTGGCCCGCCGACTCCTACGAGGAGGGCAAGGTCCAGCCTAGCTACGACAAGCAGTACGTCCGCGACTGGCTGCGCGCCAACTGGGACATGACCGGCGAGCCGCCGCGCATCCCCGCCGACGTCATCAAGGGCACCTCCGACCGCTACCAGGAGGCCTTCCAGATCATCACCGGCACCGAGTTCGCGCCCGCCCGCGCCCGCTAGGCCCGCCGGGACCAGCCAAGACAAGGAGACCCATGTCACTGAGAGACACCATCGAGGGCGCCCTCCAGGAGGCCGAGGGCAACACTGTTGGCCGCCCCAAGAAGGAGGCCGAGGCCATCACCGGGGACGACGACAAGAAGGGCTTCTCGCGCAGCTCGACGGCGAAGGCCCGTCCCGCCCGCGAGGCGGCCTCCTCCGTGAAGACCTCCTCGGGCTCCTCCTCCAGGGGTGCCTTCGGGGCGACCGAGACCAAGGAGGAGAAGCGCGACCGCCGTCGTCGCGAGCGCGAGGAGGACAACCTCCGCAACCGCGCGTACGACCTCGTGCTGAGGAGCATGCCCGACTACCGTCGCACCGACCGCGTCTTCTGGGTCCTGGTGGGCGTGGGCATGGTCTTCGCGATCGTCTCGCTCGTGGCGATGTACCGCTTCGGCGAGGTCGACGACGTCACCTCCCCCGTGGGCATCGCGTCCACCGTGTCGCTGCTGCTCGCCTACGGCTGCATCATCGGCGCCATCATCTTCGACTTCGTGAAGCGCCGACCGTTCCGCAAGCAGGCTCAGGCGCGCGTGGGCACCCTCTCCGAGAAGAAGCTCGTCGAGCTCTTCGAGCAGGAGCGCGCCGCGCAGCTCGCGCGCCAGGCCGCCAAGGACGCCCGTCGCAAGAGCAAGTAGGCTTTGTCGCTGCTCGGCGCCGGTGGTAGAATGTCCACCATGCCTTCGTAGCTCAGGGGATAGAGCACCGCTCTCCTAAAGCGGGTGTCGGCCGTTCGAATCGGCCCGGGGGCACCAGACATGTCGCAGGCCGGGGTTCTTCTCGCCCCGGCCTGCTTTTTCATGCGGACAAACGCGCCGAGACAGAGAATCGGCACAGAACGGGTCCCATTCGAGCCCTGTTCTGTGCCGTTTCTCTGTCTCGGCTTTGTTGTGCGAGAAGAACCGTCGGGGCTCGGAGGGTATGCGGCATCGACTTGGGCGGATGTTCTTCTCGCCAGGCCGTTTACCAGCGGATGCGCAAAACGAGGTCGTTCGCATAACCCGAGGGATGCCGCATAACCTCCGGGGAGGAGCGGGGTGGCCTCAACGGGCACGACAAGAGAAGGGCCGCCGGGCGAGAAGCCCGACGGCCCGCTGCCGCTACTGCGTGACGGTGGCTCCCTCGCCGATCGTCTCGCCGCCCTCGGAGGGCGTGCCGGGATTCTCGGGCTCGGTGGGCTCCTGTGCCTGCTGCTCCTCGGTCGTGAGCGTGATCGTGGAGCCGTACGGGGCGGAGTCTGTCGCGGACTGCCAGACGACGATGCCGTCGCTCGGGCCGTTGATGTTGACGGTGAAGCCGCTGTTCCTGAGCGCGGTGCTCGCCTGGCTGCCCGTCCAGCCGATCACGTTGGTCACGTTGACGTACTGGACGCCAATGGAGACGGTGATGGTGACCGTGGAGCCGGCGGGCGCGCTCTCGCCCACGCCGGGGTTGACGGCGGTGACCGTGCCCTCGGGCTTGTCGGAGTGCTGCTGGCTCACCTGGACGACGAAGCCCTCGTCCTCAAGACGCTTGGTGGCGCTGGACTGGGAGTCGCCCACCACGTTGGGGATGACCTTCTGGCTGGCGCCGCTGGAGATGTGGTAGGTGATCGCCGTGCCGGCGTCGACCATCGCTCCGGGCTCGGTGTCCTGCGAGGCGACCTTGCCCTCGTCGACCTCGTCGCTCTCCTCGTCGGCGCCGCGGTTGCCGGTGAGCTTGGCGTCCTTAAGGGCCTCCTCGGCCTCCTCCTGCGTCTTGTTGCGCAGGTCGGGGACCTCGACCTGCTCGATGGGGGCGGGTCCGTTGGAGACCTTGAAGTTGATGACGCTGCCCTCGGGCATCTCGCGATAGGCCGCGGGGTCCTGCTCGCAGACGATGCCCTTGTCGACCGAGTCGTTGTAGGTGTACTCGGGCTCGCCGGGGACGAAGCCCGCCTCCTCGATTGCCTCCTCCGCCTGCTCGACGGTGAGGGTCGCGAGGTTGGGGACGGTCCTCATGGCCGTGCCGGAGCCGAGCAGCGACACGAGCGCGAAGATGACGATCGCCGCGGCCGCGATGCCGCCGACCACGCCGAGAATGACGTTGCGCCGGCGCCTGCTCTGGCGCTCCGCCTCCTCGGCGGCCGCCTGGGCGGTGGCGCTCTGCGCGTAGAAGCGCCCGGTGCGCTCGGTGCGGGGCATGGTGGCCGTGCCGCCCGCCATGGGCTTGGCGCCGCGCTCGAGCTTGTTGGTCACCTGGGCGGGCAGCATCGCCGTGGCGGTGTTGACGGCCTGCATGCGACCGGCGAGGTAGTCTCGCAGCGTGCGGTAGAGCTCGTCGGCGGTCTGGAAGCGGTCGGCGGGGCTCTTCTGCATGCACTTGAGGATGATGGCCTCGAGCTGCGGGTCCACGTTGGGGTTGAGCTGGCTGGGCGGCTTGGGCTGCTCGCTCACCTGCTTGAGGGCCACGGAGATGGCGTCGTCGCCCTGGAAGGGGACCTGGCCGGTCGCCGCCTCGTACATGACGATGCCGAGCGAGTAGATGTCGGTGGTGGGGCCGAGCTCCTTACCCTGCGTCTGCTCGGGGGAGACGTAGTGGGCGGTCCCGAGGACGGAGTTGTCCTGCGTGAGGTGGCTGTTCTTGGCGCGCGCGATGCCGAAGTCCATCACCTTGATGTTGCCGTCGGGCTGCACCATGATGTTCTGCGGCTTGATGTCGCGGTGGATGATGTCGTGGCGGTGCGCCACCGAGAGCGCCTGCGCGATCTGCGAGCCGATCTGCGCGACCTTCTTGCAGTCGAGCGCGCCGTGCTTGCGGATGCCGCTCTTGAGGTCGGTGCCGCGCAGGTACTCCATGACGATGTAGTAGGTGTCGGCGTCCTTGCCCCAGTCGTAGACGCTCACGATGTAGGGGCTCTGGAGCGCCGCGGCCGCCTGCGCCTCCTGCTTGAAGCGCGCCGCGAACGAGGGGTCGTTCGCGTACTGCGGCAGCATCGTCTTGATTGCCACCGTGCGCCCGAGCACCTCGTCGAGCCCGCGGTAGACGGTTGCCATCCCGCCCGCGCCGATCTTGTCCTGGACCTGGTAGCGTCCGCCGAGTAGCATCGCTGACATCGCATCTCCTATCCCTCGCGGGCCGCGCCCGCGCCGTGTCGTGTGGTCGTCGCCATCATCAGCTCCCCGCCCCGGAGGCCTGCGCCTGGAGGGAGGCGGCGAGGACCCTGCCGGCGAGACTCGCCGCGAGGCCCTCCACGTCGCTGCCCTGACCCTCGACGCAGACGGATATGACGAGCGTCGGCTCGTCGTACGGGGCGAACCCGATGAAGAGCGAGTTGATGTGCCCGTTCTCGACCTCGGCCGTGCCGGTCTTGCCGGCGACGCGCGTGCCCGAGACCCGGGCCGCCGTGCCCGTGCCGCTCTCGACCACGGCGAGCATGGCCTCCTTGAGCTGGGCGGCGGTGTCGGCCGAGATCGCCTGGCCGAGCGAGCGCGGCTGCGTGGAGGAGGTCTCCACCCCCTCGGGCGAGAGCACGTGGCTCACCACGTAGGGGTCCATGGCCACGCCGCCGTTGGCGATGGCCTGGGCCACCACGGCGTTCTGCATGACGGTGGTCTGCGGGCCGGCGGGGCTCTCGTGCTGGCCCACGGGCTGGCCGCAGGCCGCCCACGCCGTCTCCCACTCCGTCATCTCGGCTGGGTCGGGCATGAGGGAGGCGAGGCTTGGGAAGTCCTGGCCGATCTCCTGCCCGTAGCCGAAGGCGTTGGCGTAGCTGACGAGGGTGTTGGACCCGGTCGCGACGCCGAGCTGGGCGAACGCGGTGTTTGCCGAGACGGCGAACGCGTCTGCCACGGTGGTCTCGCCGTAGTCGGCGTCGTGGATGTTGGTGACCTCCGCGCCGCCGATCTCCATCGAGGCGGGGGCGCTCACGGTGGCGTCGAGCGAGGTGGTCCCGGAGTCGAGCGCCGCGGCGAGCGTGACGGCCTTGAACGTGGAGCCGGGAGCGTAGAGCGCCTGCGTCGCGCGGTTCACGAGCTCGCCGCTCGTGCCCGAGGAGATGACCGTCTCGAGGTCGGCCGCGTCGTAGGTGGGCGACGACGCGCTCGCGAGGACGGCGCCCGTCTTGGGGTCGAGCACCACGATTGCGCCGGTGTAGCCCTGCAGGGCGCTCTCGGCCGCGCGCTGGATCTGCGAGTTGATGGTCAGCTGCACCGTGGAGCCCGCCTGGGCCACGCCGGCGAGCGAGTAGAGGGCGCTGCGCCAGTTGGAGTAGTCCTTGCGGCCGGTGAGCGTCTCGTTCATGGTGGACTCCACGCCGGCGGAGCCGTACTGCGAGGAGATGTAGCCCACGGTGTGGCGCGCGAGCGTGCCCTGCGGGTAGCTGCGCGCGTAGGTCCCGTCGGGCTGCTGGATGCTCTCGGCGAGCGTCACGCCGTCCGAGGTGATGATCGCGCCGCGCTGCACGTAGGCGCTGCGGGCGATCGTGTGG
This sequence comes from Olsenella sp. An270, assembly GCF_002159735.1. GTDB lineage: Bacteria > Actinomycetota > Coriobacteriia > Coriobacteriales > Atopobiaceae > Thermophilibacter. Next base: position 20,936 of record NZ_NFJF01000008.1, read on the forward strand.
TTGTTGGAGGGCAGGCTCTGGATGCGCTCGGCGTCGATCTGCTGGATGTAGGTGAGGTTGGCGACGAGCGCGGCAAAGAAGAGCGAGAAGACCGTGATGAGCGCGGTCAGGCGTTTGCCCAGCGCGACGCGCCCGAGCACGCCCGACTCCGCCGTGGTGAGGCCAAAGCGCCCGCGCGCGTGGCTGCCGTGCACGACGGCGGCGGCATGCGCGCCCTGGGACGGGACCTGGCTCGCGAGGGTGAGGACGGGGTCGCGTCGCTCGCTCCTGCGCTCCGTCCCGCTGCTCATCTGCGTCTCGCGCCCGGTGCCCTCGTCGCCGGCGCGCAGCAGCAGGCCAACGATCACAAAGCTGGCGAGAAGGGACGTGCCGCCCTGGCTCATGAAGGGGAGGGTCACGCCCGTGAGGGGCAGCAGCTTGGTGACGCCGCCCACGATGATGAACGCCTGGATGGAGATGGCGCAGGTGAGGCCGACGGCCGCGAACGCGGAGCAGTCGGACTTGGCACGCGCCGCCGTGGCGAGGCCGCGCACGCAGAAGAGCAGGAACGCGATCAGCACGGCCGAGCCGCCGAGAAGACCCATCTCCTCGCCGATCGCGGCAAAGATGAAGTCGCTCTGGACGAAGGGGATGGTGGTGGACAGGCCGTTGCCGATGCCCACGCCCAGCAGGCCGCCGTCGGCGAGCGAGTAGAGGCCCTGCACGATCTGGTAGCCGCCGCTCGACGCCGCGGACCACGGGTCGATCCAGATGTTGACGCGGTTGGCCACGTGGCCAAAGAGGAAGTAGCAGGCCACGCCGCCCACGGCGAGCAGAAGCAGGCTCACCACGACGTAGCTCACGCGCCCGGTGGCCACGTAGATCATGATCACGAAGAACGCGAAGAACAGCAGGGCGCTGCCCAGGTCGCGCTCAAAGACCACCACGAGCAGGCTGATGCCCCACATGACCAGCAGCGGCAGCAGCATGCGCAGGCGCGGGAGCGTGACGGGGCCAAAGCGCCGCATGGACGCCGAGAGCGCCTCGCGGTTGGAGGCGAGGTAGAACGCCAGGAAGAGCGTGATCGCGATCTTGGCGAACTCGCCGGGCTGGAAGCTGAAGTTGCCGATGTAGATCCAGAGCTTGGAGCCGTTCTGCTCGGTTCCCAGGATCATCGGCAGGACGAGAAGGACCACGCCGGCGACCCCGAGGGTGTACTTGTAGTCGGCCAGCGCGTCGAGGTCGCGCACGACCGCGAGCACCGCGACCATGGCGGCCACGGAGAGGAAGAGCCACACGACCTGGCTCACCGCGGCGTCGGGCGCGAGGCGGGTGAGGAAGGTGATGCCCGTCCCCGAGAGCGCGAAGACGATGGGCAGGATCGCCGAGTCCGCGCCGGGCGCGAGGAAGCGGATGGCCACGTGCGCGGCGGCGAAGGCCGCGAACAGCCCGATCGGCACACCGAGGGTGGCGAGGCTCAGCGGCGTGTTGGACTCGACCTGGTACATGGCGTAGAGGAGGGTGACCGGCACCGCGGCGAGGCAGAGCAGGAGGAGCTCCGTGTTGCGGCGGCCGTGGCCGTGTCGGCGCTCCTGTCCGGCTGCGGGTGGCGCGGCCATGACGGAGGCCTCGACCTCGGAGCGCGACATCGCGGGCGTGTAGCGTCTGCGCCTCACTGCTGATCGCCCCCCTCGGGGGTCGCCTGGGCGGCGTCGCCCTCGGACGAGGCGGTCTCCGCGATCTCGGCCGCACGGTCCTTCTCGGCGTTGATCTGGTCATGGTAGGAGTCGATGACCGCCCGGCCCGCCTCCTCGCTCTCCACGCGGATGCCCTGGGCCAGCTGGTCCTGGACCGAGGTGGGCAGGTCGGAGAGCTCGACGGAGCTCGTCCCCACGAGCTCGTAGGTGGGGATGCCCAGGAACTCGCCGCTGATGCCGCGGTAGAGGCCAACGGTGTCCCCGTTGGCGCCCAGGTACCACTCGCTCCTGACGAGCGCGAGGGCGAGAAGGACCGAGAGGGCGACGACCGCGACGACGGTGCCGCCCAGGATGGCGGCGCGGTGGAGCAGGCGCCTGCGGGCGGCGTCGGCGATGCCGTCGTTCAGGACGTCGACCACGACCACGGTCACGTTGTCGGCACCGCCGGCGGTGAGCGCGGCGGCCACGAGGTTGTCGGCCGCCTGCTGGGGCGTGGCGCTGGAGACGGCGAGCGACTCGATCTCTGCGTCGGAGATCATCGACGAGAGGCCGTCCGAGCACAGGATGATGCGGTCGCCATCGTTGACCTCGAGCGAGAAGTGGTCCGCGTACATGTCGGGGTCGGACCCGAGCGCGCGGGTGATGATGGAGCGCGACGGGTGCGTGCGGGCCTCGTCGGCCGTGATCTGGCCGGAGTCCACGAGCTCCTCGACATAGGAGTGGTCGTGCGTGACGCGCACGAGCGTCCCCTGGCGCAGGACGTAGGCGCGCGAGTCGCCCACGTGGGCGACGGCCATCTTGTTCTTCTCGATAAGGACCGCCGTGGCGGTGCATCCCATGCCGGGCTTGCCGATGCCCTGCTCGGACGCCTCGATGACGGCCATGTTGGCGGCCTCAACCGCGGCTCCCAGAAGGACGTCGTCGGCGGTGCCGGGGGCCTGCTCGCCCACGGTCTCGACTGCGATCGAGCTCGCGACCTCGCCGGCCGCGTGGCCGCCCATGCCGTCGGAGACCATGAAGAGCGGGGTCCTCAGGAGGAAGGAGTCCTCGTTGTGCCCGCGGACGAGGCCCACGTCGCTGCGGGCGCCCCAGGAGATGAACTCGTTCGAGCCCGACACGGCGTCCGCGCCGACACGCCCATCCACGGGGATCTCGGCGCGGCCGGGTGCGTTGGCGGGCTCCTGCGGCGGAGTCATCTGTGCCTCGAGGGACGTCATCCGCGACTCACTCGCATGATGGTGTCGCCGACCTGCACCTCGTCTCCCTCTCGCAGGGTGACGGGCTGGTCGATGGCGTGGCCGTTCACGAGGGTCCCGTTGGTGGAGCCCAGGTCCTCGAGGACGAGCGCGGGCCCCTGGAGGGTGAGCCGCGCGTGCGTGGACGAGACGTAGGGCTCGTCGATCACAACGTCGGAGGAGGGGGAGCGGCCGATGACGACCGGCCCCAGGATGTCGACGTGCAGCCCGCGGAGCGCGCGCGTGCCCTTCTCGACGTCGATCGCCCAGATCGCCGCGTCGCGGCGCTGACCGCGCACCAGGCCGACGCCGGTGCGCATGACCGCGAACAGGAACAGGTAGAGGACGACGACGAGAAGGACGCGCCCCGCAAAGAGCACGAGGTCGATCATCGCGGGTTCTCCCTGAACTCGAGGTTCGTGAGGCCGAGGGTGATGAGGTCGCCGTCGCGCAGGACGCACTCGTTGACGTCGACGTCGTTGACCAGCGTGCCGTTGGTGGAGCGGAGGTCGGCGATGTGCCAGTCGCGCCCGTCGAAGGAGAGCTCGGCGTGGGCGCGCGAGACGTTGGGGTCGCGCAGGACGACGCCCGCCTGCGAGCGCTCGCGGCCGATGACGGTGGACGGCGCGCTGGCGGTGTAGGTGCGGCCGCTCTGGCGGTCGATGAGCAGGCAGGTGACGGGCTGGGGCTCGGCGGGGGCGGCGCTCGCCGGGGCTCCGGCGGCAGCGGCATCGCCGACGCCGCGGCGCAGGTCGACGAGGGGGACGCTGCGACGCTGGGTCTGCGGGACGGGGACGGAGCCGGGGCCCTCGCCGGGCACCACGACCGGGGCGGGCCCGCCCAGCGGGACCGGCATGGGGGTCGAGGCGGACGCCGAGGCGACGGGCAGGGGCTCGACGTCGGCCGGCATCACGTCCAGGCCGGCGTCTGCGGAGAGCGGGGCGGGCGCGGGCACCGCCGCGGGCGCGACGGAGCGCGGCGTGGGCGCCTCCTGGCGACGGCCGCGCGGGTGGACCTGGGCGGCAGCGCCGCCGGCGCTCGAGTTGCCGGCGAGGAACGCACGCTCCTCCTCGCGCAGGCGGCCGAGGGTGCCCGCGTCGACGTTCTCGGCGAAGACGGCGAACTTGCCCGACTTGAGGCCGGGGTCGACCATGAAGCGCACGAGCGGGCTGCCCACGAACGCGTAGCCCCGCTTCTGGGCCTGGGCGGTCACGAAGGCCGCGGTCTCGTAGGTGATCTGCTCGTAGAGCGGGCGCATGAGGGAGTCGTCGGTGGCCGAGACGAGCACGGTGTAGAGGGCGGGCGCGGTGTCCACGCCGTCGATCTCATAGGTCTCGTTCTCCATCTCGCGCGCGGCGCGCTTGGCGAGCTTCTTGAACGAGAAGGGCTCGGTGTATCCCTGGGGGGCGGCCCCGAAGACAGAACCGATTCGGGACTCGAAGTCACTCAGAAAGCTCATCTAACTCCTCGCCTTCCGGGCCATCGTAGAGCGGGCCTCTCAGGACGGTCGCGATGCACATAAGCACACTCAAGAGTACCGCAAGGACGAGCGTCGACCAGTCGAGGGCTGCCCATATACCGCTATTCTCCACGGCGGCCGCGAGGAGGGCGGACCCTGCGAGGCACGCTAGGCCGAGGACCTGCCCAGCGATGCCGCTTGCAACCGACCCGCGCATCGCGAGTGCCGACGAGAGCGCCGCGCAGGCGAGCGACCCCGCGAGCAGGAGCCAGAACGCGGGGTCGGCCGCCTGCGCGAGCAGGGCGGAGACGAACGCGTCGGACACGAACGACGAGGACAGCGCCGCGTGGAAGACGACGCCGGCGAGGTAGCCGAGCAGCGTGGTGAGCGTCGCCGGGGCCGGGTCGAGCGCGTAGCCCGAGAGCGCGGCGCCGCAGGTCGGCGACGGGAGGCAGCAGGGCAGGAGCAGCGCGAGCGAGCTGAGCCGCTCCCGGCGCCCGACGACTGCCCACCAGACGAGGCCGCCGGCCGCCAGCACGGCGGCGACCAGGCCCGGCGCCGCCGTGCCCGACACGCTCGCGGCGAGCGCCGAGACCAGCGCCGTGACGAGGAGCGGGGCGGAGACCGGCGGCCACGCGGCGCCGGCGAGGGCGCACACGAGCGGCGCGACCACGGCGGGGACGTCGCCCGCGAGCCACGGGACGTGCGGCGTCAGGAGCCTCAGGGCCGAGAAGGTCAGAAGCGCGGTCGCGAGGCGCGCGGCGAGCCCCTCGGGGAGGCGCAGGCCACCGCCCGCCCCGCCGCGGCTGACGAGCCCGCCGCCCGCGGGGTCGTCGTCCTCCTCGGCCTGGGCGACGAGCTCGCGCAGCGACTCGGCGCCCATCGAGGGGAGGCCGAGGTGCGGGACGAGCCCCTCGGCAAAGTCGAGGGCGTCCGCGTCGCGGCCCGACGGCTCGGGGGAGAGCTCGGTCAGCAGTGACGCCTCGGCGGCCGGGTCGATTCCCGGGCAGAGCCTGGTGAGGCGCCCCGGCCCCTTGGCGATGCGCCGCCGCGACTCCTCCGCGCTCTTTGCCAGGAACGGGTTGGAGCCGGTGAGCGCCTGCCAGATCACCACGGCGAGCGAGAAGACGTCGGTGCGCTCGTCCACCATGCCGCCGTCGATCTGCTCGGGCGGCATGTAGCCCACGGTGCCGCCGCGCGCGTCGCCGTAGCCGGCGGCCGAGGCCAGCGTCGCCATGCCAAAGTCGGCGAGCTTCACCACGCCCTGGCGGTCGATCATGATGTTGGTCGGCTTGATGTCCAGGTGCAGCACGCGGTTCTCGTGCGCGAAGGCCAGGGCGCGCGCCACCCCCTGGAGCACGTGGGCGCACTCGTCGGGTGTGAGCCGGCCCCCCTCCACGCGGGCGAGCAGCTCCGCGAGGTTGAGGCCGTCGACGTACTCCATGACCAGGTAGGCGAAGGTGCCGTCGGACTCGAAGTCAAAGACGGTGACGATGTTTGGGTGCCCGAGCATGCAGGCCGTGCGCGCCTCCGCCAGCGCCTCCGCGGCGGTGGTGCCCGTCTCGGTGGCGAGCGGCATGCGCTTGATCGCCACGCGGCGCTGCAGGCGCGTGTCCCAGCAGGTGCAGACCGTGCCAAAGCCCCCGCGACCGCGCCTCTCGAGCACGCGGTAGCGGCGGAGCAGGTACTCGTCGCGTGGCAGGGTCGCCGTCTGCAGGGGGGTGTGGTGCACCCTGTTGGGCGTGTCGCTCACGGCGTCTCCTCGTTTCAGCTGCGTTGGCCGTGCGAGGATATTTTAGCGCTTGCGGGCGGGGTTCCGCGCGTCCGGAAATCGCCGCCCTTGTCCGCCGCGATTCCGGGAATGCGCGCCTTTGTCGCCCGTCGCCCTAAGAATCCCCGCCCTTGTCGCTCGCGACTCTAAGAATCCCCGCCCTTGTCGGCGGGCGTTCTAGAAAACGCCGCCCTTGCACGGGTTTCGTCGTCCCAGCCCGTACAAGGGCCGCGATTCCTAGAGTCCCCCAGGACAAGGGCGGAGATTCTAGGAAGCGCCGAGGACAAGGGCCGCGATTCCTAGAGTCCCCCAGAACAAACCCGCCGATTCCTAGAACGGCGGGCGACAAGGGCGGCGATTCCCGGGCCCCACAACAAGGGCGCAGAAAACACTTGGCAGCGCGCGACGGATGCGCTACGATAGCTCAGCACGCGGGCGTGGCGGAATTGGCAGACGCGTACGGTTCAGGTCCGTATGGGGGCAACTCCATGAAGGTTCAAGTCCTTTCGCCCGCACCATGACCTGCAGGGGCCTCGGCTTTGCCGGGGCCCTTTTTCGTGGCCGAGAAGGACGGGCGGCGCCGCTACTCCTCGTCGGCGTCGTCGAAGAGGTCCCAGTCGCCCTCGGACTTCTCGTGGTTGAAGTAGCGGCGCTTGGTCTTGCGCTCCATGAGGATGGCGATGATCAGGCAGATCACGATGCCGCCCACGATGAGGCAAAGCACGCCCGTCGTGTCGTTGAAGAGCCACGTGAAGAAATCGCCGATTGCCTGCATGCCGCCTCCCGGAACGCGTCGTTTCATCCGCACAAGTATATACTTGGGTGGCCGTCGCGCGAGCGTCGGCGGACGTAAGCGACCGAAGCAAGGAGCCAGCATGCTCGACATCAAGTTCGTCCGCGAGAACCCCGACGCAGTGGACAGGGCGTGCGAGTCGCGCCAGAACGCGCACTGGGACCGGGAGCGCTTCTTCGAGCTGGACGAGGAGCGTCGCTCCGTGATCGTTGAGGTCGAGGCGCTGCAGGCCGAGCGCAACTCCGTCTCCAAGCAGATTGGCCAGCTCATGCGCGAGGGCAAGAAGGACGAGGCCGAGGCCGCCAAGGCCAAGGTCACCGCCAACAAGGAGCGCATCGCCGAGCTGGACGACAAGCGCGCCGAGGTCGAGAAGGCCCTCTTCGACCTGGTGGCCGCCATCCCCAACATCCCGCACGAGAGCGTCCCGTACGGCAAGGACGACTCCGACAACCCCGAGGTGCGCCGCTGGGGCACCCCGCGCGAGTTTGACTTCGAGGCCAAGGCGCACTGGGACCTCGGCCCCGAGCTGGGCGTCATTGACTTCGACCGCGGCGTCAAGATCGCCGGCACGCGCTTCTACGTGCTGGGCGGCCTCGGCGCCCGCCTGGAGCGCGCGCTCATCAGCTTCATGATCGACATGCACGTCAAGGCCGGCTTCAAGGAGTGGTGGCTGCCCGTCATCACCAACCGCGAGACGCTCTTTGGCACGGGCCAGCTCCCCAAGTTCGAGGACGACCTCTACCACGTGAACCCCGACCTCTACCTCATCCCCACGGCCGAGGTCATGCTCACCAACCTGCACCGCGACGAGATCCTGGACGCGAGCCAGCTGCCGCTGTGGTACACCGCCTTCACGCCGTGCTTCCGCGAGGAGGCGGGCTCCGCCGGCCGCGACACGCGCGGCATCATCCGCGTCCACCAGTTCGACAAGGTGGAGATGGTCAAGTTTGCCAAGCCCGAGGACTCGATGAACCAGCTCGAGAGCATGGTCGCCGAGGCCGAGGCCGTGCTGCAGACGCTGGGCCTGCCCTACCACGTGGTCACGCTCTGCACCGGCGACATCGGCTTCTCCGCCACCAAGTGCTACGACATCGAGGTCTGGCTGCCCAGCTACAACGCCTACAAGGAGATCTCCTCCTGCTCCAACTGCTGGGACTTCCAGGCCCGCCGCGCCAACATCCGCTACAAGGACCCCGCCGAGTTCAAGGGCACCCGCCTCGTGCACACGCTCAACGGCTCCGGCCTTGCCGTGGGCCGCACCATGGCGGCGATCCTCGAGAACTACCAGAACCCCGACGGCAGCGTCACGGTGCCCGAGGCCCTTCGCCCGTACATGGGCGGCGTTGAGGTCATCCGCCCGGAGTAGACCGCTCGCCGAGAAGGGCGCCGCGCGAACGGTAGAACACTTGTTCTAGTCTGGCGTTCGTGCTCTACTGTATCCCCAAGAGAGATACGGGGAGAGGAGAGCGCGATGCGGGAGCATGAGGTGGCACGCTTTGAGAGCGCCGGGGACGTCCGGACGGTGTCCGTCGTCGAGGGGGACGACGGCGTGGTCGAGGTCCGCGAGCGGGTGAGCGGGCCGTCGGCCCTCGTGGCCTACGGCGAGGAGGAGCATGGGCTTCGCGTGCTGTTCTCGCCCGCGGCGGTCCCCGGGCTGCTGCGGGCCGTCGGAGAGACGGGCCACCCCTCGCTCGCGGACTATCTCGCGGACGAGAAGAACGCGCTCATCGACCTCATGGACCTCTGCGACGCTCGTGACGTCGCATACACCTTCGTCGGCGTCGGGCCCGCGAGCGGCGTCCAGTGCCGGCCGGCAATGTGAGGGGGAGACATGCGCTACACCCTGAGCGACCTCGCGCTGATGGTCGACCACACCAACCTCCACGCCGACGCGACGGAGGACGACCTGCGCCGGCTCTGCGACGAGGCCCGACGCTACGGCTTCAGGATGGTCGCCGTCAACTCGGTCCAGTCGCGGCTGTGCGCGGAGCTTCTCGCCGGCAGCGACGTCCACGTGGGGGCGGCCATCTCGTTCCCGCTCGGCCAGACCTCGGTTGCCGCAAAGGTCTTCGAGACGCGCGACGCGATCCAGAGCGGTGCCAACGAGATTGACTACGTGGTCAACCTCACCGAGGTGAAGGCCGGCAACTGGTCCTACGTCGCCGACGAGATGGCACGCATCGTGGAGGTCTGCCGCGACGCCGGCGCCCCCTCCAAGGTGATCTTTGAGAACTGCCTGCTCACGCAGGACGAGAAGATCCGTCTGTGCGAGGTCGCAAGCGAGGTGCTGCCCACGTTCGTGAAGACCTCCACCGGGTTCTCCACGGGAGGCGCCACGGTCGAGGACGTGCGTCTCATGCGCGAGCACGTGGACGCGCGCGTCAAGGTGAAGGCGGCCGGGGGCATCCGCACAGCCGACGACTTCCTCGCCATGGTTGCGGCGGGCGCCGAGCGCATAGGCTGCAGCGCCAGCGTCTCCATCATGGAGGAGCTCGCCGCTCGGATGGAGCGCGCGGGTGTGGATTACGTCGAGGTCTAGCGCCGCGGCGAGCAATGGGCAGATAAGCAAAACGGGAGGCTCCCGAGGGAGCCTCCCGTACTTTGCGTGGTGCGGCGTATAGGATTCGAACCTATGACGCCCTGATTCGTAGTCAGGTCCTCTATCCAGCTGAGGTAACGCCGCGTGCAGCTGAGTATGTTGCCACGATGCTCGCCGTCCGTCAAGCCTCACGAGAAAAAATGGCGAAGTTGTGGTGAAGGCGGGGCTCCGCGCTCGGCGGGCGCATCGCTCGCCGAGCGCGGCCGCCGCTCCCTCTCGGGGCGAGGCGTTGCGCGCGCCCCGCCGGGTACGCTCTTCTAAATCACGTCCCAAAGAGGAGGAGTGCTCATGGAATACATTGAGTTCGGCACCCAGAAGGCGCAGGTATCCAAGGTCATGCTCGGCCTCATGCGCATCGACAGCATGAGCGTCGAGGAGGTCTCCGAGCTCGTGCAGGGCGCCCGCGAGGAGGGCATCAACGCGCTCGACATCGCCGACGTCTACGGCCTCGGCAAGTGCGAGTCCATTCTCGGTGAGGTCTTCAAGGCCAACCCCGGGCTGCGCGACAAGTTCTTCCTGCAGACCAAGTTTGGCATCCGCAAGGAGGAGTCGGGCTTCACCTGGTACGACTTCTCAAAGGACTACCTCGTCGAGGCCGCCGACGCCTGCCTCGAGCGCCTTGGCGTCGACCACGTTGACTGCCTGCTGTTGCACCGTCCCGACGTCCTGATGATCGGCGAGGACGTCGCCGAGGTCATGGACGGCCTCATGGCGTCCGGCAAGATCCTCGACTGGGGCGTCAGCAACCAGAACCCGGCCACAATGAACCGCATCGCCCGCTACGCCAAGACCCCGATGGTTACCACGCAGATGCAGCTCTCCTGCGCCTTTGCCCCTGCCTTTGACGCCTTCTTCAACGTCAACATGGAGAACGACGAGGCTATCATGCGCGAGGGCGGCGTCTTCGAGTACTGCCTCGAGCACGACATGGTCATCCAGACCTGGTCTGCGTTCCAGTACGGCTACTTTGGCGGCTCGTTCCTCGGCAGCGATAAGTACCCCGAGCTCAACGCCGTTCTCGAGCGCATTGGCGCCGAGCAGGGCGTCTCGTCGGCCGCCGTGGCCCTCGCGTGGATTCTGCGCTTCCCGGCCAAGATGCAGGCCGTCATTGGCACGACCAAGCTGCACCGCGTCCAGGACTCCGCCAAGGCGTGCGACGTCACCCTCACCGAGCGCGAGTGGTACGAGATCTACCAGGCCGCCGGTAAGGTCATGCCGTAGGCGAGAAGCACGGGCAAGTTGAGAGGTGCGGTGCCCGTCACGAGCGCGTGGCGGGCACCGCGCTCTGTGTTACCAGTGTGAGAACGTCCGCAAGCGCCCACACGAGCCGCCTACAATGGCAGGCGTCAAGAGAGGGGGGCGCGCCCGGCGCCTCCTCGGCAAGGGAGGTCAACACCGTGCGCATAGAAACCTCTACCTGGCCCGCCGTCAAGCGCTTTTTTGACGAGGGCAACGACCTGGTCATTCTCGCCGTCGGATCGACCGAAGAGCACGGGCGGCACAACCCTCTGGGCGTCGACACCATCGCCCCCAACTACCTGCTCGACCTCATCGAGGCGGCCGACCCGAACATCCTCATCGCCCCGACGGTGCCCTACGGCGCCGCGGACGACCTTGTGGGCTACCCCGGCACGCTGAGCATCGGCTACCGCCTGCTCTACGAGGTGGTCGGCCGCCTGTGCAATCAGCTCTACGACTACGGCGCGCGCCGCTTCGTGCTGCTCAACGGCCACGGGCCCAACATCAAGCCGCTCTCCCAGGTGGGCGAGGAGCTCGATCGCCGCGGCTGCCGCTGCGCGCTCATGAACTGGTGGCTCATGGCCGGCGAGATCAACCCCGCTTGGAGGGGCGGCCACGGCGCGGGCGAGGAGACGAGCGCGATGCTCGCCGTCGACCCGGCGCTCGTGGACATGAGCGAGCTCGAGGGCGAGCGCGGCGAGATGGGAATTGTGAACGACGTGAGCGACGCCCTGCCGAGCGACGGCTGGAGCAACGTGCTGTACAAAGGCGTGCACGTGGGCATGCCGCGCGACGCGGTGCGCTACGCCTCCAACGGCTGGATCGGCCCCGACCACGCCAAGACGGCGAGCAAGGAGTGGGGCGATGCAATGATGCGGGGCACTGCCGACTACATCGTCGACTTTCTGCAGGAGTTTCGCCGCTGCCCGCTGCCCGAGCCGCTGCCCGTGCGCTCGGCGGGCGCCACGGGCACGTTCGCTGAAAAGCCCGGCGCGATCCGGGCGTAGGGAGCCGCACCGGGGACGGCGCGAACGACAGGGGGACCGATGTTTCTCGCACGCAGCACATGGCCGCAGGTGAGGGCCTACTTCGAGAGCCATGACACCGTGCTCATGGGCGTGGGGTCAATCGAGTGCCACGGCCGCCACAACCCGCTCGGCACCGACACGATGGCCCCGGACCATCTCGTGAGGCTGGTCGACGAGCGCATGCCGGAGGTGCTCATCGCGCCGACCCAGCCCTACGGCGCGACCGACGACCTCATGGGCTACCCCGGGACCATCTCCCTCGGCGTCCAGGGTCTCGTCGACGTGATGAGCACGATCACCGGCCAGCTCTACGACTACGGCGCGCGCCGCTTCGTGTTCGTCAACGGGCACGGCGGCAACGTCAAGTCTCTCAGCACGGTGTGCATGGACCTCAACCGCCGCGGGTGTCTCGCGGCGCTCGTGAACTGGTGGAAGGTTGCCCCGCAGCTCAACGCCGAGTGGGGCGGCGGCCACGGCGACGGCATGGAGACGAGCGCGAACCTCGCCATCGACCCCGACGCGGTCGACCTGTCCGCCTACGCGCCGGAGGGCCTGCGCAACGACCTTGGGCTCGCCGAGGGCGACGAGGCCAGCGAGGTCGCGGGTGGCCCGTTCAGGACCACCGGCTGGAGCACGGTCGAGTTCGAGGGAGTGAGCGTGGACTTCCCGCGCCGCCTCGATCGCTTCAGCTCCAACGGCTGGCTCGGCTACGGCCTGGGCGTGCCCCCCGAGACGGCAAGCGCCGAGCGTGGCCGCGCCATGCTCGAGGGCACGGCCGACTACCTCGTCCGCTTCGTGCGCGCCCTCGAGGCGACGGCGCTGCCCGGCCCGCTCGACGACGCCCGCGAGCTGCGTCGCGCCGACGCGCACATCGAGCGCCTGCGGCAGGGCGCCCAGCGCTAGCCCGCGCCCTGCTCGCCTGTCTCTCGCCAAAGCGTCAGAACGGAGAAGCCCATGCGTCTCGAGAGATCAACCTGGCCCCAGGTGAGGTCGTACTTCGCCGAGCGCGACACGGTGCTGCTGCTCTTTGGCTCCATCGAGCAGCATGGCCGCCACAATCCGCTCGGCACCGACCTGTTCGCGCCGCTCAAGCTTGCCGACCTGATCGAGGAGCGGCTGCCCGACCTGCTCATCGCGCCCGCGCTGCCGTTCGGCTCCACGCCGCGCTTTGCGGAGTTCCCCGGGACCGTCGACCTGGGCGACGAGCTGCTCCGTCAGGTCGCCCTGCGCGTCTGCGAGAGCCTCATGTCCCACGGGGCCCGCCACTTCGTGCTGCTCAACGGGCATGGCGGCAACAGCAAGGCCCTGGGCGCCGCCCAGCTCGAACTCGCGCGCCGGGGCTGCCGCTGCGCCGAGCTCGACTGGTGGAGGATGGTCCGTGACATCAGGCCTGAGTGGGCAGGGGGCCACGGCGGTGCGCAGGAGACCTCGGCCAACCTCTGCATCGATCCCTCGCTCGTGGACATGGGCGCCCTGGCGGGCGAGGGGCTCGTCGACGACTTGGGCCCGGAGCTGCCCACGACCTACTTCGACACCGTGCGCTTCAAGGGCGTTGACGTGTGCGTTCCACGCCCCACCAGCGAGTACGCCGAGAACGGCTGGATGGGCGACGACAACCCGCGCGAGGCGAGCGCCGAGTGGGGCAGGCAGATGCTCTCCGCCGTGGCGGACTGGGCGGCCGAGTTCATATCCGCGTTCGCTCGCACCCCGCTGCCCATGCCCGCGTAGAACCCGTGTCCGGGCTCGCCGCACCACCGCGCGTCCGGTACGCGAGAGTTTTGCAAGCACCCGTCCGAAGGAGGATCAAACCGTATGAACTTCAACGATTCAGAGGTCGTCTCGCTCGTCGAGAGCCTGTCCAACGCCCATGGCTGCTCGGGCTTCGAGGACGAGACGCTCGAGGCCGCCCACGCGTTCTGCGAGCCGTTCGCCACGATCGAGGAGAACTCCCTGCGCTGCGGCTTCGTCGTGCCGAAGAGCTTTGCCGGCGACAAGCCCGTCGTCATGCTCGACGCCCACGGCGACGAGGTCGGTCTCATGGTGAAGTCGATCCGCGACAACGGCTGCCTCACCTTCATCCAGCTCGGTCGCTACACCAGCGGCACCCTCGGCGGCCAGGACGTGCTCGTGCGCACCGTTGACGGCAACTGGATCCCCGGCGTGGTCGGCATTAAGCCGCCCCACTTCATGAGCGAGGCCGAGCGAGCCTCCCATGCCACCCCCGAGATGACCATCGACGTGGGCGCCACCTCCAAGCAGGACGCCGTCGAGAACTTCCGCGTGGGCATCGGCGAGCCGGTCGTCCCGGCCACCCGCTTCACCTGGGACAAGAAGAACCGCGTGATGTTCGGCAAGGCCTTCGACTGCCGCGTGGGCGTCGCCGCCATGCTGCTCGCCCTGCGCGAGCTCTCCACGCTCGACCTGCCGTTCGACGTCGTGGCCTCCATCAGCGCCCAGGAGGAAGTCGGTGAGCGCGGCGTTGCGTCGGCCGTCCGACGCTTCGAGCCCACGCTCTGCTACATGTTCGAGGGCTGCCCCGCCGACGACACCTTTGGCCCCGAGGCCGACATGCAGGCCCGCATCAAGCGCGGCCCGATGTTCCGCTACGCCGACGTGTGCATGATCACCAACCCGCGCTACCAGCGCTTCGTGCTCGGCGTCGCTGAGCGCGCCGGCATCCCCGTCCAGGCCTCCGTGCGCGAGGGCGGCGGCACCGACGGCGGCGTGGCGCACGTCATGGCCAACGGCATCCCCTGCGTGGTCTCGGGCGTGCCCTCGCGCTACGTCCACGCCGGATGCTCCATCGCGGCTCTTGACGACGTTGAGAACGCGGCGCGCCTGTGCGTCGAGGTCCTCTCGCAGCTCACGCCCGAGGACGCCTCTCGCTTCTAGGTGAGCGCCGATTGAGTCGAGTTGGTTTCGGAAGCATAGCGGCGCGGTTTCGTAGTGTAACGTGACGGCCAACAAGTCGCGCATCGCAGCTCTCCCTGCGCCTTGCTCGCCTACAGTGGCCGCGCGCAAGGTTCGAGGCGCTCTTGTGCCGAGACTAGATGTAGCGGGTCCTGCGCAGGAAGGGCGCAGGGCCAACCAATCCGGAAGGAAGGGCGGGACATGGACCATCTTCAGCTCAGTAGGCGCAACTTCCTCAAGGGCGGCGCCGGCTTCGCCGCGGCGGCCTCGCTTGCCAGCCTCGTTGGCTGCGGCGGCGAGCCGGTCACCTCGAGCGACGGCGCAGGCTCTGGCGACCAGGCTGCGAGCAAGATCGTCCTCGGGCGCCCGGTCGACTCCAACAACCTCGACCCTGTGACCTGCATCGGCAACGAGAACATCTTCATGTTCAACCTCATCGTCGAAGGCCTCGTCAAGACGGCCGACGACAGCGGCGACATCGAGCCCTGCCTCGCCGAGAAGTGGGACGTCTCTGACGACGGCCGCACCTACACGTTCCACGTCATGGAGGGCCTCAAGTTCTCCGACGGCAGCGACGTCACCGCCGAGGACTGGAAGTGGACGTTCGAGCGCGCGATGGCCGCGACGGACTCCCACTGGTACTCCTGCGTCGAGAACATCGAGAGCGTCGAGTGCCCCGACGACACGACGGTCATCGTCACCACCAAGGAGGCCGCGGCGTCCACGCTGGCCAACCTCTCGATCTTTGAGGTGGGCGTCCAGTCCAAGGCCCACTTCGACGAGGTCGGCGAGGAGGAGTACGTCAACGCCGGCCCCGTCGGCACCGGTCCCTACGTCCTCGACGAGTGGGTCAAGGGCGAGTACATGACCTTCAAGGCCAACCCCAACTACCGCGAGGAGGGGCTGCCGCTGACCGAGGAGATTGAGTTCCGCGTCGTTGCCGACGACAACTCGCGCGTCATCCAGCTGCAGGGCGGCGACATCGACGTCGCCGACAGCGTGCCCTTCGCGAGCCTCCAGCAGCTCGAGGGTGACGCCAACTGCTCGCCACAGGTCGACCCCGCAACGATGGTCTATTGGATCTCGCTGAACACGCAGAACGAGTACCTCTCCAACCCACAGGTCCGCGAGGCCCTCTACCAGGCGACCGACGCCCAGGAGATCATCGACATGACCTCCTACGGCTACGCCGAGACCGCCGGCAGCGTCATCTCCGCGACCTCCGAGTACTGCGACACTTCGATCGAGCCTCCCGTGGCCGACGTCGAGGCTGCGAAGAAGCTGCTCGAGGAGGCCGGCTACCCCGATGGCTTCGAAATCAGCCTGCTCCTGCGCGGCGGCAACGCCCTCTACGAGTCCATCGCGCAGGTCATCCTCGACCAGTGGAAGAAGATAGGCGTCACCGTCAACATTGACAGCCGCGAGTCCACGGCCTACAGCCAGGCCCGCAACGAGCTCGACCTCGACGTTGTCATCTCCGGCTGGTCCGACGACGTGCCCGACCCTACCTCGCTGATGCAGTTCATCTTTGACTACGACGCCGCCTTCGGCTACTACTCCGGCATGCAGCAGCCCGAGGAGCTGCAGGAGGTCAACAGGCAGGCCACGGTCGAGCTCGACGTGGAGAAGCGCAAGGAGCTCTACGCACAGATCCAGCAGGCCTTCCGCGAGGAGGCAATCTTCATCCCGTTCATGTCTGTGCCCTGGGCGTCGGCCATCCGCAACAACGTCACGGGCTACATTCAGACGCCGATGGGCAACTACCGCTTCCAGGAGATAGCCGTGACGGAGTAGGGAGGCGGACGCGCCCCTGGGCGCGGCGCAAGGTAACGCAAGCGGGCTGCGGCGCGGCGATGACCCGCGCCGCAGTTCCGTGCGAAAGGGTACAGGAGCTCGGGTCGAGCCGGTCGAGCCGGGCGGGAGAGAGAAAGGGGGAGGGGCGTGGAGACACTGCGCTACGTTCTCAAGCGCGTTCTGCAGATGATCCCGGTGCTGATCGTCTCGGCCATCGCGATCTTTCTGCTGATGCGCCTCCTGCCGGGCGACGCGGCCCTCGCGACGCTGGGCGACAAGATCGACCCCGAGGTGTATGCGGCCCTTCGCGAGGAGATGGGTCTCAACCAGTCGCTCTGGACGCAGTTCACCGTCTGGGTTTTCGCACTCGCCCAGGGCGACCTGGGGACCTCGGTCATCTACAAGATTCCGGTTGCCGGGCTCGTGGCGAGCCGCATGCAGGTCACCGTTCTTCTCGCCGTGGTGGCGGTCGTCATGACCGTCGTCATCGCGCTGCCGCTGGGGTACCTCGCCGGCGCGAAGAAGGGCAAGCTCCCCGACGTGGTCGTCCGTCTGCTCGCGCTGCTGGGCCTCGCGGCCCCGTCGTTCTGGGTGGGCCTGATGCTGCTGATCGTATTCGGCGTGAGGCTGGCCATCTTCCCGACCTCGGGCTGGGGCAAGACGATGGGTGAGCACTTCTGGTCGCTCATCCTGCCGGGCTTCACGCTGGCGTTCGCCTCGATTGCGGTCATCATCCGCAACGTGCGCAGCAACGTCGTCGAGGTGCGCAACGCCGACTACGTGAGCTTCGGGCGCTCCAAGGGCCTCTCGGCCTGGGCCATCTCGACCGGCTACATCCTGCGCAACGCCCTGATCCCCACCACGACGCTGCTCTCCATGCGCATCATCGGCATGCTCTCTGGCTCCGTCGTCATCGAGAACATCTTTGGCCTGCCCGGGATCGGGTCGCTGCTCGTGCAGGCGGTCACCGGCCGCGACTACGCGGTGGTGCAAGCGTGCGTGCTCGTCTTCGTGATCATCACGCTCGTCGTGAACCTGCTCACGGACATCCTTTACACGACGCTCGACCACCGCATCAAGTTGGGAGGTAACGAGGCATGAGCGCAGACGCTTCCACGGCTCCCGGTCTCAAGATGCCCGAGAAGGGGAAGGCCAAGGCCAAGGGCGTGCCCATCTGGCGCCGTAGTCCCAGCCTGGTCATAGGTGCCGTCATCGTGCTGGCGACCTGCGTCGTCGCCGCGTTCCCGAGCCTGTTCACCTCGCAGGACCCGCTGGCCCTCAACCCGAAGGAGATGCTGCTCCCGCCGAGCCCCCAGCACCTGTTTGGCACCGACAACTTCGGCTACGACGTCTTCACGCGCGTCATCTACGCCACCCGCCTCGACCTTCTCATCGGTGTCGCCTCGGCCGGCATGCCGTTCCTCGTGGGCTCGGCGCTGGGGCTGGTGTGCGGCTACTACGGGGGGAAGTTCGACGCCTTCATGATGCGCGTCCTCGATGTGTTCATGGCCTTCCCGTTCATGGTCCTGGCCATCGCCATCGTTGCCATCCTCGGAAACGGCGTGACGAACCTCATCATTGCGATGTGGGTCGTGAGCTGGCCGCCTTACACGCGCCTCGTGCGCGCCGAGGTCCTCATCGCGAAGGGCTCCGAGTACGTGCAGGCGGCGCGGACGCTGGGCTACAGCGACCTCAAGATCATGTTCCGCCACATCCTGCCGAACGTCATCAGCAGCTCCATCGTGTACCTCGCCTCCGACATCGTCATGTGCATCATGAGCGCGGCAACGCTGAGCTTCCTGGGCCTGGGCGTGCCCTCGCCCACGCCGGAGTGGGGCGCCATCATCTCGGGCGGCAAGGGCTTCATATCCACCGCCTGGTGGATCTCCGCCCTTCCGGGCCTGGTGATGGTCGTGGTCGGTCTGGGCTTCTCGCTTCTTGGCGACGGCCTGAACGACCTGCTCAGGACCAGGGACTAGGGGGTGCGACCATGACCTATCAGACGCCCGCCCAGAGCGGCGGCACCTTACTCGAGGTCAAGGACCTCAGCATGTTCTACCTCACCAAGAGCTCGTGCGTGCGCGCCGTCAACGAGGTGAGCTTCACCGTGCGCGAGGGCGAGACCTTTGGGCTCGTGGGCGAGTCGGGCTGCGGCAAGTCGACCGCGGTGCGCTCGCTGATCCGCCTCCTGCCCGAGGCGGGCAAGATCGTGAGCGGCACCATCACGTACAAGGGCCAGGACGTCACTGCGATGAGTGAGCGCGAGGTCAGGAGGCTGCGCGGCCGCGAGATCGGGATGATCTTCCAGGACCCCATGACCTCGCTCAATCCCGTGACCAAGGTGTCCAAGCAGTTCTACGAGTCCCTCAAGGCCGAGGGCCTCTCGCGAAGGGAGATGCGCGAGCGCGCGATCGAGCTCCTGCGCCTTGTCGACATTCCAGAGCCCGAGCAGCGCCTCGACAACTACGTCCACGAGATGTCCGGTGGCATGCGCCAGCGCGTGATGATTGCGATTGCCCTGGCGAGCCGCCCAAAGCTGCTTCTTGCCGACGAGCCCACCACTGCCCTTGACGTCACCATCCAGGACCAGATCATTGCGCTGCTCAACAGCCTGCGCGCCAAGCTCGGCATGAGCGTCCTTCTCGTCACGCACGACCTTGGGGTTGTCAACGAGATGTGCGACCACGTTGCCGTGATGTACGCGGGCCGCATCGTCGAGACCGCCGACACGCACGGGCTGCTGCACGACTCGCGCCACCCCTACACCTGCGGCCTGATCAACTCGCTGCCGGCCGAGCACGACACCCGCACCCGCCTCGAGCCCATCCACGGCGCGCCGCCCAATCTCGCGCAGGAGATCGTGGGGTGCCCGTTCGCGCCGCGCTGCCCCTACGCCACCGACGTGTGCCGCAGCGTCCTGCCCGAGATGTCCGAGGTGGCGCCGGGCCACCAGGTGCGCTGCCACCACGCCGACCCGACGGACCGCGCGCGCATGACCGAGCCCACCAGCTCCGTGACCCTGCAAGGAGGTGCGGCATGAGCACGACTGCCAACGCCGCGGAGGCGACCGAGAAGAACGAGGCCGTCACGGCCGTCCCGACCGAGCGCACTGACGCCGAGCTGCTCGAGGTCAACGGCCTGGTGAAGCGCTTCCCGCTCAAGCGCACAATCTTCGACGCCATGCTGCACAAGGAGCGCAAGGCCCTGACCGCCGTTGACGACGTGTCGCTCACGCTGGCGCAGGGAGAGACCCTGGGCCTGGTCGGCGAGTCTGGCTGCGGCAAGTCGACGCTCGCGAGGACGATCATCAACCTCTACCGCCCCACCGAGGGCAAGGTGGTGTTTGATGGGACGGATCTCGCGTCGCTCTCAAAGCGCGAGCTGCGAGAGCGCTGCGGTGACATCCAGATGATCTTCCAGGACCCCTACTCCTCGCTCAATCCGCGCATGACCGTGCGCCAGGTGCTTCGCGAGGTGCTGCTGCATCGCGGCGCGTGCGAGAGGGACAAGGTGGACGCCGAGGTCATGCGCCTGCTGGGACTGGTCGGGCTCTCCGAGGACCAGGCGGACCGTCTGCCGAGCGCCTTCAGCGGCGGCCAGCGCCAGCGCATCGGCATTGCCCGTGCCCTGGCCGCGCGCCCGAAGCTCATCATCGCCGACGAGCCCGTCTCTGCGCTCGACGTCTCCATCCAGGCTCAGATCATCAACCTGCTGATCGACCTCAAGGAGAGGCTCGACCTGTCGATTCTGTTCATCAGCCACGACCTGCGCGTCGTTCGCTACATCTCCGACCGCGTGGCCGTGATGTACCTCGGCTCGATCGTGGAGACCGCCACGACCGACGAGCTCTACGACCACCCGCTGCACCCCTACACGAAGACCCTGCTCGAGGCGGCGCCCTCGATGGAGGAGTCGCGCGTGAAGGAGACCAAGACGTTCGCGAAGGGCGAGCTGCCGAGCCCCATCAACATGCCGAGTGGCTGCCGCTTCCACCCGCGGTGCCCCTACGCGACCGAGCGCTGCAAGACCGAGCGCCCGTGCCTTCGCGACGCCGGGGACGGCCATCTCGTCGCATGCCATAACCCGCTCGAGGGGTAGGGCATGTCCCCAGGCTCAAATGGGGCAGCGTCGGGCGCGCGGTCCTACTGCATAACCGCTCCGCAGGTGGAGCGCTGGTAGGCGGTGTAGGTCACGGTGCCGGTCGAGGCGAAGGGGTTGTACTGGCGGTAGAGCGGCACCGTCTTAGCGTCGTCGGAGTACCAGCCAATGCCCTCGTCGCGCCAACCGGCCTTGACCAGCGTGTTCTTTTCGCCGACGTTCGTGGTGTAGAAGTGCTCGCCCGTGTACCTGTTGTAGAGACGGCACATCGCCTTGTTGACCCCCTCGGCGGCCCCGGCGGCCGCGGGCAGCGAAGCAACGGCCACAACGAGGGCAACGAGAAGCGGCGCAACGCGCCTCAGCAGTCCCTTGGCAGACATGGGTCCCCCTTCGCTTGCGTGGCCCCTAGGATAGTTCTTCTCGCCGCCGCAATCTGCGGCACGCGCTACCTGAACCTGGTTCAAACGGCGCGGCGTGGGGGCGGCACGGTACGGGGCACGAAAAAGGCCCGCCCCGCGCGCGGCGGGACGGGCCCAGCAGAATCTGGCGGAGAGCTGGGGATTCGAACCCCAGATAGGATTTGCATCCTATACTCGCTTAGCAGGCGAGCACCTTCGGCCTCTCGGTCAGCTCTCCGTAAGTAGTGCCAGAGAATGATACCCCACAACCGGCCAACTCACAACTGCTACCCCAGCAGCTTTGCGAGAAACTCCGCGTCGCAGACAACGTCGTCCCGGTGCGCCGCCACGCGCTCCCACGAGAACGTGCCCACGAGCTCGGCCGCCGGCCCCTCCCAGCCCTTCTCGGCAAGGCCAAGGGCGCCGGCCAGCACGCCCACCACGCGCTCCGGACGCACCCCGCGCTCGCGAAGGACGCCGAGGTCGAGGTCGCGGTCGCGCTTGGAGAGGCGCCGGCCGTCCGGCGCAACCAGAAGCGGTACGTGGCCGTACTCGGGCGCCTCCCAGCCGAGAAGCCCGGCGAGGTAGGTCTGCCGGGCGCACGATCCCAGAAGGTCGCGCCCGCGAACGACCTGCGTCACGCCCATGAGCGCGTCGTCAACGACCACCGCGAGCTGGTAGGCCACAACGCCGTCGCTGCGGCGCACGAGAAAGTCGCCGCACTCGCGCGCGAGCACCTCGCGCTGCGGGCCGTACGCGAGGTCGGAGAACTCGATCGTGCCGGCGGGGTCGCCCACCTCGGGCACGCGCAGCCTCGTCGCGGGCGGGCGCACGGCCGAGCGGCGCGCGACCTCCTCGGCGGAGAGTCCGCGGCACGTTCCCGCGTAGACGGGCGTGCCGTCGGAGGCGTGCGGCGCGCTCGCGGCGTGCAGCTCGGCGCGCGAGCAGAAGCAGGGGTAGGTGAGGCCGGCGGCGTCCAGGCGCGCGATCGCCTCGTCGTAGAGCGCGGCGCGCCCGCTCTGCCAGAGGGGACCCTCGTCCCAGTCGAGGCCCAGCCAGCGCAGGTCGTCGATCAGCAGCTCCGCTCGCTCGTGGCTTGCGGCCCGCGGGTCCAGGTCCTCGATGCGCAGGACCATCTCGCCGCCCTCGGCGCGCGCCGAGAGCCACGCAACCAGCGCGGCGAAGACGTTGCCCAGGTGCATCCGCCCGGAGGGCGTGGGAGCAAACCGTCCGCGCACTACAGTGCCTGCTCGTAGACGTAGACGTAGAACTCGTCCGTCTCGGGGTCCACGCCGGGCCAGTAGGCGCGCGAGCGGCGGCGCGTCGCCTGCGTGAGGCCCTTGTGCTCGTAGAAGCCAACGTCGCAGCTGTCGTCGGTGAGCAGGTGGTAGCCCTCGGCCCCGGTCTCGCGCAGGTGCTCCAGCGCGGTCGAGAAGAGCCTGCCGCCCAGGCCCAGGCCCTTGGCGTCCGGCGACACGATCAGCAGCTTCACGGCGGCGGCCCCGCCCACGGGGTTCGTCGCGGCGTACTCGCGCTCGAGCTCGGCCTCCTCGTGCACGCCGCCCATCTCGGTCCGCACGGCCTCGGCGAGCCCGGGGTCCTTCTCGGCCGCCCGCGTCAGGCGCGCCTCGAGCTCGGACCAGCCGGCCCCTTCGTCGGCCTCGCGGTCGCGCTCGGCCAAAAGGACCACGCCCAGGATCTCCCCGCCGCGCTCGGCGACGAGCGACCAGGTGGTCTGCGCCAGGTAGTGCGCGAGCTCGATCTGGCTCGCAGCGCGCTGGGCAGCCTCGTCGAACTCCGGCAGCCACGTGCGGCCGAGCAGCTCCGCCGCGCGCTCGAAGTCGTCCGGCGCGAAGGCGCGCCACGTCAACTTTTCAGTCTGCGTCATGTTGTCCTCCAGCTGCGGTATCGTAGACACGACGGTACATCATGTCGTCTTCAAACCCAAGGAGGGGCCATGGCAGACACTCCCATCAAGCGGGCGCTCGTCTCCGTCACGGACAAGACGGGCGTCGTCGCCTTCGTCAAGGCGCTCGAGGACGAGTTTGGCGTCGAGGTGATCTCCACCGGCGGCACCGCGCGCGTGCTCGAGGAGGCCGGCGTCCGTGTGGTGCCCATCGAGCAGTACACGGGCTTCCCGGAGATGATGGACGGCCGCGTGAAGACGCTGCACCCCAAGGTCCACGGCGGCCTGCTCGCCCGCCGCGACAACCCGTCCCACATGGCCGAGGCCGCCGAGCACGGCATCGGCATGATCGACCTCGTGGTCGTGAACCTCTACGAGTTCGAGAAGACCGTGGCAAATCCCGAGGTCACCTTTGACGACGCCATCGAGCACATCGACATCGGTGGCCCCTCCATGCTGCGCTCCGCGGCCAAGAACGCCGACTCCGTGACCGTGGTCTCCGACCCCGACGACTACGACGAGGTCCTGGACACCATGCGCGCCATGGGCGGCTGCACCACGCTCGAGCTGCGCCGCTACCTGCAGCTCAAGGTCTACGAGACCACGGCCTGCTACGACGCCGCCATCGCCAACTGGCTGGCTGACCGCTACGACGAGGACTTCCCCGAGGAGCTCGAGGACGCCGAGGACGCCCCCGCCACGCCGGACGAGCTGGGCGTCTACCTGGAGAAGGTCGACGACCTGCGCTACGGCGAGAACCCCCAGCAGACGGCCGCCGTCTACCGCTTCGCCGACGACTTCGCCGAGCTGGGCTCCTCCGAGTACCCGCTCGTGGGCGCCGAGCAGCTCCAGGGCAAGCCGCTCTCCTACAACAACTACCTGGACGCGGACGCCGCGTGGAACCTCGTGCGCGAGTTTGACGCCCCGGCCTGCGTGATCCTCAAGCACCAGAACCCCTGCGGCTCCGCCGTGGCCGACGACGTCACGACCGCCTACGACCGCGCCTTCGCGTGCGACCCCAAGAGCGCCTTCGGCGGGATCATCGCCTGCAACCGCGAGGTTCCCTACGAGTTGGTGGAGCACTTCGCCGACGAGAACAAGCAGTTCGTCGAGGTGATCATCGCCCCGAGCTACACGCCCGAGGCGCTCGAGCGCATGGCCAAGCGCCCCAACCTGCGCGTGCTGGCCACCGGCGGCGTGGGCGCCCACGCCGAGTACGAGCTGCGCTCCATCGACGGCGGTGTGCTGCTGCAGAACGTGGACTCCGTCTCCGAGGACCCCGAGACCTTCACCTGCCCGACGGAGCGCAAGCCCACGCCGGAGGAGATGGACGAGCTCATGTTTGCCTGGCGCGTCTGCAAGGGCGTCAAGTCCAACGCGATCCTGGTCTCCAAGGGCAAGGCCGGCATCGGCATGGGCCCGGGCCAGCCCAACCGCGTTGACTCCGCGCTTCTCGCCTGCGAGCGCGCCGACGAGGCCTGCGAGCGCATGGGCGTCGAGAAGGGCGGCTACGCCTGCGCGTCCGACGCCTTCTTCCCGTTCCGCGACAACGTGGACGTGCTCGCCGAGCACGGCGTGACCTGCATCATCCAGCCCGGAGGCTCCAAGCGCGACGACGAGTCCATCGAGGCCTGCAACGAGCACGGCATCGCGATGGTCTTCACCGGCAACCGCCACTTCCGCCACTAGCGCGCGTCCCTCTCGCCCGCTCTTGCGCCCCGGCAGGCCCCGCGCCCGCTGGGGCGTTTTTCTCGGCCGTCTAAGAATCGTGCCCCTTGTCCGGGGCGCTTCTAGAGAACGCGCCCCTTGTCCCGAGTGCGTCTGGAAATCGCCGGGATTGTCCGATTAGAGGGCCGCCAAACGGTACAAGCCCCCGGATTCTTAGACGCGACAAGGACAAGGGCGGCGATTCCCGGACACGCCCCGGACAAGGGCGGCGATTCCGGGAAGGCCCCGCCCCCGCCTCCGCGCTAGAATGTGGGCCTCACGTCATCGAGCGAGGGGAGGGCGCATGCCGGCCGAGAAGAACGACACTCCGTGGACGGAGGACTTCGCCCTGGGCACGCCCGCGCTCGTGTGCCGGTGGCGCCTGGCAGAACGCACCCTGCCGCTCGAGAACCGGCACCTGCGCGCCCTCTCCCGGCGCGTCGTCGACGACGCTCCCGTGTCCCCCCAGCTCGTCGCCTGGGCAAAGCAGCACATCGAGTGGACGCTCGGGAGCGGCGCCTCCCGCTACCCTGACGGCGTCCTCATGGTCATCGTCGACGACGCAGGTCGCGCGGCCATGACCGTGGGCCCCTACGAGCCCCTGCCGGTGACGACCGTCTCGGCGCTCGCCGAGCGCGCCCTCCGCTCCGCCGTCGAGGCGCTCGGCACGGGCGTCGCGCCCGAGTCTCTCTGGGTGGTCCGCGGCGACCGCCTCGTCTGCGGGACGTCGGGCGACCTCCCCTCGTCGGGGGCCGCGTCGCTGGTCAGGGACCTCGCCCGAACCCTGGGCGTCTCCGTCTCCAACGAGGAGGCGCTCGCCCGCTCGGTCATGGACGGCGCGGCCGACTTCGACGAGGCGTTCCTCGTGTCCGACGAGCACGGCGTCGTCCCCGCGTCCGACGCCCCCGGCCCGAGGTCGCGGCGCCTCGCCGACGGCTACGCGCGCCTGCTCGACGCCGCCCGCCACCGAGACGAGGGCGCCGACGGCATCGCCCGGGTGTAACGTGGGAGGGGGCCGAGAAGGGCCCCGCCGACCAGTCGCAAGGAGGCATGACATGGAGCAGCAGCCCCAGGGCGCCCCGCCCCGTCCGCAGTCGCCCGTCGACCAGCAGCCGCCGCGCCCGCCGCAGCCCGCCGAGAACGCCCCCGGAGACTGGGGCCGCATAGGGGGCGGGCTGCTCGCCTTCATCGTCCTGCAGGCGATCCAGACCTTCGTCCTGCTCTCCGACCTCCCCTCCGCGCTCGAGGGGGCGCTCGAGGGCGTCATGGCCCCCGGCCGCGCCGGCATTGCGGGCATGGCCGAGGCGGCCTGCGACTGGGTCACGCTCGTCACGCTCGTCGCCTACGCCGCGGTGATCATCGTCGCGCTGGTCCAGCTCATCCAGCGCCACCCGGCCTTCCTGCGCAACTTCCAGATCGCCGGCGTCATCGCCATCGCGGGCAACCTCGTCGTGTTCCTCCTCATGGAGGCGGTCCACGTCTACTACACGACAAACCCCGGGGCGCTCGGGGACGGGACGGCCTACGGCTACTCCTGGCAGGCGGGCACGCACTGGACGTTCGTGGTCCTGGCCCTCATGTGGACGATCTTCTGGACGCTGTACTTCGCGCGCTCGGTGCGCATGCGCCACTACATGAGCCCCGACAACCCCTACACCACCGCGAACGGCCTGCCCTACATGGAGCGGGCGCTCTTCGGGCGGGGGATGCGCGGGTAGCGCGCCGGAGGGCCGGACGATGTGCGCGTTCGCCGAGCGCTCGTCGTCCTTCTCGCCCGACTGGCACATTTTGGGTAGTACTATGGGTGTGAATGGGCCACGGCCTCGTTCCGTCATGCGCCTGTGACGGGCCGGACCCGCCCACGAGGGATTCGTTGGAATCGCTACGAAGGAGAGGATATGGCTCGCAAGTTTAAGTCCATGGACGGCAACGAGGCGGCATCGTACGTCTCGTATGCGTTCACCGAGGTGGCGGGCATCTACCCGATCACCCCGTCCAGCCCCATGGCCGACCACGTCGACCAGTGGGCCGCTCAGGGCATGAAGAACGTCTTTGGCACCCCGGTCAAGGTCGTCGAGATGGAGTCCGAGGCGGGCGCCGCGGGCACCGTCCACGGCTCGCTCGGCGCCGGCGCCCTCACGACCACCTACACGGCGTCGCAGGGCCTGCTCCTCATGATCCCCAACATGTACAAGATCGCCGGCGAGGGCCTTCCGGGCGTCTTCCACGTGTCCGCCCGTACCGTGGCCTCCCACGCCCTCAACATCTTTGGCGATCACTCCGACGTCATGGCCTGCCGCCAGACCGGCTTTGCCATGCTCGCCGAGGGCAACGTCCAGGAGGTCATGGACCTCGCGCCGGTGGCCCACCTCGCGGCCATCGAGGGCAAGGTGCCGTTCCTGAACTTCTTCGACGGCTTCCGCACCTCCCACGAGATCCAGAAGGTCGCGGTCTGGGACTTCGACGACCTCAAGGACATGCTCGACATGGACGCCGTCCAGGCGTTCCGCGACCACGCCCTCAACCCGGAGCACCCGCACGCCCGCGGCTCCCACGAGAACGGCGACATCTTCTTCCAGCACCGCGAGGCCTGCAACAAGGCCTACGAGGCGCTGCCCGCCGTGGTCCAGTCCTACATGGACAAGATCAACGAGAAGCTCGGCACGAGCTATCACCTCTTCGACTACTACGGCGCCGATGACGCCGACCGCGTGGTCGTCTGCATGGGCTCCTTCTGCGACACCCTCGAGGAGGTCATCGACTACCTGAACGCCCACGGCGAGAAGGTCGGCCTCGTGAAGGTGCGCCTCTACCGCCCGTGGTCCGTCGAGGACTTCGTGGCCGCGCTGCCCGCGACCGTCAAGAAGATCGCCGTCCTGGACCGCACCAAGGAGCCCGGCTCCATCGGCGAGCCCCTCTACCAGGACGTCATCACCGCCCTCTACGAGGCCGGCAAGTCCGAGATCACCGTGGTCGGCGGCCGCTACGGCCTTGGCTCCAAGGATGAGCCCCCCGCGGCTGCCTTCGCCGTCTACAAGGAGCTCGAGAAGGACGCCCCCGCCCGCGAGTTCACCATCGGCATCGTGGACGACGTCACCAACCTCTCCCTCCCCATGGACCCGGACGCCCCCAACACGGCCGACCCGTCCACGATCGAGTGCAAGTTCTGGGGTCTCGGCGGCGACGGCACCGTCGGCGCCAACAAGAACTCCATCAAGATCATCGGCGACCACACCGACAAGTACGTCCAGGCCTACTTCCAGTACGACTCCAAGAAGACCGGCGGCGTCACGATCTCGCACCTGCGCTTCGGTGACTCCCCGATCCGCTCGCCGTACTACATCAACAAGGCCAACTTCGTGGCCTGCCACAACCCGTCCTACATCGTCAAGAACTTCCCCATGGTTCGCGACGTCAAGCCGGGCGGCACGTTCCTGGTGAACTGCCAGTGGTCCGACGAGGAGTTCGCCGAGAAGCTCAGCGCCGAGGCCAAGCGCTACATCGCCAAGAACAACATCAACGTCTACCTGATCGACGCCATCGACCTCGCCGAGAAGGTCGGCATGGGCAAGCGCACCAACACGGTGCTGCAGTCCGCGTTCTTCTCGCTGGCCCAGGTCCTTCCCGCCGCGGACGCCGTCCAGTACATGAAGGACGCCGCCGAGAAGTCCTACGCCAAGAAGGGCCAGAACATCGTCGAGGCCAACTGGAAGGCCATCGACGCCGGCGCCACCGCCTACCACAAGTTTGAGGTGCCCGCCGAGTGGGCGACCGCCGAGGACGAGAAGGTCGAGCTCACGCTCGAGGGCCGCGAGGCCATCGTCAAGCAGGTCCGCGAGCTCATGGAGCCGATCAACCGCATGGACGGCGACTCGCTGCCCGTCTCCAAGTTCGTCGACGTCGTCGACGGCCAGTGGGAGCTCGGTGCCTCCGCGTACGAGAAGCGCGGCGTCGCCGTCATGGTGCCGCACTGGGACGAGTCCAAGTGCATCCAGTGCAACCAGTGCTCGTTCGTGTGCCCGCACGCCACGATCCGTCCGATTGTCATGAACGCCGACGAGCAGGCCGCCGCTCCCGAGGAGATGCGCCGCATCGACGTCATGGTTCCCAAGAACTCCGGCCTCACCTTCACCATGGCCGTGTCCCCGCTCGACTGCATGGGCTGCACCAACTGCGTCAAGGTCTGCCCGAAGGGCGCCCTCGAGATGGTGCCGCAGGAGTCCGAGCTCGACCAGGCTCCGGTGTGGGACTACGCGGTGAACAAGGTCTCCGAGAAGAAGGAGCTCGTCGCTGCCAACGTCAAGGGCAGCCAGTTCGCTAAGCCCTACCTCGAGTTCTCCGGCTCCTGCGCCGGCTGCGCCGAGACCGCCTACGCGCGCCTCGTCACGCAGGTCTGCGGTGACCGCATGTTCATCTCCAACGCCACCGGCTGCTCCTCCATCTGGGGCAACCCCGCTGCCACCTCGCCCTTCACGGTCAACGAGTGCGGCCACGGCCCGGCGTGGAACAACTCCCTCTTCGAGGACAACGCCGAGCACGGCCTGGGTCTCGCCCTCGGCTATGACGCCGTCCAGGAGAAGATCGTCGCCGAGACCGAGAAGATCCTCCAGTGCGACAAGGCCTCCGAGGCCCTGAAGGAGGCCGCGACCGCCTGGCTCGAGGCCCGCAAGGACACCGAGGCCAGCAAGACGGCTGCCGCCGCCTACGTCGCCGAGCTCGAGAAGAGCGACTGCGAGACCGCCAAGGCTGTCCTCGCCGACAAGGCCTACCTCACCAAGAAGGCCTTCTGGATCTTCGGCGGCGACGGCTGGGCGTATGACATCGGCTTCGGCGGCCTCGATCACGTCCTCGCCTCCGGCAACAACGTGAACGTCTTCGTCTTTGACACCGAGGTCTACTCCAACACCGGCGGCCAGGCCTCCAAGGCCTCCAACATCGGCCAGGTGGCCCAGTTCGCGGCCTCCGGCAAGGTGACCAAGAAGAAGAGCCTCGCCGAGATCGCCATGTCCTACGGCTACGTCTACGTGGCCCAGGTCGCCATGGGCGCCAACATGAACCAGACGCTCAAGGCCATCCACGAGGCCGTGAACTACGACGGCCCGTCGCTGATCATCGGCTACAGCCCGTGCGAGATGCACTCCATCAAGGGCGGCGGCATGCAGAACTGCCAGATGGAGATGAAGAAGGCCGTGGAGTGCGGCTACTGGAACCTCTTCCGCTTCAACCCGGCTGCCCCCACGGGCAAGAAGTTTACGCTCGACTCCAAGGAGCCGGCTGGCGGGTACCAGGACTTCCTGATGAACGAGGCCCGCTACACCTCGCTCACCCGCTCCTTCCCCGAGCGCGCCAAGGAGCTCTTCGCCCAGAACGAGGAGGCCGCCATGGCTCGCTACGCGCACCTGCTCAAGCTCAAGGACCTCTACGCCGAGGCGTAAGTTCTTCTCGCTGAGCTGATCGCGAAAGCTGCGGCCCCCGGCACTGCCGGGGGCCGCTTTGTGTTGCGGGCACGTACCACCCAGAGGTCCTTCTCGCCCCGCATGACTTTTGAGGCCGCAAAAGTCACGTGATTTTTTCCGCCAACTGGGAAAACGTCAGGACTCGACGGAGATTTGAGGCCTCAAAAGTCGCACGGGCGAGAAGAACCTCGCGCCGCTGTCCCTACCGACGCGTGGCGATGCGCATCGCCACATCGTGGGCGAGCGTCTCCAGCGCGTCGTCGAGCGGTGCGAGCTCGACCGCGTCACCGCGGCGTTCGAGCGCGCGCGAGATGAGCCAGTCGGTGACGCCGGGGTTCTTGGGCAGGATGGGGCCGTGCAGGTACGTGCCCACGACGCCGCCGTGCAGCACGCCCTCGCCGCCGTCCTCGCCGTTATTGCCGGTGCCGGTGACGAGCGCACGCCCGAGGGGCTTCTCGCCCGCGCCGAGCAGCGTCCGCCCCGCGTGGTTCTCAAAGCCCACGATCGGCGTGTCGCACACCGACGACTCGATTGCCACGTTGCCGATCAGGCGCGTGTCGCCGGCAACGGTCTCGAGGTCCAGGACGTGCAGGCCCTCGACCCGCTCGGAGCCCATCATGTAGGAGTGGCCCAGCAGTTGGTAGCCACCACAGATGGCGAGAAGGACCCCGCCGTCGGCCACGTACGCGGCGAGCTTCTCGCGCTGCTTCTGGAGCTCGTGACAGACCGCGAGCTGGTCGCGGTCTGCGCCGCCACCGAGCAGGACGACGTCAGCGTCGGAGAGGTCGAGCTCTTGGCCCATGAGGACCTGGTCCACGCGGCAGGGGATGCCGCGCCAGGCGCAGCGCTTGGCGAGCGAGGCGATGTTGCCGCCGTCGCCGTAGAGGTTGAGGGCGTCGGGATAGAGGTGGACGACGCGCAGCGGGCGCTCAAGCGCGACATCCGGGACGTCCCCTCGCTCGGCAGGCGGGGTCGCGACGGATGCCCGGGCTGCGGGCGCGGCCCCCGCCCCGGCGAGGCGCTCGAGGTCGGCGACGACGGGCGGGAAGGCGGTGTAGTTGGCGATCACGTGGAGCCTCTCGCCTTCGGGCAGCAGGGCGACGGCGCCCTCGACGTCGTCGACGAGCTCGATCGGCGCACCCAGCTCCGCGTACTTCACGCGCACGGCCATGTCCTCGCGGCGCGTGCCGCCCACGCAAACGAGCCGCAGGTCGGAGAGGTCGCGCAGTCGCTCGAGGTCGATGTCCCAGATCCAGGAGACGTCATGGCCGTCGGCGTCGTTGTCGTTCAGGAAGAGGGCGAGGTAGCGGCCGTCCTCGGCGCGCGCCTGCTGGATCATCCGGTTGAAGCCCGTCGGGTTCTTCGCCAGGTTGGAGACGACCTCGCGCCCGCCGTCGAGCGAGAACACCTTGCCGCGCCCGCTCGCGGGCTCGTAGGCGTCGAGCACCTCCTGGAAGCGCGCGGCGTCCCCGCCCGCGGCGAGGCACCCGGCCAGGGCCGCCATCACGTTGTAGACCATGTAGAGGCCGCTGTAGCGGGTCCGCACGTGGTGGCGGACCACCTCCGCCCCGCGGCGGTCCTCCACGTCGAACTCAAACCCGCCGCAGGTCAGACGCACGTTCACGGCGGCGAACGCGAGAGCGGGGCGCTCCCAGCCGCACGCGGGGCAGCGGTAGCGCCCCAGCTGGCCGTAGTGCACGTAGTCGTACTCAAGGCCCGTGTTGCAGCGTGCGCAGAAGCGGCTGTCGGAGATGCGGTCGGCCTCGAGGTCGGTGGGCTCGTCTATGCCAAAGGGCAGGCCGGGGTTGTCCACGCGGTCGGCGATCGCCGCGCACAGCGGGTCGTCGGCGTTGAACACGAGCGCGGTCTCGGGGGAGCGGCGCAGGGCCTCGGCTATCACGTCCTGGGTGTGGTCGATTTCCCCGTAGCGGTCGAGCTGGTCGCGGAAGAGGTTGAGCAGGACGAGCGCGTCCGGTCGCAGCGCCGGCAGCACGCGCACGGTGTAGAGCTCGTCGCACTCGAAGCAGCCCGCGCGCCCGCCGCTCTTCTCGCCCGCGAGCACCAGGGCCGCGGCGATGCCGGACTCCATGTTGTTGCCGGCGCGGTTGCACACGACGTTGCGCCCGGGGCCGCAGAGTGCGTCGGCGAGCAGGCCGGTCGTGGTCGTCTTCCCGTTGGTGCCCGTGACCACGAGCCGGGGGGAGAGCGAGCCGGCGAGCTCGGCGATGACGTTGGGGTCCACGCGCAGGGCCACGGCGCCCGGGACGTTGCCCCCGCCGCGATGGAGGAGCCTGGTGGTGCCCCAGTGCGCCGACGCGGCGGCGAGGCGGGCGAGGGTCACGCGCAGCTTCATGGGTCTCCTTCCGCGGGGGCGTCGGGTAGCAGCACTACTATAGCGCCCCGCGGCGGCGCCCCATGCTGCGACCACGGGGTGCAACTCTGCTAGTATCAGTCCTGTCGTGCCCACGGGGATGCTTCTTTTGGAGTGCTTTCCACCGGGATCCCGCTTGTCGTGGGTTCGTCATGCCCGCGCGCGGGCATCCAGCAAAGCCCTCCGACAGAGAAGAGAGAACCATGGAGCAGCACAACACCCTCACGCACCCCGCCGACCCGTCCGTCGCCCATGCCCGCCGCGTCGCGCGGATCGGCATGATCGCCGCGGTCTACGCCGCGCTCACCCTCGCGTCCCTGCTCTTCCTCGGCAGCCTGGCCTGGGGCCCGGTCCAGTTCCGCGTCTCCGAGGCGGTCTGCGTCCTCGCCCTGTTCACGGCCGACGCCGTCCCGGGCCTCGCGCTCGGCTGCGTCATCGCCAACCTGGCCAACATCGTGCTCTCCGGCACCGGCATGCTCGGCATGCTCGACGTGGTCTTCGGCAGCCTTGCCACGGTCCTGGGCGCCTGGTTCACCTGGCGCAACCGCCGCCGCCCCGCCCTCGCGCTCATGGGGCCCGTGATCGCCAACGCGCTCATCGTCCCCGCCTACCTCCCGCTCATGCTGCAGGGCATCGGCTTCTACACGATCCCGTTCACCACCATCGCGCTCGACGGGGCCTATCCCGCCATGTACCTGTTTGGCCTGCTCGCCACCGGCGCGGGCGAGGCCGTG
This sequence comes from Olsenella sp. An270, assembly GCF_002159735.1. Classification (GTDB taxonomy): domain Bacteria; phylum Actinomycetota; class Coriobacteriia; order Coriobacteriales; family Atopobiaceae; genus Thermophilibacter. The sequence goes on from NZ_NFJF01000008.1 coordinate 54,110, forward strand.
GTCATGTACGCGCTGGGCATGCCGCTCTTCCGCGCCCTCTCGCGCACCCCGCTCGCGCGCGAGCTCTCCGAGGGGGACGCCGCCCCCGCGCCCGCCGGGAGGGACTAGCGCGTGAATCCCGTCGTCGTCATCCCGTCCTTCTGGGACCGCAGCGCGCGTCCCGGCGCCCTCGGCGAGCGCGGGGTGTACGACTACACCACGCCGATCGACAAGCCCCTCCCCGAGCTCGAGGTCTGCCTCTCATCGCTCGAGCAGGTGAGCGGCGTGCTGCGCGTCATCGTACTCGTGGTCGCCCCAAAGTCCTGCGAGGAGGCGGCGCGCGCCCGCGTGAACAGCATCTGCCGCGCCCATGCCGACCTCAACCCGCTCGTGATCGGAAGCCAGGAGGCGGCGCACGTCGAGCGCGCGGTGGGCCGCATGGCGCATCACGTGGCGGGGGAGACCGTGTCGCTGCGCGGCTACGGGGCCATACGCAACATGGGCCTTGCCGTCGCCGCGGCCCTGGGTCACGACGTGGTGGTCTTCCTCGACGACGACGAGGTCGCGACGGGGTCGGACTTCCTCACCAGGGCCGTCTGGGGCCTGGGCTCGCTCACGCGCCAGAACCTGCCGGTCCTCGTCAAGAGCGGCTTCTTCGTGGACGCGCTGGGCAGTCCCTACGCCGAGCCCTCCGGGGCGTGGAGCGAGAAGTACTGGACCAAGGCCGCCGACTTCAACCGCGTGATGGAGCGTGCCCAGACGAGCTCGTCGCGCATCACGCGCTCCAACCACATGTGCGGCGGGTGCTGCGCGCTGCACGCCGCGGCCTTCTCGAAGGTTCCCTTCGATCCCTACATCACGCGCGGCGAGGACCTCGACTACGTGCTCGACCTGCGCGCCAACGGCATGGACGTCTGGTTTGACAACGAGTGGTACGTCCAGGCCAACCCGCCCGAGGAGATGGCCGGCGCGCCGTCGCTGTTCATGCAGGACGTGCATCGCTGGCTCTACGGGTACCGCAAGCTCGACGCCATGAACGCCCGCCGCGACCTGCGGACGATTACCTACGAGTCGCTCATGCCCTACCCGGCGCCGTGGCTCTTCCCGGAGGTGCGCCGCCGCGTGTTCCGCACGGCGCTGCGCCGCTTCATCACCGGTCCCGACCGCCTCGCGTACCTGCGCATCCTCACCAAGGGGCGCTATGACGCGGACCGGTTCGCCCGCTCCGCGAGCTCGCGGTACCTCTCGTTCGCGATGGTCTGGCCCACGATCGTCCAGGCGCTCTGGGGCGACCGCGTGATCGCGTCCGCGATCCTGAGCACGGGGCAGGTGGCGCCCGCCGCGCCGCCCGTCGCCCCGGCACCCGCCCCCGAGGCGGACCCGTTGGCCGACACGGGGGCCTTCCCCGTCCAGGGAGGTGCGATCTGATGGGCGTGCGCAGCCGGATCACGGGCTGGGTCGCCGGAGGCGTTCTTATCGCCTGCGCGGTGGCTCTTTCCTTTGCCCTGGTCAGAAGCGTGAATGACGGAATGATGGCGGTTGCTGTGCTCGTGGGCTGCGGCTTTGCCGCGGTGATCGTCCTCGGCGGCGCCGTCAACCTCTCGCCCGAGGACACCCGCTCCGAGGCGACCGAGCGCACCCTGCGCGTCGCCACGGGCACGCTCGCCCACCTGCACGGCGGCCTCACCGAGGAGAACGCCCGCGCCCTCTGCGCGCTCCTGCTCCCCGAGACGAGCGCGATCGGCATCGCCATCACCGACACCTCCAAGGTCCTTGCGCTGGAGGGGATGGTCGACACCCCGTTCGTCCCCGGCACTCCCAACGCCAAGCCGACTCTGGAGGTGCTGGAGAGCAAGCGCATGGAGACGTTCGTCTCGGTCGACCAGGAGAGCCAGGACGTGCGGCGCTTCTCGATCGGACGCCGCCGCGACGGCCACGTCTTTGGCATGATCGTTCCGCTGCTCGTGCAGGACCGGGCGATCGGGACCGTCAAGCTCTACTACCGCCGCGACCTGGACATAGACCGCACGCAGCTCGCCATCGCCGAGGGGCTGGGGACCCTGCTCTCCACGCAGCTCTCCTCCTACGAGCTGGACCGGCAGGCCGAGCTCACGGCGCGCGCCGAGGTCAAGGCCCTTCAGGCGCAGATCAACCCGCACTTCCTCTTCAACACCCTCAACACGATCGCCTCGTTCACCCGCACCAACCCCACGAAGGCCCGCGACCTGCTCCGCGAGTTCTCGACCTTCTATCGCAGGACCCTGGAGAGCTCCGAGAAGACCCTCATCCCGCTCTCGCAGGAGCTCGAGCAGACGCGCCGCTACCTCAAGATCGAGAAGGCGCGCTTCGGCGAGGACCGCGTCGTGGAGACCGAGCACGTCGAGGAGGGCTGCGGGGAGCTGCCCGTACCCTCGTTCCTGGTTCAGCCTATCGTTGAGAACGCGGTGCGTCACGCCATGCGCGACGAGGGCCCCCTCAACATCGACATCCAGGTCGCGACCGATGGTGATGATATTCTTATCGCCGTGGTCGACGATGGCCTCGGCATGGACAAGGCGGTCGCGGACCGTCTGCTCGCCGCGGCGGCGGAGCCCCGCGAGAGCTCGGCGCCCGGTCAGGGCACGGGCATGGCGCTGCGCAACGTCGCCGAGCGCGTCGAGCGCTTCTTCGGCGTGGGGTCCGGCGTGGAGATCGTCTCCAAGCCGGGCGAGGGGACGTGCGTCACCCTGAGGCTCGTGGGTGGCAGGAACAGGCTCGTGGCGCTTCGCCGCGAGAGCGAGTAGGATGTACCTTGCCGCCAGACGCCGGCGGGACGGACACGAAGGGAACTGCACATGCGCGCGATGATTGTTGACGACGAGGCTCCGGCTCGCTCCGAGCTGCACTACCTGCTCGACGAGACGGGGAGGGTCGAGTCGGTCACGGAGGCATCCAGCGCCCGCGAGGCCGTCGAGAAGCTGATGGAGGCCAAGGCCGACGTCATGTTCCTGGACATCCAGATGCCCAAGACCTCCGGCATGCAGCTCGCCGAGGCCATCCACAAGCTCAAGAACCCGCCCGCCGTGGTCTTCGTGACGGCCTATAGCGAGTACGCGCTCGAGGCCTTCGAGGTCGACGCGATCGACTACCTGATGAAGCCGGTCGACCCCGAGCGCCTGAACCAGGCCCTCGACAAGGTGCAGGCGCGCGTGAAGCCGCAGCCCCAGAGTCACTCCTCCGTGGAGCGCATCCCGGTGGTCAAGAGCGGCCGCAAGGTGCTCGTCCCCATCGACCAGATCCGCTACATCGAGGCCAAGGACGACTACTCCTGCATCTACACCGACACCGACCGGTTCCTCTCCACGATCTCGCTCGCCAAGCTCGAGCAGAAGCTCGCGCCGCACGGCTTCTTCCGCGTGCACCGCGGCTACATCGTGAACCTCGAGTACGTCGAGGACGTCGAGGTCATCTCCTCCGGCATCCTCCAGCTGGGCGTCAACGGCATCGAGGGCAAGAAGATCTCGGTCTCGCGCCGCCGCGTCGTCGCGCTCAAGCGCGCGCTCGGCCTCTAGGCGGGGAGCCGCGTGGCCGTACAGCGCTTCGACATCATCTCCGACACGCACGGCTTCCTCTCGCCCGAGCTGCTCTCCGAGCTTGCCGGCGCCGACGTCATCGTGCACGCGGGCGACATCTGCTCCGCGTCCGACTTCCGGACGCTCTCCGACATCGCCCCGGTGCGGATGGCCCTCGGCAACAACGACTGGGTCTACGACTACGGTCCCATGGTCAAGGACCGCATCGTGTTTTTGGGCGGCGGGCTCAGGTGGCAGACGGCGCACTACCGCTGGCGCCTCAACCTGACGATGTGCGACGTCGCGATCTTCGGGCACACGCACACGCCCGTCCTCGAGCGCGACGAGTGGACCGGCGCGCTGGTCATGAACCCCGGCAGCCCCACCTACCCGCGCCGCTCCAAGCCGTCGATGGGCCGCATCCTCGTCGAGGACGGCCAGGTCGTGGACGCGCAGATCATCACGCTGGGGTAGCGGGCCGACGTTCTTCTCGGCTGCCGCGCCCTTGTTCCGCGCTGCCCTAGAAAACCGGGCCTTTGTCCTGCGACACTCTAGAAAACCGGGTCCTTGTCCTGAGAGCCTCTAATAATTCGTGCCCTTGTCCAGGCGGAGGCCCCTATGCGCGTACAAGGGCGCCGTTTTCTAGAAGGCCGGCCGACAAGGGCGGCGATTCTTAGAGCGGCGGGCGACAAGGGCGCGCATTCCTAGAATCGCCTCAGACAAGCCCCGCGATTCCTAGAACCGCCCCAGACAAGGGCGCCAAATCCTAGGCGTCGTCTGCCTGCCGCGGCTCGTCCACCGCGACGAACGTGGGCGCCACCACGCGGGTGTAGAAGACCAGCCACACGAGCGAGACGCAGAACCCGGCGAGCACGTCGGACGCGTAGTGGACGCCCAGGTAGATGCGGCTCACGCCCACCATCACGATCACGAGGACAAACAGGGCGCACCACACCACGCGCATGACGTCGCGGCGGTGGTAGCGCCAGACCATCCAGATGAGCAGGCCAAAGAACGCCATCGCCACCATCGAGTGGCCGGACGGGAAGCTGTAGCCGCTCTCCGAGATGAGGCGGAACCCGTCGGGGCGCGGGCGCTGCACGAGGTACTTGAGCACGGTGTTGAGCGCGACCACGCAGACCAGGTTCACGGCCACGCACCAGCCCGGGGCCTTGCCCGGCGCCAGCGCGGCGATCACGGCCGCCATCACCGCGAGCACCACCACCGACGCCAGGGAGGTGAACGCCTCCATGACGGGCGTGAGCGTGTCGGAGCGAAGCCGCTCAACGAAGAGCTGGTAGGCGGCAACGTCAAGACGCATGATCTCCCCGCCTGCCACCTCGCCGAGCAGCCACACAAAGACGAGCGCGGCGCCGAGAAGGACCACCACGCGCGGGTTCTTCCTGAGAAGGCCCAGGGAGCCGCGCGCGACGTCGCGCGCTCCCCGGGCGAGCTCCTGACGACGGGACATCGCTAGAGGTTTGCCTCGATCTCGCCCACGAGCATGGGCTTGGGCATGTTGCCGACCATGGTGTGCACCGGTTGCCCGCCCTTGAACAGGATCAGCGTGGGGATGGAGACGATGCCAAAGCGCGCGGCGAGGTCCGCCTCGTCGTCGACGTTGCACTTGTAGACCGTCAGCCGGTCGGCCATCTCCTGGGCGACCTGGTCGACGACGGGACCGAGCGCGCGGCACGGGCCGCACCACGACGCCCAGAAGTCAACGAGGACCGGCTTGTCGGCGCTGGCGAGGGTGGAGTCGAACTCGGCGGCGGTGATTGCCTGGGCCATGGGAAACCTCCCCGTTCATGCGGACGGACCGTCCGCGGACTGTTCTTGTTGGGGCTTATACCCCGAACTACACTGTTCTTGTCGCACGGCGGGAGGACGGAGGGACGCATGGCGAGTGAGCGTGACGCGCGGAGGCGCGCGTGCGTGGACAAGACGGCGGCCGAGGTGGACGCGCTGGTCGCGCGCGGCGTCCTTGCCGGCGGAAACGCGTTCTCCGCGGTCCTTCTCGTCAAGGGCGAGCTCACGCAGGCCGAGAGGGACGGCGAGCCCGCGTTCTCCGGCTCCGACGGGACGGCGCTCAGGGCGTCGCTCGAGCGCCTGGGCTACGCGCCCGAGGACTGGGAGTGGCTGCTCTCCGTCGACGCCTCCGGGGAGCCGCTCGACGCGGCCCTGCTGCGCGAGGCCGTGACCGCATTCGACCCGGACACCCTCGTCTGCTGCGACGAGGAGGCGGCCGCGCTCCTGCGCGAGGCCTACGCCGACGACCTGGCCGTCCTCGATCGCCTCGAGGAGGCCATGCTCGCGCCCGGCGTGGTGGTCCACGTCTGCGGCATGCGCGCGCTCAACCTCGGCGGCTTTGCGGCGGCGCTCGCCGACGCCCGCGAGAAGCAGGTCATGTGGGCACGCCTCAAGCAGATCCCGCCGCTCGGCGAGCCGTTCTAGCGTTCGCGCCGGCCACCGCCCGCCCCGCCACGCGCCGGGGCTATCATCTGTGTATCTGTCGCATCCGCGGAAGGAGCCGTCCATGTCCACCATCCCCACGCCCGTCGACGCCACGACCACGCCTGCCTGGGCCGCGCTCCAGGCTCACCATGACGAGATGGTCTCGTCGGGCTTCTCGCTCAAGGAGGCCTTCGCCGCCGACCCCGAGCGCGTCTCCAAGCTCTCGTTTGACATGGACGACCTGCACTTCGACCTCTCCAAGAACCTCGTGGACGAGAAGACCCTCACGCTTCTGTGTGACCTCGCCCGCGCCGTGGGCCTGGAGGAGCGCCGCGACGCCATGTACGCCGGCGAGCACATCAACACCACCGAGGACCGCGCCGTCCTGCACACCGCGCTGCGCCGCCCCGCGTCCGAGAAGGGCACCGTCTTCGACGGCGACCAGGACTGCGTCGCCGACGTCCACGAGGTCCTGGACCGCATGTACGCCTTCGCCGAGCGCGTGCGCTCCGGCGAGTGGAAGGGCGTCACGGGCAAGCGTATCGAGCACGTTATGTCCATCGGCATCGGCGGCTCCGACCTCGGCCCGGTCATGGTCTACGAGGCCCTCAAGCCCTACGCCGACGCCGGCATCGACTGCCGCTTCGTCTCCAACATCGACCCCAACGACATGGCCGAGAAGGTCAAGGGCCTCGACCCCGAGACCACGCTCGTGATCATCGTCTCCAAGACGTTCACCACGCTCGAGACCCTCACCAACGCCCGCGAGGCCAAGACGTGGCTGCTCGAGACCCTGCGCGCCCAGGGCGCGATCGACGGCTCCGCCGAGCAGGACGCCGACGCCATCCGCAAGCACTTCGTGGCCGTCTCCACCGCGCTCGACCTCGTCGCCGACTTTGGCATCGATCCCGAGAACGCCTTCGGCTTCTGGAGCTGGGTCGGCGGCCGCTACTCCGTCGACTCCGCCGTGGGCCTGGCGCTGATCCTGGCCCTCGGGCCCGAGCGCTTCGAGTGCTTCCTCAAGGGCTTCCACGACCTCGACGAGTACTTCCAGAAGACCCCGCTCGAGCAGAATGTGGTGGCGCTTCTCGGCCTGCTCAACGTCTGGTACGTCAACTTCTGGGGCGCCGAGAGCCACGCCGTGCTGCCCTACAACCAGTACCTGCACCGCTTTGCCGCCTACCTCCAGCAGCTCACGATGGAGTCCAACGGCAAGAGCGTGCGCTGGGACGGCAGCCCCGTGACCTCCGCCACCGGGGAGATCTTCTGGGGCGAGCCGGGCACCAACGGCCAGCACGCCTTCTACCAGCTCATCCACCAGGGCACCCGCATGATCCCGGCGGACTTCATCGCCTTCGTGAACACGCCCAACCCCACCAAGGACGGCGACCAGGACGTCCACGAGCTGTTCCTCGGCAACTACCTCGCCCAGACCAAGGCACTCGCCTTTGGCAAGACGGCCGACGAGGTCCGCGCCGAGGGCACGGCCGAGTGGATGGTGCCGGCGCGCTGCTTCACGGGCAACCGCCCCACCACGTCGATCTTCGGCGTGGACCTCACGCCGCATGCGCTCGGCGAGCTCATCGCGCTCTACGAGCACATCACCTTCGTCGAGGGCACGGTCTGGGGCCTTGACTCCTACGACCAGTGGGGCGTCGAGCTGGGCAAGCAGCTCGCCAAGCAGATCACGCCCGCCTTCCACGACGACGAGGCCCTCGCCGCACAGGATGCGAGCACGCAGGCCCTCATCCAGTACTATCGCGCCCACCGCAAGTAGCGCGCGTCGCGACGCGTGATGTCGGGGCCGCCGGGTTCTTCTCGCCCGGCGGCCCTTTTGCGCTGGGGGCGGCTGAACCTAGGAATTGCCGCCCTTGTCCTGCGAGCGTCTAGAAAACCGGGGCCTTGTCCGCCGCGGCCTCCGTATGGCCGTACAACCCCGCCGTTTTCTAGGGAAACACGCGACAAGGGCGCAGATTGCTAGATGTGCGCTGGACAACCTCCCAAAATCCTAGAAGCGTCCCTGCCAAGCCCGCGGTTTACCGGATCCCGGTCCGCCGCCAACCTTGGCGACGCCGCGTCTCTTGCGTTGGCGCTGGCGTACAATCCCCCTGAGGGAAAAACGAGGAGAGGGGACGCATGGACGCCGCAAAGGTCTACTACACCAACCTGCGCACGTACGCCAAGGAGAGCCAGCTCGACAAGCTCAGGCGCCTGATCCGCAAGGCCGGCATCGACCAGATCGACTTTGAGAACAAGTTCGTCGCCATCAAGATCCACTTTGGCGAGCTGGGCAACCTCAGCTTCCTGCGCCCCAACTACGCGCGCGCCGTCGCCGACGTGGTCAAGGAGCTGGGCGGCAAGCCCTTCCTCACCGACTGCAACACGCTCTACGTGGGCAGCCGCAAGAACGCGCTCGAGCACCTCGACTGCGCGTACCAGAACGGCTTCACCCCGTACGCCACCGGCTGCCAGGTGATCATCGCCGACGGCCTCAAGGGCACCGACGAGACCCTCGTGCCCGTCAAGAACGGCGAGTACGTCAAGGAGGCCAAGATCGGCCACGCCCTCATGGACGCCGACATCGTGATCAGCCTCACGCACTTCAAGGGCCACGAGCAGGCCGGCTTTGGCGGCGCGATGAAGAACCTGGGCATGGGCGGCGGCTCGCGTGCGGGCAAGATGGAGCAGCACTCGGCGGGCAAGCCGAGCGTGGACCACGAGAGGTGCGTCGGCTGCCACGCGTGCGAGCGCATCTGCGCGCACGGTGCCATCGGCTTTGAGGCCACGCGCGAGCGCGAGCTTGCGAGCGGCAAGGTCGTCACCGTGCCCGTGGCCACGATCGACCACGACCGCTGCGTGGGCTGCGGCCGCTGCATCGGCGCCTGCAACCAGGACGCCATCGCGCCCGACTACGACCAGGCCGTCGACGTGCTCAACTACAAGATCGCCGAGTACACGCAGGCCGTGGTGCAGGACCGCCCGAGCTTCCACATCTCCATCGCGATCGACATCAGCCCCAACTGCGACTGCCACCCCGAGAACGACACGCCCATCGTGCCCGACCTGGGCATGTTCGCGAGCTTTGATCCCGTTGCGCTCGACCAGGCCTGCATCGACATGGCCCTGGCCGCGCCGACGATGCCCAACACCGAGCTGACGGACATGCGCGCCAAGCTCGAGGCCGAGGGTGGCGTCCCGGAGCGCTGCCAGCACGACCACTTCAACCTCACGCACCCCGACACCAACTGGCGCTCCATGATCGAGCACGCCGAGAAGATCGGGCTGGGCACGAGCCACTACGAGCTGATTGAGGTCAAGTAGGGGAGCCGCGCCGAGCGTCCTTCTCGCCCGCGTTTGCCGCGCCTTCGCGAAGCTCGTACATTGGGTTCCTGAAAGTTCGTGAAACCGCAGGTCGAGAAGAACCGTGCGGCCGTCGGTTTGATCGAGTGCACGAGTTTCCGCCCGGCGCGCCTGTACTAGAGTGGTGCCCGAGGCGAAGTCACAAGACGGGAGGTCGCCATGTCCAAGGTCATCGTCTTTGGCAGCATGAACATGGACCTCTCCATCGACGCGCCGCGCGTTCCGGCCGCCGGCGAGACGCTCTCCGGGTCCGGCTTCATCACGGCCGCCGGGGGGAAGGGCGCCAACCAGGCCGTCGCCGCGGCGCGGCTGGGCGCGGACGTGCGCATGATCGCCGCCGTGGGTGCGGACGGCTTTGGAGAGGAGCTCGCGGGCGGCCTCGCGGTGGCCGGCGTCGACGTCTCGCTCGTGCGCCGCCTGCCCGACGTCACGACCGGGGTCGCGGTGATTCTGCGCACGGAGGGCGAGAACCGCATCGTGCTCCATGCGGGCGCCAACCATGCGCTCGCGGCGGCGGACGTGGCTGCCGACCTGCGACGCATTGGCGAGAAGAACGACGTCTTCGTCACCCAGGGCGAGTGCGACCCCGCGGCAACGGAGGCGGCCCTGCGGGAGGCGCACGGGCTCGGGCTCTACACGATCTACAACCCCGCGCCGGCCCGTCCCGCGCCGGACGACCTCTGGCCGTGCATGGACCTCGTCTGCCTGAACGAGACCGAATGCCAGATCATGTGCGGCGTGCTGCCGACTGACGACGCGACGTGCCTCGCGGCCGCGCGCCGCCTGCGCGAGCTGGGGGCGGGCACTGTCGTGATCACGCTCGGCGCCGCGGGCTCCTTTGGGCTGGGCACTGACGGTGAGCCCGTCCGCGTGCCCGCCGCGTCCGCGAACGTCGTGGACACCACGGCTGCGGGCGACACCTTCATCGGGGCGCTCGCCGCCGGGCGTGCGCGGTCCTTCTCGCTTGCCGAGGCCATGAGCTGGGGCTCGTTGGCCGCAGCTATCACCGTGGGCCGCCTCGGCGCCCAGCCGTCCATACCCACCGCAGCAGAAGTGGAGGCCGCGCGATGAGCGAGACCCGCAAGAGGATGATTCTGGACCTGGACACCGGCATCGACGATGCGCTGGCGCTCGCCTATGCGCTGGGCAGTCCCGAGGTCGAGCTTGCGGGCGTCATCTGCACCTATGGCAACGTCACCATGCGGACCGCGGTCCGCAACACGTGCGCGCTGCTCGAGCTGCTGGGCCACCCCGAGGTTCCCGTTCTCGCGGGCGCCGACCGCTCGCTCGCGGCGACCGCGCCGTTTGCCCCGCCCGCGGCAGTGGCGCGCATCCACGGGTCCAACGGCCTCGGCGACCAGCCCGTCTCCGGATGGTGCCGCTGTGCCCCGGGCGACGGCATCTCCTTTCTCCGCGAGGAGGTCCTGCGTGCGGCGGAGGACGGGGTCGAGCTGCTCTACGTCCCCACCGGCCCGCTCACCAACCTCGCGCTCGCGCTCGGCAGCATCTCCGGCCTGGCTGACTCGCTCGGCCGCGTGACCTTCATGGGAGGGGCGCTCGCCGTGCCGGGCAACGTGACGTCCTGCGCCGAGGCCAACGTCGCGAACGACCCGGCGGCGGCCGACGCCGTCCTGCGAGGCGGCCTGCGAACCCGGATGATCGGCCTCGACGTGACGCATCAGGCGGTGCTCACACGCAAGGACACCGCCGCCTGGCGCGACCTGGGCACCCCTGCGGGGCGCCTCCTCGCCGACGTGACGGACCACTACATCTCGGTCTACGAGCAGAACAACCCGCAGATGGGAGGCTGCGCGCTGCACGACCCGCTCGCCGTGGCGTGCGCGCTGGACCCAACGCTCGTGGGCTGCCTTCCCGCCAACCTGCGCGTGGACCTCGAGGGGCCGACGCGTGGTCGCACCGTCTGCGACCCCGACCGCCTGCGCGACGAGGAGAAGACCTGCGAGGTGGCGCTCACGGTGGACGTGCCGCGGTTCTTGGGCGAGTTCCGCTCCCGCGTGGCGCGTACCCTCGCGTAGGCCGCGGCCGCGCCCTAGCCCTGCTGCTCGGGCGGGCGGAGCTTGGTCAGCGCAGTGTAGTCTACGTCCGCCGAGCTCGGCTGCATCGGACCCGGGGCGTACCAGTCGAGTGCACAGTCGATCCACGCGTTCCAGAACGGCCACTCGTGCGCGCCGATGTCCGGCTCCCAGTAGGTGACGTCAAAGTTGGCGTCGCGCAGCAGCCTGACCAGGTCTCGGTTGTTCTCGCAGAGGCTGTCGTGCAGGCCGCACGCGGCGTAGAAGCGCGGCTTGGGCAGCTCGGGGTCCTGGCGGAACTTGTCGATCAGCGCCACGTAGTCCTTGTCGGACCCGATGACCGTGTCGATGTCGCCGAAGAAGCGCTCGTAGTACTTGCGCTTGCGCGGCGAGCGCGACTCCACGGCCTCGAGCACGCGGTCGCGCATGAAGGCGCCCGAGAGGATGATGATCGAGCCAAAGCGGTCCGGGCGCAGCAGGCCGTTGATCAGCGCCGTGTACGCGCCGATCGAGATGCCGGCCAGCGCCGTGTCCTCGCGCTTGGTCGAGAGCGGGAAGAGACGGCGCGTGAAGTCCACCAGCTCCTCGCTGATGAACTTGCCGTGCCACTCGTTTATCTCGGGCTTGTTGAGATAGAGGCCGTCCTCGCCGGAGGGCATGACGAGCGCGATGTCGCGGGCCTCGGCCGTCTCGACCACGTGCGTGCGGTCGATCCAGTCGACGTCCTGGCCGAAGAGGCCGTGCAGCAGGTAGACCGTGCGGTACGGTCCGCGGCGCTTCTTGGCCAGCTTGTTGCCGTCCATCTTGTCCGCAGGTATGACGACCGTGAGCACCACGTTGCGCTCAAGGTAGTGGGAGTAGAAGTCGACTCTGAGCAGTGCCATTCTCGCGTCCCTCCCTCTGGGGTCGGGGTGCGTCGCCCTCCCTACAGGAGCCAGTCAAGCGCCTCGGGCAGGGCGGCGTTCCAGAACTCCCAGTCATGTCCGCCGGTCATCTCATGATACGTGACGTCAAGGCCCGTGTCGCGCATGCGGCCCGCAAGCATCCGGTTAGCCTCGGCGAGCGGGTCCTGGTTGCCGCAGGTCATGAAGATGCGCGGGCGCGGGCGGTCGCAGTAGACGAGGTCGGCGGCCAGGCGCGCGGGGTCCTTGTCGGAGTCGCGCACGTGGGAGAGATCGCCGAAGGTATGCTCGAGGAAGCCGCGCGAGAGGAAGAACAGGCCGTCGGACGAGATGATCTGGTCAAAGTCGTTGATGATCATCGCCGAGGAGAGCGACACGATGGAGCCGAACGTCTCGCAGTACTTGAGGCCGTTGCGCAGGGCGCCGTACGCGCCCATCGAGATGCCGCCGATGAAGGTGTCCTCGCGTCGGTCGGAGAGCGGGAACATCCGGCGCGCCACCTCAACGAGCTCCTGACCCACGAAACGCCCGTAGTAGTTGTGGGCCTCGGGCTGGTCGAGGTAGAAGGCGTTGTAGCCGGACGGCATGACGACGGCGATGCCGTGGCTCTCCGCCCAGCTGCGGATGCGCGTCTCGCTGATCCAGTCGGCGTGGTTGCCGGAGATGCCGTGCAGCAGGAAGAGCGTCTTGAACGGAGCCTTCCGGGGCGGGTAGGGGCGCTCGTCCCAGGCGCGCATCTCGTCCTCGAGCGTGTTACCGGCATGGCGCATCACCGAGTCTGTGGCGTATGCGGCGCCCTGGTCGTCTACGGGCAGGATGACCTCGAGCGTGGTGGTGCGCATGAGGGAGGAGGAGAAGTAGTCAACGCTGATGAGGGCCATGGGGCCTCCTTAGGTCTGGCGGGAGAACGCCGACCAGTATAGCGTTACGTCGCTGCATAAAAACGTCGCTCGTGCAGCATTAAGGCCTCGTGGAAATCAAAAAGGGCGTTCGTGTAGCACAGTTTTCTCCTCAAAACGATATTAGATTTCAGAATCTATATCGCTATCTGGCGTTTTGTCGGAGGTGACCGTGCCGAGACCGCTCGGAACGCCAAAATCACGCTGCACGAGCGGATGTTTTGATCTCCGAAAGTGGCTGAATGTCGCACGAGGGGCGGTTTTATGCAAGTACGGTGTCGTCGCGCGCTCGGAAATGGACGGAGGCCCGCGGGACCAGGTCCCGGGGGCCTCCACTTCGGCAGCTGCCAAGCTATGAGCTTTGCAGAGCGGGCGCATGCGATCGATTCTCGTCGTGCCCCCGCACCCTGCGCACGAGTATCATTCCCCATCACGGCTCGGTGGGCCATCACGCACCGGCGAACGGTCGGTTTCACCGCCGGAGCACAACTCGCCGACAACTCCTCCATATGCGTTAGGATTTGTCGGGTGGACACGACGAAGGAGTGACATGGCGAAGAAGGCCTCGCGGACGACGTCCCGCGACAAGGGTGCGGCGCAGAGCCGCTTCGACGACAAGAAGTACGGCAAGGTCCTGTTCTCGGCGACCTACGACTACAACGAGCTGGAGTTCGCCCGTGCGTCCGAGACGCTCGGGCACGGCTTCAGGTCCGTCGTCACGGCCGCCGCGTTTGTGGCCCTCCTCGCCCTGGTGGTCGTGCTGCTGGTCGACAACAAGCCTACGGCCCTGGTCTTCGTGACCTTTGGCGCCTCGCTCGTGCTCGTCTTCGCGTCGACGAGGTGGGACCGCCTGCAGGTCTTCTACGCGCGCCGCACCACGCTCGCGGCCGCGCCTCCCTCCGAGCAGCGCCACGTGGCGGTGTGCGAGGACTGCGTCCACGTGGAGAGCGAAGCCGGTCCGATCGGTGACTTCGACCTCTCCGACCTGCGCACCGTTCGGCAGAACAGCGACTGCATCGTGGCGGGATTCGGCGACGGGCGCTACGCGTACGTGCCGCGCCCGGCACTGAGCGAGAACCGGTTCCGCGAGCTCGGGCGCTTCCTCAAGGGGAAGCTCCCCCAGGGCGCCCGCTAGGGGCGCCCCGAAGGCCCTAGGCGAGCAGCGGCTCCATCTCGAAGGTGAGACAGTTCACGTAACCGCGGTTGGTGAGGCGCAGCTCGGGCACGCAGGCGAGCGACATCACGCCCATCGTCATGAACGGCGAGGGCATCGTGCAGCCCATCCGCTCCCACGCCTCGCGGGCCCGCCCGACCTTCTCGGCCACGACCTCAACGCGCTTGGTGCTCATGAGGCCGCAGACCGGCAGCTCAACGAGCGCCAGTACCTCCCCGTCCGCCACGGCGACCTCGCCGCCGCCGCACTCCGCGAGCGTGCGTGCCGCGAGCGCCATGTCCTCGTCGTTGTCGCCCATCACGAGCAGGTTGTGCGCGTCGTGGGAGACGGTCTGCGCGAGCGCGCCGTGGATCCCGAACCCCGTGACGAAGCCAAAGGCGTGCGTGCCGTCCGCGCCGTGGTGCCGGTCGAAGACGGCCACCTTGAGGACGTCGTGCTCGGGGTCGGCCTGGAGCGACCCGTCGACCACGGGCACCTCCACCACAACGTTTCGGGTGAGCGTGTCGCCGGGGTCGATCGCCATGGCGCGCACCCGCGCCGTGCCGTCCGGGAGGTCGACGGGGATGCGGAACGTCTCGGCCGTGGGCGTGAGGCCCAGGTTCATCGTGTGGGTCATGAAGTCGGGCCACGCATACGGCTCAACCGAGAAGAGCGCGCGGCCGTCCTCGGCGACGAGCTCGCCGTCGACGAAGACCTTGCGCGCGAAGAAGCCCTCGAGGTCGTCAAAGAGCACGAGGTCGGCGCACTTGCCCGGCGTGACGGAGCCCATGTCGTGGGCGAGGCCGAAGTACTCGGCGCAGTTGATCGTGGCCATCTGGAGGGCGGTCACCGGGTCCAGGCCCAGCTCCACGGCCGTGCGCAGGATGCGGTCCATGTGACCCTCCTCGACGAGCGTGTGCGGGTGGTTGTCGTCGGAGCACAGCAGGCACAGGCGCGTGTCCACGCCGCTCGCCACGAGCTGCGGCAGGTAGCCGGGGAGGTTAAGCCACGCGGAGCCCTGGCGGAGCTGCACGTACATGCCCAGGCGCAGCTTCGAGAGCACCTCGTCGAAGGAGCCGGACTCGTGGCACGACGAGACGCCCGCGGCGACGTAGGCGTTGAGCGCGCGGTCGCGGTCCGGCGAGGGGAAGTGCCCCGTGACCACGCGGTCGGCCCTGAGCGTCTCGCGCACCTCGTCGAGGGTGTTCTCCTCGTGCGCGAGGATGCCCGGGAAGTTCATCATCTCGCCGAGCGCCACCACGTTGTCCCAGGTCATGCTGTCGGCGATGTCGGCGGCGGTCACCTCGGCGCCCGTGTCCTCCACGCCGGTCACCGCGGGCACGCACGACGGCGGCGTCATCATGGCCTTGAGCGGCACGCGCCGCGCGTCCTCGAACATCGCGCGCACGCCGGGCATGCCGGCGACGTTGCCCACCTCGTGCGGGTCGCAGAAGATGCCGGTCGTGCCATGCGGCACCACGGCGCGGGCGTACTCGGCCACGCCGATCATGGCGCTCTCCACGTGGATGTGGCTGTCCATGAGGCCGGGGGCGGCGTAGAGCCCGGAGGCGTCGACGACCAGCGTGTCCGGCCCGATGCAGTGCTCGGCCGTGTGCTCGCCCAGGCCGAGGTAGGCCACGCGACCGCAGGCCACGGCGATGTCGGTGTCGGGCAGGATCTCGTGCGTGGTCACGCTCACGAGGTTGGCGTGGCGAATCACGAGGTCGGCGGGCTTCTCGCCCTGCGCCACGCGCACGAGCTCGTCATTGCACTCCCAGAGCGGGACTCTGCAGAACCGGTTGATCATGACAGCCTCCTTGTGAGCGACGTTTGGACAAGGGTAGCGCGTGCGTGGCGCGCCCGCCCCGACTTTGCTAGAGTGTTCCGCGAGCGCGTTCGGTGGGTTCGGGTGACGCGACACCTCGAACCTGGTCAGGGCCGGGAGGCAGCAGCCATAAGGGGCCTCTTGCGGGCACCCGTTCCCACCGAGCGTGCTTTTTTCATGCCGAAGGGAGCCATCATGAGCGACCTGCCCTCGCACCGCCTTGACCCGCGCATGCTGCGCGTGTGGTACGTCTCGGACGCGATTGGCATCGTCGTGGTGGCCGTGCTGGCCGTGGCGGCCTGGGCGATCGTGCGCCATCTGGGCGGCGACGTGTTCTGGGTCTATCTGATCGGCGGCCTCGTGGAGCTCGTCTGCGTGGGCGACCTGCTGATTTCGCCGCGCGTGGAGATGGCAACCTGGCGCTACGACGTCACGCCCACCGACGTTGACCTCTACCACGGCGTCTTCGTGAAGAAGCGCGTGCTCGTGCCGCTCGTGCGCGTCCAGCACGTGGAGACCAGGCAGGGCCCCATCCTGCGCGCGCACGGCCTGGCCACGGTTACCGTCTCCACGGCCGGTGAGAGCTTCGAGATTCCCGGCCTCGCGGAGGCCGACGCCGCTGCCCTGCGCGACCGCGTGGCCGAGCTCGCGCGCCTCGCCAAGGAGGACGTGTGACACCGGGCGAGAAGGACGGTGAGCGCCGGATCCCTGCCGGCGAGCATCACGCCAACCCGCTCTCCGTGCTCGTCGAGGCGCTCAAGATGGCCTGGGGCCTGGTCGTGCTCGTGGCGCTCGGCCTTGCCGGGGACTTCTTCGCGGGCAACCTCGCCACGCTCGTCACGCTCGCGCTCGCCGCGGCGGGGATCTTCGCGGCATGTCTTGCGCTGAGCTTCGTCGTCTGGCGCGTCCGCACGTGGGAGCTTGCCGACGAGGGGCTCGTCGTGCGCTGGGGGCTGCTCAACCGCCGCCGGCTCACGATTCCCTACGAGCACATCCACACGGTTTCGATGAACTCCACCCTGTTCGAGCGCATCTTTGGGCTGGTGGCGCTCGACCTGGACACGGGCGCGGCCGCGACCGAGGGCGATGCGTCCAAGATTTCCGGTCTGCGCGAGGGCGAGGCGGAGGCTCTTCGCGCGGAGCTCTTTCGTCGCAAGCGTGCCGCGGCGCCGGTGGGCGAGAAGAACCTGGAGGCCCAGGAGTCGCCGGACGTCCCGGAGGCCGAGCAGCCGCTTGCCGTCTTCACGCTCACGAATCGCAAGCTCGTGCTTGCCGCCGCGTCGCGCATCAGCGCCGTCGGCCAGGCCTTCGCGCTCGTGGTTCTTCTCGGCAACGGCCTGACCCAGCTCGGCGAATGGGGCCTGTTCGACCTCGAGGGCGCGGGGGCGGGAATCGCGGACGCGGAGATCCCGGCGCTGCTGCCCTTGCTCGCGGGCTTTGTTGTCTCTGCCCTGGTGCTCGGCGCGGTGGTCTCGTTTGTGGTCAACCTCGCGCGCTATACGGGCTGGCGCGTCGAGCGCTACGCGGACCGCGTCATGGTGGAGCACGGCCTGCTCTCGCGCGCGTCGCGCACGGTCGTTGTGGGCCGAGTGCAGTTCGTTGCGGTGCGACAGGGTATCATCCGCCAGCTCATCGGCTACGCCGAGGTGAGCGCGCAGGTGGTTGCGGCGCCCGGGGAGTCGGGCGGTGAGCCTTCCGGTAGCGTTCTGCTCCACCCCTTTGTGCGCCTGGACGAGCTCGACGCGTTTCTTGCCGAGGCCCTGCCGGACTATGCCGGCGTGCTGGGCGGCATTGAGCTGCGGCGCCTTGGCCCGGTCGCGTGCCGGCGCGCCGTGGTGCGGGCCGCGATCTGGTGGCCGTTCGCGACGGCGATCTTTTTCGGCGTGCACTGGTTCTTCGGCCTCTCGGGGCTGCTTGAGAGTGCGGCGTGGCTGCTGCGCCCGGTGCTTGTTGCCGCGATCGTGCTGAGCGTGGCGCTGCTCGTGGGGCTTGTCGTAGACGCGCTTCGGGCCTGGGGTGCCGCCCGCTATGGTCACACCGCCCGCGAGCTGGTGCTCGTTACCGGTGGCCTCACGCGACTCACCGTGATCGTGCCGCGCGCGCGGCTGCAGCGCATGTCCGTCTCCGCGAGCCCCTTCCAGCGCCGCGCCGGCGTGGCCACGCTCTCCGCCCGGACCGCGGCGAGCGACGCGGAGGGCCTGGAGCTGTGCGACCTCCCCGCCGAGGACGCCGACGCCCTGCTCGCCTGGTTCCGCCCGCGCACCTGACGGAGGTGCCGGGGCACTTTGTCATAGACCTGACAAAGTGCCCCGGCACCTCCGTCAGGTATCCACGCCCTTCTCGCCCGCCGCCTTCCGGCGCCGCCGCGGGTATACTGGAACCTCGGAAGCAAACGTGGGCCGGAGGCCGCATGGAATCGCTCTACACCAAGTATCGTCCGCAGACCTTTGAGCAGGTCGTGGGCCAGTCGCACGTGGTCGAGACCCTCAAGCGCGCCGTGCTCGAGGGGCGCACCAGCCACGCGTACCTGTTCTGCGGCCCGCGCGGCACGGGCAAGACCACGATGGCGCGCATCCTGGCAAAGGCGCTCATGTGCGAGAAGGGCCCGGCGGCCCTGCCCGACGGCTCCTGCGACCAGTGCCGCCTCATCGCGGCTGGCGAGCACCCCGACGTCATCGAGCTCGACGCCGCCTCGCGCACCGGCGTGGACAACGTCCGCGAGGAGATCATCGGCCGCGTGGACTACGCGCCGGTCATGGGCCGCGCGAAGGTCTACATCATCGACGAGGTCCACATGCTCACGCCGGCGGCGTTCAACGCGCTGCTCAAGACGCTCGAGGAGCCGCCCGAGAACGTCGTCTTCGTGATGTGCACGACCGACCCGCAGAAGATCCTCGCCACGATCCTCTCGCGCGTGCAGCGCTTTGACTTCCACGCCATCGGCAACGACGAGATGCAGGCCCACCTCGCCTACGTGTGCTCCCAGGAGGGCTTCACCTACGATGACGCCGCGCTCGAGCTCGTGGTGCGCCATGCGCGTGGCGGCATGCGCGACGCGCTGACCTCGCTCGAGCAGCTCTCCGTCTTTGGCGGGGGGCACATCTCCCTGGAGGCGACGCAGGACCTGCTCGGAGAGGCGTCCGGCGCGGTGTTGGGCAAGGTCGCGCTAGCGATGGGGCACCGCGACGTGGCGACGCTGTTCGCCGAGGTGGCGACGCTGGCAGATGCCGGCCGCGACCTGCTGCGCTTCACCCGCGAGCTGGCTGCCCACGTGCGCGACGTCTACGTCGTGTCCGCGGTGCCGAGCGCCGACGACGTGGTGTCCGCGCGCGGCGAGGAGCTGGAGGCCCTGCGCAGGGAGGCGGCCGCCTTTGGGTCGCCCGACCGCGCGGCGCGCGTCCTCACCATCCTCGGCGAGGCGTCGAGCGAGATGCGCACGGCCACCAACCAGCGCCTCGTTCTGGAGATCGCGCTTACGCGCATCGCCCGCCCGGAGTCCGACCTCACCCTCGAGGCCCTCGCCGAGCGCGTGGGCGACCTCGAGCGTCAGGTGGCGATTCTCGCCGCCCCCGGCGCCCGCGCGGCTGCGGTGCCCGCGCCGTCGGCCCCCGTGCCCGACGAACCCAAACCGGAAAAGGGGTTTGGGTTCACCCCCGAGGCTCCCGCCCCGTCGCCCGTCAGCGTTTCTGCAGGTGAGGCGGTTGCCGAGAAGAGCGTGGCCCCGGAGCGCGAACCCAAACCGGCGGCGCCGGCCGAGAAGAGCGCGAGCTTTGGGGCCCCTTCCGGCGCCCAGGGCGGCGGACGCACCAACGGCGACCTCCAGCGGACCTGGAAGAAGGTCGTCGACCAGCTCGTGAAGCAGGCCCCGGCGAAGGGGTCGCTGCTGCTCTCCTCCTCGGCCGTGTCCGACGACGGCACGCGCCTCACGGTGTCGCTCCCCAAGGGCTCGCACTTCGCGGCCAAGATGCTCGAGCGCTCCGACGTCCGCGCGAGCGTGGACCCGGTCGTCGCGATGGCGTTTGGCCCCCGTCAGGTGGTCTACGTCGAGTCGAGCCTCGCCAGCCAGGCGATCTCGCGCGCCGCCGCGCCGGCCCCGGCCCCCGTGCCGGCACCTGCCCCGGTCCCGAAGCCGGCCGCCCCGGCGCCCGCCCCTGAAC
>NZ_NFJF01000009.1 GCF_002159735.1 Olsenella sp. An270
CCTCGGGGGCGGGCGTCACCTCGGGGGCGTCCGTGACACTGCGGCCCTTCTCGTCACTCACGCTCGGTCGCCTCCCCTCCGACGCGCGACCAGCCCCGAGAGCGTGCGGCACAGCACCGTGAAGTCGATGGGCTTGGAGACGTGCGCGTCCATGCCGGCCGCCGTCGTGGCGGCCACGTCCTCGGCGAAGGCGTTGGCCGTCACGGCCACGATGGGCACCGTGCGGGCGTCCGGGCGCGCCAGCGCGCGGATGGCGCGGGCCGCCTCGCAGCCGTCCATGACCGGCATCTTCATGTCGAGCAGCACCGCGTCGACCGACCCCGGCTCGCTCGCCGCGAACGCGTCCACTGCCTCGCGGCCGTTCCACGCCTGGATCACCTCCACGCCCGCCGACGAGAGCAGCTCCGTGGAGATCTCCATGTTTATCTCGTTGTCCTCGGCGAGCAGCACCCGCGTGCCCGCGAGCGCGGCAACCTGCCCATCCTCGGGCATGCCGGCCGCCACCGCCGGCGTGGCCGCGCACGCGGGCTCCTCTGCCGGTGCCGCGGGCGAGAAGGGCAGCGTCACCGTGAAGGTGGTGCCCTCGTCGAGCGTGCTGCTGACCTCGATGCTCCCGCCCATCTGCGTGACCAGGCTCTTGGTGATGGGCATGCCCAGGCCCGTGCCCACCGTCTGGGCCGTCCCGAAGCGCTGCTCGCGGGCGTAGAGCTCAAACACGTGCGGCAGGTACTCCTCGGACATCCCGATGCCCGTGTCCGCCACCACGATCTTGTAGCTGTCCATGTCCCCGCGGTCCTCCTGCGTCACCGTCACGCTCACGGAGTCCCCGGGCCGTGTGTACTTGAGGGCGTTGGAGAGCAGGTTGTTCATCACCTGCGACAGGCGCATCGGGTCGCCCAGCACCCAGGGGTCGGGCACGTCAAGGCGCGCCGAGAGGGACTTGCCCTGCTCGCGCGCCTGCATCTCGAAGGGAGCGATCGTGTCGCGCAGGGTCTGGGCGAGGTCCATGCGCTCGCTCGCGAACGAGACCTTGCCGCTCTCCATGCGGGAGATCTCCAGGATGTCGTTGATGAGGTTGAGGAGCTGGTGACTCGACTGTTCGATCCGCCGCAGGTAGTCCGCGGTCTTCTCGACGTCAGAGGTGTCGCGGCGCGCCAGCTCGGTGAGGCCGATGATGGCGTTGAGCGGCGTCCTCATGTCGTGGCTCATGTTGTTGAAGAAGGCCTGCTTTGACTCCAGGCTCCCCTGGGCGGTGTCGAGCGCCTGCTCGAGGTAGTGACGCTCGCGGAGCTGCCGCTGCTTCGTCGCGTCCACCTCGCGGAAGCACAGCACCACCTCCTCGGGGGCGAGCGACTCGTCGTAGAGCACGCGCACGTTGACCCAGCGGTAGCGCTCCCCAAACTTGCGCAGGAAGTCGCCGCCGTAGTCGCGCACGCGGTTGGCCACGAGCTCGCGGATGTTCTCCGCCGAGAAGCTCTCCTCGAACTCGCGGAACGTGTTCTCCTCGATCACCTCGCCCGCAGTGCGCAGCAGGTCGGGATAGGGGCCGCGCGGGGGGATCCGCTCGCGCACGTAGTCGGAGCCCTTGATCATCTCGTAGGTGCCCTCGTCGTAGTTGACGAGGTAGATGGCATAGTAGGAGTTCCCGAGCACGCGCACCGTCTCGTTGGTGCGCTCCATCGCGCGGGCCCGGCGGCGGTCGCGCACCGCCATGGCCACGAGCGCCACGAGAAACGCCGCCCCCATCGCGACAAAGACGGCGTAGACCGTGCCCAGCCCGCCCAGGATCAGCGAGTAGGGCGTCGTCACGATGGAGTACCAGCCGTTCGAGAGCCGCGTGTAGTCAACGGCGCGCAGCTCCCCGGTCGAGTCGGTCAGGTTGGCGTCATGCCCCTCGAACTCGCCCGCGTCGATGCGGGAGACGAGGTCGGCGAGATAGGGGGCCACGTCCTCCTCGGGCAGGTCGGTCTCGGCGTGGAGCGGCACGCCCGCCGAGTCGCACAGGAAGTACGAGACGCCCTCGGGCAGGTCTGGGGTGGCAAAGCGAAACTGGAAGCTCTCCGGGTAGACGTCAAAGGCCAGGACCGCGTCCACGCCCGGGCACGCCTCCGCGACCGTGACCACGGGCTCGCCGGTGATCGCGTCCTCGTAGACGTCGGTGAAGACGGGCTCGCCGCGATGCGCCACGGCCTCCTGGTGCCAGGCGCGCGAGGTGGGGTCGCCGGCGTCGCCCAGGGCCTCGGAGCCCACCGCCAGCACGCGCCCGTCCACGACCCCGTACAGGTTGATGTTCTCGTTCCCGAGCACGGTGCGCAGGCGCTCGCAGTACAGGCTCGCCCACTCCTCGATGGAGTCCCACGGCTGGTCC
Organism: Olsenella sp. An270; assembly: GCF_002159735.1. Taxonomy (GTDB): domain Bacteria; phylum Actinomycetota; class Coriobacteriia; order Coriobacteriales; family Atopobiaceae; genus Thermophilibacter. Next base: position 2,369 of record NZ_NFJF01000009.1, read on the forward strand.
TCGTAGACGCGGGCCTCGATCGAGGCGGTGCCAAACTCGAGCAGCGCCTCGTAGGTCACGAGGTTGCTGTCCGTCTCCGAGGCGTAGTAGCGCGAGAGCGCCGTGTTTGACTCGTAGGCGTTCTGGAGCAGCGTGTCCCGCAGGATGAGGCCCCCCGTAACGGCAAGCGCGACAAACAGCACAAAAGCGGCGATACTCAGTCGCATCCGCGAGAGTGCTACCAGCACGCTTCCCGTTTTTCTCGCTCGCCGTCTCACTGTGGCCCCCGTACATTTGGATTTGGGACCATGATAGCAGGGGCGCGCCGGCCCTCGACCCGCCGCGCCGCAGACCGCCGGGCCACGGGGCGCTCGTGAATTCACGAGCGCCCCGCTTTGCCCCCAAAGCCGACAAGAACCCCCACTCGTGAATTCATGTGCGGCACTCCGCCGACGCCGTGCACGAGGCCTGCCTTAACCTCACTTCTCACTTCTTAACCTCACAATGTGAGGTTAAGAAGTGAGGTTAACAGAGGTAGTCAATCAACCGGTTTACCTGCGAAAACGAGCCGAGCCACGCAGCGTTAACCCCACTTTCTAACGTCAGTTTCGCAAAGTGAGGTTAAGAAGTGAGGTTACCCGTCCACCTCTTTGCCTACGATCCGACACGCCACTGTCCGGACGCTCGCGTGCCCTCCCTGTACAGGAGACCCATCTCCTTCAAGAGTCGGATGTCGCGATCAAGGGTTCCCCGCGCAATTCCCAAGTTCTGACTGGCATCCTGTAACCGCGCGTCTGGGTTCTCAGAAAGATAACGAAGAATCTTGTCCCTCCGCTCCTCGATTGAACGAGCTCTGTGTTCAGAGGGACTCTCGCGAAGAAGGCTGGCACGTTCGGCAGGGGTTCGGACGTCCGCCTTCCTGGCATAGAGCGTTGTCAGAAAATAGCTTCGGCTCTCATCGGTCTCGAATACTGGATCAGGTGAGCCGTTCTCCCTAAGGGCACGCAGAATTTTGTGGATTCCCGTGTTTCTTCCCTCGGTCAGGTGAAGCTCCTTGAGAAACTCCCCTACTCTCCTGTTCCTGTATCTCCTGCTAACAGCCCTGTATTCCTTCAGCCCCTCTATGCTGATGGACCGATCTGCACCGGGATAACTCAGTATCTCGACCCTGTCCGCAAGCACGCGCACCTCGATCGGCTCGCGAAAGTCGTAGCCCTTATGATAGACGGCGTTTGAAAGGGCCTCTTCGAGGGCTGCGAACGGGTAGTTATAGAAACGCTCCGCTTCGGCCGTATCAGGGCGCTTCACCACGTTCTCGACCAGCACGTTGTTTTCCAGATACTGCAGCGCCTCGCGAAGCTGTTGCTGAATCGGCCCCCTGAACGTATGCTCCCTAATACGGTCGCCACCCTCCCCGTCGGGCAGCTCAACCACATCGATTTGCGTGCACGGCATCCACCGCTCCGGGTTAAGCGAGAAGAACAGTAATCCGACATTCTTTGGCTTCACATACTCTTCCGGCCCATCGACGATGTTCATGCTCCTGCACAGGTCGACAAAGCTCATCGTCTCCGAGCGCTGGTACAGCGAGCTCCCGACCTCCTTGAGATAAGCCTGCATGAGCGGCAGACTCAGGTCGCTGAGCTCGGCAGAATGATTAATTCGGTCATCAAAGGGAACGTTGTTGGCTAGGGCATAGAGATCCCGCTTGGCTTCTTCACTCGGCTCAATCGTGCTTGCCATCTTACGAATCCACTGGATGCGCTCAGAGGGCTTTCTGCCGATGTACTTTGGAGAGGAGTACGGACGAACGCTGCCTCCCGGCGCCCAGACTATTATGAAGAGCTTCCCCTCGTGTGAGGCGACCTCGGTGATCGGCACGTAATCAGGCTGTATGAGCTTGCACTTGTTGAGCATGTCTTTGAGGTATGTATCAGCCCTCTCCTCGGGCACCCCCTTTAGCTCGCCTGGTCTGCCATCCTTTCCCTGCGAGACGCCAATTACCAGGTATCCACCGCCCCAGTTGTCAATGTCGTTGGCAAACGCACAAATCGTTTTGAGCGACGCCTGGGGATCCCACGTCTCCTTGAACTCAATCCTGGCCCACTCTACAACGCCCCCACTGAGAAGCGTGTTTATGCTCGTCGGAAGTGCCATGTTGACCTCCCCACATGAATTGCGTGCCCGATGCTTCCATCTTAACCTCACTTCTCACTTCTTAACCTCACAATGTGAGGTTAAGAAGTGAGGTTAACAGAGGTAGTCAATCAAACGGTTTACCTGCGAAAACGAGCCGAGCCACGCAGCGTTAACCTCACTTTCTAACGTCAGTTTCGTAAAGTGAGGTTAAGAAGTGAGGTTAAAAGAACGCAGCCCCATGCCCACGCGCTCGTGAATTCACGAGCGGCTGTTTGTTGCCACAAATCCGACAAGAACCCCTGCTCGTAAATTCATATGCGGCACTTCGCCGGTGCCGCCCCGCCACAAGCGCCCCGCCGCAGCCACGCACAAAGAAAGGGCCGCCGGGCGAGAAGCCCGACGGCCCAGAGCAAGGCTCTTGCTACGCGCTACCCGATGATCTGGGCAAGCGCCGCACGAGAGTTGAACGGGATGGTGCGCCCGGTCTCGACGACAACGACCTCTCCCTCCCAGGTCTCGTCCTTGTGCTCGCCGTCGTCCTCACGGGCGGGCTCGTACTTGGACGTACGGACGACGTGCGTCCAGTTGGCCGGGTTCTCCTCGTCGTTGGGGTCGGGGGCGTCCTCGCGGTCGAATCCGTACTCGAGGTTGGCCAGGACGGTGGCGATGGAGTCGGACGCGGAGGAGCCGGCGGGCATCATGCGGACGCCGGTCTCGCTGTTGTAGTAGCGGCCGTCGCCGACGTAGACGGTACGGACGTTCTCCTGACGCGTCTTCTCCGTCTTGACGGCAAACCCGACGCCCACGAGCACGATCGCCCACCAGACAACGCTCAGGACGAGGTCGAGCGGCGCGTCCACGTTGTTGAAGCCGAGGTTAAACCAGAGCCACAGCAGGAACGCGGAAGCAGCGGCGATAAGAGCGGTGAGAATGACGTTGGACTTCTTCATCGTTAACCCCTCCTTCCTTAGGCGTTGTCACGGTCGTTGTCGAGGACCTTGTTCTCGTAGCCGAGCAGGCTGGACGTGAACTTGCGGCGACGCACGGAGACGCCGACGAAGTACACGGAGCTGAGGATCATGCCGATGAGGATGATCCAGTGGACCCAGCAGTCCTCGTGCTTGCCAGCGGCAAGCGGGGTGTCGCCGTCGTCGATGGTCTCGGTCGGACCAGCCATCGGCGTAGTATCGTCCTCGATGGCCTCCTCGGGCTCGACAGTGTCATCGGTGGTGTCATCACCGGTGGTAACCGTCACGGGCGTCCCAGGCACCGGGGTCGGGGTTCCGCCGCCAGGCACCGGGGTCGGAGTCGGCGTCGGGGTAGGCGTGCCTCCACCGTCACCAGGTGTCACCGGAGCGTCAAGGATGGTAAAGACGCCGTTGTTGACAACAAGGTTGTAGTTCTGGGCAAGGAAGTTGCCGTCCGGGTTGTCTGCGAGCTGCAGGTCACCCTGAGAGATAACGTAGGTGCCCACCGCCTCGCCAGGCTCACGGGTGAGTGAGCCGGTCCAGCCGGCGGTCTCACCCTGGATGTAGCCATCGTACGTGGAGGTCAGCGTCGGATCGGCCTGACCAACGTACTTGCTAACGCTATCGGGCGTGACAGTGATGGTGAGCGGCAGGACCTGGTAGGTGCGGGTCACGGTGCCAGAGTAGTTGCCGGCGCCGGTGATGGTGACCGTGATGGCGCCCGTCACGTTGGTGCGGTCCTCGGTGGAGTAGGACACAGTGTAGTCCTGGTCCTTCACGAGGGTCGTCTCGCCGCTGGTGACGGTCGGCTCCCAGGTCTGGTCCTGGCCGTTGTACGGAACGTCAGCCGGGTAGTCGACCTGAACGTCAACGTAGCTGGGGTCGGGGTTGTCCGGGTCCGGACCCGGGGTGATGGACTGAGCGGTGACGGTCAGGGTGCCGATGTTGGTAGTAATGGTGCTGTAGTTGCTGCGCTTGTTCGCGGCAAAGATCAGCGTGTAGGTGTTGTCAGAAGATCCTGCGGTGGTCTGGGTGCCGGTCACGGTGAAGGTGGCATCGCCTTCAATAAGGCCCTCAATCTTGCCGCCAGCAGTGAGCTCGGTGCCGTCGTAGACCTTGGTGGCAGACTCCGTCGTAATCGTAATAGGCACAGCCGTAATCTTGAGCTTGCCGGCCTGGGTCTTGACCACGAACTGGTCGGTCACGTCGTGGCCCTCGGCGTCCTTGACCACGGCGGTGCCGGTCACGTTGGCGGTGTACTCGCCGGCGTCGGTGCCCTCGGCGGAGGCGGTGAGGCCCTCGACGGTGTACTTAACGCCGTCGAACTCGAACTCGGTCTTCTCGAGGCCGGAGACGCTCTTCTCGGTGCCGTCGTACTTCTCGGTGCCGGAGTTGGCGACCACGGTGATCTCGAACTTGGCCTCGTCCGGGCGGGCGGTGACCGTCAGCTGGCCGGGGGCCTTGGTGATGTTGTAGTTGTCGGCGTCGGTGCCCTCGTTGAGGGTGTAGTCGAAGCTGTTCGGGGAGCCGCCGACGAGGGTCTGGGAGCCGGTCACGTCGTAGGTCGCGCCCTCGCCCGTCGCCCAGCCGTCGCCGGAGACCGTCACCCCGTCGTTGGTGAGCGGCTTGCCGTCGTAGACCTTGGAGTCGGTGGCGGAGGTCAGGGTCACCTGGCGCTTCTCGATGGTGAGCTTGCCGGCCTGGGTCTTGACCACGAACTGGTCGGTCACGTCGTGGCCCTCGGCGTCCTTGACCACGGCGGTGCCGGTCACGTTGGCGGTGTACTCGCCGGCGTCGGTGCCCTCGGCGGAGGCGGTGAGGCCCTCGACGGTGTAGGTGTTGCCCTCCACCACGAACGTGTCGGTCACGATGCCGGAGACGGACTGCTCGTCGCCGCTGTACTTGACGGTGTCGGACTTGGCCTCGACCGTGATCTCGTGTTGCTTCGCAAAGTAGAGCTTCAGGACCAGATCGCCTTCGCCGGATACGGTGCCGGAAAGCACATTATCGGCATTGCTCTCGTCAAAGTAGTATCCGGTATCGGGAGTCTTATCGGATTCATTTACAGAGACCTGAGAATCGGTCTTTGCGCGACGAGTTTCTTCTTTTTTGAGCTCAAAGCTTCCGTCGTCCCCCTCGTAATAGTATTCGACTATATACGGAGTCTGGTTGTTTGCGCTCCAAATTGCGTAAAGGGTGACGTCATGGTCGGGCATATCGAAGCTATTGGTTCCGTCCTCCGTATAGGTCGGAGTTGTAGCATTCCTGTTAGTATCCCATCCCAAAAACGTGTAGCCGGCCTTGCTAGGAATGGCGGTGAAGTCGACGTCAACGGTCGCACCCTCCATGTACTGCTTGCCGGTAGGCACGTGACTTGTGCCGCCATTCGGATTGTACGAAACCCAATGCTCGGCCTTGTCAACAATTACGCCGTCGACGTGATAATGGTCACCGCTCTTTTTGATTACGTACCAGACGATTTCCTGGGTCCCAGGATTGTAGCTCATCTTATCTGAACCGGCATGAGTTCGATTCCACTCCTGAATTTTCGTCTGAATGGTAGCGTCACTCGGCGCCTCATTGATGTTCGCTGCAACAAGCGCATTGTTGTTGTTGATTGCGACTCCCTGTTTGATGGAGCCCCACATACCCGTGCCGCAGCCTCCAGGGAAATAGCCGGCGCCGCCGCCGCCGATATTCGCATCGGGCTCGTAGGGGATGTCGCCTCTGATACGAAGGAAGAATTCCGCGCGGACTTCGCCCTCTGCGTCATTCTTTGCCCAAATAGCGTAGTACGTCTGCCCGTCACTGACGGTAATCTCCTGCGGCGTATACGTCTGGCCCTCGCCGGTCCGATCGGTAGACCAACCAACGAAGGTGTAGCCATCCCTGCTGAACCCACTCTCTTCAAGCGTGGGTAGAGACATCCTATAATTGCCGTTCTCCATCTCGGAGGTGGTCTTGGTGAAGCGCTCGCCCTGCCCATCGTTCGGGTCGAAGTTGACAGTGATCTCGGAGACCTCGACGTGAACACTAAGGATTACGGTATCGCCGCACTTGATTTCAGCGTCGCCGGGGGCAACCGCGGTGACCGTCTGATTCGCGCGCTGCTCCGCAAAGATGCCCCGCCCATCTTTATTGGTGGTCACCGTTGCCACTTGGCTGTTGGAAGACGTCCAGCTATGGTCGTGCCGCCTGACGTTATTCGTACAATGTACGGGTACCTGATCATCGACATTCAGGGTCTGGGACGTAGCGCGCGCACCCTGAGCCTTCGCAGCGTTAACCGCAGAAACCTGGATGTTGGATCCCTCGATAACCTGGTCGGCAGGAATGGTATAGACACCATCCTCGCCGGAAACCTCGGAGGTCTCGTCGACGTCCGTCACGGTGACGCTCTCGAGCTCGTAATCCTCAGCCGGCTCGACGGTCAGGGCGAGGTCCTCGTCAGCCGCGACCTCAACGTCCTGAGACTCGGAGACCTTCTGCTCCTCGCCCTCAGCGTTGGTCAGGGTGACGGTGCTGTTCTCAACCTCGACGGAAAGGGTGACGGGGGTGGTCTCCTCGTCCTCGACGGTCGTGTCGTCAGTCTCGGTGGTCTCCTCCGTCGGGACGGCCTCGGTGGTGACCCTGATCGTGGTGCCGTCGGTCACGTTGGCGGCGGGGAGGGTGTACTCGCCGCTCTCGTTGGCGGTGACGTCGGACTCGGCGCCGTCGGAAGTCACGGCCTTGACGGAAGCGATCTGCTGGCCGTCATCGGGCGAAACCGTGAACTTGAAGTCAAGGGTGCTGTCCAGCTCCACGGTCTTGTCGGCCGTGTCGGCGGTGACGCTCTTCTCGCCGTTCTGGCTATAGGTGAGCGTGGCGCCAGTGACGTCGAAGGTCAGCGTGGCGGTGTTGTCCTCGACGACGGGCGCGCTCGTATCGGCCGGGGCGTCCGTGGTGGTCTCGACCGGGGTCTCGGTCGGGGTCGCCTCGACCGGGGTCTCGGTTTGAGGCACCTCGGTCTGGACGGGCTCGGTCGTCTCTGCCGGCTCCTCCGTTGCCACAGGCTCCGTGCTCTGCTCCGTGACCTGCGGCTCCGTGATTTCAGAAACCGGGGAAGTCTCGGTTTGAGGCTCCTCGGTCACAGTCGCCTCAGCCGACTCCGCAGGCGTGTCCATGACGACCTGCTCGGTCCTCTCGGAAGATCCCACGGTCAGGCCCTCTGCAAAGGCCTGAATGTTAGAGGACTGCATCACGAGCACGATGCTCAGGAAGACCGCGAGCGCGGCCTTCCCCTTCTTCATCAGCTCGCGACGCTTGCGATAACCGCCCTCGCGCCTCTCGCTCATGCGAACCACCCTTTCACGCTACGGACGCCGCCCGATGACGTCCACTTGCTTACTCATGGGCTCTCGGCACAGCCACCGTAAGCCCATATATGCGTAACCGTAGCACACATTAGAGGGAGTGGGTGCATTCTGTTTTGAGCGTGCATCCAGCGCTGTTTAACGTTAACATTAATTGGATTGATATGGTAATTTATGTTTCAGATAATTGATACTTTTTCTTTCACATTCCGCTCACCTGCACTTTATTCAACGGCTGACTCTCTCAAGCGCGAGTCGAGGGTTTACCTTATGTTCCTAAAGGCAACCCATTCAGGCTTCTAAGCGAGTTGTGTTTTTTCCTGCCGGACACGTATAAACGCGGCCGGAGGTATGAAATCGTTCCCGAACGGCATTGTGGATACACGCTCGGTGATGGCGTAGCTCTCCTTGTGTCCAGCAACGTCTTACTTACGGACTCGGGCGCGGCCAGTTTTGGAAATGATCGCGGGAGGATATCTCTGTTCTCCTCTGGAACTGCCGCAATGAACTGCTCGAACTTTGCGGTTGGCACAGTCCTGAGGCCGACGGCGGCACGACACGCGTGCGTGAAAGCCGTCCCGTATCTCGGCGTTGTCGGTCTCTGGCTCAACGCCATCGCCGTCTATCTACCTGTTGATGTTGTCGACCGTCGCGGCCGCGGCCTCTTCTATCCGCTGAAACTCGTCACAACGATGCTCAATGCCCCCAATCTCATGAGGCAGAGAGTCGGTGTGGTAGTCAAGCAGGTCCGTTATCGGCGCCGGCAAAGACATGCGCGGGCCGGCTACTTGGACGACGTGAAGCCGACCGCATCATCAGATTACGCGTTTTGCGGACATCTTCCTGGAGGCGCATAAAGGCTGACGTGGCGTCGCAGAAGCGATGCTGGGCGATATTGAGATTGCCCCGACCGCACGCCTGAGAGCTGCGCTCTGCAGCATACCCAACGAACGGGCGGCGCCCTCTTTGTGGGCGACCGGCCTACGGCGAGGATGCCCCGTGGCCGCGCGCATCGAGGGTGGCTGCGCGGCGAAGTGCCGCTCGTGAATTCACGAGCGGTAGCGGGCGGGCGACGGCGGGCGCGAGCAGGGGGCAGCGGGCCGCGCCGGGGTTCTTCTCGCGCGAGCGGGCTCGTCTGTGCCTAGGCTATATCTGAATTCCGAGTCTTATATCGGAATTCAGATATAAGACTCTGAATTCAGAGTTAGACGACAGGTCGCACTCGGGCGTTGGGACGGCAGGAGGGGCAAAAGCACGTGATTCCTGGCGCACACATCAAAGGTGTTGCCCAAAACCAGCATGGGCGGACGACGCAGGTGGTGGATGCGCCTCCTCCGACAGCTGCCAGGGCGAAGTACCTCTCGTCCGCAAGGTTCAGCGGCCCGCCCGCCGAAACATCGAATGACGTGTAGGCACGTCAAAGCAATATGTGGGACTAATCAACGCGTTTGCGATTTCACCGTAAAGACCACAGCAGCAGTCGCTTGGGAGGCACACAGGCCATGGCCGTGTATCTAGAACCCTCAGAGGTGTTTCGGGCACGCCTGAGAGATATAGTGAGGCGGAAGAATGAGGGGCTCATGGATAGCGGATCGGCGCAGGACCCCGTGCCGCGCCTTTCTAGCGCCCAGCTTGAGGAGCTCGTCAGCGAGCTCATCGTGGCCTGGAACTGGACCCTCGATCATCTCGATGAGCCCGAAGGGAACCAGTCGGACGGAGAGCAGCTTGACAGGCTGCTGGACGATGAGCGGCAATATGGTGCGGCAAAATCGCTCTATGGCAAGCGCGTCTCGGAAGAACCACTTAATCTGAGCGTCCTTCAAGATGCCGTCGTCTCTGCCGCATTTGATACTTGCATCGACGCTCTCACTGGCAGCCCCGACTGGGGAAACGCCTGCAAACACGCCGTTGTTGGCTTTGCAAACGCAATCAGAAGGGCCTGGGCAAAGACACGGAAGCTGGAGGGGGACCAGCTGTGCGTCGCATATGTTGGCGCAACAGTCAGCCTTGGCGGAAGACCCAACGCAGTAACTCCACTCACCCGTAGAGAACCACAGCAATTCAAGCTTGAAGATCTCGCAGAAGCATTTCCTGTTACGTATCGCACAGGCGACGACACGCCAAGGTGCGCGGAGCCACGCGCCGCCGCATGGGACTGTTCGTTCCTTGGGCCGGGAAACGTATGCCGCCTCGAAGTCAAGCGCTCGCAGGACAGCGCGCGGTGGGAGCAGGATGTAACGGAGATCCTCGCAGGTCTATCCGGAGGCGAATATCCCGTATTTGACGAAATCTCTGAAGGAACGTACCTGTACCGCAAGTGAATGTGATCCCTCGGCGCCGGTTGGAGGTGTGCCCGTGGCAGATTTAACAGTCGGGAAGGAGTCCGGAGACTACAGGTTCTTCTACGGCGTGAAGAAAGACGACCGCCTGCCTTCTCTGCTCAACCTGTTCAACAATCTTGAGGACGAGGGCATGCTCACGCGTTCCGTAAGGGACTTTTCAAGCCTCGACGACCTCAGAAACAAGGGCGGCCAGGCCTGCGCCTTTGTCATAGAGCTTGTCGAGAGACTATTTGAATCGGCGGCCATGAACGAGCACAACGTCCTCACCATAGTTCGCGAACGGCTTCATATCGATGCCTCCTATCGGGATTCGTACTACACCTACTTTTCGCAGCAGCATTTTGAGGTACCAAGATATTCCAATCGGCTGACGTTTTTTGCCGGTGAGCTTTCTCCGGACAACTGGCATGACGAGTGCGAACGGGATGACGATCCCCTGAGACCGTATGCCTCCTGCGTCATAAATCCCCTGTCCCAAGGGGCGGTAGGCAAAACGTACATTGACCCGATGGTTTTGCTGCATGACGCAAGCGTTCGCGTGAGAGTCTCCGACTTCAAGATCAACGTCTACGGCCACCCGTTCCACATCTCCGCATTTCCCTATAGAAAGCAGGATGTTGAGTCCAATCGGTGCGCCGAGGTAACGCTGCTCAATCTCTTGGGCTACTACTCGAACGAATACCCCGATTATGCTCGCGTAGAGGGCAGTGGGATTCGCCGTCTCGAAGAGCGCTACACGTACGAGCGCAACGTTCCCTCAAAGGGCATCTCTTACCTTACCTTTACTCGCGTCTTGACGGACCTTGGGTTTTATCCGCGTCTCTACGCGGCCCAGTCCCTCCCTAGAGGGGGCTCGTGGAGCGACAGCCAAGACGAATCTTTCCAGCGCCTCATGCACTACTACGTCGAGTCGGGCATTCCCGTTGCCGTCAACCCCGCACCCAGCAACACCGAGGACGGGCACTCGCTCTTATGCATTGGCTACAAGGAGCGGCTCGACCCAGCCTCCGCCTTGGAACGGGCAGACGAGACGAGGATAGTCTGTGATTACGTAGAGGAGGAGGGGTCCGGACAGCCCTGCGACACGGACGCGCACGCCCGCCGCTTCACACGCCAGCCTTTTGCGGTCAGCCTTACCGACGCCGCGGACTACTATGACGAATACGTTGTCATAGACGACAACCAGTTTCCTTACACAATAAGGTCTTCTCAGGCCCTTTCCATTCACCCGAGGATGAGGAACGCGTTTCTCGTTGCCCCGCTAAGCCGCAGAATGGCCCTTGACGCCATTGACGCGCGTGAAAAATTCATCGCAATAGTTGCTGACCCCAAGAACGGCGTTCTTAATTGGGGAAGCAAGTATCTCTCTGAGCTTCAAGAGAATAAAGGTATGAACTGTATTGACGTTGTCATGCGACAGTTTCTTGCATCCTCGAAGCACTTCCGCAGAGAGCGCGTCAGACAGGTCAAAGAGCCGTTCAGGCGTTTGATCTACTCCGAAATACCCATGCCCCACTTCGTTTGGGTCTGCGAGCTCTACGAACGGTCCGAGTTCGTAGAGAGGCGACCGGATGAGCGTCGCGCATTTGCCGAGATCGTCATCGACGCCACCTCTGCCTCAAACGACTCGGTCACGGGATCGACGATTCTCATGAACTACCCCGACTTCATAGGTTTCCGTAGCCCAGAGTGCAGGACGAATGACTTCGAGCGCGCCTGGCCCGCCCCACGTGACGGCGCCGGCGTTGACCCATACCTTGAGAACCTCACTGCGGCCGGCTGGACCACCAATTGAGGAGAGGCTCCCAAGGCGGATGGTGCTATTGGATTTCTCAGTCTGGGCAGCTGTGACGTACTGGTCAGCGCTTGAAGTCCGTGCGCATCTCGTGTATCGTGAAAGAGCTTTTCATTTTGGGGGGATACTCCCGGAACCGTGGTTTACGATTCCAAACTCGCCTTCGACTGCCTCTTGAAGAGGGGATACATATATGAAGCAGAGCTCATACCTGGGAACTCGCATAGAGCGACTATTTGGCGATCAGCTCGACAAGGACGTCTCTGGGGACCCGCGGTTCAGGAACACTCCGGAAGACGAGGCTGAGTGCGGCGCCGAAATGGCTTTCCGGATGCGGAGGACCGCCGCCATCCGCTCGAACAGCGAAGCCCTCGCCGCAGCAAAAAGCGGCACCTACTAACGTCTTCCGCTGCCTAGCTGGCGGGCGGGAAACTGCGGCCCCTCCCCTATAATGGCCACGTTGGCCAAATCTGGAGGCTGTCGTGGGTTTCTCCCGGAAAAGAGGCGTTGCCGCGGCGGCGCTCGCCTGCGTGCTCGCGCTCGCGGCGTGCGCCGGCGACTCCCCCGCGGCCTCCGCGGACGACTTTGACCCCGGCACTACGAGCGGCCCGGCGTGGTCCATGCCCGCCTCCGCGCTGCTCGCGCCCTTCTCGGCCGACGCCACGTCCGCGGACGCCCCGGTCATCGACGCGTCCCATGCCTCGGAGGGCTACGTCGCGGCCTCCGCAACCTCCGACGCCCGCCTCAAGCTGCAGGTGGTCTGCGGGGAGATGAGCTACAACTACGACCTGCCCTCGGACGGCTCGCCGATCGTGGTGCCCCTCAACATGGGCGACGGCGCCTATCGCGTGCGCGTGATGCAGAACACGAGCGGCAACAACTACGTGGAGGTCTACGCCGTGGATGCGGACGTGACGCTGGAGAGCGAGTTCGCGCCGTACCTGCGGCCCAACCTGTTCTGCGACTACGACGACTCGAGCGCGTCCGTGGCCAAGGCGCGCGATCTCGCCGCAGACGCCGCCAACGAGGGCGACGTCATGCGCGACATCTGCACGTGGGTCGCCTCCAACATCGCCTACGACTACGACAAGGCCGCCGAGCTCTCGGGCACGAGCGGCTATGTGCCCAGCCCGGACGAGACGCTCGCCTCGGGCACGGGCATCTGCTTTGACTACGCGTCCCTCTCCGCCGCCATGCTGCGGAGCCTGGGGATCCCGTGCAAGGTCGTGACCGGCTACGTCTCTCCGGACGGGATCTATCACGCGTGGAATCTGGTCTACATTGACGGCAGTTGGACGAGCGTGGAGTTCTCCGTGCGCGCGGGCGAGTGGTCGCGCGTGGACCTCACGTTCGCCGCGGCCGGCGCCGGCGACACGGTGGGCGACGGCACGTCGTACACCGACCGGTACGTCTACTAAGGAGCAGGGATGAGCGAGACGCTAAAGGGCGGGCGAGAAGGACGCGGCACGGGCACGCTGCCGTCGAGCGAGGTCGCGGCGTTCTGCGAGGGCCTGGCCGCGATGCTCGCCGCCGGGATCCAGCTCGACGAGGGGCTGGGCCTTCTGGGCGAGAGCGCGGAGGGCACGCCGCTTGCGGGGGTCTGCGACGAGCTGTACGGGCGCGTCGCCGGCGGCGAGGCGCTGTCCGACGCGATGGCGGCGAGCGGGCGCTTCCCCGAGCATGCCGTCTCCACGCTCGCGGTGGCCGGGCGCGCGGGACGCACCGAGCGGGCGCTGCGCGGGCTGGCGGACTACTACGCCGAGGAGTCGCGCGTGATGGACAAGCTGCGCACGGCCGTGGGCTACCCCGCGGCGCTGCTGTGCGTGATGAGCGTGGTGCTGGTCTTCACCGTGGCGGTCATCCTGCCGGTGTTCATTGGCGTCTACGAGGACATGGCCGGCTCGCTCACCGCTGGCTCCAGTCTGGCGGTAAGCGCGTCGATTGCGGTGGGCTGGGTCGCGCTGGTCATGGTGGTGCTGGCGACGGCCGCCGCGCTCGCCGGCGTGGCCGCGAGCGGGAGCGTGCGCGGGCAGGCGGCGATCGTGCGCCTGATGGGACGGCTGCCCGTCACGGGCGACGCGATGCGCCAGCTCGCGCTTTCGCGCTTCCTGGGGACGCTCTCGACCTGCCTGGCCGCCGGCCTCAACGTTGACGTTGCCATGGGCGAGGCGCTGGGCACCGTGGAGAGCGCGGAGCTGCGCGGCGAGCTGGAGCCCGCTCTCGCGGCCATGACCAGCACGGAGCGCGGGCTGGGCCTGGCGCAGGCCATCGCCGAGAGCGGTGTGCTCGAGCCCACGCAGGCGCGCATGCTCTCCATCGGCTCACGCGCCGGGTCGACCGACGCCGTGCTCGAGCGGCTTTCCGAGGCCTGCTTCGACGGCGCCGTCGCGCGCGTGGACCGCGTCATCGACGCGACCGAGCCCGTGCTCGCGGCGTTCCTCACGGTGGCCGTGGGCGCCACGCTCGTCTCGGTGATGCTCCCGCTGATCGGCATCATGGGATCGGTGGGCTAGGTGGGCGCTCGCAGGGACAGACGCGAGCGGCGCAGGTGGCCGCGGGTGCTGGCGGCGGTGGCCGTCGTGCTCGCGCTCGTGGTCGCGGCGTGGCCGGCGGTGGCCGGCGCGCTGCGCGAGCAGGGCGCCGCGAGCGTGCGCGACGCCGTGCTGCGCGCGGCCGCGCAGTGCTGCGCCGTCGAGGGCTCCTACCCGCACACGCTGCGCCACCTGGAGGAGCACTACGGGCTCACGGTCAACCATGACGACTACGTGGTCACCTACGAGGCGTACGCATCCAACGTCACGCCGAGCGTGGTGGTGGTGCCGCGATGAGCGCCCGCACCGACCAACTGCTCGACGCCGTCGCCGAGGTCCAGGCCGCGCGAGCGCCGCAGGGCGGCGCAGCGAGGGCGGGCCGTGTCTTTGCCGTGGTCCTTCTTGTCCTGTTCCTGCTGGCGCTGCTGGGCGCTGTGGCCTTTGGCACCTCCGTCTACCGGCGCCTCAACGAGCGCTCCGCGGACGCCGCGGACGCGCGCTCGCCGCTGGGCGTGGTCGTGAACGCGGCGCGGGCGACCGACGCCCCCGGCTCCGTGGAGCGTGGCGAGGGCCCCGAGGGCGACGCGCTCGTGCTCGTGGAGCGGCTGGAGACCGGCACCTACGAGACGCGCTTCTTCCTGTGTGACGGCTGGCTCGTGGAGCAGTACGCCGTGGCAGGCGCGCCCTACGAGACGGACGGCGCGACGTGGCTCGCCGAGACCGGGTCCTTCTCCTTTGAGCTGGACGACGGAATGCTCACGGTGAGCTGCGACGCTGGGACCGCCCGCACGGCGCTCCGCTCCCAGGTCGAGGGGGTGGCGTCATGAGCGCGTGGGACGCGCGGCGCCCGCGTGAGGTGGCACCCTGGCGCGGGACGGCCTTCCTCGTGGAGGCGTGCCTGCTGCTTGCGGTGATCGTGGGCTGCGTGGCGGTGTTCGCCTCGCTCTTTGCCCGGGCGGGCGGCGAGGGGGCGCGGGCCGAGGAGCTCACGCGGGCCGTGGTCGCCGCGCGCGACGCGGCGGAGGTCTTTGCCGCCGAGGGCGCGGACGCCGCCGGCGAGCGCGAGGTCGACCAGCTCGCGGTGAGCGTTGACGTGACCGAGGACGACGAGGTCGCCGGGCTGTTGCGCGCCACGATCGTCGTGCGCGACGCGGAGGGCGCCGAGGTCTACCGGCTGGAGACCGCGCGGGCGGGAGGTGAGGAGCAGTGAGCGGGAACCGTGGAACGCGAGCCGCAGCCGGCGAGGTCCGCATGGGACCGATCAGCCTGTTCGCGCTGGTCGTGGCGCTCTGCCTCGCGGTCATGGCCGTGCTCGCCGTGACGACGGCGCGCGCCAGCGGCTCGCTCGCCGAGCGGCAGGCTGCCTTCACCGCCGACGACTACGCCAACGAGGCCGTGGCGCAGGAGCTCCTCGCACGCGTGCGCGTCGCCGCGGACGAGCGCGGCGCGGGCGCCGTGGAGGCGCGGCTGGACGACCTTCTCGCCGCCTGCTCCGGAGAGGACGGGCCGGCCGTGACGGCAAGCATCAACGAGGGGCAGCTCAGCGCGCATGTTGAGTCCGCGAGCGGACGTTGCCTTGACGTCGTTCTCGCCATCGGCGAGAACGGAGAGGTGAGCGTGGAGTCCTGGCTGGCGACCACGCTCTGGGATGAGGACACCGGCGACGTCCTTTGGACGGGCCAAAAGTGACGGGAGACATCATGGATCTGACGGGCTTTCTCAAGGAGATGGTCGACGAGCGGGCGTCCGACGTGTTCTTCATCGCCGGCCTGCCGGTGACGTACCGCGCGGGCGGGCGGCAGGTCCGCCTGGGCGGCGAGCCGCTCATGCCGGCCGACACCGAGGCCGCGGCGCGCGCGATCTTCTCGGCCGCGGGCCTGCGCGACGACTGGATCGACGCGCAGGACAACCATGACGTGGACTTCTCCTTTGCGCTTCCGGGCGTGGGGCGCTTCCGCGCGAACGTGTTCCGCCAGCGCGGCTCGCTCGCCGCGGTGGTGCGCGTGATCCCCTTTGGCCTGCCCGACCCCAAGGAGTTTGGCATCCCCGAGGAGGTGCTGCGCACGGCCGAGCTGCAGAAGGGCCTCGTGCTCGTGACCGGCCCGGCGGGCGCCGGCAAGTCGACCACGCTGGCATGCATCGTCGACCGCATGAACCACGGGCGCTCCGGCCACGTGATCACGATGGAGGACCCCATCGAGTTTGTGCACCGGCACGGGACGTGCATCGTCACGCAGCGCGAGGTGCCCACCGACGTGGCCACCTACGACGAGGCGCTGCGCTCCGCGATGCGCGAGGCGCCCGACGTCATCCTGCTCGGCGAGATGCGTGACGTCGAGACGATCTCCACCGCCGTGACCGCGGCCGAGACGGCGCAGCTCATCTTCTCCACCCTGCACACCACGGGCGCGGCCGGCACCGTGGACCGCATCGTGGACGCGTTCCCCGCGAGCCAGCAGCGGCAGATCCGCCTGCAGCTGGCCATGGTGCTGCAGGCCATCGTGAGCCAGCAGCTCGTGCCCACGGTCGACGGCGGCGTGACGCCCGCCTGGGAGATCATGGTGAGCACGCCCGCGATCCGCAATCTCATCCGCGAGGAGAAGACGCACCAGATCGACTCCGCGATCGCGGCTCGCGGGGACCTGGGCATGCGGACGATGGACCAGAGCCTGTTCGCGCTCGTGGAGTCCGGGCGGGTGGCGCGCGACGTCGCGCTGCAGTACGCGGTGCACCAGGAGGCACTCGAGCGGCGCCTTACGGCGGCAGGCCTCTAGGTAACGACACGGGGCGGGGAGCCTGGCTCCCCGCCCCGTCTCACTTCTCGGGCTCGTTGTCCTTCTCGGCCTTGCCCTTCTTGGGGAGCCGGCCCGCGCGGCGCAGGGCGTCGCGCAAGATCCACTCCACCTGGCCGTTGGCGCTGCGCATCTCGTCCGCGGCCCAGTGCTCGACTGCGGCCCAGACCTCGGGGTCTATGCGGAGCGGGTATTGCTTGCGCGCGGCCACGGGTTCGCGCTCCTACTGGTAGAGGGAGCCGGTGTTGAGGACGGGCTGGGCCTCGGACTCGCCGCAGAGGACGACCATGAGGTTGGAGGCCATCACGGCCTTGCGGTCGTCGTCGAACTCCACGACGCCGCCGGCCGAGAGCTCCTTGAGCGCCATGTCCACCATGGAGACGGCGCCCTCGACGATCTTCTTGCGCGCGGCGATGATGGCCTCGGCCTGCTGGCGGCGCAGCATTGCCTGGGCGATCTCGGGTGCGTAGGCGAGGTGGGTGAGGCGGGCGTCGTCAACGGAGACGCCGGCCGGGGCGAGGCGACGGTCGAGCTCCTCCTTGAGGGACTCAGAAACCTCCTCGATGTTGGAGCGCAGCGTGATGGAGCTGTTGGAGGCGTCGTCGTCCTCCATGTGGTCATAGGCGTAGACGCTGGCCACGTGGCGCAGGGCGGTCTCGGTCTGCATGGCCACGTAGCTGGGGTAGTGGTCCACGTCGAAGAGGGCCTTGGCGGTGTCGGCCACGTGCCAGACCACGACGGTCGCAATCTCGATGGGGTTGCCCATCTTGTCGTTGACCTTGAGGCGGTCGCCGTTGAGGGTGCGGGCGCGCAGGGAGACCTTGGTGGAGAGCGCCTTGGCGGCCGCGGCGGCCTTCACGGACGGGGTGCCCTCCTCCAGGCTGACGTCGATGGAGGCGCCGGTGCCGTCCGAGCCCAGGCTGTGGGAGTAGAAGGGGTTGACCCAGTAGAAGCCAGACTCGCGGACGGTGCCCACGTAGTTGCCAAAGAGCACGAGCACGCGGGCCTGCCCCGGCTGCAGCGAGAAAAAGCCGCAGGTGACGATGATGGCCACGATGAGCAGCACGATGCCACCCACGAGCAGCACGGGGCCCGTAACGGGGGCGGGCACGCCGGCGTCCTCTGCGGTGGCGAGGATGACGATGCCCTGGACCATGCCCCAGATTGCGGCTACGTACGCGACGAGGGTGACGAAGAGCATGGGCCAGCCCGATCCGGCGCGGGCCTGCTTCTCTACGGTCATTGCAGTTCCTTTCCTGGTGTCGTGCGGACCCGGGGTGGCCGCCTCGACTGAGGTCATTGTGATATCACATTGGTTTCTGAGCAAATGGAGAATCCGTCGAGACGGCGGCGAACGGCGCCATGTGCCGGGCGAGCGCGCATGTGGCAGCTAGCGGTAAGTTGCGCCTCGTAAGATGTGGGGCTCTTCGATTGGGGAGGTGCCTCATGGGACTGAGCGTCGGGTTCGACTCTTCACTTCGCTACTGGCTCACCAAGACCGCGGACGAAGCGCTCCCGGAACCCGCGGGCAGCGCCGCCATTGCACGGGCGACCGCCGGGCTTCGGGAGGTGCGGGCGGAGTCGCTGCCGTTCGGCCCGGACGAGCGGCGGCCGCTGCACCTGCTCGTTCCCGATCGCCGGCTGGGACACAGGATGGACGGCGCCGTGGCCCACGTGATAAGCCGCCCCCTGCCGGAGGGCTCCATCTGCCGCCTCTCGGGAGACAACACGATAGCCTCGCCCGAACTCACCTACGCACAGATGGCCGCGTCCGAGCCTTTCATCGAAACCGTGCGCATCGGATGCTATCTCTGCTCCACCTTCTCCATTGGCGACGACGGCCGCGACTACGTCGGCGAGCGGGGACAGCTCACCACGGTGGAGAGCCTTCGGGCCTATGTTGACCGCCTCCCTCCGGGGACCCGGGGCGTGCGACGGGCTCGCGAGGCGCTCGCATATGTCATCGACGGTCTGGCGTCGCCGATGGAGGTCTTCCTCGGGATGGGATACGGGATGCCGCCGAACCTGGGAGGGATGGGGCCCTTTGTCATGCACGCCAACCAGAGGATCGAGATCGACGAGCAGATACAGGAGCTCCTCGGCTCCCGCTTTCTCAAGGGCGACCTCTACCTGCCCGAGTTCGGCACCGACCTCGAATACGACAGCCGCAGGTTCCATACCGGTCAATATCGTCTCGACCACACGCAGGCACGAAGAAACGCAATAGAGGCCATGGGGATCAAGACCGTATCGGCGACCTATGGCCAGATAGACACCTTCGCGAAGTTCGAGAACTTTACCTGGATGCTTCGGAAGAGGCTCGGTCTCGACCAGCCCGAGCACTCGCCTGAGGAGCGGCAGGCACAGATGGCCCTCTACGACACCCTTCTTTCCCCCACAAGCCGCCTGTTTTGAGCCCTCGATTCATCGAGTCTGTAGTTTTTGGCGCTATCGCGTAGTACAGACTCGATGAGCAGTTCTCCTACCAGCGGTTTCTGTCACCAAAATCGAGTCTGTACTTCAAGGTACGCCGAAAAAGTACAGACTCGATGATCCGGAGGCGCAAATCGGCCCCGGAGGCCGCGGCGCGCGACGCTTTCAACGGGCGGAGGGTCCCGCGAATGACCCGGAGCCTGTTGGAAGGGGCGCGCGCCGCCTCGGTCGGGTATGCTTGCTGCGAAGGAGGCCCTATGGGATACAAGACCTACACCTGCCCGATCGCCCGGGACTGCGGCGGCTGCGAGTGGCTCGCGGTGCCCTATCCCATACAGCTGCGCCGCAAGCAGGAGCAGGTCGTCGAGTTGCTCGGGGACATGGCCTCCGCCGACGGCGCGAGCGTCGAGGAGATTCGCGGCATGGACGAGCCCGTGCGCTACCGGCACAAGGCCGCGACCCCGTTCGCACATGCGCGCGGCGGCCACGTGCGCTGCGGCTTCTACGCCGCGGGCACGCACCGCATCGTATCCTGCGACGAGTGCCTGGTTGAAGACCCGCGCGCCCGCGCCATCCTGAACTCTGTCGCGCGCGTCGCCGAGCGGCTGCACATCCCGCCCTATGACGAGGACCGCGGGACCGGCGTGCTCCGCCATGCCGTGGTCCGCTGCGGGTGGAAGACCGACGACGTCCTGCTCACGCTGGTCTCCCGCGTGCCGGAGCTCCGCGACGAGCGTCGCGTGGTCGACGAGCTGTGCTCCGCATGCCCCGAGGTCACGAGCATCGTTCTCAACTTCAACGACCGGCGCACCAACGCGATCCTCGGGCGTCGGAGCCGCACGCTCCTCGGTCCCGGCGTCATGCACGACGAGCTGCTCGGCTGCCGCTTCGAGATCGGCCCGACCAGCTTCTATCAGACGAACCCCGCTCAGACCGAGGTGCTCTACGAGCTCGCGCTCGATGGTGCCGGCCTCTCGGGCCATGTCCTCGACGCCTACTGCGGTACCGGCACCATCGGCATCTGCGCCGCCGTGCGCTCGAACGAGCTGCAGGTCACCGGTGTGGAGCAGGTATCGTCCGCTGTGGCCTGCGCCCGCCGCAACGCCGACGCGAACGACGTCGCCGACCGCTGCCGCTTCGTGGCCGCCGACGCCACGTCCTGGATGGAGCGCGAGGGTCGCGACCAGCGCTTCGACACCGTCATCATGGATCCGCCGCGCGCGGGCAGCACGCCCGAGTTCCTCGCCGGCGCCGCCGCGCTCAGTCCGTGGCGCATCGTCTACGTGAGCTGCAACGTCGTCACCCAGACGCGCGACCTCGAGGTCCTCCGCGAGCGCGGCTACCGCCTGACCCGCGTCGCCCCCGTCGACATGTTCCCCCACACCAAGCACGTGGAGTCCGTCGTCACGCTCGAGCGCCGCTGAGCGGCCCGCGACCCGACCGAGAACGCAGGAGGGACCCGCCCTCACGGGCGGGTCCCTCCTGTCGAATACCTGGGTCGGCCGCTAGGCCGGGTCGATCGCCACCGTCAGGTCCTCGCGCACGTGGACGCGCCCGGCGGCGAGCATCCCCACTACCTCGGGATACAGCTCGTGCTCGATCTCGTGGATGTGCTCCTCGAGTTCATCGACCGTCCAGCCCTCCTCGACCGCGAGCGCGCGCTGCGCGATGATCGGGCCGGCGTCGTAGTCGGCGTTCGCGAAGTGCACCGTCACGCCCGTGACCTTCACGCCGCGCGCGTACGCGTCGTCGATGGCGTGGGCGCCGGGAAAGCTCGGCAGCAGCGCCGGGTGCAGGTTGACCACGCGGTTGGGGAATGCCGCCAGGATCGGGTCGTGCACCTTGCGCATGTAGCCGGCCATGATGACGTAGTCCACGCCACGGCGCGTGAGCTCGGCCGCGATGATCTCGTCCGCCTTCTCCGGGTCGGCGTAGATCTCCTTGGAGAGCGTGAGCGTCTGCAGCCCGGCGGCCTCGGCGCGCTTGAGGCCGAAGGCGCTCGGCCGCGAGCTCACCACGAGCTCGATCGACGCGTCGAGCGTGCCGTCCTGGATGCGGTCGATGATGGCCTGCAGGTTGGTCCCGCTGCCGGAGATGAGGACGCCCAGCCTAACGCTCATCGTCGTAGACCACCTTTCCGGTGCCGGGCACGACCTCGCCCATCACGAAGCTCTCGAGCCCCTGCTCGGCGAGGAGCTCGCGCACGCGCTCCGCGTCCTCGGGCGCGCAGATTACGCTCATGCCCACGCCCATGTTGAACGTGCGGTACGCCTCCTCGGTCGTGAGGCCCGCCTCACGAATCATGTAGGAGATCACGGGTGGCACGTCCCACGCGGGACCGTCCTCGCCGCCGCGATAGACCAGCGCGTCAAGGCCGTCGGGCATCGCGCGGTCAAGGTTCTCGGTGATGCCGCCGCCGGTGATGTGCGCCATCGCGTGGACGGGCGCGCCGGCGCGCAGCGCGGCCAGCAGCTGGCCCGCGTAGATCTTGGTCGGGCGCATCACGGCGTCGGCGAGCGACTCGCCGCCCAGCTCAGCAAGCGGCGTCTCCAGCTCCTCCACGCTGCGCCCCTCGATCGCGACCTTGCGCACAAGCGAGTAGCCGTTGGAGTGGATGCCCGAGCTGGGCAGGCCGAGGATGACGTCGCCCTCGCGGACGAGCTCCGGCCCCAGCAGCTTGGGACGGTCCACGACGCCCACCACAAAGCCGGCGAGGTCGTAATCGTCGGCGGCCATGACGCCGGGGTGCTCGGCCATCTCGCCGCCCACGAGCGCGCAGCCGGACTTGCGGCAGCCCTCGGCGATGCCGCCCACGATCTTGGCCACGTGCTCGGCACGCAGCTTGCCAATGGCAACGTAGTCCAGGAAGAACAGCGGCTCGGCGCCCATCGGGACGATGTCGTCCACGCACATGGCCACCAGGTCCTCGCCCACCGTCTCGTGACGGTCGAGCAGCTGCGCGATGGCCAGCTTGGTGCCCACGCCGTCGGTGCCGGAGACCAGGATCGGGTCCTCCATGTCCTTCAGCGCTGCGGCAGAGAAGCACGACCCAAAGCCGCCCAGACCGCCGATGACCTCGGGTCGGTTGGTGGTCGCCACGGCCGCCTTGATCGCGTCCACGGCGCGGGCGCCCTCGGCGGTGTCGACGCCGGCGTCGGCGTAGCTCACGTGCTTGGTGTTCTCGGCCATCATGGTCCTTCCTGACAGACGGGCTTCCTTCCCCGTCATTCTACGGGAACCTGGGCGAGCGGCGTGCGCGAGGCGTCCGACGCCCGCTCCAGGTTGTTGGGCTCGCGCCCCGGCAGGAACCGCTCCTCCCACCAGGAGCGCGGGATCTCCACGGGATAGTCGCCGGTGAAGCACGCCGTGCAGTAGCCGTCCTCCGGCACGCAGGCGAGAAGCCCCTCGACCGAGAGGAACCCCACCGAGTCCGCCTCGATGTGGGCGCGAATCTCGTCGAGCGACATGTGCGCGGCGATGAGCTGGTCCTGGCTGCCGGTGTCGATTCCATAGAAGCACGGCCACGTGACCATCGGCGACGCCGAGCGCACGTGGACCTCGGTCGCGCCGGCCGCCTTGAGCAGGCGCACGATCTGGCGGCTCGTGGTGCCACGGACGATCGAGTCATCCACCATCACGAGACGCTTGCCGCGCACCACGTCGGGCAGCGCGTTGAGCTTGAGGCGCACGCCCATCTGCCGCAGCTCCTGCGTGGGCTGGATGAAGGTGCGCGCCACGTAGCGGTTCTTGATGAGGCCGGTCCCAAAGGGAATCCCCAGCTCCTGGGCAAAGCCCTCGGCGGCCGGCGTGCCGGAGTCCGGCACGGAGATCACGAGGTCGGCCTCGACGGGCGTCTCCCGGGCGAGGCGACGCCCCATGTTGTGGCGCATCAGGTAGAAGCTCGACCCCCGCACCATCGAGTCGGGGCGCGAGAAGTACACGTGCTCAAAGATGCAGTTGGCACGCGCCCCCGGCACGCACCCGCGCTCGGAGCGGATGCCGTCGTCGGAGACGCGCACGATCTCCCCGGGCTCGACCTCGCGGACGAACGTGGCACCGGCAATGTCGAGCGCGCAGGTCTCGCTCGCCACGACCCAGCCGTCGTCGCCGAGCCGCCCGAGCACGAGCGGCCGGATGCCGTGCGGGTCGCGGAACGCGTAGAGCGCGTTCTCGCGCACGAGCACCATCGCGTAGCCGCCCTCGAGCATGCGCATCGTGTGCGCGATCCCAGAACGAAGCCGGCCCGCGCGCTGGGTGAAGTACCCGATGAGCTTGGCCGCGACCTCGGAGTCGGTGTTAGAGCGGAACGGGATGCCCATCTCGATGAGCTCGCGGCGCAGCGCCTCGAAGTTCACGAGCGTGCCGTTGTGCGCCAGCGCGATGACCACGTCGTCGACGACCGAGAGGTGCGGCTGCGCGGACTCCCAGCCCTTGGCGCCCGCCGTCCCGTAGCGGCAGTGCCCGCAGGCCACCTTGCCCGGCATGGCGGAGAGGTCCGCGTCAGTGAAGACCTGCGTGACCAGGCCGAGGTCCTTGCGCACGAGCACGGTGCTCCCGTTGCCCACCGCGATGCCGGCCGACTCCTGCCCGCGGTGCTGCAGCGCCCGCAGCGCAAAGTACGTGAGGCGCGCCACGTCGCGCCCGGGCGCCCACACGCCAAAGACGCCGCACTCCTCGTGGAGACTCTCGCTCATCCGGTTCCTCTCTGCGCGCTGGCGCCGACGGCGCAGCCGCGAAGCGTCACTCGGCCCCCTCGGAGGCCGCCTCGATCTTGGGGACGCACACGAGCAGCGTGCGCCCATCGTCGCCGTAGTCGTAGTTGCAGGTGCACAGCGTCAGGACATGGCTCGTCTGGGCGATGAGCGCCTCGGCCTCGGGACTCTCCGCCACGGCGCGGCCGAGAAGGTCGCTCAGGTAGGCACGCAGCTCGTCGTCCGACTCAAACACGAATCGACGCGCGTTCTCGTCGCTCGCGTCGGTCTGGTAGATCAGCAGCGGCGTGAGCTCGTAGGTCGCCTCCTCCGTCACGTACCAGACCGTGGACACGCTGTCGAACATCCCCTGGTCGACCATGTCCGAGACGACTTTGAACATGGAGCCGTTGCGCAGGTGGTGACCGTAGATCAGGCTCTGCCCGTCCACCATGCCCGGCGCGGTGTTCTCGCAGTCCATGAAGATGGCGCCGCCGAGCGAGGAGCGTCCGTCTCCCCCGAGGGAGAGGTACTTCTCGTTGTCGGACGCCTGGTAGACGGGGAAGTTCACCACGGTGCCGGGAATCTGCACCCAGCCCACGACCTCGTCGTTGACGGCCTTCAGACCCTCCCAGTCAACCTGCGGGGGCGTGGTGCCATTATCGGAGACGTCGGCGTAGGTGGCCAGCTCCTCGTTGATGGAGTCCTGCTCGTAGTAGCGCCACTGGTTGAAGATCCACAACCCCACGGC
Source organism: Olsenella sp. An270 (assembly GCF_002159735.1). Taxonomy (GTDB): domain Bacteria; phylum Actinomycetota; class Coriobacteriia; order Coriobacteriales; family Atopobiaceae; genus Thermophilibacter. Next base: position 27,142 of record NZ_NFJF01000009.1, read on the forward strand.
CGTGGCGATGAGCGCAAAGCCCACCACGAACAGGACGACCGAGACGATCCGCCCCGCGCGCTTTTTGGGGTCGCCGCTCCTGCGGCCGGAGAGGTCGTACGGGTCGGTCTCGGCAAAGTGGGACCGCCTGCGCCGACGGTCGACCGGCTCGCCGGACACGACGGGGATGTAGTGGGCCGCCGAGCTGTGCGGGGTGTCCGCGGCGTGGGGGTTGCCCTCCGGCGCGTGGTAGGACTCGTCGCCGCCCCTGCGGGTGGTGAGGTGCGTGCGCGGGTTGCCGCCCACGCGGCGCCGCTTCGGGCCGTCCTCCGGTTGCCTGAAGTGCGAAGCCATCGCCCCTCCTCGCCGGGCCGCCTACGCCTCGGCCATCTGGCGCTTGAACTCCACGACCTTGTCGCGGTACTCGGGCATGGTGGCGCCCAGGATCTGCGTGGCGTAGATGGCCGCGTTCTTGGCGCCGTTGATGGCGACGCACGCCACCGGCACGCCGGAGGGCATCTGCACCATGGAGAGCAGCGAGTCCATGCCGCCGAGGTCGGAGGTCTTCATGGGCACGCCGATGATGGGCAGCGGCGTGAACGCGGCCACGACGCCGCCCAGGTGGGCGGCCTTGCCGGCGGCGGCGATGATCACCTTGAGGCCGCGGTCGGCCGCGGAGCCGGCCCACTCGTGGACCTTGTCGGGGTTGCGGTGCGCGCTGGCGATGACCAGCTCGTACGGGACGCCCAGCTCCTCGAGCTGCTTGGTGCACGCCTCCATGGTGGGCAGGTCGGACTTGGAACCCATGATGATTCCCACGAGCGGCTGGTCAGCCATGATGCCTCCTCTGTCGTTGCATACGCCCCCTAGTATAGGGACAAAGCGGCCGAGAAGGACCACCTACTTGCGCTCCTCCACGGAAACCGGCGCCACACCCAGGCGCACGTCGCGCTCCTGCTCCTCGCGCAGCCGCTCCCAGATCCACGTGCGTAGCAGACTCTGCCGAGGCTGGCCGCAACGACGCGCCTGGGCGTCGATCTGTCGGAGCATGTCGACCGGGAGGTCGAGGTTGATCTTCTTGGTAAGGGTGACGACGAACACCTCGTCGGGATCGGGTTCGACCAGGCGCGCGCTGTCGTAGTCGAGAAACTCGTCGATGTCCTCGCCGTTATCGAACATCTCGTCGAACTCCTCTTCGGTAATGACTTTCTTGCCGTCACGCGAGCGAATCATATTCCATCCTCTCCTTCTTGCGGGATCGACGGACCGAGATGATGCGGGTCGCGCCGTTGCGATAGGTGATGATCGCGGTCCAGTGCCTGCCGCCGATCATTCCGTAGACCGCATAGCGAGAGATGTCGCTGCCGGCACGAACCCTCTTCTCGACTGTTCTCCCCCTCCAGAGCTCCCGCGCCTCAAAGAAGCTGATGCCGTGCTTCTCGACGTTTGTCCGGCTCTTCTCTGGATCCCACTCGAACTCGCGAATCTTTGCCATCGCTGCTCCTCAGTATAGATATTGAATCGATATTGTTTCAATACCTAAACGGGTGGTTTTGCCCTGCCGAGAAGAGCGTAGCGGGTGCCGCTTGCACTTCGTTGCTCGATGGCAGACCCCGGGCTGGCCCCGGGGTGACCGCGGGCTGCCACGGCGCAGGTCGCGCACCCCGGCGGCGCGCGCCACGCAACCTGTCGTAAAAACGGCGCGTTACGAGCCCCCACATAACGTCCAAAAGGGCTATGCTGTGCCCTTGTACGCTGGTCCATCAGTCCGCGGACAAAGGAGAATCCCATGAACAACGCCAGCAATCTGTACCTCTACCAGCGCGAGGGCGGCTACCTGCCGCGCGTCGCGGCCGTCCACGACCTTTGCGGCTACGGCAAGTGCTCGCTCGGGGTCGCCATCCCCGTGCTCTCGGCCGCCGGCATCGACGTGTGCCCCGTGCCCACGTCGCTCTTCTCGGCCCACACGCGCTTCCCCAAGTTCTACATGCACGACACCACGCCCATGCTCACCGACTACCTCGACGCCTGGCGCGAGGAGGGCATCGGGCTCGACGGCATCTACTCGGGCTTCCTAGGCTCCGCCGAGCAGGTTGACGCCATCCTGCGCCTCTACCGCGAGTACCCGGGCGCGCTGCGCCTCGTTGACCCGGTGATGGGCGACGGCGGCTCCAAGTACCCCACCTACACCGACGAGATGTGCGAGGCCATGAAGGGCCTGGTTGACGGCGCGGACGTTCTCACGCCCAACCTCACCGAGGCCTCCATCATCACCGGCATCCCTTACGAGAGCCAGGACGTGGACGAGGCCTACGTGCGCCACATGACCGACGCGCTGCTGGGCATGGGCGCCAAGTCGGTGGTCCTCAAGGGCGTGGTCCACGCGGGCGAGAAGATCATCCGCAACTACGTGGCCGTGGCCGACGGCGACGGCACGGTGGAGGAGGTCTCCGGCGAGCTGCTCCCCTACATGCTGCACGGCACGGGCGACCTCTTCGCCTCGGGCCTCGTGGCGGCGGTCTACGCCGGCAAGGACCTGCTCTCGGCCGTGCGCTTTGCGAGCGAGCTCGTGCGCCACGCCATGCAGATCACGCCCGAGCAGCCCGACTACGAGGTGCGCGGCGTGAGCTTTGAGAGCGTGCTGGGGGACGTGACCGCCCTTCTCGCCTAGCCCTTCTCGTCTAGAGGCAGAAGCCGGCGATGACGTCGAACTCGTAGACCGGGTTGCGCGAGTAGTTGGGGTCGCCCTCGGGGGTGACCGTCATCTGGTACTGGCTGTCTGAGCCGGCGGTGCGCATCCACCAGTAGTCGTCGGCGAGCGCGAGCTGCGAGCTGGCAGACGTTGAGACGCCCTGGTCGGCGAAGAGGCGGTACTGGGTGCCGTCGACCGACAGCCAGCTCGCCGGGCCGCAGATCTCGGCGTAGGACAAAAGCCACATGAGGTCCGAGGTCTGGCACTGGCCGCCGCCGGGGGCGTTGGACGTCTTGTCCACGGAGACCAGCAGGTCGGCCAGGCCCTCGGGCAGCTGGCCGGGCACGGTCTGGTTGAGCCAGGAGCGGATCGGCGAGTCCTCCCAGGACACGGGGCCGTCGGGGCCGTACGCCTGCTTGCCCAGCGAGGCGCGCGTCACCAGCGTGAGGCCCGCGACGCCGGAGCCGTCGGAGCGCTCGTCGCTGCGGATGCCCGCCACGGCGACGGGCACCGTGGTGCCGCCGGAGAGCTCGAGGTCCTTGGTCTGCGTGGCGTCGAGCGAGCCGTCGGCGCCGCAGAGGTTGTACTCGGCGGCGATCTTGACGCCCTCGGTGTCGGAGGACGCGTCGGCGATGAGGGCGGAAATCTGGGAGAGCTCCTGCCAGGAGTACTCGTCGAGGGCCCCGCGGACCTCGGGGGCGCCCTCGGGGACCGTCTGCTCCTCCTCGGCCTCTTCCTCCTCGTCGTCGGCCTCGAGCGGCGGGATGCTGCCGTCCGAGGGCGGCTGCACGACGGGCGCCTGCTCGTCGGCGGGAGCGAACGGGCCGATCCAGCTCGTGCCCATCACAAAGAGCACCGACACGGCGATGAGCGCGACCACCGCGATGCCGCCCACGAGGGCGACGGTGGGCACGCGGCTCCCCTCGAAGCCCTCCGCGACCGTGCGCCCGCCCGCGCGGAGCTGGCGCCCGGCGGAGGCGAGGTGGGTCCCGGCGGTGCCGATGAAATCGGAGGTGGTCGACGCCGCGCTCTTGGCGGCGGTCTTGAGCTTCTCGGTGGTGAGGGCGGCGGTGCTGGCGGGGGCCTCGGCGTCGGTGGCGTCCGGGGTCGGGGCAGGCTCGGCGGCCTGCGTCGCATCGACCTCCTCGGTCGCCTGCGGGGCGTCCTCGCGCTCGGCGTCGGGGGCGACGCTCTCCTCGGCGGCGGGCTCGACCGGCTCCTCCACGAGATCGATCGCCTCCGCGACCTGGGTCGCCGCGTCCTTCTCGGCCTCCACGACCTCCTGGACCTTGGGCCGGGCGTCGGCGTCCACGCGCTCGACAACGGGCTCCTGCGGCCTGATGCTGGGAAGCTGCGAGCGGAGGTCGGCGCGCGCCGCGGCGCGGCGGGCGCGGGGCTCGAGCGTGTAGGCGCGCGGCGGGGGCGCCAGCGGCACCAGCGGGACGGCGCCGGCGGCCAGCGGGTCGATCGGCTCCTCGAGGCGCTTGGACGCGGGGACCTCCTCCACGGGCGCGCCGCAGACGTAGCAGAAGCGAGCGCGCTCCGGCAGCTCCTCTCCGCACTTCTTGCACCTCATGGACGGCCCTCCTTCAGTCGTTTCGTCAACATGGTAGCGTGACGCGGCCAACATGGGGAGCCTCGGGCGCAAAGCCGCCCCCCCGAGCGGGGCCAAGGCGGTCGCGACTAGCGCGTTCGGGTGCCCTGAACCGGGGTGAAGGAAGTAGTGACCTGGTCGCGCAGCTCGCCCTGGACCGTCTCGTCGATGCCTGTGATCGTACACGAGAAGTTGACGCCGGTCGCGGACTGCGTCTTCTCCCAGACGAAGGTCATGAACGAGGCCACGTCGCCGGTGGGCTTGAGGAACCCAAAGAGGGTCGACTGCTGCATGCGGCCGTCCTCCCCCACGTGAACGCTCACGTGGTAGACCACCGTGTCGATGTTGGGGTTGAGCAGCGCGTTGACGGCCAGCGCCGTGGCCTGGACCTGGGAGGTCGAGAAGCACTCGAGCGCGCTCGAGGAGCTGGTGTCGATGACGCTCACCTCGATGCGGCCGGTGTTCTCGTCGGCCTCCTGGACCGTGAAGTCGGCGGGGAACTGCGTGAAGCCGTCGCCCCACTCGACGCCGCCGGAGAGCGCGTCTGCGACGGTGCGCACGCTCGCGGTGTCGGCGAGGTGGGCGGTGTTGAGGCGGCGGACGACGCCAAAGGCCACCTGGCCGGCCACGACGAGGACGAGGAACGCCAGGACAAAGATGACCGCGGTGCGCGTGATGACCTTGCTGACGTCGGAACCGGAGGGGTCCTCGCCGGAGAGCGGGTCAACGTCGACGGAGACGCCCTTCTCGCGGCGGTGCGCACGCTGACGACGGGCGCGCTCCTCGTCGGAGTGGCCGCTGTGGTCGACGGTCGAGAAGAGCTTCTCTGCCTCGTCGGCCGAGAGCGCGCCGCGCTGGGGGCGAACGTTGTCGCGCCTGTTGAACATGCCCTCCCCTCCCGACAATGCCTCGCTCCGCAAGTATACAGCGCCGACCTGCCGAGAAGCGCCCCGGCGCAGGTCGCGGGAAACGTCCACAAGCGGGGCGGGAGCGGGGCGGGAGCGGGGCGCGATCCAGGAATCGCGGCCCTTGTCGGCTGCCGCTCTAGGAATCCGGGGCTTGTCACGGACGCGTCTAGGAAACGCCGCCTTTGTCCGGGATGACTCTAGGAAAAGCGCCCCTTGTCCGGCGCGGCTCTAGAAAATGCCGCCCTTGTCCGGCCCAGACGACCAGCGGGCGGACAAGGGCGGCGATTCTTAGACGGTCCGCGGACAAGGGCGGCGTTCTTTAGAAGGGCTGACGACAAGGGCGCGGATTCCTAGACGCGCGGCGGACAAGAGCGGCGGTTCCGGGACGGCCGCGCGCCCTACGCGAACTGCATCTCGAAGTAGCGCGCGTACGTGCCGCCACGGGCGAGAAGCTCCTCGTGGGTCCCGCGCTCGACCACGCGGCCGGCCTCGATGGTCGCGATCTCGTCGGCGCCGCGGATCGTGGACAGCCGGTGCGCGATCACGAGCGTGGTCCGCCCGCGCGAGAGCTCCTCGAGCGACTCCTGGACCGCCTGCTCGGACTCGTTGTCCAGCGCGCTCGTGGCCTCGTCAAAGATCAGGATCGGCGGGTTCTTCAGGAACACGCGCGCGATCGCGATGCGCTGCTTCTGGCCGCCGGAGAGGTGGCTGCCGCGCTCGCCGACCTGCGTCTCGTAGCCGTCGGGCAGGCTCTCCACAAAGTCGGCGATGTTGGCACGGCGCGCGGCGAGGCGGATCTCGGCCGCGGTGGCGTCGGGGCAGCCGTAGGCGATGTTCTCGGCAATCGTGCCGTCGAAGAGGTAGACGTCCTGCTGCACCAGGCCGATGGCCTCGCGCAGGCTCCGCTGCGTGACGTCGCGCACGTCCTGGCCGTCGATCGTGACGGAGCCGGAGTCCACGTCGTAGAAGCGGGGCAGCAGGGCGCACGTGGTGGACTTGCCGCCGCCGGACGGGCCCACGAGCGCGATGGTCTCTCCGGGGCGGATGTCCAACGTGAGGCCGTTGATGACCTCGTCGTCCTTCTCGCCCTGGGCGTCACGGGCGTCGGGGTACGTGAAGTGGACGTCGTCGTAGCGGATGGCGCCCTCACTCACGCGCAGCGGCTTTGCGCCGGGACGGTCCAGGATCTCCGGCTGCTCGTCCAGCACCTCGCAGAAGCGTCGGAAGCCCGCGATAGCCTTCTGGAAGGTCTCGGTGAAGTCCAGGATCTGCGTGATCGGCGCCGTGAAGAGCGAGATGTAGAGGGCGTAGGTGGCGAGGTCGGCCGCCTCCATCTGACCGCGCGCTATCAGCCAGCCGCCAAGAACCACCACAACGGTGTTCAGCGCGCCCATCATGACGGCAATGGCGGCCTGGTAGCGGCCCATGGCGCGATACATCCGGGTCTTGGAGTCGAGGTAAGCGTCGTTGCTCGCGCGGAACTTCTCGCCCTCCGCGTCCTCCGCGGCAAAGCCCTTGACCACACGCATGCCGCCGAGCGCGTCCTCCAGACGGGAGTTGACGCCGGAGATGCGCACGCGGTTCTCGGTGTAGACGGCGCGCATGCGCACGTTGGCCCACACGTTGTAGGCAACGAGCAGGCACGCGATGAGCGCGAGGACGGCCGTGAGCGGCGCGTTGATCGTGGAGAGTATCACGAAGCTGCCTGCAATCTCCACGACACCTATGAGCAGGAACTCGGGGCCGTGGTGGGCTGCCTCGGAGATGTCAAAGAGGTCGGAGACCAGGCGGCTCATGAGGTCGCCGGAGCGGTTGCGGTCAAAGAACGCAAAGCTCTGGCGCACATAGGCGTCAAAGAGGTCCTCGCGCATGCGGCTCTCCATGCGCGCGCCCATGACGTGGCCCCAGTAGATGACAAAGTAGCGGCAGACAAAGCGCAGCGCGTACATGGCCACGAGGCCGACGGCGATGTAGGCCAGCACGCCCAGGATGGCGTCCGGGCCCTCGGTGAACAGGCCGCCCGCCAGGCCGCGCAGGATCTGCGGGAACGCCAGGTCCACGGCGGCCACCGTGACGGCGGCGACGATGTCTATGACAAAGAGGTGCAGCTGGCCCTTGTAGTAGGTGAGGAAGCGCTTGAGCATGGGGCGGCTCCGTCGTCTGGGGTCTGGTTCCGGCGCACTAGGGTAACACGCGCGATGGCGCGGGTCACGGGCCGATCCCGGTCCGCGGGGTATGTGCACTCCTCTCACGGGTATGTGCACGATCGCATATTTGATTTTCTGTCCAACACCAGCGTTTCCGCAGGTCAACGAATTGACGAGAAAAACATCTGCTTTCTAACTGCGCACACACCAGCAAGCAGACATCACATGCCCTGCGCGCCGGGCGACGCTACTCCTCCGGATCCGGGGTGAGGCGGTGCATGACGGCGTCGCAGATGAGCGCCCCCACGACGGTCTTGGCATCCTCGATGCGGCCGTCGAGCACGGCGTCCACGAGCTCCTCCAGCGGGACGAGGTCCACGTTGATGAACTCGTCGGCGTCCGGGTCGGAGCGGGAGAACTCCAGGCCCGTCGCCATGTATATATGGATGAGCTCGTCGCAGAAGCCGTCGGAGGTGGCGATCGTGGTCAGGAACGCGATCTTCTCGGCGGACATGCCGGTCTCCTCCAGCAGCTCGCGGCCCGCGCACTCGAGCGGGTCCTCGCCGGGGGCGAGCTTGCCGGCCGGAATCTCCACCGTCACGCGGCCGAGCGCGGTGCGGTACTGGCGCACGAGGCAGATGCGGCCGTCCTCGGTAAGAGCCACGATGGCGACGGCGCCGGGGTGGCGCACCACGTCGCGGATGGCCACGCGGCCGTCGGGCAGCTCCACGCGCAGGCGATCCACGTTGAAGATGCGGCCGGTCCAGGCCACGTCCTCGGTGAGCGGACGCTCGGCGAGGTCGGCGTCGCGCGGGTCGTCGTCTCCGAGGACGAGGTCGCGCTCCTCGGGCGCGCCGGAGAGGTGGTCCAGGCTCGAGCGGTCGCCGTCGTAGGTAAAGGCCTGCACGGACTCGCGCATGTCGTCGAGGGCTGCCTGCTGCTGGTTCTTATCGGTGTCGGACATGGGTCCTCCTTGGGAGCGAGGTTCTTCTCGCCCTCATGATAGGGCAACGGGCACGGGGCCGACGTGCCCTCGTGAATTCACGAGGGCGGGTATTTCTCGGCTTTGGCACAGAAAGTGGCCGCCCGTGAATTCACGAGCGGCCACGTGCGAGGCGGATGCCCTTCTATGCGGGTCGGCGCGCTACTGCTTGATCGCGCGCATGCCGATGTCGGAGCGGTACGTCTTGCCCTCGAAGTCGATGAGCTCGCAGGCGGCGTAGGCGCGCTCGCGGGCCTCCTCGAAGGTGGGCGCCACGGCGGTGACGTCGAGTACGCGGCCGCCGGCGGTGACGAGCGAGCCGTCCGCGGCGAGCGCGGTGCCGGCGTGGTAGACGGTCACGCCGGGGAGCTCCTCGGCGCGCTCGATGCCGGTGATGACCTTGCCCTTCTCGTACGCGCCGGGGTAGCCGGCGGAGGTGAGCACCACCGAGACCGCCCAGTCGTCGTCCCAGGAGACCATGTCCTCGGAGAGGGTGCCGTTGTCGCACGCGAGGAAGAGCTCCACGAGGTCGCCCTTCATGCGCGGCAGCACGACCTGGGTCTCGGGGTCACCGAAGCGGGCGTTGAACTCGAGGACCTTGGGGCCCTCGGACGTGAGCATGAAGCCGCCGTAGAGGCAGCCGGAGTAGGTGATGCCCTCCTCGGCGAGCTCGGCCACGACCTTGCGCTCCACCTCGACCATCGCGGCGAGCTGCTCCGCGGAGACCAGGTGCTCCGGGACCGGCGAGTAGACGCCCATGCCGCCGGTGTTAGGACCCTTATCGCCGTCGAGGGCGCGCTTGTGGTCCTGCGCGGTGGCGAGCGGCACCACGGTCTTGCCGTCGGTGAGGGCGAGCAGCGAGCACTCGGGGCCGTCGAGGGTCTCCTCCACCACGACGGTGGCGCCGGCCTCGCCGAACGCGCCCGAGAAGCACTCGTGGACGCCGGCCAGGGCCTCGTCCAGGGTCTTCGCCACGATCACGCCCTTGCCCGCGGCCAGGCCGTCGGCCTTGACCACGATCGGGGCGCCCGTGCGGCGCACGTAGTCGGCGCAGGACTCCTCGTCGGTGAAGGAGCGGTAGGCGGCGGTGGGGACGCCGGCGCGGCTCATGACCTGCTTGGCGAACTTCTTGGAGCCCTCCATCTGGGCGGCGGCGCCGTTGGGGCCAAAGCACGCGATGCCCGCGGAGCGCACGGCGTCGGCGACGCCGGCCACGAGCGGGGCCTCCGGGCCGATGACCACGAGGCCGATGTTGTGGTTGCGGGCCCACTCGGCCACGGCGACCGGGGACTCGGCGTCCAGGCCCTCGACCTTCTCGGCCATGACGTCCATGCCGCCGTTGCCGGGGGCGACGTAGAGCCTGCCCGCGCGCGGGGACTCGGCGAGCTTGGCAAGAAGCGCGTGCTCGCGGCCGCCGGAGCCCAGGAGCAGAATGTCGACCTTGTTCATGAGAACCTCCTTTGCAGGGCCCCGCGGGGCCGTGATCTACCTATCGTTTCCGGTTTGGGTTCGTCGGGGTCGCGGCCGCTGATTGCGACCTGCGGGTTTGTGCGTCGGTGGAGGCGGGTTCCTCGAGCTGCGAACCCAAACCGCGGAGAGAGGCCTCGTCGCGCCAGTAGGCGGAGCGCGGGGCGATGGCGACCGCCACGGAGCCCGCGCCCGTGACCTCCCTGCCCAGGGGCAGCGCGCGGACGGTGCCCAGGCAGCTCGTTGGCGCGGCGGCCTCGTCGAGCGCGCGCTTGACGGCACGCAGCGCGCGGACGTCGCCCGCCTCGGCGAGCGCGTGGACGAGCTCGCCCTCGTTGCCGGCCACCGTCGAGGCGGCGCGGGCGAGGCGCAGGGCGAGCGAGGCGCAGTCGGCGCCACGGGCGAGCTGGGTGAGCTCGCCGCGAGAGAGCAGGTAGAGCCCGCGCTCGCCGGTCACGCGCATGCGCAGGCTGGCAGCGGCGCGGCCGATCAGGCCGGCGCGGGACGGACGGCGGCGGCGCGCCGCGAGGGGCGCGGACGACGCGGGGATCACGAGCAGGCGGACACGCGCGGCGAGCTCCTCGAGGCCAGCGACGGCATCAGCGAAGTCGACGTCAAAGTGGCGGTAGCGGGCGGCGCGGTCGATCAGCATGCCCGTCGCGACCGAGCCCGACCCGGAGTCCACGACGCGCACGTCGGCGACGTCCGCGCAGACGGCCGCCGCGAGCCGGGCGTCCTCCACGACGGGCGAGAAGGCCGCGGCGGAGTGGATGGAGACCACGCGCGCAAAGCCCTGCGCGGCGAGGTCGCGGTAGAGGCGCTCCAGGGCGTCGCGCGCGCCGTCCGCGCCGGCGGCGCCCAGGCGCAGCGGCACGACCGCCGCCTTCTCGAGGAACGAGAGCGGCAGGTCGCACGTGCCGTCGCAGACGATCGCGAAGTCCTTCTCGGCCACGCGGGCCTCCCGCCTAGTGCCAGTAGCGGTCGATGGTCTGCTCGCGGTCCGGGCCGACGGTGATGATGGAGACGCGCACGCCGGCGAGCTGCTCGAGGAAGTCGATGTAGTCCTTGGCCTCGCGCGGGAGCTGGTAGAAGTTGCGGATGCCGGAGATGTCGCACTTCCAGCCGGGCAGGGTCTCGTAGACCGGCTTGGCGTGGTAGAAGACGCTCTGGTGCTCGGGGACGGTGTGGTACTCCACGCCGTCGCACTCGTAGGCAACGCAGACCTTGATCTCGTCGAGGCAGCCGAGGACGTCGAGCTTGGTGATGGCCAGGTCGGTGAGGCCGTTGACGCGCGCGGCGTAGTTGACGACGACGGCATCGTACCAGCCGCAGCGGCGCTTGCGGCCGGTGGTCACGCCGTACTCGTGGCCGACCTCGCCGAGCTTGTCGCCGATCTCGTCGAAGAGCTCCGTGGGGAACGGGCCCGAGCCCACGCGGGTGAGGTAGGCCTTGGCCACGCCGAGGACGCGGTCGATGTTGGTGGGGCCCACGCCCGAGCCGGTGACGGCGCCGCCGGCGGTGCAGTTGGAGCTGGTGACAAACGGGTAGGTGCCGTGGTCGATGTCCAGCATCGTGGCCTGCGCGCCCTCAAAGAGGACGCTCTTGCCGGCCTCGATCTGCTCGTTGAGGAACAGGCTGCTCTCCACGATGTAGGGACGGATGCGCTCGGCATAGGGCAGGTAGGTCTCGCAGATCTGCTCGACGGTGTAGGTGGGCAGCTCGTAGACCTTCTCGAGGATGGGGTTGGTGTAGGCGAGCGCGCTCTCGAGCTTCTCGCGGAAGATCTTCTCGTCCAGCATGTCCTGGATGCGCAGGCCGGTGCGGTTCATCTTGTCCATGTAGCAGGGGCCGACGCCGCGCTTGGTGGTGCCGATGAGGTTCTTGCCGAGCTTCTTCTCGTGCGCGCCGTCGAGGTCCTTGTGGTAGGGCATGACGATGTGCGCGTTGCCGGAGATCTTGAGGCGGTCGGCGGAGATGCCCTGCTCGGCGAGCATGTCGATCTCGGAGAGGAGGATCTCGGGGTCGACGATGCAGCCGTTACCGATCACGGGGTAGGTGCCCTCGTACATGACGCCGGAGGGAACCTGGTGCAGAGCCAGCTTCTTGCCGTTGGCGATGACGGTGTGGCCGGCGTTGGCACCGCCGGCGTAGCGGCAGACCACGTCAAAGTCGCCGGAGATGAGGTCGGTGACCTTGCCCTTACCCTCGTCGCCCCACTGAGTTCCCACGAGCACCGATGCCGACATGTGCGCCCCTTCGTCGCGATTCACATACGAACCCACATTATACGGCACTCGCGCCCGACAAAGGTGCCGGGGTTGTTTGTCAGGTTCCTGACAAACAACCCCGGCACCTTTGTCGGGCGTCGTCGAGCTTAGTCGTGGAAGGAGTCGATCTCAACGAACTTGGTCGAGCCGGGCAGGAACGTGAGCGGGACGTCCGCGAGCGCGCCGGAGCGGTTCTTGGCGATGATGAAGGTGGTCTCGTTCATCGCAGGGCGGTCCTCGCGCGCGGCCTCGTCCTCGTTCATCGAGCGGTCGAGAAGGGCGACGATGTCGGCGTCCTGCTCGATGGAGCCGGACTCGCGCAGGTCCGAGAGCTGCGGGCGCTTGCCGGTGCGGTTCTCGACGGTACGGTTGAGCTGCGAGAGCGCCACCACGGGCACGCCGAGGTCCTTGGCCATGATCTTGATGCCGCGGCTCATCTCGGAGACCTCGGTCGCACGGCTGTCGGAGCGGCGCTGGCCGGCGGGCGGGGAGATGAGCTGCAGGTAGTCGATGATGACCAGGCCGAGCGGCTTGCCGTGCAGGATGCGGCGGGCCTTGGCCCGGATCTCGGTCACGGTGGTGCCGGGCGTGTCGTCGATGACGATGTCGAGCTGGGAGAGCTCGTTGGTGGCCTGCAGGATCTGCGGCCACTGCTCGTCCATGATGTTGGCGGAGCGGATCTCGTGCAGGCCCACGCGCGCGTTGGCGGCGAGCAGGCGCTGGCCGATCTCCACCTTGGACATCTCGAGCGAGAACATCGCGACGGCCGCGCCCTCGAAGGCCGCGTTCACCATGAGGTTGAGGGCGAACGACGTCTTGCCCACGCCGGGGCGGGCGCCGATGACGATCATCTGACCGGGACGCAGCCCGAGCAGGCACTCGTCGATGCGGGGGAAGCCGGTCTTGACGCCGAGGACGCGCTCGTTGTCGGCCGCGGCGGCGCCCAGCTCCTCGTAGAGGTCGCCCATGATCTGCTCGATGGTCTGCTCGCTCGAGCGGACGTCGCGGTTGGTGACGTCGAGCAACAGGCGCTCGGCCTTGTCCACGACCTCCTTGGTGTCCTCGGGCGCGTCGTACGCCAGCGCCGTGATCTGCGCGGAGGCGTGGATCATCTTGCGCAGCGTGGTGTCGCGGTGGAGCATCTCCACGTGGCGGCGCCAGCCCACGAGCGCCAGCGAGTTGGTGCCCAGGCCCAGAAGGAAGCTCCGGCCGCCCACGCGCTCCAGCTCGCCGGTGCTCTTGAGGTAGTCGGCGAGGGAGATGTTGTCGATCGGGAGGTTCTTGTCGAACATCTCGCGCATGGCCACGAAGACCGTGCGGTTGGACGGCTGGTAGAAGTCCTCGGGGTCGAGCGAGATCAGGCACTCCTGGAGGGCGTCCACAGAGATCATCATCGCCGACAGGACCGAAGCCTCGGCCTCGGCGTTCTGCGGCATGGCCATGCCGCCGTCCACGGTCATGCGCGTGGGGTTGACGTCATAGTCGCTCATGGTCCGGTCCTCCTCCCGACTCGCGTCCGACCATTCTAGCGCGAGCACCGCTTGGGACGGGCCGAGAAGAACGCGCAGCTCCCCCTCTTTAAGAGTGCTGTCAAGGGGTGAATTCCGGCCGCGGGCCTCTTCGACACGCGCGGGGTCGTGGGTGCGCGGCCTGACCGGTGCGTTTGCGCCCTTTCAACGTTTTCAACAAATTTTTTTCGCGCTGTTTGGTCACGTTGTCGACTAGTTTTCAACATTTTTGAGGCCGTCTGGGCGCTTCAGAAAGCAGTCTCAGAATGAATATAAGAGGGTGTAGCAGTTTGCAAAACCGCAGGTAGAAAGTGGTCTGCTCCTGAAGAACCACAAGAACGCCCCGGTCAGCGCGGTGCCGACCGGGGCGTTTCCTTACTTCTGGCTGACCTGCGGATATTGTAGAAACCCGCAGCTCAGTAATTCGTTCGTCGAAAAGTGCCGAAACTACTCGGCGGTCTCCTCGACGGCCTCCTCGACGGCCTCCTCGGCCTCGGCCGCAACCTCGGCCTCGGGCTCGGCGGCGGTCTCCTCGGTCACGCCCACGAGGACGTTGACCGTGGCCGTGATCTCACGGTAGAGGTTGACCTCGACGGCGTGCTTGCCGGAGGTCTTGATGTTGTTGCCGCGGCCAACGCGCTTGCGGTCGACCTCCAGGCCGAGCTGGGCCTGGATGGCCTCGGCGATCTGAGCGGGGGTGACGGAGCCGAAGAGCTGGCCCTCCTCGCCGATCTTGGCGTCGACGGTCACCGACTTGCCGTCGAGGGCGGCCTTGGTGGCCTCGGCAGCGGCGATGCGCTCCGCCTCGCGCTTCTCGATGTTGTGACGACGCTCCTCGAGCTGCTTGATGTTGCCCGGGGTGGCGGGCTGGGCGATCTTGTTGGGGAACAGGTAGTTCTCCGCGAAGCCCTGGGCGACGTCAACGACGTCACCCTCGCCGCCCTTGCCCCGAAGCTCACTCAAGAGAATGACCTTCATGAGACACTCCTTCGTTCGGTCGGGTCTCCCCGGCCGCTAGTCCTGCATCGACTGGCCCGCGTCGCTGGGCGAGGCGCCACGCGTGAGGTGGCGGAAGTTGGCCCAGACGTCAACGAGGCCTGCGATGGTCAATACGACGAACTGTACTTCCAGATAGAGCGCAGCCGCGCACACGAGCACCGTGCCGACCGGGCCGAGGCCCTTGTCGCGCGCGACCCAGGCGACGACGGCGAGTCCCTGCACCGCGAGGGCGATCCTCACGGACATGGCGACGTTCGCCGAGAGGGCGAGCGCGACCTGGGACACCGCCCCGTCGACGGAGAGCGCGAGCGCGATGCCGGCGACGGACGCCACGAAGACCGCGACCACCCACAGGGGCAGGTCGAAGTCAGCGAGGAGCGGGGGACGGGTGACCGTGCCGTTCGCGGCCCTCGACGCGACGAGCGCGCCGACAAGCGACGAGACGCACGAGGCGGTGGCGGCCATCACGTAGGCCACGGGCCACAGCAGGCCCAACACCGCAAACACCGCCCCAACCTGGTCTGCGGCGCCCGTCAGGTCGACGAGCTGCTGCCGGTAGGCGTCGAGAAGGGACTCGATGCCGGCGGACAGCGTGGTTCCGCTGGCCAGGGCGACGAGCTCGTCGGCGCCGATGAGCGCGAGCGCGGCGACGGCGACGGTGGCGCACAGGGCGCCGGGAGTCAGCCGACGGGCCGCGACGAGCTCGCAGACGGCAACGGCGACGAGGCAGGCGGCGACGGCGGAGACCACCGTCGAGACGCCACCCGCGAGCGCCAGCGCCGCAGCGGGGACGAGCGTGGCGGCCAGACACGAGACCCGGGAGCGGAGGCCACCCGTCGGGGCGACGGAGAGGTACCCGTAGCCCACGAAGGCGGGCCCGACGAAGGAGAGCGTCGAGCTTGCCACCGCACCGCCGAGCGCGCAGAAGAAGATCCCGGCGAGAAGCGACGGAGCGCCGCTCCTCTCGCCGCCGGTGCGAGGCATGACGCCCCGTCCCTCGCGCGCTGCCCCCGAGACGCCCTGCGGCACCGGGGGTCGGTCGTTGTTGGTCCAGCCGGTCATTGGCTGCGTTCTATCTTCCGCGAACTAGCCGCGGTTACGACCGCCGCGGCTGGAGACCACGGGGACCGTGTAGGGGAGAAGCGCCATCTCACGGGCGCGCTTGATGGCAAGCGCGATGTCGTGCTGGTGCTGCGTGCAGGCGCCAGTGACGCGACGCGGCTTGATCTTGCCGCGGTCGGTCATGTACTTGCGGAGGAGCTGCACATCCTTGTAGTCGATGTACTCGGTCTCCTCCTTGCAGAACTGGCAGTACTTGCGACGCGGCTGGCGCTGAAAATCCTGCTTCTGCTGAGCCATGTCTTCTTGCCTTTCTGTTGGCGACGCGGGGCCGCCGGATGGTTAGAACGGGATGTCCTCGTCGTAGACCTCGGCCGACGGCGGGGTCTGGACGGGCGCGGCGTAGTTCGGCTGCGGTGCGGCAGCGGGGGCGACGTAGCTGGGCGCGTCCTGCTGGAACGCCGGCGCGCCACCCTGCTGGCTCCTCGACGAGAGGAACTCCACCTCGTCGACGACGACCTCGAGCTTGCTGCGCTTCTGTCCGTCCTTCGTCTCCCAGGAGCTGTAGCGAAGCTTGCCCTCAACGGCAACCTTCGAGCCCTTGGAGAGGAAGCGGGAGAGCGGTTCGGCGCGGGCGCCGAAGACGACGCAGTCGACGAAGTTGGGGTAGTCCTCCCACTCGCCGCTCTGCGGGTTGCGCCTACGGTCGTTCACGGCGACGCCGAACGAGAGGATCGACGTGCCGGCGCCGGTGACGCGCAGCTCGGGGTCGCGGGTCAGGTTGCCCGAGATGTTCACCCTGTTGATGCTCATGGTCTCGCTCCCTCCTGCGGGCGCTTGCCCGCACTTCCATGCCTACTCCTTGTCGGCGCGGCGCACGATCATGTGACGCTTGACAGCGTCGTTGATGCGCAGAACTCGGTCGAGCTCGGCGATCACCGTGGGATCTGCGTGGAAGTTGATGAGGGTGTAGTCGCCCTCCGTGAGATCGTCGACCTCAAAGGCGAGCTTGCGCTTGCCCCAGTCCTCGACGTTGTCAACCTTGCCGGTCTCGCCGAGCGCAACCTCGATGCGCTTCATGACGGCGGCACGAGTCTCCTCGTTGCACGTGGGGTCGACAAAATACAGCAGTTCATAGGCCTTCATGTGTTTCACCTCCTCTGGGCTAATGGCCCCGGGTCGTGAAGGACGCCCGGAGCAGGAAAGGTCCGGCGAAGCATCATAGCACATGATGGCTACCTGCTAAAACCTTCCACATCCCGTTGCAGGGGATGGTAGGCGCAGGACCTGACACCAACTGCCTCGATGGCGTGCCGTGGGCTGTCATCTGGCTAACAACGGCAAGGTCATAACGCGTGCGGCGCCGCACCATCCCTGATGCGGCGCCGCACGGCGACACGGTTTCTCCACGAATGGGACTACTGCGGGAGCTGGTCCTCGCCGTCCTTCTCGGCCTCTCCGGGCTCGGGCTCGGCGGGGGTGACGGCCTCCTCGGGCGTGGTCTCGACCGGCTCGGCGAGGCCCATCGGCTCCGGGTCGGGCGCGGGCGAGGGCTCGGCGGGCTGCGCCGTGGGCGCCGTGCCGGGGAGCGGGTCCTCCTCGCGGCCCCAGGCGGGCACGTTGAACTGGCGCATCCAGAGCGCGACCGCGGTGTAGCCGAGCATCATCATCACGACCGAGTACGCGGCGGACAGCACGAACCCCACCACGATCCACGGGCCGAGCGCCCCGAGGATCGTGACGACGATCTCAAAGAAGACGGCCATCCGGGTGGAGTCGGACATGATGGCGTCGAACTCGGCCACGTAGTCGGCGAAGTAGACGATCTGCGGGATGAGCGTCCCGAGCGCCAGCAGCATGATCAGCGCGCTGACCACCCAGAAGATCGCGGCGCCGGCCATCTGCATGCCAAAGATCCGGACGAGGCCGGCCACGTCGCTTCTCACCATCTGCCAGATGGTGGGCACGCGCAGCCCGGCAACGATCCTCTGGTAGATGGTCGCGCGCAGGGCGGCGACCATGATCATGATGCCGAGGGCGATCGAGAAGATCGTCCACGCGAAGACCAGCAGCGGGCCAAAAAGCGGGACCATGGCGAGCAGGCCCAGGATGATCGAGTTTGCGATGCTCCAGACCACCGTCACGACGAAGACGCGCCAGCCGCTGGCGATGCAGGCGCCCACCCGCACGTTCTTCTGCTTGGGCGACGAGGTCACGCCCCACGCGGTGAGGCGCGCCCACTCCGCGACGTAGCCCATCACGCCGAGCAGGCCCACGATGGGGACAAGCGTGGCGGCGATCATGGCGAGGATCGGCTTGATCCAGCCGCGGTCACGCGTGAGCAGGGCCCAGGAGCGGGCGAAGTAGCGGTCGGGCCTGAAGCCCTCGAGGTCGGCGTCGTTCATCGTGTGTTCCCTTCGCGTTGGCCTGTCTGTAGGGTACCCCAGCCGCGCCGGGCCCGAGCCGCCGCGGCAACAAAAAACCGGCCCCGTGGGACCGGTCGTTGCGTGCGATGGCGGAGGAGGAGGGATTCGAACCCTCGTACCCCCGAAGGGGTAAACGGTTTTCGAGACCGCCGCATTCAACCACTCTGCCACCCCTCCGAAGGGTGACGTGGCCCCTTGCGGGGCCACGGAAAGTGCTGGCGGAGAGTCAGGGATTTGAACCCTGGAGACGCTTTAGGCGCCTACACGATTTCCAATCGTGCTCCTTCGGCCACTCGGACAACTCTCCGTGAAATGGTGCAGCGGTCAGTATAGCGTATGTCGCGCGGGCACGCGAGGGGGAAATCGGAATTCCCATCGCAGAACGCTCCCGCGTGCGCGACAATGGGCGGGCCCGACCCTTCCCAGACACCGAGGAGCACCCGTGCCCGAGCTGTTCTCAACCTATCCCGAGCTGGCCGCCGTCTCGCTGCCCACGTGGGTCGACCTCGCATCCGTGATCGTGGGCTCGGCCGGCGGCGTCGCCGTGGCGCGGGCGCGACACCTTGACGCCGTGGGCTTTGTGGGGCTGGCGCTCCTGTGCGGGCTGGGCGGCGGCCTCATCCGCGACGTCATGATGCAGGTGGGCAGCGTCTACATGCTGGACTCGCCGTTCGCGATCCCGGCGAGCGTGGCGACGGCCCTCGTGGCCTTCCTCTTCCCGCAGCCGCTCGACCGCGCCGGGAGCCTGCTCGAGTGGCTGGACATCGCCGCGGTCGCGCTCTTTGCGCTCGTGGGCTGCGACAAGGCGCTGGTGCACGGCCTGCACCTCGCATCGTGCCTGCTCATGGGCATCATGACCGGCGTCGGCGGCGGCATGCTGCGCGACGTGTTCCTCGGCGAGGTCCCGCGCATCTTCCAGCGCTCCAACCTCTACGCCGTCTGCGCGCTCGCCGGCAGCGCAGCCTACTACGCCGCCGTGATGGGGCTCTCGATGAGCAAGCTCTGGGCGGGACTGCTGTGCGTCTCGGTGACGATCGGCCTGCGCCGCTGGTCGCTGCGCTTTGACGTGCAGACGCCGGCCGACGTCGACCTCGGACCGCGCGTGAGCGCGCCGGTCCGCCGGGCCGCGCGCCTCGTGCGCATCACAAGGCGCCGCGCCGAGCGGCGCCGCTAGGCTCGCTACTTCTTGACCTTGCCGGTGCGGACCGCCCACTTGCGGCGCTCGGTCTCGTTGAGGATGCGCTTGCGCATGCGGACGCTCTTGGGCGTGACCTCCACCAGCTCGTCGTCCATGATGTACTCGAGCGCCTCCTCGAGCGTGAAGGTGCGCGGAGGGGTGAGCTGCACGGCGATGTCGGCGGTGGAGGAGCGTTGGTTGCCCAGGCTCTTGGTGCGCGCGATGTTGACGACCATGTCGCCGGGCTTGGAGCGCTCGCCCACGAGCATCCCCTCGTAGCACTCGTCGCCGGGGCCCACGAAGAGCGCGCCGCGTTCCTGGAGCGTGCCGAGCGCGTAGGCCACGGCCTTCTCGGTGCTCATGGAGATCATCGCGCCGTTCTGGCGGACGCCGATCTCTCCGGCGTAGGGACCGTACTCGAGGAACGTGTGGTAGAAGACAGCCTCGCCGTGGGTGACGTTGAGGATGCGGTTCTTGAGGCCCATGATGCCGCGGGTGGGGATCTTGAACTCGAGGTGGGTCTGGGTGGTGCCGGCGTCCATGCTGGTCATGGTGCCGCCCGCGTTGCCAAAGACCTCGATGACCTTGCCGGAGTACTCGCCAGGGCACTCGACCACGGCCTGCTCGACGGGCTCGGTGAGGTTGCCGTTGGCGTCCTTCTTGAAGAGCACGCGCGGGCGGCCCACCTGGAACTCGAAGCCCTCGCGGCGCATGGTCTCCATGAGAACGGAGAGGTGCAGGATGCCGCGGCCGGCCACCTCGACGCCGGTCTTGTCGGGGAGCTCCTCGATGCGCATGGTCACGTTGTTCTCGCGCTCCTGCATGAGGCGCTCCTTGAGCTGGCGGCCGCCCACGATGTCGCCCTCGCGGCCCACGAGCGGGCTGGTGGACGGCTCGAAGACGACGGAGAGCGTGGGCGGGTCGATCTCGATGGGCTCCAGCTCGACGGGGTTGTCGGGGTCGGTGTAGACGTCGCCGATGTCGGTGGAGTCGATGCCCACGACGGCCGCGATGTCGCCGGCCTGGGCCTCGGAGCACTCCTTGCGGCCGAGGTAGTCGAAGGTGAAGAGCTGCTTGACCTGGCTCATGGCGCGCGATCCGTCGTTCTTCACCACGAGAATCTTGTCGCCGGCGTGGATGGTGCCGGAGTAGATGCGGCCGATGCCGATGCGGCCCACATACTCGGAGTGGTCGATGGTCACGCACTGCATGGCGAGCGGGCCGTCCACGTCCACCTCGGGCGCGGGCAGGTCGCTCACGATCATGTCGAGCATGGGGAACATGTCCTGGTTGTCGTCGGCGGGGTCCAGGCGGGCGAAGCCTTTCACGGCGGAGGCGTAGATCACGTGCTCCATGGCGAACTCGAGCTGCTCGTCGGTGGCGCCGAGGTCGGCCATGAGGTCGAGCGAGTCGTTGACCACGGCCTCGGGGCGGGCGCCCTCGCGGTCGATCTTGTTGACCACGATCATGATGGCGAGGCCGGCGTCGATGGCGTGGCGCAGGACGAAGCGCGTCTGGGGCATGGGGCCCTCGGCTGCGTCGACGAGCAGCAGGGCGCCGTCGGCCATGCGCAGGACGCGCTCGACCTCGCCGCCAAAGTCGGCGTGACCCGGGGTGTCGATGACGTTGATCTTCACGCCCTGGTACTCGATCGAGATGTTCTTGGCGAGGATGGTGATGCCGCGCTCGCGCTCCTGGTCGTTGGAGTCGAGCACGCGCTCCTGGACCTGCTGGTTCTCGCGGAAGGCGTCGGTGGCCCTGAGCATCTGGTCCACGAGCGTGGTCTTGCCGTGGTCGACGTGTGCGATGATAGCGATGTTCCTGATGTTCTCCTGACGCATGGGTCCCTCTCGCCTCTGTTCAGCCGGCCCACATCGGCCGGCGGTTCCGTATTTTCGCCATACGGTACTTTACAGCAGCAGGGGCACCTCTCCGGCCGGCGCGGGGTCGGTCCACGTGAAACCATCACCAGTGCCAATGCCGTCCACGAGCGAGTACGCGGAGTACGAGCGCCAGCCGCGCTCGCCAAACTCGAGGAGCAGGGCGTCGGCGAAGCCCTCTCCCTCGGCCTCGACCGCGCCCTCGTAGACGATCGCGCAGCGACGGGCGCCCGCGACCTGTCCCACCTTAGCGCGTGCGGCCTCCAGGCAGGCCTCCTCGCCATCGTCGGAGAACTCGTAGCTCGTTATCTCGCCGGAGTCGTCCTGCACGGCGAGGAGAACACAGAAGGGGTCCCCGGCGGCGAGCATGTCCAGCGCGTCGCCCATGAGCGTGCTCGCCAGCTCGTCGGTCTGCGGCGAGACGCCATCGCGCAGCTCGTCACTCTCGGCCATGTCCCCTCCTCGTGCCCGGATTTCTGCTGAGATGATACCGCAGAGGGCTGGACCGGCGCATAAAAGCCTCGCTCGTGCAGCACAAGGCCCCGTTTCGAAAACAAAATGCCCATTCGTGTAGCGTTGTTTTGCCCCTCGGAGGGCCCTCACAGGACCCTCGCGCTGAGTTTTCGCAGGAAACGATATCAACTATAGAATCACAATCTCGGTTTTGCCCGTTTTTACGCTACACGAACGCGGTTTTTGATTTCAGATGGGGCGTAATGCAGCACGAGCGGCCAAATTATGCAAAGTCGGGCTGCAGGAACAAAAACCGGGGCCCGCGGGCCCCGGAACCATTGCATGGTGGAGACGATGGGGATCGAACCCACGACCTCAGGCTTGCAAAGCCCGCGCTCTCCCAACTGAGCTACGTCCCCGACAGGTAATAATAATCGCCCCAGCGGCGACTCGGCTAACGCTGGGGCGACTATTGTCAGGAAGTGGTGGGCCTGACAAGGTTCGAACTTGTGACCTCCCGGTTATCAGCCGGACGCTCTGACCAACTGAGCTACAGGCCCAACGCAAGGAGATATATTACACAGCCCCCCGCACGCGGTCAACGCTTTTTTTGCAATTTCCTGACGAAGTTGTCGGACAGGTTGCGCGGCGTCGACTATTGGGTAGGATAACCGAGCAAGGAAGTTGGAGAGGAGCGCCGTGCCGCTGAGGAAGATGGACATAGAGAGCGTCATCGTCGGCGAGGGTCCGATCGCCTCGCTCGTCGTGCTTCGTGCGCACGGCGAGGTGGGCGACGATGCCTCGCGGCAGCTCCCCATCCGCATCGGCTCGTTCGAGGCGACCGCCATCACGATGGGCGTCCACAGCCGCCCGGGCGGGCGCCCCATGACGCACGACCTCCTCGGCTCCGCGATCTCCGAGCTCGGGGCGCGCGTCGTCGACGTTCGCATCACGGCCGTGCAGGGGACCACGTTCTTCGCACAGGTCGTGCTGGAGCGCGAGGACGGCGAGCGCGTCTACCTGGACGCCCGCCCGTCCGATGCGCTCGCGCTCGCGGTGCGCGCGGGAGTCTCGGTCTACGCCGACGAGTCGGTGCTCGACGCGGCCGCCATGCCCGACTTCCGCGGCGTCGAGCGTGACGAGGAGGCCCACGAGCTCGAGGAGTTCCACGCCTTCGTCGAGGGCCTCTCCCCCGAGGACTTCAACGTCGCCCCCGACAAGAAGGACGGCGAGTAGCCCTTCCACCACAACCAGCCAGCAAGAGAAAGAGCGCCCGCGGAGTCTCTCCGCGGGCGCCCTCCTTCTTACTCCTCGTCGTCGAGCAGCGTGTCGTCCAGCTCCTCGTCTCCGCCGATGTCGACGCTGTCCGCATCCTCGGGCGCGCTCGCGCCCGCAGCGTCGATGTCGAGGATGCCCTGCGCCTCGTCGCGCTTGGGAGCCTTCTTCTTGCGGGCCACCATGCGGGCCACCGCGCTCACGTGGTCGCCGGCCACCATGTTCATGACCTTGACGCCCTGCGTGGAGCGGCCGAGGCAGCTCACGTCGTTGGCCTTGACGCGGATGACCACACCCTCTTCGGACACGATCATGAGCTCGTGCTGCGGGCCCACGACGCGGCAGGCCACGAGGTTGCCCTTCTTGGCCGTCATCGCGATCGTGTAGACGCCCTGGCCGCCGCGCTTGTGCTCGGGGTACTCGGAGACGGGCGTGCGCTTGCCGTAGCCGTTCTCGGTGATGACGAACAGGTCGCCGTTGCCGTTGGTGATCTCCATGCCGAGCATGCGCGCACCGTTCTTGAGCGTGATGCCGCGCACGCCGGAGGTGTTGCGGCCCATCGCGCGCGCCTCGGACTCGTCGAACAGGATCGCCTTGCCGTCGGTGGAGACCAGCATGACCTTGTCGTGCGGGCGCACGCGGCGCACGTTGACCAGCTCGTCGCCCTCGCGCAGGTTGATGGCGATGATGCCGTCGCGGCGGCTCTTGTCGTACTCGCTCATGGCCGTCTTCTTGACCATGCCGTCCTTGGTCGCGAACATCAGGTACTCGTCCGCGGGGAACTCGCGGCAGGTGATGACGGCCTTGGTGCGCTCGCCCTCGGCGAGGGAGAGCACGTTCACGATGGCCGAGCCGCGGGCGTGGCGGCTGCCGATGGGCAGCTCGTGGACCTTGAGACGGTACACCTTGCCGAGGTTGGTGAAGAAGAGCACGTAGTCGTGGGTGCTCGCCACGAAGAGGTCCTCGACGAAATCGTTGTCCTTGAGGCTGAGGCCCTGGACGCCCTTGCCGCCGCGCTTCTGGGAGCGGTAGGTGGCCACCGGGATGCGCTTGATGTAGCCGGTGTGGGTGATCGTGACGACCATGTCCTCGTCGGCGATGAGGTCCTCGACGTCGAGGCTCTTCACGGCGCCGCCGATCTCGGTGCGGCGCTTGTCGCCAAACTTGCCGGCGATCTCGCGCATCTCGTCCTTGATGACGCCCAGGATCTTCTCCTCGTGGGCGAGAAGGTCCTCGTAGTAGGCAATGGCGCGGCGCAGCCCCGCGAGCTCCTCCTCGATCTTGTCGCGCTCGAGGCCGGTGAGGCGGCGCAGGCGCATCTCGAGGATGGCCTGGGTCTGCTCCGGCGAGAAGCCAAAGCGCTCGATCAGGCGCTGGGAGGCCTCGGTGTCGGTCTGCGAGGAGCGGATGATGTGGATGACCTCGTCGATGTGGTCGAGGGCCATGAGGTAGCCCTCGAGGATGTGGGCGCGCGCCTGGGCCTTCTTGAGGTCGTGGCGGGTGCGGCGGGTCACGACGTCGACCTGGTGGTCAACGTAGTGGCGCAGGATCTCGCGCAGCGACAGGCACTTGGGCACGCCGTCGACGAGCGCCAGGTTGTTCACGCCAAAGGTGGTCTGCAGCGAGGTGAACTTGTAGAGGTTGTTGAGGACGACCTCGGGCACCACGCCCTTCTTGAGCTCGATGACGAGGCGGATGCCCTTGCTCGTGGACTCGTCGCGCATGTCGGAGATGCCCTCGATGCGCTTCTCGTTGACGAGCTGGGCGATCTTCTCCTGCAGCGTGCCCTTGCTCACCTGGTAGGGGATCTCGGTGAAGACGAGGCGGCTGCGGCCGGTCTTGGTGGACTCGACGTGCGCCTTGGCGCGGATCGTGATGGAGCCGCGGCCGGTCTCGTAGGCCTGGCGGATGCCGTCGGAGCCCATGATGACGGCGCCCGTGGGGAAGTCGGGGCCGGGCATGACCTGCATGAGCTCGTCGACCGTGATGTCGGGGTTGTCGATGAAGGCGCAGGTGGCCTCGACGGTCTCGGCCAGGTTGTGCGGCGGGATGTTGGTCGCCATGCCCACGGCGATGCCCGAGGAGCCGTTGACCAGCAGGTTGGGGAAGCGCGCCGGCAGCACGACGGGCTCGGCGAGCGACTCGTCGTAGTTGGGCTGCCAGTCGACGGTGTCCTTCTGGAGGTCGCGCAGGAGCTCCATGGCGGGCTTGGCCAGGCGGCTCTCGGTGTAACGCATGGCCGCGGCGCCGTCGCCGTCGATGTTGCCAAAGTTGCCGTGGCCGTCGATCAGCGGCGTGCGCATGGAGAACCACTGGGCGAGACGAACCATCGTGTCGTAGACCGCGGAGTCTCCGTGCGGGTGGTACTTGCCGATGACCTCGCCGACCGTCCAGGCACTCTTCTTGTGCGGACGGTTGGGGAAGATGCCGGACTCGTTCATCGCGTAGAGGATGCGGCGGTGGACCGGCTTGAGGCCGTCACGGACGTCCGGCAGGGCGCGGGCGGTGATGACGGACATGGAGTACTCGATGAAGCTCTGCTTCATCTCGGAGCCAAACTCGCTGACCTGGAGCTGGCCGCCGTTGATGTCGGTCTCGCCGGCGGCGGTGCCGCGCGTGTTGGCGCCAAAGCTCTCCTCGAGCTCCTCGTCGTCGGCGTCGTCCTCGGACTCAGCGTCGTCCTCGACGTAGACGTCCTCGCCCTCGGCGCGGTCGAGCAGGCGACGCAGGTCCTCGGGGAGTCCCTCGTTGGTGTTCTTCTCGTCTGCCACGTGTGGCCTTTCTCTTTGGGTGAGACAAAGGGGACAGGTTCCTTTGTCTCATTTCGGTTAGGCGTCGAGGAAGCGGGCGTCGTGCGCGTGCTTCTCGATGTAGTCGCGGCGGTACTCGACCTGGTTGCCCATGAGCTCGCGCACGGCGCGGTCGGCCATGGCGGCGTCCTCGATGGTCACGCGCTGCAGGATGCGCGTCTTGGGGTCCATCGTCGTGGAGGCGAGCTGCTTGGGGTCCATCTCGCCCAGGCCCTTGTAGCGCTGGACCGAGTAGCCCTTGCGGCGGCGTCCCGAGCCCTTGATCGCAGCCTGGGACTTGGCGCCGTCCTCGTCCTCCTCGTTGGGGTTGAGCCCGAGCTCGCGGATCGAGCGGTTGAGGATCTCGTCCTCGGGGGTCTTGCCGTCGGGGTAGACGTAGTGGATCTTGTTGCGCACCTTGATGCCAAAGATCGGCGGCGTGGCGATGTAGACGTAGCCGGCGTCGATCAGCGGGCGCATGTACTTGTAGAAGAAGGTCATCAGCAGGATGCGGATGTGCGCGCCGTCGACGTCGGCGTCGGTCATGATGATGATCTTGTGGTAGCGGGCCTTCGTGATGTCGAAGTCGCCGCCGTCGCCGGAGCCGGTGGTCACGCCGGTACCGATGGCGGTGATGAGCGCCTGGATCGTGTCGGACGAGAAGGCGCGGTGGTCGCCCACGCGCTCCACGTTCAAGATCTTGCCGCGCAGCGGCAGGATGGCCTGGATGTCGCGACGACGACCGTCCTTGGCCGAGCCGCCTGCGGAGTCGCCCTCGACGATGAAGAGCTCGGTCATCTCGGGGTCGCGGACGGAGCAGTCGGCCAGCTTGCCGGGGAGCGCCGCGCTCTCGAGCAGGCTCTTGCGGCGGGTGGCCTGGCGCGCCTTCTGCGCGGCGAGGCGGCCCTTGGCGGCCTGGGAGGCCTTCTTGAGGATCTCCTTGGCCTGGTTGGGGTGCTCCTCGAGGTACTCGGCCATGCCCTGCGACACGATGCGGTTCACGAGCGTGCGCATGTAGGAGCTGCCGAGCTTGGCCTTGGTCTGGCCCTCGAACTGCGGGTCGGGCAGCTTGACGGAGATGACCGCCGTGAGGCCCTCGCGGATGTCGCCGCCCTCGAGGTTGGGGTCCTTCTCCTTGATGATGTTCTGGCGACGGCCGTAGTCGTTGATCACCTTGGTGAGGGCGGTACGGAAGCCCTCGAGGTGCATGCCGCCCTCCTCGGTGTAGATGTCGTTGGCGAAGGAGAGCGTGCGCTCCGAGTAGCCGGTGTTCCACTGCAGGGACACCTCGACCTCGCCCATCTGCGACTCGGGCGCGTCCGCGGCGGAGCGGCCCTCGATGTAGATCGGGCGGGAGAGGCCGGGCAGGATGTCCTTCTCGGAGTTGAGGAACTTCACGAAGTCGATGATGCCGCCGGCGTAGCAGAACTCGTCGGTGCGCGGCACCAGCTCGCGCTCGTCCACCAGCACGATCTTGAGGTTCTTGTTAAGGAACGCCGTCTCCTGCAGGTGGTCGTGGAGCGTGTCGTAGTCGTAGGTCGTGGTCTCGAAGATCTCCTCGTCGGGCCAGAACGTGATGGAGGTGCCCGTGGCCTTGGAATTGCCCACGACCTTCATCTTCTGGACGGTCTTGCCGCGCTCGAAGGCCATCTCGTAGACCTTGCCGTCGCGGCGGACCTGCGCGACGAGCTTCTTGGAGAGGGCGTTCACGACGGAGACGCCCACGCCGTGGAGGCCGCCGGAGACCTTGTAGGCGTTGTTGTCAAACTTGCCGCCCGCGTGGAGGATGGTGAGGACCACCTCGAGCGTCGGGATCTTCTTGACGGGGTGCTTCTCCACGGGGATGCCGCGGCCGTTGTCGTCGACCGTGATCGAGTTGTCTGGGTGGACGGTCACCTTGATCTTGGTGCAGAAGCCGGCCATGGCCTCGTCGACGGAGTTGTCCACGATCTCCCACACCAGGTGGTGCAGGCCGGAGGTGGACGTCGTGCCGATGTACATGCCCGGGCGCTTCCGGACCGCCTCGAGACCCTCGAGGATCTTGATGGACTCCCCGCCGTAGTCGTTCTTCTTTGCCACGCTCACATCCTCCCCTGTAAGGGCGTATTTTCGCTCGGCCGAAGCCAAAACTAGCATAGACCGAACGATAATAGCGCTTGTGAGGCTGTGAGAGGCGCTCTGAGGGCGCCCTCAACAAATTAGCTATGTTCTCGCTTCTGTGCGCGCTTCGACGCGCTCATGGCCCGAGAGACGCTGTCCCGCAGGGACTCGGGCAGGCTCGCACAGAGCTGTGCTATCTCCGCTCGCTCGGCGTCCGTGAGCTCGGGCAGCGGGGCGGCGTCTGCCTTCCTTGCAGCCCTGACCTGCGACGCGGTGCCCCGGGACCTGGACCGGCGGAAGGAGATGCGCGAGAAGCGCAGCCCCGCCGTCTCAAGGCGGGCCAGGTAGACCTCGCGGTTTGCCGTGAAGTCGGTGAGGTAGGCCGCGGAGTCCACGTAGACCGTGAGCTCGGGGTCGCGCTCGCCCCGGCGCGGCTCCCCCACGTGGACGCCCGTGGTGTGGGCTCGCTCGACGTCGCCGTTCACCCTGTTCCAGACCAGCCAGACGCTCGTCGCGTCGCCACGGCGGCCACGGGTGCCGATCCGCCGGACCTCGCCGCCGACGAGGTCACCCAGGCTCGTCCCACCCTGCTCCCTGCGCCGCACCTCGCGCGACAGCTCATCGCTCTCCAAAGTCCACCACCTTAGCCGCGTCCAGGAGCTCGGGCGAGAAATACCCGAGGTTCGTCGTCGTCACGACCGTCTGGATCCCCTCGCCGACGAAGCGGACCACGGCCGCACGGCGGGCCTCGTCGAGCTCGCTCATCACGTCGTCGAGCAGAAGGATCGGCCGGCTGCCCAGGATCTCCCCGGCGAGCTCGACCTCAGCCATCTTGAGGGCAAGAACCACGGAGCGCTGCTGCCCCTGCGACGCAAAGGCCCGCGCGTCGCGCCCTCCCACCACAAACAACACGTCGTCGCGGTGCGGGCCCACGCAGGTCTGCTGCCGGCGCAGGTCCTCCGCACGCCCAGCCTCGAGGCGGTCGAGGAAGACGTCCCTCAGCTCGTCGCGCCCCATCTCCTCGAGGTTCTCACCCAGGGTGCAGACGTAGGAGCACGAGAGGGCCTCGCCGCCGGAGATGACGCCGTACGCCTCTCCGACCTTCTCGGCCAGCCTCACGAACAGGCGCATCCTCGCCGCGAGCAGCGTGGCGCCGCCGAGCGCGACCGACGCGTCCCACGCATCCAGCAGGGAGAGGTCGACGCGCTCGTCGCGCAGCAGCCGGTTGCGCTGGTCGACGGCGCGCTGGTACTCGGCGAGCACGTGCGCGTAGCCGCGGCTCACCTGGCGGCCCAGCAGGTCGAGCTCGTCGCGGCGCTGGCTCGCGCCGCGCTTGACCAGGGCGAGGTCGTCGGGCGAGAAGAGCACGGAGGGCAGCTCCTCGGGCATGTCGGCGGCGCGGCACCGCTTGCCGTTGCGCGAGAATCTCCGGCCGCCGGGCGTTGCGTCGCAGCGGTGGTCGACCACGCGGCCGTCCCCGACGAGTCGCGCGTCTATGCGCGCCGACGTGGCCCCCTCACGGACGAGCTGGACCGGCGTCGGGCGCCGGAACGACGTGCCCGACGTCAGGAGCTGCACCGCCTCCACCGTGTTGGTCTTCCCCACGGCGTTGGGTCCCACGAGCACCGTGACCCCCGGCGAGAGCGAGAGGTCGAGGCGCTCGAAGTTGCGGAAGTCGCGCAGCGTCACGTCTGTGACGAGAAGGCCCATCCCTCGTACCTAGAGGCGGATCGGCATGAGCAGGTAGAGGTAGTTGACCTTGCCGTTGCTCTTGAAGATGCCCGGCTGCGTGGAGCCCTGGAGCTCGAGGCGGACCTCGCCGGCGTCGGCGACGGCGTTCACGCAGTCGAAGACGTAGTGGTAGTTGAGGCCGATCGCGAGGCTCTGGCCCTCGACCTCGCAGGAGAGCACCTCGGAGGACTCACCCTGCTCGGGGGAGCGGGCGGAGAGCCTCACCAGGCCGCCGTCGGCGTCCACGTCAAAGCGGATGGACGCGTTCTGCTGGGCGATGACCGAGACGCGCTTGAGCGCGGCGGAGAACTCTGCGACGTCGAGCGTCACCGCGGTCGAGCACGTGGAGGAGACGAGCTGGCGCCAGGAGGGGAAGTTGCCCTCGAGCAGGCGCGTCACGAACGTGGTGGTCCCAAACGAGAAGACCGCCTGGTTGTCTGCCGTGCCGATCGAGATGGTGTCGGTGATCGAGGGCATGGCGAGCACGTCGTGGAAGACCTGGCCACCGATCACCGAGCAGAACGGCTCGTCGGGCGCGGCCTCGACGGAGGAGTCGCACACGGCGAGGCGGATCGTGTCGGTCGCGACCATGCGGATGGTGTTGTCCTCGACGGTGAGCTGGATGCCCTGCAGGTACTGGCGCGTGGTCTCCTTCGACGTGACGCGGTACACCTTGTCCACCATGCGGGTGAGCAGCTCGCTCGGCAGCTCGATCGTACGCTCGGGCTGAATCTCGGGGAAGGCCGGCCAGTCGGCGGCGCGCAGGGTGTTGAGGCGGAAGGTCGACTTCGCGCAGGAGATCGTGACCACGTGGTCGGCCTCCTCGAAGGAGACCGCCGCATCGGGGAGCGTCTTGACGATGCTGGTCAGCACCTTGCCGGAGACCACCGTCTCGCCCTCCTCCTCCACGTTGGCGGGGACGAGGTGCCTGATCGAGATGGAGAGGTTGTTGGTCTGCAGCTCGAGGGTGCCGTCGGCGGCCCTCAGGTAGACGCCGGAGAGGATGGGGAGGGTGGAGTTTCCGCCCATGCCCTTCGACACGACCGCGATTGCCCTCTCGAGCGACGACTGGCTGACGGTGAACTTCATGGCTTCCCCTTCTTCTATATCTAATAAAGAGAACTAAAGAACAGTAGTAGTAATAGGGTCTGTAGAAAAGAAGACAACTTGGGGAACGCCAAGGTGGACGGCACTTTCTATCCCCTCGAGGCAACGACTCCCGCTCGACCCCAATCTACAGGGTGCGCCGGGCGAGAAGAACCTTCTACAGGGCACCCCCTCTTTTCCACATCTTTCGACAGGCTTCCCACACACTTCTCTACTCGCCTCACACGTTGCCCGTTATCGACTCCCTGATCTGCATCAGGCGGTCGTAGAAGGTCTTGTCCTCGCGCTTGGCCTCGTCGACCACGCTGATGCTGTGCATGACCGTCGCGTGGCTGCGCCCGCCGAAGTGCTTGCCGATGTCGGCGAGCGTCCGGTCGCACAGCTCGCGGGAGAGCCAGATCGCCACGTGACGGGCCTCCATGAGGCCCTTGTGGCGCTTGTTGCCCACCAGGCTCGAGTGGTCGATGTCATAGAACTTCTCGACCGCCCGCTGGACGTCCTCGATGGAGACGGTCCTGCCCGTGCTCGGCCAGCACTCGCGGGCGATGCTCTCGATCTCCTCGCGGGTGAGGTCGTCGCCGCGCCGCTCGGCCGCCGTCGCGGCGAAGAGGCAGCGCTGGCAGAATCCCTCGATGACGCGGATGTTGGTGCCCGCGCGCTCGGCCATGTAGCTCACGGCCTCCGCGGGCACCGTCCCGGTGAGGCCCGCCACGTTCTCGCGCAGCGCGTCCTCGCGCATGCGCTCGCAGAAGGTCTCGATGAGGCGGAGCTTGAGCTCGTAGCTCGGCACCTGGATGGGGGTGGTGAAGCCCGCCGAGAGACGGCTCGTGATGCGCTCGTCGAAGCCGTCCTTGCCCATGCCGAGCTGTGCGGGCGTGCGGTCGGCGGCAAGCACGATCTGCTTGCCGTTGGCGATGAGCTCGTTGAACGTGTCAAAGAAGAAGCCGACGGTGCCCACCTTGCCGGTCATCTTCTGGATGTCGTCGATGATGAGGACGTCGATGTCGGCGTAGTTCTGGCGCAGCACCGAGGCAGCGGAGCGCTCGGAGTGGCGCATGGCCTCGGTGTAGTCGGTGATGAACGAGGAGGCGTCGCGGTAGACGCACAGGCGAGAGGGGTCGTTTCTCGCCACGTAGTTCTGGATCGCGCGCAGCAGGTGCGTCTTGCCCAGGCCGCTCTTCCCGTAGATGAACAGAGGGTTGTAGGTACTGTTCATGCCGTTTGCCACCTGGAGGGCCGCCTGGTAGGCGATGTCGTTCTCCTCGCCGCGGACAAAGCGCTCGAAGGTGAGCTTTGAGGTGGCCTGCGAGATGTCCTCGACGAGGGGGTTATTCCTCCGGCGCCTGGCGGCCGCCTCGAGCAGGTCCTCCGCGCTCGGCTCGGCCCAGGTGTCCTCGGCCATCTTCCGCGCCGCGGGGCCGTCCCAGGACGGGCGACCATCGCCGGTCTCGGCGGCCCAGCTGTCCACCTCCTCGCGCGACATGCTCGAGGGCGCGCGCGACGGGGCCTGCGCGGCGCCTGCGCCGGGGACAAAGTCGACCTCCAGGCGCATGGGCTCGAAGGCCGCCTGCGAGAGGCACTCCTCGATGACCGGAACGTTCTTGGAGACGGTCTTGAGCACGAGCCTCATGGGGGTCTCGAGGCGCAGGGTCGCGTTCTCCATGCTGGCGGGGGTGCAGTTCCTCAGCATGGCGAGCGTGGCCTCGGGAAGGTTTCGCGAGGTCAGAAGGTCGAGCGTGTCCTGCCAGAGCGCCTCGGCGTCCGACTCGAGGGGAAGGTCCATGTGCTTCGCAATCTCGAATGTTGAAAACGGAAGCTACAGTATAGCGATTGTTGATAACTTCTCGCGGAGAGTTAGACGAACGTGCGCCCGATTCCGGTCAGGCGATACTTCTGGCCGTCCTTCATGACGAGTCCCTGGGTCGCCAGGGCCGAGAGGGCGCGTGACCACGTCGCGGCCGACGACCCGCAGGCGCGCACGAGGTCGGTGGGCCCGCAGCTCTCGTGGGACGCGAGGTAGGACATGACCTGGGAGCCGCGCTCGTCGAGGGAGAGCGCCGGGGCCTGCGGTGTGACCTGGGGCGCGGGCGAGAAGGACGCGGGCGAGAGGGACGGCGCCGCCTGCGCTGGCGCCTCCGCGCCCGAGATCGCGCGGGCCTCCTCGCGGGGGTGGGTCGAGATGGTGACGACGGTCCCGCCCGAGATGTTGTCCTCGACCTCGAGGCTGCCGCCCTTGTCGGCCATGTACTGCTGGACGTAAGGAAGGCCGCTTCCCACGCCGCGGATGTAGCGCTTCATCTCCTCCGTCGCCGACGACGTCCCGTACTCGAGCGCGAGCGACTTCTCGCGTATGCCGGGGCCCTGGTCGGAGAAGCGGATCGTGTTTCCGCCGTCGAGGATGCTGATGGTGGGCGCCTGGAAGTAGGCGTGGATGAAGTTCTCCACGATCTCCCTGATGACCATGAAGGGGACCGCTCCCCCCTGCTCGCGTACCAGGTGGTTCACCGTGGCGGTGATCTCCTCGAGGTAGGCGCGGACCTCCTGCGGCGCCACCTCGACGACGCGCGGCGCGGCGGAGGCGTCGTCGTAGACGGCAATGCGCGCGGGGTGTCTGACCTCGAGCCCCGGGGAGCCGTCGGCCGCGGCGTCCTTCTCGCCGTTCTCGACGAACGGGTAGAAGTCCCTCGCCATCGTCTCCCCCTTTCAACATCTGCTCGACACGTGTCGAAAACTTTTCAGTCCGAATTCTATCTGAACGAAACATTTCAACACGCGTCGAACACCTGTTGAAAACTTTGCTATCCAGCGGATATTCGTGTGAAAAGAATAGCATTACGCAAACACGTTTCTCTCCTACTGAAAAGACGAATCCATCTGGATTCATCGCGTGGATGCAAACGGTGGGAACGAGGAGGGCATCCCTACCTCCTCTACCTGCGAGAAAAACATGGAGATTGTTTGTGTCCCAAATTGACAGGGCCCGCGCGTGACCCTTACAATCTCTGGGCTTATCGCTCTATTTGACGTTCGAACCCAATTGGGAGGAATAGACATGAAGCGTACCTACCAGCCCAACAAGCGCAAGCGCGCCACCACGCACGGTTTCCGTGCCCGCATGGCCACCAAGGGCGGCCGCGCCGTCCTCGCCCGTCGTCGTGCGAAGGGCCGCAAGCGCCTGACCGTGTAGCGCCCCGTGATGAGGACCATCAAGTCAAGGGCTGACTTCGAGAGGGTCTTTGCGCGCGGGAGGAGGTTCAACGACTCCCTCCTGCGCGCACGCGTGCTCCCCACAGGGGAGGGTGTGCCCGGGAGGGTCGCGTTCGTCGCCGCCAAGCGCCTGGGCAACGCCGTGTTCCGCAACAGGTGCAAGCGCGTCCTGCGCGAGGCGGCCCGCATCTGCGAGCTTCCTGCCAGCGGCTACGACGTGATTCTCTTCTCGACGCGCGCCACGCACGACAGCTCACCTGAGATGGTTGCCTCTTCCCTGACGAGAATCCTCGAGAAGAGCGGCATCTGATGGTCCCCAGCGCATTGGGCGGGCTTCCCTCGAGAGGGGCGCGCGCCCTTATTCGTCTCTATCAGAGACACGTGTCACCCGCACTTCCCGCGAGCTGCATCTACGTGCCGTCCTGTTCCCAGTACGCGTACGAGGCTATCGAGAGGTACGGTCTGTTACGAGGGGGAGCGCTTGCGGTGAGAAGGATCTGCAGGTGCCACCCCTTCCACGCCGGAGGATATGACCCCGTTCCCTAGAGGGGGCGGGCCACGGAGGAACCATGTGGGAATGGTTTATTGACTTCCTGACCGCGGTGCTCGCGGGCATCGAGGGCTTCGTCGGCGACTGGGGCCTGGCGGTCATCATCCTGACCGTCATCGTGCGCCTCATCCTCACGCCGCTCATGGCCCACTCGACGCGCTCCACCGCGCGCATGCAGGTCATGCAGCCCAAGCTCCAGGAGATCCAGGAGCGCTACGCCGACGATCCCGTGCGCCAGAGCGAGGAGCTCCGCAAGGTCTACGCGGACATGAAGTTCAACCCGCTCGGCGGCTGCCTACCGCTGCTGCTGCAGATGCCGATCTTCTTCGGCCTCTTCTCGGTGGTCCAGGCCGTCCCCGCCGACGCCTGCTTCTACAACATCCTCCCCTCGATCGCGACCTCCTGCTCCACGGTGGTCGCCGAGAGCGGCTGGCTCGTCGCGGCGCCCTACATCATCTTTGACATCCTCTTTGGCGTGCTGACCTTCATCCCCATGGTGCTCAACACCTCGATGCAGGACTCCTCGCAGCGCTCGCAGACCATGACCATGGGTGGCGTCATGGCCGTCATGATGCTCATGTTTGGCTGGGGCGTGCCCGCGGCCGTCCTGCTCTACTACGTTACCTCCGCGCTCTGGCAGGTCGTCCAGCAGCGTCTCATCACGCAGCGCGTCATGGAGAAGGCCAAGGCAGAGGCTGAGGCCGAGGCGGCCAACCGACCGGTCGAGGTTGACGTCGTGCGTCGCGAGAAGAAGCCTCGTCCGCACAAGAAGAACTAACACCAAGAGCAATCTAGCTCCTGTGTTTCTGGTGAAGTAATTAGATTATTGTTCGGAGGACGACATGTCTGAGGAAGAGCTGGAGAACGAGGCGGAGCTCGTCGAGGACGAGTTCGCATCGATTCGCGAGCACTTTGAGTCCGGGGAGGCACTCGCCGACGAGGAGATGGACAAGATCGCCGACCTCGCCGTGAGCTATCTCCGAGGAATCCTCGCCCTCTTTGGCGAGACCGAGTCCTCCATCGACGAGTACGACGGGGAGAACGGTGAGCTCATCCTCGACGTGAACGGCGGAGACCTCGCCGTCCTCATCGGTCGCCACGGCAGGACGCTCGACGCGCTCCAGATGGTCCTGACCTCGCTGATGAGCAGCCGCATCAAGTTCTACTACCCGATCGTCGTGGACATCGAGGGCTACAAGTCCCGCCGTCGCAAGAAGATCGAGGACATGGCCAGGAGCTCCGCAGCGCGTGCCAAGGAGCGCGGCGGCAAGGTCACCCTCTCCCCGATGAACGCCTACGAGCGTCGCATCGTCCACCTGACGCTTCGCGACGACGACGGCGTGGTCACCCACTCCGAGGGCGAGGACCCCGAGCGTCGCGTTGTGATTACCGCCGTGCGCTAGCCTCCTTCACAGAGGACTTTCAAGGGAGAGCATGTTGAGTGCTCTCCCTTTTTCTGTGACAATTTCTTCTGATACGTGGATTCTTGTCAGGACGGAGTGACGGTGGACGAGCATCTTGTCGAGCAGCTGATTGACGAGCTCTCTCAGTTTGGCATTTCCCTCACACAGGAACAGGCACAGATGCTTGTCTCCTACCTTGGTCTTGTCATCGAGAAGAACAAGGTCGTGAACCTGACACGAATCACCAATCCGTCCGAGGCCATCACGCTCCACCTCGTCGACTCGTTGCTTCCTCTTGTGTCCAACAGTCTTCACGTGGATGAGAGCTCCAAGATTCTGGACATGGGTACGGGAGCCGGCTTCCCAGGCGTTCCTGTTGCCGTGGTGACGGGAGCGCAGGCTCTTCTCGTTGACTCTGTCCGCAAGAAGACTGATGCGGTAGCTGAGTTTGTTGCAGAGCTTGGGCTTGGCAACGTCTCTACGCGACATGCTAGACTCGAGGAGGTGGCTCGGGAGCTTACCTTCTCACAGGATGTTGTCTTTGCTCGTGCCGTTGCGCGAACCAACGTCCTGATTGAGTACGCAACGCCGTTCCTCTCCCAGAACGGTGTGCTGGTGGTTGAGAAGGGCCGACCTGAGGATGATGAGATTACAGAAGCCGAGAAGGCTGCCGCACTTTGTGGGTTGAGCTTTGTTTCACGTGAAACATTCGAACTCCCTCATGATTTAGGTCATCGTGAGATTCTCATCTACAAAAAGGTCGGCAAGAGCAAGATTAAGCTTCCACGCAGAACTGGACTCGCAAAGAGTCAACCGCTCGGCGTATAACAAGCGTCATGTTTCACGTGAAACATCGGTAAATCAAATTCAAGGCGAACCACTCAGAAAAAAGAGTGAGAAAAGGGATGTTTCACGTGGAACATTCCCGTATCATGCTCTCAAGAAGTGCTTTCACAACAAACGGAGGTCAAATGAACTACAAAGACGTGAAGCGCGGACTTCCACAGCGCGACAGCAGGGTAATCGCTGTCATCAACCAGAAGGGCGGCGTTGGGAAGTCGACAACGGTTATCAATCTGTCGGCATGTCTTGGCGAGAACAAGAAGAAGGTTCTTGTCGTGGACTTTGACCCACAGGGAAACTCGACCAGCGGCTACGGAATCGAGAAGGAAGAGCTGGAGCACGACGTCTATGACGTCATCCTGCACGACTATCCCATCGAAGATGCGATTATGGAGACGTGCCAGGAGAATGTCTTCATTGTTCCGGCGACGATTCAGCTTGCAACGGCAGAAATCGAGCTTGTCACAGCGATGGCGCGTGAGTCCGTCCTCAAGGATGCAATCGAGAAGGTCAAGGATGAGTTTGATTACGTGTTTATCGACTGTCCGCCGTCTCTCGGACTGCTGACAATCAACGCGCTGATTGCGGCAAACTCGCTCATCATTCCCATCCAGTGCGAGTATTACGCCCTGGAGGGCGTCGCTAAGCTTCTGGAGTCGATGCAGATGGTGAAGCGTCGCATGAACCCTGAGCTTGAGATATTTGGCGTGCTCATGACGATGTTTGACAGCCGCACGACGCTTTCGAAGCAGGTTGTCGACGAGGTTCAGGAGTACTTTGGCAAGAAGATGTTCAAGACGATCATTCCGCGAAACGTGAAGGTGTCCGAGGCGCCGAGTCACGGTCTTCCGGTCGTAAAGTACGCGCGCGTGAGCAAGGGCTCGCTTGCCTACATGAAGCTTGCGAAAGAGGTGGTCGCACGTGGCTAAGAAGAGTGGACTTGGTAAGGGTCTGGGCCTTCTGGTTGGTGAAGCCGACGCCGAGACTGCGGGAATGCGGCCCGACTCGACGCTCCCTATCGACCAGATTAAGCCGAACAAGGGACAGCCCCGCAAGAGCTTCAAGGCGGAGGATCTTGCAGAGCTGACGGACTCCATCAAGCAGAACGGCATCCTGCAGCCGATTCTTGTCCGCAAGAAGGGTGCGGTATATGAGATCGTCGCAGGCGAGCGCCGCTACCAAGCCGCCCGCGCCGCAGGACTCACCGAGGTCCCCGTTGCCATTCGCGACATCTCTGACGACGACGTCTTCAAGCTTGCCCTTATCGAGAACCTGCAGCGTTCCGACCTCACCCCGCTCGAGGAGGCGCGCGGCTATCGACAGCTCATCAAGGAGAAGGGGCTGACGCAGGAAGAGCTCGCAAAGGCTCTCTCGAAGTCTCGCTCCGCCATCACCAACACGATTCGTCTCCTCGACCTCCCCAAGGAGGTCCAGGAGCTCGTTGACGAGGGCAGCCTGTCTGCCGGTCACGCGCGGGCTATTCTGGCCGTGCCGAGCGAGGACGGTCGAATCAGGCTTGCCAAGAAGGTCGTGGACGAGCGTCTGTCGGTCAGGCAGACAGAAAGCCTCGCGCCACTGTTTTCTGTCAGCGAGAGCACGGAGCGTGCCGTGAGGGTGCCCGTACCCCAGTCCTTCAAGCGCGCCGCACGTCAGATGCGCCTCGCGCTGGACACGAACGTCCGTGTGAAGAACGTTCGTGGCAAGAACAAGATTGAGATCGAGTTTGCCGACGAGGATCAGCTTGCTCACATCGTCGACCTTCTCGCCGGCCCGGGGACGTGGTCCGAGTAATGAGACGCCTGAGGACCATGCTCATCCTGGCTGCTCTCGCTGCTGGAGCGGGTGTGGCCGCCTACCAGATCCTGCTTACCGAGGAGGCTCGCGCATCGCTGAGGCGTAGTGTGAGCCAGGTGAAGGATACCGTCGAAACGCTCAACGATAAGCTCGGAGAGCATCAAAACATCGATATAGACCGTCTCCCCAACCGCCAGCGGACCAACGAGATGTGGGACGCCCTCGGCTACTAGCGAACATATGTTCTAACACTGAACAAAATAGAACCTCGCAAAAACGCAAATCTCGGTTTTTGCGAGGTTCTCCTGTCAGACGGACTGTCGTCAGCGGCCGCGCGTGAGGCGCTGCTTGAGCTGGCCGCAGGCGGCGTCGATGTCGGCGCCGCGGGAGGCCCGCACCGTGGCCTCGACGCCCACGCGGGCCAGCGCGCGCACGAAGTCGTCGGCCCGCTCGGGCGTGGACGGGCGGAACTTTGACCCCTCGACCTCGTTCAGCTGGATGAGGTTGACGTGCGCGAGCGTGCCCTCGCAGAAGTCGCAGAGGGCCTGGAGCTCGGCGTCGGTGTCGTTGACGCCGCCGATGAGCGCGTACTCGTAGGTGGGGCGCCGCCCGGTCTTGGACACGTAGGTCCCCATCGCGTTGTAGAGGTTGACGAGGGAGTACTTGCGCACGCCGGGCATGAGCGCGTTTCTCGTCTTCTGAACGGCGGAGTGCAGCGACACGGCGAGCGTGAACTGCTCGGGCTCGTTGGCGAAGCGCATGATCTGCGGGATGACGCCGCAGGTGGATACCGTGAGGTGACGCGCGCCGATGCCGGCACCCTCGGGGGAGTTGAGCCTCCTCAGCGCCGCGAGCGTGGCGTCGTAGTTCATGAACGGCTCGCCCTGGCCCATGAGCACGACGCTCGTGACGCGCTCGCCAAAGTCGTCGCGCACGTGCATGACCTGCTCGTATATCTCGGCGTCGGTGAGCGAGCGCGTGAGGCCGGAGCGACCGGTCGCGCAGAAGGCGCATCCCATCGCGCAGCCCGCCTGCGTGGACGCGCAGACGGAGAGGCGCCCGCGGGAGGGCATGCCCACGCACTCCACCGTGACGCCGTCGGAGAGGCGAAGGAGGTACTTGCGGCTGCCGTCGGCGGACGCCTGGCGGGCGACCTCCTCGGCCGCGCCCATCGTGAGGCGCTCGGCGAGCTGCTCGCGCAGGGACTTGGGCAGGTTGGTCATGTCGTCGAACGACCGGGCGTACTTGGACCAGACCCACTCCTCGACCTGCTTGGCGCGGAAGGAGGGCTGTCCCAGCTCGCCGAGGAGCTCGGCGAGCTCGCCGCGCGTGAGCGAGTGGATGTCGCGGCGGGCGTCCTTCTCGGCCCCCGTGGTCTTGTCCGTGGTCGTCATCGATGCTCCCGTCCTGCGTCGCGTCCTTGGAGTATCCTCTTCCTTCAAGAGTGATCGGAACGAGTCTAGCGCAACGGACCAAGACCCGAAGGGGCACCCATGGACAGAGAGCAGTTGACCAAGGCACGCGTCGCGGTGATCGGGGGAGGCTGGTCGGACGAGCGCGAGATCTCGCTTTCCTCGGCCACGGAGTGCCAGCGGGCGCTGCTTGAGGCCGGGTTCGAGGCGGTCGACCTGCTCGACCTCGCCGCGCGCGACTTCGTGTCCCGTCTCATGGGCGGCAGCTACGACGTGGCGTTCGTCGCGCTGCACGGCCGCTACGGCGAGGATGGCAGCATCCAGGGCCTCCTCGACATCCTGCACATCCCCTACACCTTCTCGGGCGTCTCCGCCTCCGCCGCCGCGGCGGAGAAGCAGATCGCCAAGGCGGTGTTCCGCGACGCGGGCATCCCTGTTCCCGAGGGCGTCGACCTCCCGGCGGGCGTCGAGCTGTCCGAGAAGTGCGTGGACTCGCTCGTCGAGCGTCTCGGCCTGCCGCTCTTTGTGAAGCCGGCCGCCAACGGCTCGAGCTACGGCGTCACGCGCGTGGCCGAGCGTGGCGAGCTGGCGGCCGCGATCGAGCTCGCCGGCCGCGAGGGCGGCCGCGTGCTCGTTGAGAGCTGCGTGGAGGGGACCGAGATCACGGTCCCGGTGCTGGGCAACGACGACGCGCACGCCCTGCCCGTCGTCGAGATCGTGACGGGAGCGGAGTTCTACGACCTCAAGGTAAAGTACGAGCCGTCCGCCATGCACCACGTCATCCCCGCGCGCCTGGAGCCGGGTGTCTACGCCCGCGCCCAGGAGCTGGCCGTCCGCGCGCACCGCGCCCTCGGCTGCCGCGGCTGCTCGCGCAGCGACTTCATCGTCCGTGCCGACGGCACGCCGGTGATCCTGGAGACCAACACCATCCCCGGCATGACGGCCGAGAGCCTGCTGCCCGACTCGGCCCGCCACGGCGGGATCGAGTTCCCCGAGCTCTGCACCCGGTTCGTGGAGTATGCGCTCGAGGCAGCCGAGAAGAACGACTAGCGCATGGGCGGAAACGACGCCGCGACGCTCGAGGGGCTCCTCCTTCCGGGGACGCCCGCCGACGTCCGCGCCCGCTACCTGAGCCTCGCCGAGCGTGCGCGCACGGCCGACTTTGGCCCGCTCGAGGAGGACGTGGTCGTGCTCGACACCGAGACCACGGGCCTCTCCTTCAAGGACTGCGAGCTGATCGAGATCTCCGCCGCGCGCATGAGCGGCGGAGAGGTCGTGGAGCGCTTCGAGACCTTCGTGGACCCGGGCGTGCCCATCCCCAAGGAGATCGAGCGGCTCACCGGCATCCGCAGCATCGACGTGGCCGGCGCCCCGGACGCCCGCACGGCGGTCGCCGCGCTCGCGGACTTCGTGGCGGGCAGCCCCGTCCTCGCGCACAACGCCACCTTCGACCGTACCTTCGTCGAGGCCGTGCCCGGCGGCGCGGCCGTGAGCGACACCTGGATAGACACCCTCGCGCTCTCGCGCATCGCGCTCCCCATGCTCTCCACGCACCGTCTGGCCGACATGGCCGCCGCCTTCGGGTGCGCGGCCGTGACGCACCGCTCCTCCGACGACGTGGACGCGCTCTGCGGCATGTGGAGGATCCTCCTGCTCGCGCTCTCGGACCTGCCGCAGGCCCTTCTCGCCCGCCTGGCGGGCATGCACCCCGAGGTGGACTGGCCGTTTAGGCCGGTGTTCTCCTACCTCTCGGGCGCGGGGTCCGCCGAGGTGGACGCGCGGCCCTTCTCGCTGCGGGAGCACCGCACCGAGCTGCTGCGCGGACTTACGGGCGAGCCACGGGCCGACGCGGCCGAGCTCGAGCGCAGGGTGGCGCCGAGCGTCGAGGAGGTCGAGCGCGAGTTTGCGCCGGGCGGCGTGGTCTCGCGCATGTACGAGCACATGGAGCGCCGACCCGAGCAGGTGGCGATGGCCCGCGAGGTCGCCGAGGCCCTGGCCACCGGGACGCACCGCGCGATCGAGGCGGGCACGGGCGTGGGCAAGTCCGTGGCCTACCTGCTGCCCGAGGTGCTCTACGCGCGCCGCAACCATGTGAGCGTGGGCGTGGCGACCAAGACCAACGCCCTCACCGACCAGCTCGTCTCCCACGAGCTGCCGGCGCTCGCCGAGGCGCTCGGCGGCGACCTCACCTACACGAGCCTCAAGGGGTACGACCACTACCCCTGCCTGAGACGTCTCGACCGCGCGGCCGAGGAGCCGCTGCCGCTCGCGGAGGTCCCCCACGACGGGCGCTCGGACAACGCCGTGGGCTGCGACATGCTCACCGCGATCGCGGTCACCTACGCCTTTGCGTGCCAGGCGCCCGAGGGGGACCTCGACGCCCTGGGGATCCGCTGGCGCTACGTGCCCCGCAGCATGCTCACCGTCACCTCGGGCGAGTGCCTGCGCGGGCGGTGCCCGTACTTCTCAGGCACGTGCCTGCTCCACGGCGCCCGGCGCCGGGCCAACTGCTCCGACGTGGTGGTGACCAACCACTCGCTGCTCCTGTGCGACGTCGAGGCCGAGGGGCACATCCTGCCGCCGGTCCGCGACTGGGTGGTGGACGAGGCGCACGCCTTCGAGGCGGAGGCGCGGCGCCAGTGGGCCGTCGAGGTCTCCGGCGCCGACGCGCGCACCGCCTTCGAGCGGATCGGCGGGACGCAGACCGGCGCGCTTCACGCCGCGATGGTGGAGGCCATGGCGCTCGAGGGCTCCACGCTCATGGTCGGGCTGCTCACGAAGGCCGCTGCGGCGGCCTCACGCGCGCAGGTGGCGGTGGCCGGGCTCTTCTCGGCCGTGCACGAGCTGGGGTCGCTCGCGCGCGGCGACGGCGGCTACGACACCGTGACGCTGTGGTTGGACGCCACGGCTCGTGCGAGCGCGGAGTGGGCCGAGGTCCGCGACGCGGCCGCGGGCGCCGAGGACGCGCTCGACGAGACCGTGCGCGCGCTGGCGGACGCCTCCTCCGCAATGGAGGCCCAGGCGCCCCAGCAGGCGGCCGACCTCGCCGACCACGCCCGTGAGCTGCGCGACCTTCTCGCCGGCATACGCCTGATCTGCGAGGGGACCGACGAGAGCTACGTCTACTCCGCCCAGCTCGCGCGCTCCCGCAAGCGGATGGCGAGCGAGCGGCTGGTGGCCGAGAAGCTCGACGTGGGCGCCGAGGTGGC
This sequence comes from Olsenella sp. An270, assembly GCF_002159735.1. Taxonomy (GTDB): domain Bacteria; phylum Actinomycetota; class Coriobacteriia; order Coriobacteriales; family Atopobiaceae; genus Thermophilibacter. The sequence continues at coordinate 70,100 of NZ_NFJF01000009.1, forward strand.
GAGCCGCTGGCTGCCCGAGATGGAGAGCGTGGTCTTCACCTCCGCAACGATCGCGGTGGGCGACGACTTCTCGCACTTCGACCGTGCCGTGGGCCTGGCCGACCTGCCGGAGGGGTCGCACCGCGACGTCCGCCTGGACTCCAGCTTTGACTACGACGCCCACATGTCCGTGGTCGTGGCCGGCGACCTGCCGGCACCCAACGAGCGCGGCTACCTCGAGGCGCTGGAGGAGCTGCTCTTCGACGTGCACGTGGCGATGGGCGGCTCGGTGCTCACGCTGTTCACCAACAGGCGCGACATGGAGCGCGTCTACGAGTCTCTGCGCCCGCGCCTCGCGGCGCAGGGCCTGGAGGTGGCTTGCCAGGAGCGGGGGAGCTCTCCGCGCCGGCTGCGCACGCGCTTCATGGCCGAGAAGACCCTCTCGCTGATGGCGCTGCGCTCGTTCTGGGAGGGGTTCGACGCCACGGGCGACACCCTGCGGTGCGTGGTCATCCCCAAGCTGCCCTTTGCGAGCCCCACCGACCCGCTCGTCCGCGAGCGGGAGGCGCGCGAGGACCGCGCGTGGTGGCGCTACTCGCTGCCCGAGGCCGTGCTCTCCGTGAAGCAGGCGGCCGGCCGGCTCATCCGCAGCGCGACCGACACGGGTGTGCTCGTGCTGGCCGACTCTCGCGTGGCGACCAAGCGCTACGGGAGCCTGTTCGTGAAGTCGCTGCCGTCGAGGAGCGTCTCGCGGCTCGAGGCGGCCAACGTCGGGCGCTACCTCAGGATCTGGCGCGCCGGCCACGAGTAGGGGCGTCCTTCTCGCCCGCCGTGGGGCCAGCCCGCGCCGCCGCCCCGCCAGGTTATGCAACATCCTCGAGGTTATGCGGCATCGCCGGGCGAGAAGAACCTCGGTGCCTTCGCGTTTCCGCAGGCAGATGGCTTGCGGCGGTTCGCGCATAACCTGCGGGACGCCGCATAACCTCGGGAGTGCCGCACCGCGCGGCGCCTACGAGCGGGATGCGGCCAGCTGCTGGCGCGCGTGCGCCTTGGCGAGCTCCGTGACCTCCGGGTCGTCGCAGCGCGCCGACCCACCGCAGGCGGCGACCATGCGCGGGAGCCAGGAGCCGCCGTAGTAGGGGGTCTCCGCGACGACGGGCAGCGTGCCCGGCGCAGAAACGACGCGCAGGTCATGCCAGGCGAGAAGACCAACGAGGCCCGCGTCGTCGAACGTCAGCCGGACCGTTCGGGTCTCTCGCCCGGCCAGCCGGCGGTCCTCGTCCGAGGCGCGCGACCCGATCTCGACGTCGCCCATGCGGTCGATGCGGAAGGTCCGCGTCCCGCGGCGGTCGAGGTCGTGGGCGTCCAGAAGCCACGCGCCGTCGTCGTTCCTGAGGCCGAGGGGCGCCGCCCGGCGCGCCTGCGGCTCGGTCGAGCCGGGCTTGCGGTAGGAGAAGTAGAGCTCGCGGCGAGCCGCCATCGCGCGGGCGCAGGCCGAGAGCGTCGTGGCGACCTGATCGGTGCCGCCCGCGCCGGCCATGAGGCGCCGGACGAGTCCCTCGTCGACGGGCGATGCGGAGAGGGACCCCTCGAGGCCCTCGCGCAGCGGGTCGTCTGCGGGGACGCCGAGGCGCTCGAGCGCCGCCGCGAGGGCGAGCGTCTCGTCGTGGCTGAGCCGCAGGCGCCGCCCGCGCGCGCCGCCCGACCCGACGAGCGTGAGCGCCCCCTCGTCCTCGGCGAGCGGCAGGCCGCCGCCACCTACGAGCGTCGAGGAGAGGACCAGCTCGACGAGCTTCTCGGCCTCCTCGGCGCCCACCCCGAGCCGCTCGGCGACGGCCTCCGGGCTGAGGGAGTCCCCCGCCTCGCTGAGGCTCGCCACGAGGGCGACGAGCTCGCGCGCCTCGTCGAGCGCGCCCGGGCGCCCGCCCGCGTGCCTAGCTCCCATCGCGGACCACCCCCTCGAGCACCTCGCACCATGCCGAGACGAGCGACGCGGGGTCGACGGGCCTGAGCCCCGTCGCAACGGCCCATCGCGCCGCCGCCCGCTCGTCGCTGACGTCGACGGCCCAGAGGAGCCTGTCCCCGTCGTCCGAGAAGGACCCCTGCACGCCGGCGGCCCGGAGCACGTCGGGCTCGTCCGCGGCGGGGACCTCGAAGCGGCCCTCGTACGCGACGGGGCCCATCTGGAAGGGGAGCTTTCGCCAGTCCTCCACGGAGAAGTCGTCGGGGACCGAGAAGCGCATGCCCTCGACCGGGCGCGCGGACGCGAAGCGGTCGACGCGGTAGGTCCTGACCGTGCCCGGGTTTGCTTCGTCGTCGAGCCGCGCCGCGACCAGGTACAGCGACCCCCTGAGCGAGAAGAACCCGTAGGGTGCGAGCGTGCGCTCGGAGCGGCTGCCCCGCGCGTCGACGTAGGCCGCGCGCACCGCGGTGCCGGACGTCATGCAGGAGCGGAGCGTCCCGAGGGCGCGCGAGGCGCCGCCGTCGCGGACCCTGCCCACGGCCAGCGTCTCGGAGAAGGCCCGTGAGATCTTTGCCAGGGCGAGGCGCAGCTCGTCGGCGAGCGGGAACGACGGGTCGTCGGCGAGCGGGCGGCAGGCGAGCTCGAGTGCCGCGGCGTCCGTCGGGGCGAGCTCGGCGCCCCGTGCGAACGAGCGCTCGGCGTCGGCGGCCCAGAGCGACTCCTCGCCGCCCTGCCGGCGCTCGACGACCGCGACACCGCAGGCCGCGAGTACCTCCCGGTCGCGCGAGAAGGCGCGCCGGAAGCTGTCGGGGGAGAGCCCGGCGTAGTGCGCCCGGGCGATCTCCGACGACGGGATGGGCGTCGCCGCGCTCATGAAGTCGAGCGCGAGCGAGCAGATCCTTCTCGCCCGCTCGTCGTCGCGCGTGAGCCTCATGCCACCTCCCCGAGTCCGTTCGTCCCGACGGTTGAGCCGTCGCTTGAGTCTTTCCTGCGTAGAGCATGGACAAGACGTATACTCTTTGAATTGTATGCACGGCTCGTGACCAACGCGCGCGACACTTGCGAAAAGGATGCTTCACATGGCCATGACACATGACTACCTCGACTTCCTCGACGAGAGGATCGGCATCTCCCCCACGAACAGCGAGGAGGAGCTCCAGGCGGCCGAGGTCATCTCCGACCTGATGGGTCAGCACGACGTCGAGGCGAGCATCGAGGAGTTTGACGAGCCGCTGGTCTCGGGCCTCGGCCCGGCGATCCTCGCCATTGCCTGCCTCGTGGGCATGGTCCTGGCGGGGACCGGCGTCGCGGTGCTCTCGTTCGTGGGCTTCGTGCTCGCCGTCCTGCCCGCGGCCCTCTCGGTCGCGCGCCTCTTTGGCCATGCGCCGCGCCTCACGCTGGGGCCGCGCGCCCAGAGCCAGAACGTCGTGGCGGTCCACCGCGCGACCGGCCCCCTCGTGACCAAGGGCAGCAGGACCATCGTCATCGCCGCCCACTACGACTCCCCGCGCGAGAACTTCCTCCACACCTCGCCCGTGGCGCCCCACCTCTCGCTCGCCAGCAGGCTCAGCGTGCCCTGCTCGCTCGCCGTGGCCGTGTTCGCCCTCTTCCAGATGCTGGGCTTCCTGCCCGCCCCCTTCCGGATCGTCACGTGGCTCCTCGGCGTCGTCGCGGCGCTGCCCGCCGTGGTCCCCGCCGTCGGCCTGATCGCCGAGCGCACCGCCCCGTGCACCGACGGCGCCAACGACAACAAGGCCGCCGTCGCGGCGCTCCTCGGCGTGCTCGAGAACGTCCGCCCGAGCGGCGCCGAGCCCAAGGCCCGCCCCGTGCCCGCCCCCGCGGAGGAGCCGGCCGCCGAGGGCGACCAGGAGCCGGCGGAGCAGTACGTCGAGACCTACGAGACCGAGCCCGTCGTCGGCGTCCGCCACGGCGAGGAGGTCCTGAGGGACCTGGCCATCCTCCCCGAGTCGTGCGAGATCGAGTACGTCGAGCCCGCCCGCGTCGTCGTGAGGAAGCCCGCGCCCGCCCCTGCCC